>NZ_CM128608.1:3897500-4187335 GCF_052908375.1 Rhizobium sp. PAMB 3174 | reverse complement strand
GTCTTCTTCCGGAACCGGCTCCAGCTCGACCATCGCCATGTTGCAGCGGGCCGAGAAATCACCGGCTTCGTCGAGAACATAGGCCACGCCGCCGGACATGCCGGCCGCGAAGTTGCGCCCCGTTTCGCCGATGACGACGACGACGCCGCCCGTCATGTATTCGCAGCCGTGATCGCCCACGCCTTCGACGACGGCGACGGCGCCGGAGTTACGCACCGCGAAACGCTCGCCGGCGACGCCACGGAAGTAGCATTCGCCCTCGATCGCGCCGTAGAGCACGGTGTTGCCAACGATGATCGACTGTTCCGGAACGATCCTCGTGTTTTCCGGCGGACGGACGATGATGCGGCCACCCGACAGGCCCTTGCCGACATAGTCGTTGCCGTCACCGATCAGGTCGAAGGTGATGCCGCGAGCCAGGAACGCGCCGAACGACTGGCCGGCCGTGCCGCGCAGCGTCACGTTGATCGTGTCGTCCTTCAGGCCCTTGTGGTTCCAGCGCTTGGCCAGCTCGCCCGACAGCATCGCGCCGGCCGACCGGTCGACGTTGCGGATCGGCATTTCGAAGGCGACCGGTTCCTTGCGTTCCAGCGCCGGCATGGCCTTCTCGATCAGCTTGCGGTCGAGAATGTCATCGATCGGATGATGCTGGCGCGAGGTCCAGTGGGTCGCCTCCTTCGGCGCATCGACCTTGTGGAAGATGCGGGAGAAATCGAGCCCCTGGGTCTTCCAGTAGTCGAGCATGGTTTCCTTTTCGAGGAGACCGGATTCGCCGATGATGTCGTTGAGCTTCGTGTAGCCCATCGACGCCAGGATCTCACGTACTTCCTCGGCAATGAAGAAGAAGTAGTTGACGACGTGCTCCGGCGCGCCCTTGAACCGCTTGCGCAGGACAGGATCCTGGGTCGCGACGCCGACCGGGCAGGTGTTCAGGTGGCACTTGCGCATCATGATGCAGCCGGCAGCGATCAGCGGCGCGGTCGAGAAGCCGAATTCGTCGGCGCCGAGAAGCGCGCCGATGATGACATCGCGACCGGTCTTCAGACCACCGTCGACCTGCAGGGCGATGCGCGAGCGCAGGCCGTTCAGCACCAGCGTCTGCTGGGTTTCGGCAAGGCCGATTTCCCACGGGCTGCCGGCATGCTTGAGCGAGGTCAGCGGCGAAGCGCCGGTACCGCCGTCATAGCCGGAGATGGTGATGTGGTCGGCGCGCGCCTTGGCCACGCCGGCGGCAACCGTGCCGACGCCGACTTCCGAGACGAGCTTGACCGAGACGTCGGCCTCGGGGTTGACGTTCTTCAGGTCGTAGATCAGCTGCGCCAGATCCTCGATCGAATAGATGTCGTGGTGCGGCGGCGGCGAGATCAGGCCGACGCCCGGCGTCGAGTGACGGGTCTTGGCGATCGTCGCATCCACCTTGTGGCCGGGCAGCTGACCGCCTTCGCCGGGCTTGGCGCCCTGCGCGACCTTGATCTGCAGCATGTCGGCGTTGACCAGGTATTCGGTCGTCACCCCGAAGCGGCCCGAGGCGATCTGCTTGATCGCGGAGCGTTCCGGGTTCTTCGAGCCGTCGAACAGCGGCATGTAGCGGTCGGCTTCCTCGCCGCCCTCACCGGTATTCGACTTGCCGCCGATCCGGTTCATGGCGATGGCGAGCGTGGTGTGCGCCTCGCGCGAAATCGAGCCGAAGGACATGGCCCCCGTCGAGAAGCGCTTGACGATTTCCGTCGCCGGCTCGACCTCGTCGATCGACACAGGCGTACGGCCGAGCGCCGCGGCGTCCTTGATCTTGAACAGGCCGCGAATGGCGTTCATGCGCAGCGCCTCGCCGTTCACCATGTCGGCGAACGCCTTGTAGCGATCCTGGGCATTGCCGCGCACGGCGTGCTGCAGTTCGGCGACCGCATCCGGCGACCATGCGTGGCTTTCGCCGCGCATGCGGAAGGCATATTCGCCGCCGACGTCGAGCGTGCCGGCGAGAACCGGGTCACGACCGAAGGCCGCGGAGTGGCGATCGGCGGTTTCGCGGGCGATTTCCTCAAGGCCGATGCCTTCGATGGTCGTCGCGGTGCCGAAGAAGTACTGGTCCACCAGCGCCTTGGAAAGGCCGACGGCGTCGAAGATCTGCGCGCCGCAATAGGACTGGTAGGTCGAGATGCCCATCTTGGACATGACCTTCAGGATGCCCTTGCCGATCGCCTTGATGTAGCGATAGACGACTTCGCTGGCATCGACTTCCTTCGGGAACTCGCCGCGCGCATGCATGTCGAGCAGCGTGTCGAAGGCGAGATACGGGTTGATCGCCTCGGCGCCGTAACCGGCGAGACAGCAGAAATGATGTACTTCGCGCGGTTCGCCGGTTTCGACCACGAGACCGACCGAAGTGCGAAGCCCCTTGCGGATCAGGTGGTGATGCACGGCGGCGGTGGCCAGCAGCGCCGGGATGGCGATGCGGTCCGGGCCGATCTGACGGTCGGAGAGCACGATGATGTTGTAGCCGCCGCGAACGGCCGCTTCGGCGCGCTCGCAGAGGCGCTCCAGCATTTCCGGCATGCCTTCGGCGCCACGCTCGGCATCATAGGTGAAGTCCAGCGTCTTGGTGTCGAAACGGTCCTCGGTGTGACCGATCGAGCGGATCTTCTCGAGGTCGCCGTTCGTCAGGATCGGCTGGCGCACTTCGAGACGCTTCGCCTTGGCCGCACCCTCGTGGTCGAGAATGTTCGGACGCGGACCGATGAAGGAAACGAGGCTCATCACCAGCTCCTCGCGGATCGGGTCGATCGGCGGGTTGGTGACCTGGGCGAAGTTCTGCTTGAAATAGGTGTAGAGCAGCTTCGACTTCGACGACATGGCCGAGATCGGCGTGTCGGTGCCCATCGAGCCGATCGCTTCCTGGCCGGTGGTGGCCATCGGCGACATCAGGATCTTGGTGTCTTCGGATGTATAGCCGAAGGCCTGCTGGCGATCGAGCAGCGACACGTCGCGGCGCAGCGCGCGCGGCTCCACCGGCTTCAGATCCTCGAGGATCAGCTGCGTCTGGCTCAGCCACTTCTGGTAGGGATGCCTGGAGGCAAGCTCCGTCTTCATTTCCTCGTCGGAAACGATGCGGCCCTTTTCCATGTCGATCAGCAGCATCTTGCCCGGCTGCAGGCGCCACTTCTGGATGATGTCCTCTTCCTTGACCGGCAGCACGCCGGCTTCCGACGCCATGATGACGCGGTCGTCGCTGGTGACGATATAGCGGGCCGGACGCAGGCCGTTACGGTCGAGCGTCGCGCCGATCTGGCGGCCATCGGTGAAGGCGACGGCGGCAGGCCCGTCCCACGGCTCCATCAGGGCGGCATGGTATTCGTAGAATGCCTTGCGCTCTTCGCCCATCAGCTGGTTGCCGGCCCAGGCTTCCGGGATCAGCATCATCACCGCATGGGCCATGGAGTAGCCGCCGCGCACGAGGAACTCGAGCGCGTTGTCGAAGCAGGCGGTATCCGACTGGCCTTCATAGGAGATCGGCCAGAGCTTGGAGATGTCGTCGCCGAAGAGCGGCGAGGACACGGACGCCTGGCGGGCGGCCATCCAGTTGACGTTGCCGCGCAGCGTGTTGATTTCGCCGTTATGGGCGACCATGCGATAGGGGTGCGCCAGCTTCCAGGACGGGAAGGTGTTGGTCGAGAAACGCTGGTGGACGAGGGCGACGGCGCTTTCGAAGCGCGGATCGTTCAGGTCCTTGTAGTAGGCGCCGACCTGGTAGGCCAGGAACATGCCCTTGTAGACGACCGTCGAGGTCGACAGGGACACGAAGTAGAAGCCGAGGTCGCGGCCCGCCTCTTCCGCATAGATACGGTTGGAGATGACCTTGCGCAGGATGAACAGCTTGCGCTCGAATTCGATGTTGGCGGTGCAATCCTCGCCGGCGCCGATGAAGACCTGCACGTGGCGCGGCTCGGTCGCGGCAATGTCAGGCGCCTTGGAGAGCGACGCGTTGTCAACCGGCACGTCGCGGAAGCCGAGCAGGACCTGGCCTTCCTCGGCAACGACTTCGGTGATGATGTCCTTGAAGTGTGCCGCAAGCTCTTCGTCCTGCGGCATGAAACAGTAGCCGACCGCATATTCGCCCGCCTTCGGCAGGGCCACGCCCTGCGCCGCCATTTCCTCACGGAAGAAACGGTCGGGGATCTGCACGAGAATGCCCGCGCCATCGCCCATCAGCGGATCGGCACCAACAGCGCCGCGATGCGTCAGGTTTTCCAGCATGAACAGGCCGTCCTTGACGACCTGATGCGACTTCTGGCCCTTCATATGGGCGACGAAACCGACGCCGCAGGCGTCATGCTCGTTGATCGGATCGTAGAGACCCTGCTTCGGCGGAAGACCGCGCGCCGCTTCACGCATAACGGTCCGGATGGCTGTCGAACCGGCCGCCTGGCGTGCCATGGCCGCTGATGGCGTCATCTTCGTCATCGTCATTCCTCCTGCCGGCCCGCAAATCCGGGCGTTCTGTTGGGTGCTGGTCACCGGAAAACCGGGTCTACAGGCTCTTTGCAATATTCATTTGAAGCCAGCTGCAGCCATCCTCTGTCGGGACGGTATCCAATGAGCCTGCGGCCGCTCTCTTAAACAATGGCCCTGAAGGCGTGCCGTTGTCGGCGCCGATCAATCGTCAGGACTATAGCGTTTTCGGCCGGTATGGTCAGGCCCCTTGGCGATATTTTTGCCGCAAGGCTGAAATTAGGACAACAAAGCTGACCTAATTTCGATAAATCTATGACAGAAAGCCGGGCTTTTCGCAAGAGCCTCGAAATAAATTCTGCAGGCTCTGGCGGTCGAAGCTTTCTCGAATGCTGACATTTCTGAAACAAGCTTCCGTCAACGCCATCTTCTGCGCAATGGCAAATCTGCATCGAAAATGACGGCAGCTGTGCCGGGATTGAAACCGTGGTCACATGGCGTATACCGAAGGCTCAAGACCGTGACGCTTCCCTGACATATCCGCAAGCCGACGATCCACCATCAGAGAGACCCACCTTCATGTTCTTTGCCTCCGACAACTGGGCCGGCGCCCATCCCGCCATCAGCGAACGCCTGTTCAAGGAATCCGGCCGCTTCGCAGCCGCTTACGGCACGAGCGACCTCGACCGTCACGTCGAAAAGACGTTCAACGAAATCTTCGAGAAGGAGGTCGCCGTCTTCTTCGTCGGCACCGGGACGGCCGCCAACTCGCTCGCGCTCGCCAGCATAGAGAAGGCCGGCGGCGTTACCTTCTGCCATTCCGACGCCCACGTGGTGGCAGACGAATGCGGCGCACCGGAATTCTTCGCCAATGCATCGCGCCTGTTCACCGTCCCCGGCCCCGAAGGCAAGATCGACCCGGCACGCCTGCAAGCCGCCATCCGCCGCTTTCCGCAGGACGCCGTACATCAGGGTCGCGCCCAGGCCGTCACCATCACCCAGGCGACTGAGGCCGGCACCATTTACAGTCTGCAGGAAATAGAGACGATTTCCGCCATCGCCGCCGAACACGGACTGCCGCTTCATATGGACGGAGCCCGTTTCGCCAATGCGCTCGTCGCGCTCGGAGCCACCCCGGCCGAAATGACCTGGAAGCGCGGCGTCGACGTGCTGTCCTTCGGCGCCACCAAGAATGGTTGCTGGTGTGCGGAGGCGCTGGTCTTCTTCAAGCCCGACATGGCGCGCGACCTGCCCTTCATTCGCAAGCGCGGCGCACAGCTCTTCTCCAAGACCCGCTTCATCGCAGCCCAGTTCGACGCCTACCTCAAGGACGACCTGTGGCTGGAGCTTGCAGGTCACGCCAATGCCATGGCGGATCAGCTGCGCGACGGACTGGACAAGAGCCCCCATGGACACCAGGCATGGCCGACGCAATCGAACGAGGTCTTCGCCGTCATCGACGAGAGCGTTGCGAAAAAGGCCGAGCAAGCCGGCGCGAAGTTCTATGACTGGCCGGTCCCCGTCGACGAGCCCTACATGCTGAAGGACAACCAGCGACTGATCCGCCTCGTCACCAGCTTTGCGACCAGCGAGGAGGATGTCGGCCATTTTGTCGACCTGATCGCCTGACAGGCGACTCCATATCGCGATCCAGAATGCCGGCCGGATATCCGCGCCGGCTTTTCTTTTGGCATCGGTATCTGGCGCCATTGCTATGCCTGCCTGATCACCGCCCCATCACGCACCCGTCAGAAATGCGCAAAAAAGTCTCACGCCAGAGTGACGTTGAATAACGCGCCATTGATTTCCAATTGATCGCGGCATTTGGGAGTGTCTCCTCACCGGAACGAACGAACCGGTCCGCAACGAGAAGATGCGGATTTCAATTTCCAGAGGAGAATACAATGACCACCAAGACCGCCTTCAATGCATCCGCTCTCGCCGGCGCCGTTGCTCTCGCAGTCACCGGCCTTGCCGCCCTGTCCGCCACCGGCGCACAGGCCGCCGAGAAGGAAAAGTGCTTCGGCGTCGCCATGGCCGGCCAGAACGACTGCGCCGCCGGTCCGGGCACGACCTGCGCCGGCACCTCCAAGGTCGACTACCAGGGCAACTCCTGGAAATACGTCGAAGCCGGCAGCTGCACGACCATGATGCTGCCCGGCGACCGCATGGGTTCGCTGACTGCGCTCGAGCGCGACGTTCCCAAGGCTTGATCGGCTAGGACGGCGCATCGGGCCAACCGGCCCGATGCGCCCTAGAATACCAACCCGGGAGAGCCGTCATGACTGCAACAAAACTCCAGTCCGAGTTCACTGCGACCGGCTTTCCGGCCTTCACCATGCCGCGCCGCGCCGGTGCCGGCTTCAAGACCACCCACGCCGATCAGATCCTCGCCGACGACTACCGGATCGGCTTTCTGGAAGTGCATGCGGAAAATTACATGGGCGCCGGCGGCCACCCGCACCGCATCCTGACCACGATGCGCGGGCAGTTCCCCCTTTCCATCCATGGCGTCGGCCTGTCGATCGGCTCCCCGCAGGGCCTCGATCCGGACCACCTCGCCCGACTGAAGGCCGTCGTTGAGCGCTACCAGCCCGCACTCGTCTCAGAGCATCTCGCCTGGTCAACGCACGACACGACCTTCTTCAACGACCTTTTGCCCGTCCCCTATAACCGTGACACCCTGAACCGTGTCGTCGAACACATCGACCAGGTCCAGGATGCGCTCGGCCGCAAGATGCTGCTCGAAAATCCGTCGACCTATGTGGCCTTCAACCAGTCGACGATGAGCGAGACGGATTTCATCCGCGAGATCGCGGCGCGCACCGGCTGCGGCCTGCTGCTGGACATCAACAACGTCTACGTGTCGGCAACCAATCACGATTTCAAACCGCTCCGATACCTCTCCGACTTCCCGCTGGATCTCGTCGAGGAAATTCACCTCGCCGGACACGCCGAAGACACCGACGACGAAGGCGACAGGCTGCTGATCGACGCCCACGACCGCCCGGTCGATGAAGCCGTCTGGTCTCTTTATGACATCGTCATCGGCCAGACCGGGCCGCTGCCGACGCTCATCGAATGGGACAATGACGTGCCCGAATGGGACGTGTTGAAACGGGAAGCGCTGCTGGCGGAGGCCATTCTGGACGGCCACGCCGGCAATTACCTCATGGGAGCCCGGCATGGCTGAGACCGCCACGACAAGGCTCGCCGCGGCCTTTTCCGGCGCGCTGTTCGATCCCGACCGGCCTTTGCCCGACGGCGTCGTCGGCCCGGCCGGCAAGCAGGCGACGAAGCGCTTTTCGGTCTACCGCAACAACGTCTCCGTCAGCCTTGTAAACGCGCTGGCCGACATTTTCCCGACCGTCCAGCGGCTGGTCGGCGAAGACTATTTTCGCGCCATGGCCCGGATCTATGTCCAGGAGCATCCGCCGCAGTCACGTTTGATCTTCGAGTATGGCGGAAACTTCGCCGATTTCGTCGCAGACTTCGAGCCGGCAAGGCATCTGACCTTCCTGCCGGATGTCGCCCGGCTGGAACGTCTTTGGCTGGATGCGTTTCACGCGGCCGATGCCTCGCCGCTTGATCCGGCGGCCCTCTCCGCCTTTCCGCCCGAACAAATCGCGGACCTGCGCTTCACCGTTCATCCGGCGACGCGGATTTTCCGCGCGTCGCACGCCGCCGTTTCCATTGTCTCGCGCGATCGCTCCGGGCAGACGCTTGCCGATCTCGACCCGACAAAGGCCGAGGACGGACTGATCACCAGACCCGGCTTCGACGTCGAGCTGCGTCACCTTCCAAAAGGTGCGGCAAGCTTCCTCGAAGCGCTGGCCGCGGGGCGGACGCTTGGCGATGCGGCCACGGTGGCGATGACAGAAAATCCGGAACTCGATCTGTCCGGCACGATCGCCGGCACGCTGGAGGCCGGCGTCTTTACAAAATGCACTACCGGCTGAGAGCCGGACGGACCTGGGGGGCCATGAAATGACAATCCTGCAAACGCTGACAAGGCTCTATGCCGATATCTTTTCCTCCATCGAGCGAGCATTGGACGGCTGGTTCCTGGGACTTGCCGCCCGGCTGGTCTTCCTGGCCGTCCTCTACCTCTATTTCCTGAACTCGGCGCTGACCAAGGTCGGTGACGGACTGCTCGGGCTCGTGCGCCTGTCCGCCGGCGCCTACTACCAGATCGTCCCGCAGGCGGTGGATGCCGCCGGCGGCGATGTGGACGCCATCGGCTTCCTACCCTGGGGCCTGATCGTCCATCTCGGCACTTATGCCGAATTCGTCCTGCCGGCCCTGATCGTTGCAGGGCTGTTCACCCGCGCCGCGGCACTGGGTATGATCGGCTTCATCGCCGTGCAGACCCTCGTCGACATTACCCTGCACATGGTCGATGCCGAAACGATCGGCGCGCTCTTCGACCGCTTTCCCGACAGCGTGATTGCCGACCAGCGGCTGCTCTGGGTCTTCCCGCTTGCCTATCTCGCCATCAAGGGAGCCGGCCTGGTGTCGCTCGACGCCCTGCTCTGGCATCGCTGCCGGCCGGTTGCAGCTATTGCCGCGTAGCAAGCCGGGCACGGTCCCACCAACGAAAAACGGCACCCCGATCGGGGTGCCGTTCCATGTTCAAGGCATTGTCAGGCTCGCGCGTCAGGCGGCGTTGGCCTGTGCCTCGATGGCCTTCTGCTGGTTCGCAGCGCTCGCGTCGATCGCGATCCGGCGCGGCTTCATGGCCTCCGGAATGTTGCGCAGAAGGTCGATGTGCAGGAGCCCGTTCTTGAGCGAAGCGGACTGGACCTCCACATGGTCGGCAAGCTGGAAGCGGCGCTCGAAAGCACGCTTGGCGATGCCGCGGTAGAGGTACTCGTTTCCGTCTTCGAGCTCCTGGGCCTTTTCACCCTTCACGATCAGCACCTGGGCATGGGATTCGATCGAAAGCTCGGTTTCGTCGAAGCCGGCGACGGCCATCGTGATGCGGTAATTGTTCTCGCCGGTCCGCTCGATGTTGTAGGGCGGATAGGCGGGAGCCTGTTCGGGCTGGCCGACGCCGTCGAGCAGGTTGAACAGACGGTCGAAGCCGACGGTGGAACGATAGAGGGGGGAGAAATCAAATTGACGCATGGTGTCCTCCTTCATGAAGCGACGATGTGCGGTTGCTTTTATCTTCGGCGTCCCGTTCTGGCGAAACCGAAGCACTTTGCGGACCCATTGACTTTGAGCGGCGCCCGCAGAAACGAGATGGGAATTGCCGATTTCGAATTCAAGAGCCGCGCGCGAGCCGCAAACCTGAACCTCGGGTGAACGGCCGGTTCCACCCAAATTCAGCTTGAACTTAATATGAAGGAGACCGTCGGACCGAATGCGTCCGGCGGCTGGGGCAAAACGTCCCGCCCGCCTCAGCCTATCTTGGCCGGCTCGTCGCGCGTAACTGGACGGGCCGGTCTTTTTTCTTTGACGAGCGCCGGGGCTTGCGCCTACTCATGGGTGCTCCGTTCAATTCCCGACGCACCGGATCAGACTGATGATGGAAGCCAATCTGCGCCTGAGCGCCGACAATCCGCCGCCGCGCAACTACACGGCGGGTTTCTTCACCGGACGCGATGGTGTGGCACTGCGCTATGCGATCTTCCGCACCGAGCGCAGCCTCGCCCGCGGCACCATCATCATTGTCCAGGGCCGCAACGAAAGCATCGAAAAATACTTCGAAACCATCCGGGACCTGAACCAGCACGGCTTCTGGGTGGCGACCTTCGACCTTCGCGGCCAGGGAGGCTCCGAGCGCCTTCTGCCCGATCCGCGCAAGGGGCACGTCGGGCGCTTCGCCGACTATGAGGAAGACCTGGAAACCTTTCTGCAGAAGGTGGTGCTGCCCGATACCCGCCTGCCCTTCTATCTCATCGCCCATTCGACCGGCGGACTGATCACGCTGTCGGCCGCGCCGAGGCTTGCCAACCGCATCGAGCGCATCGTCGTCGCCTCGCCCTTCGTTGCGCTTCGCCGCAACGGCATGTCGCAGGGCACCATCGGCCGGATCGCCGGCGCATTTTCCATGCTTGGCCTTGGCGACTGCAGGCTGACCGCCGATGCTGGTGAACCGCCGTTCGACGGTAACGTGCTGACGTCGGATCCGGCGCGGTTTGCACGCAGCCGGCAGATCACGAAACTTTATCCTGAGCTGGCGGTCGGGCCGCCGACGGCGCGCTGGATCTACGAGGCGACGAAGACGATGAAAAAGGTGCACGGCCACCAGCACCTCGCCTCCATCATGATCCCCACTCTGGTGCTGGCCGGCAGCAACGACCGGCTGATCCCGATCGAGGCGCACGAAAAGCTGGCGGAATACTTCCGCGCCGGCCACCTGATCACCATTCCCGGCGCCCGCCACGAAATCTTCCAGGAGCGCGACATTTTTCGCGCCCAGGCGATGGAAGCGATCAAGGCCTTCATACCGGGAGCGGATGCCGAAGAGCGGGAAGCCGGCGACGCCGAGGCCGCCGCCGAGGCCTGATCAGCCGGCGAGAAGCGCCATCGCCTCCGCATGGACCGCGGCGCTGCCGGCGGCGATGATGCGACCACCGTTTTCCGGCCTGCCGCCTTCCCACGTCGTCATGACGCCACCGGCCTGCTCGATCAGCGGGATGAGCGCGCCGACGTCATAGGGCTTGAGACTGTTTTCGACCACCAGGTCGACGTAGCCTGCAGCCAGCAGCGCATAGGCATAGCAATCGGTGCCGTAGCGGAACAGCCGAACCTTCTCCTCGACCGCCCGGTATCGCGGCATGTCCTCGCCTGCAAAAAGATGCGGCGAGGTGGTGAACAGGATAGCGTCCGACAGCGAGCCGCAATCGCGCGTCCTGATCTGGCGCGTGCCGTCCGGACCGGCATACCAGGACGCGTTGCCGTCGGCGAAATAGCGCTCCCGTGTAAACGGCTGGTCGACCATGCCCATGACGGCGCGTCCGTTCTGCTGCAGCCCGATCAGCGTTCCCCATACCGGCACGCCGGAAATGAACGCCCGCGTGCCGTCGATGGGATCGATGACCCAGACGAGTTCGCGGTCCAGGCCGATATTGCCGTGCTCCTCGCCGAGGATGCCGTGCTCGGGATAATGCTGCTCGATCAGCGCGCGGATCGCCGTCTCCGCGCCGCGATCGCCTTCCGTCACCGGGTCGAAGCTGCCGACCTCCTTGTTGACGACGGCGGCGCCGCTTCTGAAGCGCGGCAGGGTTTCCTTGCTGGCGGCATCCGCGAGGAGATCAAAGAAGGCGCGATTGGGAAGCATGAGACATCCATCTGCAGGCGGGAACGATGCTCCTGCTCTACCCGAAAACGGGTGTGATGCAAATGCCGCAGTTTGCGCGCATTTTCACGGCAAATGACGAAATGCACATTTTTTGATCGCCGCGCATTCGCTAGGCACTTGACTTTTGTGCGCCGCAAAAATAACGTTTCCATACAGTCTTCCGACTGTAAATACCCTCCTTGGGTGTTTCCTCCCTAGACTTAACCGCGCCTAAGGCGCGGTTCTTTTTTGCCGAGACGGCGTATTTCCGACAATTCTAAAGTAAAGAAGTCGCTTTATTCTGCGGCAAGCGCAGTATCGGCGGCGAAGTCGTCGACGAACTCGGAAAGCCTTTCCATGAAGGCACCGATGGCTGCTGCCACGGCATGGAATTCCGGCCTTTTCTGCAGCGTTACTTCGTCGATATAGAGCGCCCTATTGATCTCGATCTGCAGTGCATGCAGGCCGCGCGCCGGACGTCCGTAATGTTCGGTGATGAACCCGCCTGCATAAGGCTTGTTGCGGATCGCGCTGAAGCCCATTTCCTCGAGGATCTGGATCGCCGCGCGGGAAAGGTCCGCCGCCGCGCTCGTGCCGTAGCGGTCGCCGATGATGAAATCTGGCCGGATCGGCGAACCGGCAACGCGGACATTGCCGGGCATCGAATGGCAGTCGACCAGAATGCCGAAGCCGAAATGCACATGTGTCCGGGCGATCAGCCGGCGCAGGCAGGCGTGATAGGGCTTGTAGACCCGCTCCACCCGTTCCAGCGCCTCTTCCACCGGCAGCCGGTGGGCGTAGATTTCCATGTTTTCCGCCACCAGCTTCGGCACGGTGCCGAGACCGCCGGCAACCCGCAGCGAATTGATGTTGGCATAGGCCGGCAGCTTGCCCTCGAACATGCGCGGGTCGAGCTCGTAGGGTTCCCGGTTCACATCAAGATAGGCACGCGGAAAATGCGCCACCAACAGCGGCGCACCGAGATCTGTGGCGGACGCGAAGAGTTCGTCGACGAAGTGATCCTCCGAGCGGCGGATCGAATGCGCGTCGAGCCGCGTCTGGCGCAGGAAGTCCTCGGGGTAGTGGCGCCCGCTGTGCGGGGAATTGAACACGAAGGGAACCCTGACCGTTTCCGGCTCGCGGACCTCGAAAAGGTCGCTCTCACGTTTCGCCCAGTCCATTTCGCCTCTTCGGTCTCAGGGTCTGCGGTTGCGAAGCGACCACAATTCGACATACTTGGCTGAATCACCAGATATTTCAATGGCCACCAGCGCATTGCCGCTGACGGCATGTTGCCAGTTGCTTTCCAGCAAGTCCATACTATGCTCGTGCGGCTTGCCTGTGGATTGCGTCGGCATTCACTGGATATTTACCGGCAGGCCTTTAGGCTTGTGGCTCTAGTTTCTTGTGCATCCCATAAAAGACGGTCACCTAAATGAGTCAGAAAATCCTCCTCGCCGAAGACGATAACGATATGCGCCGCTTCCTGGTCAAAGCGCTGGAGAAGGCCGGCTACGCCGTCGTGCACTTCGACAACGGGGCAAGTGCCTATGACCGGCTGCGCGAAGAACCCTTCTCGCTGCTCCTGACCGACATCGTCATGCCGGAGATGGACGGCATCGAACTGGCGCGGCGTGCAACCGAGCTCGACCCGGACCTCAAGGTGATGTTCATCACCGGTTTCGCTGCCGTGGCGCTGAACCCTGATTCCAAGGCTCCGAAGGACGCCAAGGTGCTTTCCAAGCCGTTCCACCTGCGCGATCTCGTCAACGAGGTCAACAAGATGCTGGTGGCCGCCTGAGGCGAAAAAGCCGGGGTTTCCGGGCGAAATTCGAAAGATGGAATTTCCTCCAAAAACCCTATTGACGCCATCCCCCCTTTTGTGGTCTATGCCCCGCACCGACGGACGTCGCGGGGCAAACGCCCGGCAGGAAGACAGCCGACGGTAACTCCGCAAAGCGGCATTTGCCTTACGGCAAGCATCGCGAAATGGAATGGGCGTGTAGCTCAGCGGGAGAGCACTACGTTGACATCGTAGGGGTCACAAGTTCGATCCTTGTCACGCCCACCATTCCTTTTTCTTCGAAATTCGTTCAAACGTCAGTCGGTCGCAAGGTCGATGATCGGCGTTGGAAAGACGCCGACGACGGGACCATTCCATTCCGTCGGCGGGCTGGCCAGCCGTTCGCGCCAGCGGTCGGTCTGCAGCATGGCGCAGCCGATTGCGACCGGCTCGACGCCGCAGCTGCGCATGAGCGCGAGGCCGGAGGCGATGGAAGATCCGCTCGATATGACATCGTCAATCAGGACAACCTTTCGGTTTTGGATGAGCGGCAGCATCCGCGGGTCGATGTAGAGCCGCTTTTGCTGGTCCGGCGTCGTCACCGACGACAGGGAAACCGAGAGCCCCTCCTCGTACCAGAACTTGCGTGAGGTGCCGAGCGCCACGTAGCGGCCATGCCCGAGCGTGCGGGCGACAGCAGCTGCAAGCGTCAGCCCCAGCGTCGGAAGACCCACAACGACATCCGGTTCGTAAGGTCGCAACAGCGCCGCCAGCCGGCCGGCAAGCGCATCCTGGACGGTAAAACTCGCCTGGGTGATGATCAGCGAGGCAAGCGCGTTCCGGCCATCGGGAAGCGGACGGACGGGCAGCTTGATCTGCCGCCCGTCATCCAGTTCCGCCACGTAGCAATCACCTGCCCGCCCGACAGAAAACGTGCCGGGCGCGAAGATGTCCTGCCAGAAATCGGTCGGCGTCACTGCGCCGCCTGGCGGCTGCGCTCGATGTAGATCTCGCGCAGCTTGGCCGCGACCGGACCGGCGACACCGTCGCCGATCACCGCGCCGTCGATTTCCACGACCGGCGAGACGAAGCTGGTGGCCGACGTGATGAAGGCTTCTCTCGCATTCTTCACCTCTTCGACGGTGAACGGCCGCTCCTCCACCTTCACCTGCAGGTCGCGCGCGCATTCGAGCACCGCATGGCGGGTGATGCCGTGCAGGATGTCGGTGGACAGGTCCCGGGTGACGATCGTGCCATCCTTGGTCACGATATAGGCGTTGTTGGAAGAGCCTTCGGTCACGAAGCCATCGCGCACCAGCCATCCGTCGTCGGCGCCGGCCTTCTTCGCCATGTTCTTGACCATCGACGGATAAAGCAGCTGTACCGTCTTGATGTCGGCGCGCCGCCAGCGCAGGTCTTCCGCCGTGATCACCTTCATCGCCAGATCCGCGATCGGCTTGGCCGTCAGCGCCTTCTTCTGCGTGAACATGACAACCGTATTGGCCGTGTCCTTGGCCGGGAACAGGAAATCGCGATCCGCCACCCCGCGAGTCACCTGCATGTAGACGAGACCTTCGTCGATGCCGTTCAGCGCCACCAGTTCGCGGTGGATGTCGAGAAGATCCTGATCCGTCAGCGAGAACGGCATGTCCAGTTCCTTCAGCGACCGGTGCAGCCGTGCCATGTGGCCGGGAAAATCGACAAGCTTGCCGTCGAGGACGGACGTCACCTCGTAGATGCCGTCGCCGAACAGGAAGGCGCGGTCGAAGATCGAAACCCTGGCTTCGTCCTCGGGAAGGAAGTCGCCGTTGATATAGACAGTCCGCATGATATCAGCCCCAGAGAGATGACGACGGCGGATGCATGATCGAGCCGTCGTAATGAATGGCAGAGTCGCGCTCGGATGCGAGCAGCAGCGGTCCGTCGAGATCGACATACTGGGCGCCCTGCGCGATCAGGAAGGCCGGCGCCATGGCGAGCGAGGTGCCGAGCATGCAGCCGACCATGACGCCGAAGCCTGCCGCCTGCGCGGCCTTCTTCAGTTCCAGCGCTTCGGTCAGCCCACCGGTCTTGTCGATCTTGATGTTGATGAGATCGTACTTGCCCTTGAGCTTCGGCAGCGACGCCCGGTCGTGGCAGCTCTCGTCCGCGCAGACAGGCAGAAGCCGCTCGATGCCGCGCAAGGCGTCGTCGGCACCCGCCGGCAGCGGTTGCTCCACAAGCGCCACGCCAAGCCGGACGAAGACCGGGGCCAGTTCGAGATACTGCTCGACCGTCCAGCCCTCATTGGCATCGACGATGATCTTGGCGTTCGGCGCCCCGGCCCTCACGGCCTCGATCCGTTCGAGATCGCTGTCCGTGCCGAGCTTCACCTTCAGGAGCGGCCGGTCGGCATTCTTCGCCGCACTCTGGCGCATGCTCTCCGGCGTGCCGAGCGACAGGGTGTAGGCCGTCGCCGTCGGCTTGGGCTCGCGCAGACCCGCCAGTTGCCAGGCCGGAAGGTCGGCGCGCTTGGCCTCGAGATCCCAGAAGGCGCAGTCGAGCGCATTGCGCGCAGCACCCGGCGGCAGGCGCTTCTGCAGCCCTGCCCGCTCCATGCCGATCTTCAGGTCGGTCGCCACCGAGCGGATCGTCTCGATGACGCCATCGACCGTCTCGCCATAGCGGGCATAGGGCACGCATTCGCCACGGCCGGTATAGCGGCCGTCCGTCAGCTCGACCGTCACAACCCTGATCTCGGTGCGTGATCCGCGCGAGATCGTGAACGAGCCGGCGATCGGAAAGATCTCTTCCCGAACGGTAAGCTGCAATCCGCTCATATCGCCTCCAGCGCTTCGACAAGCCTTTCCGCACCGTGACGGAACGGATCGACGGTCGGCAGGCCCATGCGCTTCTCGACTTCGGCGCAATAGGCAAGGGATTCCGCATCCGACATGGCGGACGTGTTGAGCGAGATGCCGACAACCTTGCAGTCGGGATTGACGATTTGTGCCATGGTCAGCGCCAGATCGCGCAGTGCTTCGAGGCTCGGCAGCTGATAATCCGGCAGGCCGCGCATATGCGGCCGATTGGGCTCGTGGCAAAGGACGAGCGCGTCCGGCTGCCCGCCATGCACCAGCGCCAGCGTCACGCCCGAATAGGAGGCGTGGAACAGGCTGCCCTGCCCTTCGATCAGGTCCCAGTGCTCGGCATCGTTGTCGGGCGTCAGATATTCGATCGAGCCGGCCATAAAGTCGGCGATCACAGCATCGAGCGGCACGCCATCGCCGGTGATCAGGATGCCGGTCTGGCCGGTGGCGCGGAACGTCGCCTTCTTGCCGGCCGCGCGCATCGCCTTCTCGACGCAGAGCGCCGTATACATCTTGCCGACGGAGCAATCGGTGCCGACGGCGAGCATGCGCTTGCCTGTCCGCCTTTTGCCGTTGGCGATGGGGTACTGAACGGTCGGAATGCGCACGTCATGCAGGGCGCGGCCGAGTTCCTTGGCCTTCGCCGCGAGGTCCGCCTCGTTGCGGAGAAGATTGTGAAGGCCGGAAGCAATGTCGAGACCCGCTTCAAGCGCTTCGATCAGCACACTCTTCCACGCCGGCGAAATCACGCCGCCACGGTTGGCGACGCCGATGACGAGCGTCTTGACGCCCTGCTCGACGGCCTCAGCGATCGTCATGTCCGGCAGCTTCATGTCGGCCTTGCAGCCTTCCAGACGGAATTGGCCCTTCGCAAACTCCGGACGCCAGTCCTTGATGCCTTGCGCAACCTTGGCCGCCAGCGGATCGGGCGCATCGCCCAGGAAGAGGAGATAGGGAGTTTCGATCATGATTCACGTATCCGGAAATGTCTGGCTGAAAACAGGGAGGGTCAAGCCGGCAGAGCGGCAATCGACCGGCATCATGCGCAAAACTGTCTGCGCACGCAACCTGTCAGGGAGACTGATTTTCGATCCCTTATGCCGCAGGGGGAGGAGGTCGTCGCGACTGCGAACGGACCCTTCAGCCGGCGGTACCGAGCATCTCGATCCGCTCGGCAAGCGTCGCCGCCAGCGTCAGGCCGGCCGCCGTCGCCCCGACCATCTGCGGCAGCAGCATCCACTCCAGCGTCCAGGCCGCACCGGAGCGCTCCTGCTCATGGACAAGGCTATGATGAAGCCCGGAGACCTGCACCGCATTGAAGCGGGCAAGCGCGACCAGCGTCTCGGCTGCGACCGGATTCTGCTTGTGCGGCATGGCGGACGAGCCCCCGCCGCCGGAAAGACGGATCTCGTCGGCCCGCTCGGCGAGCAGCGCGACATCCTGTCCAAATTTTCCAAGCGAGCCGGTCAACAGGGAAAGCAGGGAGGCGAATTCCGCCAGGCGATCGCGCTGGCTGTGCCATTGCGGCCGATCGGCAAGGCCGAGGTCCTTCGCCAGAGCCGCGCGCACCGCATCGCCCTTCTCGGGGAACTTTTCGAGCGTGCCCGCGGCGCCGCCGAATTGAAGGACAAAGCCGTCGAGCGCGAACGTGTCGAGCCGGGCTGCGCTGCGGGCCAGCGGCTCGCACCACGCCTGGACGCGATCCGCCGCCGTAATCGGGATCGCCGCCTGCATGCGGGTGAACCCCATCAGCCGGTTGCCGCCAAACCTATCGCGCAGCCGGTCAAGCCCGGCTATCGCCGCCGCTGTCTGCGCGGAGAGAATGCCGGTCGCCTTTTTCAGGCGCAGCATGAGGCTGGTGTCGATCGCATCCTGGCTGGTGGCGCCGAAATGGACGTGCTGAGCCTCGTCGCCGCCGACGGCCTGGCGCAGCTGGCGAACCAGATCCGGAATGACCACGCCATCACGACCGACCGCCTCCTTCAGCCGGAAGACATCCGGCCGAAAGGATGCGCAAACCTCGGCGATCCTCAGCCCCGCGGCCGGCGGAATGACGCCGAGGCGGCCTTCGACGCGGGCGAGCGCCGCCTCGAAGTCCAGCATGGCGCGGATGTCCGCATCCGTCGAAAAACACGCGGCGACCTCGTCGTTGCCGACGAGGCCTGACAGGATCGGATGATCGAAGACGCTATAGCTCATATGTCGAAGAAGATGGTTTCGTTTTCGCCCTGGAGATGGATGTCGAACGTCACCGTATCGCCTTCCCGCCTGCCAATCAAAGTGGGAACGCGCACCTTGTGCTCGATCCGCGTCAAGATTGGATCGGCCGCGTTGGCCTCCTCCTCGTCGGAAAAATACATGCGGGTCTGCAGGCCGATGTTGATGCCGCGCGCGACGATCCAGAGCGTGACATGCGGGGCCATCGGCCGCCCGTCGTTGAACGGCACCTTGCCGGGCTTGACGGTTTCGAAGACGAATTCGCCGGTCGTCATATCCGCCGGGCAACGCGCCCAGCCG
Source organism: Rhizobium sp. PAMB 3174 (assembly GCF_052908375.1). NCBI lineage: Bacteria > Pseudomonadati > Pseudomonadota > Alphaproteobacteria > Hyphomicrobiales > Rhizobiaceae > Rhizobium > Rhizobium sp. PAMB 3174. The sequence continues at coordinate 4,168,452 of NZ_CM128608.1, read as the reverse complement.
GAGAAATTCGGATCGGCCGAACCACGGGTTTCCGACGGCGAATTGTACAGGCCGTCGGCATCCGCCTGCCAGATCTCGATCATCGCATCGCGAAGCGGCGTGCCGGAGCCGTCGATCACCCGGCCACGAATGGTAATCCGTTCGCCGCGCGTCTTGTCGTTGACGAGCGGTCCGGAACCGAGATCGGTCTCGAAGATCCCATGGATGCCGGTGAAGTTCGGCGTGCAGCCGATGTGGACGTAAGGTCCGGCGGTCTGCGAAGGAGATTCCTTCAGATAACCAAGCGATTGGACCATGTCAGTTGCCCTCCTTGCGATTTTCAAACAGCGTGGACCGGCGGCCCCGCAGGACAATGTCGAACTTGTAGGCGCGCATATCCATGGGGATCGTCGCATTCATGTCGAGCGGCGCGATCAGCCGTTCGATCGCTTCCGTGTCCGGTATCGTTTTGACGATCGGACAAATCCAGATCAGCGGATCGCCCTCGAAATACATCTGCGTGATCAGCCGCTGCGCAAAGCCGTGGCCGAAGACGGAGAAATGGATATGGGCCGGGCGCCAGTCGTTGACGCCGTTCGGCCACGGATAGGGACCGGGCTTGATCGTCTTGAACCAGTAATAGCCATTCTCGTCGGTGATCGTGCGGCCGACGCCGCCGAAATTCGGGTCGAGCGCGGCAAGGTAGGTTTCCTTCTTGTGGCGGTAGCGGCCACCGGCATTCGCCTGCCAGAATTCGACCAACGCGCCGGCGACGCCGACACCGCGCTCGTCGAGCACCCGGCCATGCACCAGGATCCTCTGGCCGATCGGCATCTCGCCAGGCTTGGCGTAGTTCAGGATCAGGTCGTTATCGAGCTCGTTCAGCATATTGTGGCCGAACACCGGACCGGTAATCTCGCTCTTGGTTCCCTCGAGCGAAATCAGGGCGCGCTGCGGCGCGCGCAGCACGGAGGTCTTGTATCCCGGCGTAAACGCCGGCGGGTGCATGCTGCGGTCACGGGTGAAAAACGAACCTGTCTCCGGCTTCTTGTTGGAAAGGTCAGCCATTGCGCTCCTCCGTCAATGCCTTCTCGGCATCCATTTGCTCAAACACCTGCTTGACGATCTTGATCGCCGTATTGGCCGCCGGCACACCGGCATAGATCGCCACATGCAGCATCGCTTCGGTAATATCCTCGCGCGTCGCGCCGGTATTAGCCGTGGCGCGCACATGCATCGCGACCTCTTCGTGATGGCCGAGTGCGGCAAGAAGCGCGATCGTCACCATCGATCGCTCACGCTTCGTCCATGTCGGCCGCGACCAGACATGGCCCCAGGCCGCTTCCGTGATCAATTCCTGGAAGGGGCGGTCGAATTCGGTCATCAGTCCGCTGGCACGGTCGACATGGGCGTTACCCAACACCGAACGACGTGTCGCCATGCCTTCTTCGAACCGCTTTGATGGCTGGTCGGCCATGAAAAATTCCTTCTAGTTGGTGGAGCCGAGGAAGTCGCGGAGAAGCGCGACAAAGGCCTCGGGTTGTTCGACACAGGGTATGTGGCCCGCCCCGGCGATCATCTCGAACCGGGAGCCGGCGATCAGATCCGCCGTCGAACGAACGAGGTCCGGCGGCGTCGAGCCGTCCTCGTCGCCGACGACGAGCAGGGTCGGCAGCGAGATCTCCGCCGTAGACTGCGTGAAGTCCGCGTCGCGAATGGCCGTGCAGGTCGCGATATAGCCGTCCGCCGGCTGGCGGGTGAACATGTTGCAGTAGACCGGATAGGCGATGTTTTCCGGCGACCGGAAGGCCGGCGTGAACCAGCGCTCCATGACCGGGTCGAGAATGCTTGCCAGACCGTTCCTGGCGATGGCGTCGATGCGCGCGTTCCAGCTTTGGGCGGTGCCGATCTTGTGGGCCGTATCGGACAAGATCAGCGTCTTGACGAGCCCGGGACGGCTGGCGACGAGCCCCTGGGCGATCAGTCCGCCGACGGACAGGCCGCAGAGGATGACGTTCTTCAGCGCCAGATGATCGAGCAGTGCTGCAAGGTCGGCGACATGATCCTCGATCCGGTACGGCTCCGGGCCGCAATCGGAGAGGCCGTGGCCGCGCTTGTCGTAGGTCACGATGGCATAATCGTCCTTCAGAAGGTCGACCACATCGTCCCAGATCCGCAGGTCGGTGCCCAGCGAATTGGAAAAGACGAGGGCCGGCTTGTCGGCCGGCGAGCCGGTGACGCGATAGTGGATCGTGATGCCGTTGAGCTTTGCAAATTGCACGTCTGTTTCCTCCTGCGACGAAGATTGCATCTTCAAATTGGTTAAGTAAAATGATATTTATCGCCATTAAAATAACCAATAGGTTATGATTATGGCCGATCCGCGTGTAAAATTCCGCCACCTGCAGACCTTTGTCGAGGTCGCGCGCCAGAAAAGCGTGATGAAGGCCGCCGGCCTATTGAACGTCAGCCAGCCCGCGGTGACGAAGACAATTCGGGAACTCGAGGACATCCTCGGCGTCGCCGTACTGGAACGCGAGGGCCGCGGCATTCGCCTGACGCGTTACGGCGAGGTGTTCCTCCGTCACGCCGGCGCGGCGCTGACGGCATTGCGCCAGGGGATCGATTCCGTGTCCCAGGAAAGAACCGGCGACGGACCGCCGATCCGCATCGGCGCGCTGCCCACGGTCTCAAGCCGCATCATGCCGGCCGCCATCTCGCTTTTCCTCGACGAGCAGACCGGCAGCCATGTGAAGGTTGTGACCGGCGAGAACGCCGTGCTCCTCGAACAGTTGCGCGTCGGCGATCTCGACCTGGTCGTTGGACGGCTGGCCGCGCCGGACAAGATGCAAGGGTTTTCTTTCGAACATCTCTACTCGGAAAAGGTCCTTTTCGTCGTCCGTCATGGCCATCCGCTGATGCGGTCTGAGCGCTCGCCGTTCGACGGACTTGCGGATCATCCGGTACTGATGCCGACACAGGGCTCCGTCATCCGGCCCTTCGTCGAAAGCTTCCTGATCGCCAACGGCGTCGGTCGCATCCCCCAGCAGATCGAGACGGTGTCCGACGCCTTCGGCCGGGCCTACGTGCGTTCGTCCGACGCGATCTGGATCATCTCCGAAGGGGTCGTCGCCGGCGATATTGCCGACGGTTTTCTGTCGGCGCTGCCGATCGACACCAGCGAGACGACGGGACCGGTGGGCCTGACGATGCGCACCGACACATCCCCTTCTCTGCCGCTTTCCATCCTCACCCAGACCATCCGCGAAGCCGCCAGAAGCGCCGCCGTTTCCGTCGCGCGATGAACCACGCGATCGCGCCATCGACGCGCCGGTTTCTGACGGCGCGCTTGTCGGAAAATTGCACTTTTCCGGCATATGTGCGAGAAGGAGGCATGCTGAAAAGCACAAGCCCTTCGTCCCTGCGGAGATTTCCCGCATCCCAATCCCAGCTGCCCGACAGCGTAAAATGTGTCCTGCCGAACGATACCGTTGGGAGTGGCCCGTCCGGATGCGACGCGACATTTGCTGCGCCTTGCCGCTTTCATCGCAGGCGGAGGGGACGAAACAAATGGATCATTGCCGCGTTCGTTAAAATATCATCCCGCAAAGACAATAAACACGAACAATTTCAGGGTATAGAGTAACGCAACGCGACGGCGAAACCGAGAAAAGGAGAATGAAGAATGGAGAAAATCGTCCCGGTCATCCTGGCTGGCGGCAAGGGAACGCGCCTCTGGCCGCTCTCCCGCGCACAGGCACCGAAGCAGTTCATCGAGTTCATCGGTGACCGGACGCTCTTCCAGAACACGCTAGACCGGGTCTCCGACGCCAACCTGTTCGAGCCGCCGATCGTCGTCACGAACGAGGATTTCCGCTTTCTGGTCGCCGAGCAGGCCCGCGAGATGGGCGTGGCCCTGGCAGCCATCGTGCTGGAGCCGGTCGCCCGCAACACCGCACCCGCCGTCGCCGCCGCGACGATGATCGCCCAGAAGCATTACGGTGCCGGCTGCCTCGTTCAGGTGCTCGCCTCCGACCACGAGATTTCCAACGACGCGACCTATCGCAGGTGCCTTGAAACCGCAGCACGGGCGGCGGGCGACGGCAAGCTCGTCACCTTTGGCATCGAGCCCACCGAGCCGGCAACCGGCTACGGCTACATCGAAACCGGCGACGAGATCTTCGAGGGCGCCAACACGGTGAAGCGCTTCGTGGAGAAGCCCGAGGAGGACAAGGCGCGCGAGATGCTGGCCCAGGGCGGTTTCTACTGGAACTCCGGCATGTTCATGTTCTCCGCCTCGACCTTCCTCGACGAGCTCCAGCGCCTTGAGCCCGGCATGTCCGAGGCCGTCAGCCAGGCGGTTGCGGAAGCCGCCGGCGACCTGGACTTCACGCGCCTGGCCGAGGAGCCCTTCTCCCGAGCCGCCAATATCTCCATCGACTATGCGGTCATGGAAAAGACGGCAAATGCGGCCGTCGTCCCCTCGCCGTTTGCCTGGTCGGATCTCGGCAGCTGGGATGCGGTCTGGAAACTCGGCGGCCAGGACGAGAGCGGCAACGTCGCGATCGGCAACGCCACCATTTCCGACAGCTCGAATTCGCTGGTGATCTCCCGCGATGCGCACCTGGCCGTCCACGGCATCGACAACATGGCGGTCATCGCCAGCGAAGATGCCGTCTATGTCGGCCCGCTCGACCGCAGCCAGGAAGTCGGCAATCTCGTCAAGCTGCTTGCCTCGACGGCGGCAACGGAAAACCTCACCAAGACGCATCCGACGTCCTACCGTCCCTGGGGCGGCTATACGTCGGTGCTGAACGGCGACCGCTTCCAGGTCAAGCGGCTGTTCGTCCTGCCGGGCAAGAAGCTGTCGCTGCAGAAACACCATCACCGTTCGGAGCACTGGGTCGTCGTCCGCGGCACTGCCGAGGTGACCGTCGGCGAGAAAACGCAGATGCTGCGGGAAAACGAGTCGGTCTACATTCCGCAGGGTGACGTCCACCGGCTCGCCAATCCCGGCAAGATCCTGCTGGAACTGATCGAGGTGCAGACCGGCTCTTATCTCGGTGAGGACGACATTATCCGCATCACCGACGAATTCGGCCGAAGCTGAACGAATAATGCTTTTATTACAAATGCTTGCAAGGTGGCAGATTCCGCCTTGCTTTATTCCTTTGCATTGCACAAGATCGCCTTCGGAATAATCAAGCGCCACCCTGTGTTCCAGTGTGCCCCGGAGAGACGATGTCCATACAAGCCAGCATTTATCATCTGACGCATTACAAGTATGACAAGCCCGTCCGTCTCGGTCCGCAGATCATTCGCCTCAAGCCGGCGCCCCACTCCAAGACCCGCGTCATCAGCCATTCGCTGAAAATTTCGCCGGAAAACCACTTCGTCAACCTGCAGCAGGACCCCTACGGCAATTACCTCGCCCGCTACGTCTTTCCCGAGCCGGTGACCGAATTCAAGATCGAGGTCGACCTCGTCGCCGACATGACGGTCTATAACCCGTTCGACTTCTTCGTCGAGGAACAGGCCACCAAATGGCCGTTCGAATACCCGGCCGATCTCGAGGACGACCTGTCGATCTACCGCAAGCCGGAGCCCGCCGATCCGCTGCTGCTGAAATATGTGGAGAGCATCGACAAGACACCCGGCCAGGTAACGGTCGACATGGTCGTGGCGCTGAATGCCAAACTGCAGCAGGACATCGGCTACGTCATCCGCTTGGAGCCGGGCGTGCAGGAGCCGGAGGAGACGCTTTCCACCGCCAAGGGCTCCTGTCGCGACACCAGCTGGCTGCTGGTCCAGATCCTCCGCCATCTCGGTTTTGCCGCCCGCTTCGTCTCCGGCTATCTCATCCAGCTGGCCCCCGATCTGAAGGCTCTGGACGGGCCAAGCGGCACGGAAGTGGATTTCACCGATCTGCACGCCTGGGCCGAGGTGTATCTACCCGGCGCCGGCTGGGTTGGACTTGATCCCACCTCGGGTCTGCTGACCGGCGAAAGCCACATTCCGCTCGCCGCCACGCCGCATTATCGCAATGCCGCCCCCATTTCCGGCGGCTATTTCGGCGAGGCGGAGACCGAATTCGCCTTCGACATGCAGGTCCGCCGCGTCGCCGAGCATCCACGCATCACCAAGCCGTTCTCGGACGAAAGCTGGGATGCGCTGAACGCGCTCGGCGAACAGGTCGATGACCTGCTGCAGGCGCAGGACGTCCGTCTGACCATGGGCGGCGAACCGACCTTCGTCTCCATCGACGATTTCCAGTCGGCCGAATGGAACACCGCCGCCGTCGGCCCGACGAAGCGGGACCTGGCCGACAAGCTGATCAAGCGGCTGCAGGAGAAATTCGCCCCCGGCGGCTTCCTCCATTACGGCCAGGGCAAATGGTATCCCGGCGAAAGCCTGCCGCGCTGGACCTTCTCGCTCTACTGGCGCAAGGACGGCGTTCCGGTCTGGCACAATCCGGACCTGATCGCCAAGGAGGCCGAGAAGTCGGACGTCACGCATGAGGACGCCGGACGGCTTCTGGTGACCATCGCCCAGGAGCTGGCCATCAATCCGACCATGGTGGTACCCGCTTTCGAGGATCCCGCCGAATGGCTCATTCGCGAAGGCAGCCTGCCGGAAAATGTCGACCCGTCCAATTCCAAGCTGAAGGACCCCGAGGAGCGCAGCCGAATCGCCCGTGTGTTCGAGCGCGGACTGACGGTGCCGACCGGCTACGTGCTGCCCGTGCAGGCCTGGAACAGCAAGGCGACGGGCATCAAGTGGGTCAGCGAACGCTGGCGCACCCGCCGCGGCCGGCTGTTCCTGGTTCCGGGCGACAGCCCCGTCGGCTACCGCCTGCCGCTGGAATCGCTGCCCCATGTGCCTCCGGCCTGGTATCCCTACATCCACCCGGCCGATCCATCGATCCGCCGCCGCCCCTTGCCCGAGCGCTTCCAGCCGCCCGGACAGGCGATGCCCGAGGCGAGCTTCGTGCCCGATCCCGACGCCATGCAGGACCGCGTCGAGCAGTCCGTCGGTGAAGTCGGCGGCGCGGTGCGAACCGCCATGTCGGTCGAGCCGCGCGACGGCAAGCTTTGCATCTTCATGCCGCCCTGCAGCTGGATCGAGGAATATCTCGAACTGATTACGGCTGCCGAAAATGCCGCCGCCGCACTCGGCCTGCCGGTTCACATCGAAGGCTATACGCCGCCGCAGGACGAACGCATCAACGTCATCCGCGTCGCCCCCGATCCGGGCGTCATCGAGGTCAATATCCATCCGGCCTCGTCCTGGAAGGACTGCGTCGAGACCACCACCACGCTCTACGAAGAGGCCCGCCAGACCCGCCTCGGCGCCGAGAAATTCATGATCGACGGCCGGCACACCGGAACGGGTGGCGGCAATCACGTGGTCGTCGGCGGCAACAATCCGGGCAACAGCCCCTTCCTGCGCCGCCCGGATCTGTTGAAGAGCCTCGTGCTGCACTGGCAGCGCCATCCGTCGCTGTCCTACCTGTTCTCCGGACTGTTCATCGGACCGACCAGCCAGGCGCCCCGCATCGACGAAGCCCGCCACGACAGCCTCTACGAACTCGAGATCGCGCTTGCGCAGGTCCCGATGCCGGGCGAAGGCTGGCCGCCGCTGCCCTGGCTCGTCGACCGTCTGTTCCGCAACATGCTGATCGACGTCACCGGCAACACCCACCGCGCCGAAATCTGCATCGACAAGCTGTTTTCTCCGGACGGCCCGACCGGCCGGCTCGGTCTTGTCGAATTCCGCGGTTTCGAGATGCCGCCGAACGCCCGCATGAGCCTCGCCCAGCAGCTTCTGGTGCGCGCGCTCATCGCTCGCTTCTGGAAAAATCCCGTCGGCGGCAAGCTGACCCGCTGGGGCACCACCCTGCACGATCGCTTCATGCTGCCGCATTACGTCTGGCAGGATTTCCTCGACGTGCTCGCCGACCTGCGTGCCAACGGCTTCGATTTCCGGCCAGAATGGTTCGCCGCCCAGCTCGAATTCCGCTTCCCCTTCTGCGGCGAGGTCGAATACGAGGGCTCGAAGCTCGAATTGCGACAGGCACTCGAGCCTTGGAACGTCATGGGCGAACAGGGGGCTGTCGGCGGCACCGTCCGCTATGTCGATTCGTCCGTCGAACGCCTGCAGGTGCGGCTCGAAACGCTCAATCCCGAACGCTATACGGTAGCCTGCAACGGCCGCGCCGTACCGCTGAAGAAGACGGGGACCGAGGGCGTTTCGGTCGCTGGCGTCCGCTTCAAGGCGTGGCAGCCGGCCTCAGGCCTGCACCCGGTGCTTCCGGTCAACACGCCGCTGACCTTCGACATCTACGACAACTGGTCCAACCGCTCGATGGGCGGTTGTCGTTACCATGTCGCACATCCTGGCGGACGCAATTACGAAACTTTCCCTGTGAATGGCAACGAAGCGGAAGCCCGCAGGCTTGCGCGCTTCGAGCCATGGGGGCATACCGCTGGGTACTACCAGCTCATGCCAGAGTCGGTTTCACCGGAATTTCCGCTGACTCTGGACCTGAGAAGGCCTGTGGGGATTTAGAGAACATAGATGACCAGCTTGCCGGGGGGAGAATCGAGCGCACGCAAAAAGCCTCTTGCCGAGAAAAGCAGGAAGCTTTCGTATGCCGCCCTGCCCGGCGTGGCCGACGAGATGGTCGACAACCTCGGCAATGTCCGCCCGGTCTGGCAACGTTTCCTGCAATCGCTGGAACGCCTGTCGCCGGAAGACCTTGCCGAACGCTTCTCGCGCGCCGACCGCTATCTGCGGGAAGCCGGCGTCTTCTTCCGCGCCTATGGCGACAAGGAACATTCCGAGCGCAACTGGCCCCTCTCCCACATCCCGGTCCTGATCGACGAGAACGAATGGCATGAGCTGTCCGCCGGGCTCGTGCAGCGCGCCGATCTCCTCGAAGCCATGGTCGCCGACATCTACGGCGACAACCTGCTGGTCAAGGAAGGCTACCTGCCGCCGTCGCTGATCGCGTCCAATCCCGAATTCCTGCGGCCGCTCGTCGGCGTGAAGCCCCGCGACGGCCATTACCTGCATTTCGTCTCCTTCGAGATCGGCCGCGGGCCGGACGGCAAGTGGTGGGTGCTGGCAGACCGGACGCAGGCCCCTTCCGGTGCCGGGTTCGCGCTGGAAAACCGCGTGGCCACCGCCCGCGCCTTTTCCGACATCTATGCCGACACGCATGTCCACCGCCTTGCCTCTTTCTTTGGCGCCTTCCGGGATGCGATGCTGGCGTCCAAGCAGGGACTTGAGGACCGGATCGGCATTCTCACGCCGGGACCGGCAAACGACACCTATTTCGAACACGCCTATATCGCCCGCTATCTCGGCTTCATGCTGCTCGAAGGCGAGGATCTCGCCGTCGTCAACGACCGGGTGATGGTGCGCACCGTCGCCGGCCTGAAGCCCGTCAGCGTGCTGTGGCGGCGCCTCGACGCGAGCTACGCCGATCCGCTGGAGCTCAACCAGAATTCACATATCGGCACGCCGGGCATCGTGCAGGCGCTGCGGTCTGGCTCGATCAGCTTCATCAATGCGCTCGGCTCCGGCATCATGGAAACCCGGGCTTTCCTCGCCTTCATGCCGACCATCTGTCGACGGCTGATGAACGAGAGCCTGGAAATTCCCTCGATCGCCACCTGGTGGTGCGGCCAGAAGAGCGAGCGCGAACATGTGGCGCGCAACATCTCCGGCATGGTCATCGGGCCGGCCTATTCCCGCCTGCCCTTCTTCGACGACAACGGCCAGTCGGTGCTCGGTTCCTCGCTGCGCAGCACTGCGCAGGAATCGATCGCCGAATGGCTGGCATCCGACGGCGCCAAGCTGGTCGGCCAGGAAGTCGTCAAGCTGTCGACGACGCCGGTTCTGGTCGACGGCAAGCTCGTCCCCCGTCCGATGAGCCTTCGCGTCTTCGCCGCCCGCACCGAAAGCGGCTGGCAGATCATGCCCGGCGGCTTTGCCCGGATAGGCTCGTCCGACGACGTTTCCGCGATCGCCATGCAATCCGGCGGCCGTGCGGCGGACGTCTGGATCGTGTCCGACAACCCCGTCGAGCGCACGACGCTGCTGCCGGCTGCGGAAAAATTCACGCGCAACATGCCCGGCAGCCTGCCGAGCCGCGCCGCCGACAATCTCTTCTGGCTGGGCCGCTACATCGAACGGGCCGAAGGCACGCTGCGCATCCTGCGGGCCTGGCATTCGCGCTTCGCCGAATCCGCCAACCCGAAGCAGGCGCTGCTCGCCGCCATCACCGAGTACCTGGCACCGCTCGACGTCGACACGAAAGAGCCCGTGCCGGACACCCTCGTCCGCGACATCGAGAACGCCATCTATTCGGCCAGCAACATTCGCGACCGCTTCTCGCCCGACGGCTGGCTGGCGCTCAATGACCTCGCCAAGACGGCGCGCCGCTTCCACGAGCATATCAAGCCGGGCGACGACGCGGCGCACGCCATGACCATTCTCCTGCGCAAGCTCGCCGGCTTCGCGGGTCTCGTTCATGAAAACATGTACCGCTTCACCGGCTGGCGCTTCCTGACGATCGGCCGTTTCCTCGAACGCGGCCTGCACATGACACGCCTGCTCGGCTACATGTCCGGTCCGGACGCGCCGGATGGGGCATATGACCTGCTGCTCGAGATCGGCGACAACGTCATGACGCACCGCAGGCGCTACAATGTGAACACGGCGCAGCTGACCGTCACCGATCTCCTGGCCCTGGACCCCCTGAACCCGCGCTCGATCCTCTTCCAGCTGAACGAAATCAGGACGGAGATCGAGCAGCTGCCGAACGCCTATGTCAACGGCCAGATGTCGGAATTCTACCGTGAGGCCGTGCGCCTGCATTCCGGTCTGGCGGTCATGACGCCCGAGGCCATGAACCCCGACGTCTATCACAACCTCGAACGCGAGATGGAGCAATTGTCCGACATCCTCGCGCGCACCTACCTCAGCTGACGGGTCCCGGCGGAATGCTCTACGATCTCTCGATGCATCTCGGCTACCAGTACGACACTCCGGCGTCGGGCGCCCGGCACATCCTGCGCGTCCTGCCGATCACGATTCCCGATCGCCAGCGCCTGATCGCCGGCACGCTCACGGTGAGCCCGAAGCCGGAAGAGCGAAGCAACTTCGTCGATTTCTTCCGCCATCCGGCGACGTCCATCCTGTTTCGCACGCCGCATGCCGCTCTCGACATCCACATGCAGGCGCGCATTCAGGTCGACACCGAACTGCCGACCGCGGATTTTTCGCCTGACCTGTCCCGGCTGCCGGACGAGATTGCTGATCAGCTGACCCTCGACCCGGATTCTCCGCATCATTTCTGCGGCCCGAGCCCCCGTCTGCCCGAAACCCCGGAAATCAGCGCCTACGCCCGGGAGGTCACCAGCCCGGGCATGACCATCCGCCAGATCGCCACGGCGATCTGCGCGCGAATCTACAAGGATTTCAAATACGATCCGGAGGCGACGACCGTCGATTCCACCCCGCGGGAAGCCTTCAAGCTGAAACGCGGCGTCTGCCAGGACTTCTCGCATATCATGATCCTGGCGCTGCGCAGCCTCGGCATTCCGGCAGGCTATGTCAGCGGCTTCCTAAGGACCATCCCGCCGCCGGGCAAGGAGCGCCTCGAAGGCGCCGACGCGATGCATGCCTGGGTCCGCATCTGGTGCGGCAAGACGCTTGGCTGGCTCGAACTCGACCCGACCAACGACATATCGGTAACGACCGATCATATCGTCGTCGGTTACGGCCGCGACTATTCCGACGTGGCCCCGGTGATCGGCGTCCTGAAGAGCTACGGCGAGCATCAGACGAAGCAGTCCGTGGACGTCATTCCCGTCAAGTGACTCTTTACGCCCCGCCGCGAAGTCCCGGTCGGCCATCCAGACCGTCGCCCACTCGACGACCTGCACCAACTGAATTTCACGATCACGGATTTCACCTGTTGCCAGCGCATTGGATAGGTGCATAAATTGCTTTTGTATCTTTCAAGCGCGCGATCGGTGGCTCCCTAACACTCTGATCGGCTTACAAAAGTATTGGTGATTGCGATGACGAATGACGTTCTGAAAGCCAATCTGCCTTCTCCAGCGCCACGTGTTTCGAACCCCGAAATTCTCGCCGAAGAAATCATCGAAAAGCTCGCCTACCGCATCGGCAAGGACGCCAAGGCGGCCAAGCCGCACGACTGGCTGACCGCCGCCATTCTCGTCATCCGCGACCGCATCATCGACAAGTGGATGGAATCCACGAAGAAGGTCTACGCAACCGGCGACAAGCGGGTCTACTACCTGTCGCTCGAGTTCCTGATCGGCCGGCTGATGCGCGACGCCGTCTCGAACCTCGAGTTGATGAACGAGCTGCATGACGCGCTGCGGTCCCTCGGCGTCGATCTCGACGTGATCGCCGCGATCGAACCGGACGCCGCCCTTGGCAATGGCGGCCTCGGCCGGCTTGCCGCCTGTTTCATGGAATCCATGGCGACCGTCGATATTCCGGCCTACGGCTACGGCATTCGCTACGTGCACGGCCTGTTCCGCCAGCAGATGGCCGACGGCTGGCAGGTGGAACTGCCGGAAACCTGGCTCGCCCACGGCAATCCCTGGGAATTCGAACGCCGCGAGGCATCCTATGAAATCGGCTTCGGCGGCTCGGTCACCACGATCGAAGATGATGGCGGCATGCAGCGCTACGTCTGGAAGCCGGCGGAACGGGTGATCGCGACAGCCTTCGACACGCCGATCGTCGGCTGGCGCGGCAAGCGCGTCAACACGCTGCGCCTGTGGTCGGCCCAGCCGATCGACCCGATCCTGCTCGATGCCTTCAACGCCGGAGACCATATCGGCGCTCTGCGCGAGAGCAACAAGGCCGAAAGCCTGACCCGCGTCCTCTACCCCGCCGACGCCACATCGGCCGGCCAGGAGCTGCGGCTGCGCCAGGAATTCTTCTTCTCGTCGGCCTCATTGCAGGACATCCTGCGCCGTCATCTGCAGCAGTATCCGGATTTCACCTCGCTGCCGGACAAGATCGCGATCCAGCTCAACGACACCCACCCGGCCATCTCCGTAACCGAGCTCATGCGCCTTCTCTGCGACGTGCACGGTGTGGAGTTCGAGCAGGCCTGGGACATCACCTGGCGGACCTTCAGCTACACCAACCACACGCTTCTGCCGGAAGCGCTGGAGAGTTGGCCGGTGCCGTTGCTGGAACGCCTGCTACCGCGCCACATGCAGCTCGTCTATGCGATCAATGCGAAAATCCTGCTGCACGCCCGCAAGGAGCGCAAATTCTCCGACGGCGAAATTCGCTCGATCTCGCTGATCGACGAAAGCGGCGACCGGCGCGTGCGGATGGGCAATCTCGCCTTCATGGGATCGCATTCGATCAACGGCGTCTCGGCGCTGCACACCGAACTGATGAAGGAGACGGTTTTTGCCGACCTTCACAAGCTCTATCCCGACCGGATCAACAACAAGACCAACGGGATTACCCCGCGCCGCTGGCTGATGCAGTGCAATCCGGGCCTGACGGACCTGATCCGCGAGGCGATCGGCGACGATTTCATGGACGACGCCGAAGCGCTGAAGGCGCTCGACAAGTTCGCCCACGACAGCGAGTTCCAGAAGAAATTTCTCGGCATCAAGCGCACCAACAAGGAAAAGCTGTCGAACCTCGTCGCCCGGCGGATGGGCATCCGCATCGACCCGTCGTCTATGTTCGACATCCAGATCAAGCGCATCCACGAATACAAGCGCCAGCTCCTCAACATCATCGAGGCCGTGGCGCTATACGACCAAATTCGCTCGCATCCGGAACTTGATTGGGTTCCGCGCGTTAAACTCTTTGCAGGCAAGGCGGCGCCGAGCTACCACAACGCCAAGCTGATCATCAAACTGGCAAACGACGTCGCCCGCGTGATCAACGGCGATCCGGCCGTGCGAGGGCTTCTGAAGGTCGTGTTCATTCCGAACTACAACGTGTCGCTTGCCGAGGTGATGGTACCCGCTGCCGACCTGTCAGAGCAGATCTCGACTGCCGGCATGGAAGCATCCGGCACCGGCAACATGAAGTTCGCGCTGAACGGCGCCCTGACGATCGGCACACTTGATGGCGCCAACGTCGAGATGTGTGACCACGTCGGCGCCGAGAACATGATCATCTTCGGCCTGACGGCAGCGGAAGTGTCAGCGGCAAGGGCCGACGGGCACAACCCACGCGCCGTCATCGAGGGTTCCCGCGAACTGTCGCAGGCGCTTTCGGCCATCGCCTCCGGCGTCTTCTCGCCGGACGACCCAAGCCGGTTTGCCGGCCTGGTCGATGGGCTCTACAGTCACGACTGGTTCATGGTGGCGGCCGATTTCGAAGCCTATGCCAATGCCCAGCGCGAAGTTGACGCGTTGTGGATGGATCAGGACGCCTGGGTATCCAAGGCCGTCTACAATACCGCCCGCATGGGATGGTTCTCGTCCGACAGGACGATCCGGCAGTATGCGAGCGAAATCTGGAGAGCCGGATGACCGGCTCAGGGGGGAGCGGAGGAAACATGAACATACCGGCAGGCGCCATAACCGCGATCTGCGACGGCAGTTACTCCGATCCGTTTTCCGTCCTCGGTCTGCATGAGACCCCGGACGGCTTCTCGGCCCGCTGTTTCATTCCGGGTGCAGAGAAAGTCACCGCATACGATCTGGCCGGCAAGGCGCTGGGCACCCTGGAGTGCCTGGATGCCGCCGGCTTTTTTGCTGGCCCCGTCAAGCTCACCCAGCGCCAGCCGCTCCGCTACAAGGCAAGCCGCGGCACCGACGAATGGACCGTCACCGACCCCTACAGCTTCGGCCCGGTGCTCGGCCCGATGGACGACTACTACCTGCGTGAAGGTTCGCATCTCCGCCTGTTCGACAAGCTCGGCGCCCATCCGCTGACGCTCGAAGGCGTCGACGGCTTTCACTTCGCCGTCTGGGCGCCCAATGCCCGCCGCGTCTCGGTCGTCGGCGACTTCAACAACTGGGACGGCCGGCTGCATACGATGCGGCTTCGCCTCGACACCGGCATATGGGAAATCTTCGCGCCCGACGTACCGATCGGCTCCGCCTACAAGTTCGAGATCGTCGGCAAGGACGGAACGATGCAGCCGCTGAAGGCCGATCCCTTCGCCCGCCGTGCCGAACTTCGCCCGCAGACGGCTTCCGTCACGGCCGACCAGCTGAAGCAGGACTGGGACGACGACGATCATCGCGCCTACTGGGACAATGCCGACCACCGCCGCCAGCCAATCTCGATCTACGAGGTGCATGCCGGTTCCTGGAAGCGTCATCCCGATGGCAGTTTCTATTCCTGGGATGAACTCGGCGACCACCTGATCCCCTATTGCACCGATATGGGCTTCACCCACATCGAATTCCTGCCGATCACCGAACATCCCTATGATCCGTCCTGGGGGTACCAGACGACCGGGCTTTACGCCCCCACGGCCCGCTTCGGCGAACCGGAGGGTTTTGCACGCTTCGTCAACGGCTGCCACAAGGTCGGTCTCGGTGTGATCCTCGACTGGGTGCCGGCGCATTTCCCGACCGACGAGCACGGCTTGCGCCGCTTCGACGGCACGGCACTTTACGAGCACGAGGACCCGCGCCAGGGTTTCCATCCGGACTGGAACACGGCCATCTTCAATTTCGGCCGCAACGAGGTCGTGTCCTACCTCGTCAACAACGCGCTCTACTGGGCCGAGAAATTCCATCTCGACGGGCTGCGTGTCGATGCCGTCGCCTCGATGCTCTACCTCGATTATTCGAGGAAGGAGGGCGAGTGGATCCCCAACCAGTATGGCGGCCGCGAAAACCTGGACGCCGTGCGGTTCCTCCAGTCGATGAACGCCAACGTCTACGGCCTGCACAAGGGCATCATGACGATCGCCGAAGAGTCCACCTCCTGGCCGAAGGTCTCACACCCGACCAATGACGGGGGCCTGGGCTTCGGCTTCAAGTGGAACATGGGCTTCATGCACGACACGCTGAGCTACATGTCGAAGGAGCCGGTCTACCGGAAATATCATCACAACGAGCTGACCTTCGGCCTGCTCTATGCCTTCACCGAGAATTTCGTTCTGCCGCTCTCCCATGACGAAGTGGTGCACGGCAAGGGCTCGCTGATCGCCAAGATGTCGGGCGACGACTGGCAGAAATTCGCCAACCTGCGCGCCTACTATGCCTTCATGTGGGGCTATCCGGGCAAGAAGCTGCTGTTCATGGGCCAGGAATTCGCCCAGTGGAGCGAATGGAGCGAGGAGCGGGAGCTCGACTGGAACCTGCTCTCCTATCCCAGCCACGGCGGCATGCAGAAGCTCGTAAAGGATCTCAATTTCCTCTACCGCGACAAGCCGGCGCTGCATGCGCGCGATTGCGAAGGCGACGGCTTCGAATGGCTGATCGCCGACGACCGGGACAATTCGGTCTTTGCCTGGCAGCGCAAGGCGCCGGGCGAAAAGCCCGTCGTCGTCGTGTCGAACTTCACGCCCGTCTATCGGGAGGGCTATCGCCTGCCTCTGCCGGCCGCCGGCACATGGCGCGAGATCATGAATACCGATGCCGACGTCTATGGCGGCAGCGGCAAGGGCAATGCCGGTCGCGTCATTGCCCATGATGATAACGGGAATAAGTCAGCGTCCATTGTACTTCCACCTCTGGCAACAATCATGCTGGAGCTGGAATAAGCGTTCGGGAGGAATGTGATGACCAATAACAAAATGCGACGCCACCAGCCATTGGCCCGTGACGCCATGGCCTACGTACTGGCGGGGGGCCGCGGAAGCCGCCTGAAGGAATTGACCGACTCGCGCGCCAAGCCCGCCGTCTATTTCGGCGGCAAGACACGCATCATCGACTTTGCCCTGTCGAATGCGCTCAACTCAGGCATTCGTCGCATCGGGGTCGCGACGCAGTACAAGGCGCACTCCCTGATCCGCCACCTGCAGCGCGGCTGGAACTTCTTCCGCCCGGAGCGTAACGAAAGCTTCGACATCCTGCCGGCCAGCCAGCGTGTCTCCGAACATCAGTGGTACGAAGGCACCGCCGACGCGGTCTACCAGAACGCCGACATCATCGAGCCCTACGGCCCGGAATACATGGTCATCCTCGCCGGCGACCACATCTACAAGATGGACTACGAGCTGATGCTCCAGCAGCACGTCGATTCCGGCGCCGACGTGACGATCGGCTGCCTCGAAGTGCCGCGCATGGAAGCCACCGGCTTCGGCGTCATGCATGTCGACGCTAAGGACGTCATCATCGACTTTGTCGAGAAGCCCATCGATCCGCCGGGAATTCCGGGCAACGAATCGATGGCGCTCGCCTCGATGGGCATCTACGTCTTCCACACGAAATTCCTGATGGACATACTGCGCAAGGATGCCGCCGACCCGCAGTCGAGCCGCGACTTCGGCAAGGACATCATTCCCTACATCGTCAAGAACGGTAAAGCTGTCGCCCACCGCTTCAACCAGTCCTGCGTGCGCGCAGAATCCGAAACACATGCTTACTGGCGCGACGTCGGAACGGTGGACGCCTACTGGCAGGCCAATATCGACCTGACCGACATCGTCCCCGAACTCGACCTCTACGACGGCAATTGGCCGATCTGGACCTATGCGGAGATCAACCCGCCGGCCAAGTTCGTCCACGACGTGGATGGCCGGCGCGGACAGGCAGTGTCGTCGCTGGTTTCCGGCAACTGCATCATTTCCGGCGGCGCGCTGAACCGCAGCCTGCTGTTTACCGGCGTCAGGGTGCATTCCTACTCGTCGCTGGACCATGCCGTCATCCTGCCGGAAGTCACCGTCCACCGCAGCGCGCGCCTCTCCAACGTCGTGGTCGACCGCGGCGTCGAAATTCCCGAGGGCCTTGTCGTCGGCGAGGATCCGGAACTCGACGCCAAGCGGTTCCGCCGCACGGAAAGCGGCATCTGCCTCATCACCCGCGCGATGATCGAGAAGCTGGACCTGTAGCGGCATGAAGGTTCTTTCGGTCGCTTCGGAGGTCTTTCCGCTGATCAAGACAGGCGGACTTGCCGATGTCGTCGGTGCGCTGCCGCTGGCACTCTCTGGCAGCGGCGTCGAGATGAAGACGCTGGTGCCCGGCTACCCGAAGGTGAAGGCGGCGCTGACCGCGCCCGTGAAGCTGCACGAATTCGACGATCTCCTCGGCGAAAAGGGCATTCTTCTCGAGGCAAAGTGCGAAGGCCTTGACGTCCTCGTCCTTGACGCCCCCGCCTATTTCGACCGCCCAGGCGGTCCCTATACGGACGCCGCCGGCAAGGATCATCCCGACAACTGGCGCCGTTTCGCAGCCTTCTCGCGCGCCGGAGCCGAGATTGCAGCGGGCGTGATCGGCGGCTGGCGCCCGGACCTTGTCCATGTGCATGACTGGCAGGCGGCCATGTTGCCCGCCTACATGCGCTATGCCGAGACACCGGAAATCCCGAGCGTCATCACCATTCACAACATCGCCTTCCAGGGGCAGTTCTCGCGGGCGATCTTTCCCGAGCTGCAGCTGCCGCCGCACGCCTTCTCCGTCGACGGGGTCGAATATTACGGCGACGTCGGCTTCCTGAAGGCCGGCCTGCAGACGGCAACCGCGATCACCACGGTCAGCCCGTCCTATGCCGACGAAATCCTGCAGCCGGAATTCGGCATGGGGCTCGAAGGCCTGATAGCCTCCCGCGTCTCCAGCCTGCACGGCATCGTCAACGGTATCGACACCGATATCTGGAACCCCGAAACCGACAGGCACATCGAAGCAAACTTCACGGTGGGCGACCTGTCCGAGAGGTCGAAGAACCGCCGTGCGCTTGCCGGACGCTTCGGCCTCGATGACGACAATGGCCCCCTTTTCTGCGTGATCTCGCGCCTGACCTGGCAGAAGGGCATGGACGTGCTGATCGATGTGGTCGACGACATCGTCCGTCAGGGCGGCAAGCTCGCCGTGCTCGGCGCCGGCGAATTCGCCATAGAAGGCGCGCTGCTGGCCGCCGCCTCGCGCCATCGCGGACGGGTCGGCATGGCGCTGACCTACGACGAGCCGCTGTCGCATCTCATGCAGGCAGGCGCCGACGCGATCCTCATTCCGTCGCGCTTCGAGCCCTGCGGCCTGACCCAGCTTTACGGCCTTCGCTATGGCTGCGTACCGGTCGTCGCCCGCACCGGCGGCCTCGCCGACACCGTCATCCACGCCAACCATGCGGCGCTGGCGATGAAATGCGCCACCGGCCTGCAGTTCTCGCCGGTCACCCCCGACGGGCTGCGCGGGGTGTTGAGAAAGGTGTTTCGCCTTTATGAGGACAAGAAGACGTGGACCAAGATACAGAAGCAGGGCATGAAATCGGACGTCTCATGGGAAAAGAGCGCCGAACGTTATGCCACGCTCTACGCCGGGCTTCTTGCCCGTGACCTCTGACATTCCAGGGAGACCCCAACACCATGATCGTCACCGTTGAAACCACGCCCTTCGGCGACCAGAAGCCCGGCACGTCCGGACTGCGCAAGAAGGTGCCGGTCTTCGCCCAGAAGAACTACGCCGAGAACTTCATCCAGTCGATTTTCGATTCGCTGGAAGGCTTCTCCGGCAAGACGCTGGTGATCGGCGGCGATGGCCGCTACTACAACCGCGAAGTCATCCAGAAGGCGATCAAGATGGCGGCCGCCGCCGGCTTCGGCAAGGTCATGGTCGGCCAGGGCGGCATCCTGTCGACGCCCGCGGCCTCCAACGTCATCCGCAAGTACAAGGCCTTCGGCGGTATCGTGCTCTCCGCCAGCCACAATCCCGGCGGCCCGAACGAAGATTTCGGCATCAAGTACAATATCGGCAATGGCGGTCCGGCCCCGGAAAAGATCACCAATGCGATCTATGCCCGGTCGAAGGAGATCAAACAGTACGCAATCGCCGACTGCCCGGACATCGAACTCGACAAGGTCGGCACACAGACCGTCGAGGGCATGACCGTCGAGGTCATCGATCCGGTCGCCGATTATGCGGAATTGATGGAAAGCCTGTTCGATTTCGCCGCCATCCGCGCGCTGATTTCCGGCGGCACCCGCGTCGTCATCGATTCCATGGGCGCGGTCACCGGCCCCTACGCGACGGAAATCCTCGAGCGGCGGCTCGGTGCGCCCCCCGGTTCGGTCAGGAACGCCGTTCCGCTCCCCGACTTCGGCGGTCATCATCCCGATCCGAACCTGGTGCACGCCAAGGAACTCTATGACGATGTGATGAGCCCCGACGGCCCGCATTTCGGCGCGGCCTCCGACGGTGACGGTGACCGTAACATGATCGTCGGCAAGGGCATGTTCGTCACCCCGTCCGACAGCCTGGCGATCATCGCCGCCAATGCTACGGTCGCGCCCGGCTATTCCAAGGGCATTGCCGGTATCGCCCGCTCCATGCCGACCAGCGCGGCCGCCGACAAGGTGGCCGAAAAGCTCGGCATCGGCATGTACGAGACGCCGACCGGCTGGAAATTCTTCGGCAATCTGCTCGATGCCGGCATGGCCACCGTCTGCGGTGAGGAGAGCTTCGGCACCGGCTCGGACCATGTACGTGAAAAAGACGGCCTGTGGGCCGTGCTCTTCTGGCTCAACATCATGGCGGCCCGCAAGGAAAGCGTCGCCGATATCGTCAGGAAGCACTGGGCCGAGTATGGCCGCAACTACTATTCCCGCCACGACTATGAAGAAGTGGATACGGATGCCGCCAACGGCCTGATGGCGGCGTTGCGCGGCAAGCTCACGACCCTGCCCGGCACGAAGATCGGCGCGTTGACGGTCGAGGCCGCCGACGATTTCGCCTATCACGACCCGGTCGATCATTCCGTCAGCGAGAACCAGGGCATCCGTGTGCTGTTTGAAGGCGGATCGCGCGTCGTCTTCCGCCTGTCGGGCACCGGCACGTCCGGCGCGACGCTGCGCGTCTATGTCGAGCGCTACGAGCCCGATCCGGCCAACCACGGCATCGACACGCAGGAAGCGCTCGCCGACCTTATCTCGGCCGCCGACACGATTGCCGAGATCGGCAAGCGCACCGGCCGCACCGCTCCGACCGTCATCACGTGATGCGAGGTGGCACGCGGAGCCTTTCGGCGGCACTCGTCGCCGCAGCCGGCATGCTGATGCCGGCGGCAACCTTCGCGTTCACGCCCGAGCAGCTGGCAAAGGGCGAAGCACATTACAAGCAGGACTGCGCCCGCTGCCACGCCTCGCCGCAAATGCTGCTGGAGAACACGCCGGGAGCAACCACGTTCAAAAAAGGCGTCTGGATGACGCCTTTTCTCGCCCGGCACCACGCGCCCGTCCAATCGACGCGCGCGCTGATCATCGGCTATATCGAGAGCTTCGGAGACTGAGCTCTGAAATCGAGGCCTCAGGCAGCCTTGATGATTTCCACCAGTTCGACGTCGAAGACGAGGTCCTTGCCCGCCAGCGGATGGTTGGCGTCGACCGTCAATGCGTCGTCTCGTACCTCGGTGACGAGGAGCATCAGCGTGCCACCGTCCTGGGTCTGCGCCTGCAGCTGGATGCCCGGTTTCACGTCGATGTTGGCGGGAATTGCCGACCGCGGCACGGACTGCACCTTCTGCGGATCGTGCGGACCATAGGCCTGCTCCGCCGGCACGGTGACAGTCTGCTGGGCGCCGAGTTCCATGCCGTCGATTTCCTTGTCCAGACCCGGAATGATCTGGCCGGCGCCGACAGTGAATTCCAGGGGATCGCGGCCGCTCGACGAATCGAACTCGGTGCCGTCCGTCAGCTTGCCCGTGTAATGGATGCGAACCGTGTCGCCGCTCTTTGCTTGCGTCATATGCTTCAACCTTTTGGCTGGATTTGGAAGGTGACCGCATACATGGGACTGAATACGGCCGGTTGAACGGCCTTTTCCTGTGACCTCGGCCAAGCCTAAAGAAAACGATCGCGGGATGCAAACCGCCGCGGCCTGTCGACAAGTCCCGGAAATTGATTATCAATATCGGACAAGGGACTCGCTGCCGGAGCGGCGACGACCCCGGCACAGTCAGACTGGACCCGCGAATGGCTTTCACCTCCCTCGGCGCCACGCTTACCGACAGCGGATGCGATTTCGCGATCTGGTCCAAGCACGCCTCACGCATGAACCTCTGCCTGTTCGACGCGTCGGGCAAGAAGGAGATCAGCCGCCTGCCGATGGTGCGCGGCAGTGACGATATCCATCGTGTGTCCGTGGAGGGAGTGCGGCGCGGCACGCGTTACGGATTTCGCGCAGAAGGCGTCTATTCCCCCGATCACGGCCTCTGGTACGACGCGGCCAAGCTGCTGGTCGACCCTTACGCCAAGGAACTCGACAGGCCGTTCACCTATAGCAAGCGCCTCTCCGAATTCGGATACGACACGGCAAGCCTTGTCCCCAAGTCGATCGTGACCGCTCCGGAGACTGTGGAGATCAAGGCGCCGCTCTTCCGCCCCGGCGGCTTCATCTACGAGGTCGCCGTAAGGCCATTCACCAAGCTGCATCCGGATATTCCAGAAAAGAAGCGTGGCACCATCGGCGCGCTGGCTCATCCCTCCGTCGTCGATCACCTGCTGAAACTCGGCGTCGACGCGGTCGAGCTGATGCCAATCACAGCCTGGATCGACGAGCGCCATCTGCCGCCGCTCGGCCTGAAGAACGGCTGGGGCTACAATCCCGTCACCTTCATGGCGCTCGATCCGCGCCTCGCCCCGGGCGGCGTCGCGGAATTGCGCCAGACCGTGGCGACACTGAGGGACGCCGGCATCGGCGTGATCCTCGACCTCGTCTTCAACCACACGGGCGAGAGCGACCGCCACGGCCCCACGCTGTCGCTGCGCGGCGTCGACAATCTTTGCAGCTTTTTCCATGCGCCCGACAATCCCGGCCTGCTCGTCAACGATACGGGCTGCGGCAACACGGTCGCCTGCGATGCACCCGTCATCCGCCAGATGATCGTCGACAGCCTGAGACATTTTGTTCTGGCCACCGGCGTCGACGGATTCCGTTTCGATCTGGCGCCAATTCTCGGACGCGATCTGCAGGTCGGCTTCAGCCGTGATGCGGAAACGCTGAAGGCGATCCAGACGGATGATGTGCTTTCAGACCGGATTCTGATCGCCGAGCCCTGGGACATCGGCCCCGGCGGCTACCAGCTGGGCAATTTCCCGGAAAAATTCCTGGAGTGGAACGACCGGGCGCGCGACGACATGCGGCTCTACTGGCGCGGCGACCGGTCGATGACCGGCGCCATGGCGACCGCGCTGGCCGGCTCTTCGCCGATCTTTTCGCGCCATGGCGGACGCCGGACGCGTTCCGTCAATTTCCTCGCCGCCCATGACGGTTTTACGCTGATGGATCTTGTGTCCTATGAGCGCAAGCACAATGAGGCGAACGGCGAGGAAAACCGCGACGGCCATAACGACAATCACTCGTGGAACAACGGCGCGGAGGGCGACACGGCCAACCGCACGATCCTCAAGAACCGCCGCGACGACGTGATGGCGATGCTCTCGACGCTGTTTTCCAGCCGCGGAACGGTCATGCTGACCGCCGGCGACGAGGGCGGCCGCAGTCAACAGGGTAACAACAATGCCTACGCCCAGGACAACGAGATCACCTGGCTCGACTGGGAGGCGATGGATGAGAGGTTGATCGAACACGTCGCCTTCCTGTCGGCCATCCGCAAACGTTTTGCCGCGCTGCGGGAGACGGCATTCTTTGCAGGCGATGACGGCGACATCGAATGGCTGAACCGCCACGGACAACCGATGTCGGTCGCCGACTGGGAGACACCCGACCTCGATGGGTTTGTCATGCTGCTGCGCACCCCCGACATCAAGGCTGCGATGACGGATACCCGCCTTGCCGTTCTCGTCAATCGCGGCCGGGAACCCATGGAATTCACCCTACCCGACCGCGACGGAACCCGCTGGATGCAGGTCTTCGCGCGGGGAGACCGGCCGGCACGGACACCTGTCGTCCTTGCCCGCCGCACTGTCGCCTTTTATACAGAGCAGGAACTCTAGGCCCCGTATTAATCCCTTTTGAAAGAACTCCCTTCATGCCTTCAGAAATTGCACTGTCTGAGGTCACAGGCCTTGTAGGACAGGAGATCGGCGTTTCCGACTGGATCGTCGTCGACCAGTCGATGATCGATGCCTTTGCCAGCGCCACGCTGGATCACCAGTTCATCCATACCGACCCGGTAAGAGCTGCAGCGGAAACGCCATATGGCGGAACCATCGCGCACGGCTTCCTCACGCTCTCGCTGCTGTCGGCCATGAGCTACAGCTGCATTCCGCGCATTCGCGAACAGACGATGGGGGTCAATTACGGCTTCGACAAGGTGCGGTTCGTCTCGCCGGTCAGGTCCGGCAAGCGCGTGCGGGCGCACTTCACCCTCGCCGAGGCGAGGTTTCGCGGTGGCTCCATGCTGATGAACACCTACGGGGTGAAGATCGAGATCGAGGGCGAAAAGAAGCCGGCCCTGACCGCCGAATGGCTGACGATCAGCCAGTTCGATCCCAAGGACCGGCCCGACAACGTCTGACCGGCCGCAGGACAAGTAAAGAGACGCCGCTTCAGAGCGCGGCGTCCTCGGCGCCTTCCGTCAGAAGGCCAAAGGCGTAATCGGCAAACGAGCGCCAGCATTCGACGCGGAACGTGTCGTCCGCCGTACGCAGCAGAACGATCTCTATCTTGCCGAAGATCGTGCGCGAGCAGGCGCCGACCGGAAAGGTGGCAAGCGACAGGTCCTGCGGGCAGCCGCTGCTGACGGTCGCTTCCGCACCGGGACCCGAAACGATGATCGCCGTATTGCGGTGCGACACATCCGTTGCCGAATGCAGCGTGCCCGAAGACGCCGCTACCGCCATCAGGTCGGCCTCGTTCTCATCGATGATCAGCCATTCGTCAGGACCGATCCAGAGCGCATGCCGTCCGTCGGCGCTGTTCGATGTCTTCGGCTTGACCGGCAACGTCAGTCCCAGCGCGCCCGAAAGGGCAGACAGGGAACCGGCCGGCGCACGCAGCGAAATGCGGCTTGCCGGAACGGCCGGAGTGAGACGGACGACGGCGGAACCGCCGAACCGGCCGGAGAGAACGCCTTCGCGGCTTGCCTGAGCGATATCAGCCATTGATCCGGCCTCCTTCCTTGTCAAAGAACACCATGTCCGTCACCTCGACCTCGATGGTGCGGTCTGCCATCGGCACATAGAGCGTCTGGCCCATCCGGGCCTGGCCGCCGGCCACCAGCGCGAACGCGATCGAATGGCCGCAGTTTTCCGACCAGTAGGCCGACGTCACGTGGCCGAGCATCGTCATCGGCTTCGGCTCGTTCGGATCGGCGACGATCTGCGCGCCTTCTTCCAGCACGACCTTTGGATCCTTGGTCTTCAGGCCGACGAGCTGCTTGCGTCCCTCGCGAACGAGGTCAGGACGCTTCAGACCGCGAATGCCGACGAAATCCGTCTTCTTCTTCGAAACGGCCCATGCAAGGCCCGCGTCATAGGGCGTCACCGTGCCATCGGTATCCTGACCGACGATGATGTAGCCCTTCTCGGCGCGCAGCACGTGCATGGTCTCTGTACCGTAGGCGCAGGCGCCCATGGCTTCGGCACGCTCCCAGACGGCTTCCCAGACGGCCTTGCCGTAATCGGCCGGCACGTTGATTTCGAAGCCGAGTTCACCGGTGAACGACATGCGGAAGAGCCGTGTAGGCACGCCGCAGATCTTGCATTCGGCGACGCTCATATGCGGGAAGGCCTCATTGGAAAGGTCGATGCCTTCGACAAGCGGCGCAATGATCTCGCGCGCCTTCGGACCTTGGACGGCGATGACCGCCCACTGCTCCGTGGTCGACGTCAGCCAGACGTTCAGTTCGGGAAACTCCGTCTGCAGATAGTCTTCCATGTGTTGCAGGACGCGCGGCGCGCCGCCGGTCGTCGTCGTGACGTGGAAGCGGTCTTCCGCCAGGCGTCCTACAACGCCGTCGTCATAGACGAAGCCGTCCTCGCGGGTCATGATGCCGTAGCGGCAACGGCCCGGCTTCAGCGTATCCCAGGCGTTGGTGTAAAGCAGGTTCAGGAACTTCGCCGCATCCGGCCCCACGACCTCGATCTTGCCGAGCGTCGAGGCGTCGAACACGCCTGCAACCTCGCGGACCGTCTTGCACTCGCGGTCGACGGCCTGATGCATGGTCTCGCCAGCCTTCGGGAAGAACCAGGCGCGCTTCCAGTTGCCGACGTCTTCAAATTCTGCGCCACGCGCCTCGGCCCAGGAATGGATCGGGGTCTTGCGGGCGGGATCGAACAGCTTGCCGCGCGAATGGTTGATCAGCGTACCAAACGTGACCGGCGTGTAGGGTGCGCGGAAGGTTGTGAGACCCACTTCCGGGATATCCTTGCCGAGCATTTCCGCGGCGATCGCCAGGCCATGCATGTTGGAAAGCTTGCCCTGGTCGGACGCCATGCCGTTGGTCGTGAAGCGCTTGATGTGCTCGATCGAGCGCATGCCTTCGCGAACGGCGAGACGAATGTCCTTGGCGCAGACGTCGTGCTGGAAGTCGATGAACGCCTTGACGGCGGTCTCAGGTCCGGCACCCTCGGCAGCACCGATCATGCCGCCGGTCCATTCATAGGCCGACGAACCGGAGACAGCGACCTTCTCGCCAGTCGCGAATCCGGTCTCGGCAGCCATGGCCTCGCCGGCGGCGATCGCCTCGTCGATGGCCGCCTGAATGGCGTCCGTACCGTTGCAGGCGCCGACACAGATGCCCTTCTCGGCATAGATGTTGGGCAGAAAGCGCTGCTTTTCGGCGTCGAACTTCAGCTTGCCGCGCGACTGCGAGAAGAGATGCACCGACGGCGTCCAGCCTGCCGACACGATCAGCGCGTCGACGGCGTATTTCTCGCCGCGGCTTGCGCCGTTGCGGGCAACCGTCATCGAGTTGACGCGCAGCTTGCCCGTCGTGCCGATCACCGAATGGCCGATCAGCACCTTGATGCCCAGCCGCTCGGCTTCCTTCAGGACGGCAATGCCTGGCTGCTTGCGGCAGTCGACGATGGCAATGATCGAGACACCGGCGCGCTTGAGGTCGAAGGCGGCCTCATAAGCCGAGTCATGCGCAGTGTAGACGCCGATCTTGGTGCCGACCGCGACGCCGTACTGGTTGAGATAGGTGCGCGCTGCCGATGCCAGCATGATGCCGGGACGGTCATTGTTGGCGAACACCATATGCCGCTCGATCGAGCCGGAAGCGATGATCACGCGCTTGGCGCGGACCTGCCACAGCCGCTCGCGCGGCAGGGCCTTGTCGAAGGCGGCGAGGTGATCGGTGACGCGCTCGGCGAGACCGATGAAGTTGTGGTTGTAGTAGCCGAAGGCGGTCGTGCGGGTGAGCACGGTGACATTGTCCATTGCCTTCAGGCGGGCAACGGTCGCCTGTGCCCAGTCATAGCCGTTCATGTCGTCGATGACGACGTCGGTGTCGAAGCGTAGCGCGCCGCCGACTTCCGGATTTTCGTCGACGAGAATGACCTTCGCACCGGTCTTCGCAGCGGCCAGCGCGGCCGAAAGGCCGGAAACACCACCGCCGACGACGATCACGTCGCAATGGGCATAGCGCGATGCGTAGTGATCCGGATCCGCTTCCTTCGGCGCGACGCCGAGGCCGGCGGCGCGGCGGATGAAGGGCTCATACAGATGATGC
This sequence comes from Rhizobium sp. PAMB 3174, assembly GCF_052908375.1. Classification (NCBI taxonomy): domain Bacteria; kingdom Pseudomonadati; phylum Pseudomonadota; class Alphaproteobacteria; order Hyphomicrobiales; family Rhizobiaceae; genus Rhizobium; species Rhizobium sp. PAMB 3174. The sequence continues at coordinate 4,140,696 of NZ_CM128608.1, read as the reverse complement.
CAGGCGACCTTCGGCCACATGAACGTCTTGTAGTAGAAGCCGGCGGCGAAGAAGGGCGAGAAGAAGTCGTTAATGGCGCCAATGTCGAAGGCGAGCGACGGCCAGCGGTTCTGCGAAGACACCTTCATGCCGTCGAAGACTTCCTGGACGCTTGCGCGCACGTTCGGCTGCTTGCGGGCAGCGTCGCGCGACACGTCGATCAGGGCGTTCGGCTCTTCCGGACCGGCCGACAGGATGCCGCGCGGACGGTGATACTTGAAGGAGCGGCCGAGCAGATGCACGCCGTTGGCAAGCAGTGCCGAGGCGACGGTATCGCCTTCAAGCGCGGTGTAGGTGCGGCCGTCGAAGGTGAAACGGGCGGTCTTGGCGGGCGTCAGACGACCTGCGCCGGGAATACGGTTGGCGCCGCTCATTTCTGCATGTCCTTCTGGTTACCGGTGGCAACGGAGGCGAGATCCGGCTTCGGCTCGCCCGCCTTGTAGGTGGTGATGAACTTGTCGCTGACGGTATCGCGCGCCGCGTTGAAGAAACGGCCGCAGCCGTGAATGTGCCGCCAGCGCTCGAAGATGACGCCCTTCGGATTGTCGCGCAGGAAGAAATACGCCTCGAACGCTTCGTCGGAAATCTCGGCGATGTTGGCCGGACGGACGATATGGGCGTCGCCGGCATTGCGGAATTCGAGCTCGGAGCGCTCTTCCTCGCAGTATGGGCAGTGGATCAAAAGCATGTCTTAACTCCCGGTCGGGTGGAGACCGTCAAATCTGCGAAACATCGGGATCAGTGCGCCACGGCGGCAGCCGCCGCCTCGTCGATCAGGCGTCCCGAACGGAACCGGTCCAGCGTCAGCCCGGCGGCGAACTTGTGCGGCTCGTTCTTGGCGATCAGGTGCGCGAAGAGATGCGCGGATCCCGGCGTCGCCTTGAAACCGCCCGTGCCCCATCCGCAATTGACGTAGAGGCCCGGCACCGGCGTCTTCGACTGGATCGCCGAACGGTCCGGCGTGTTGTCGGTAATGCCGCCCCACTGGCGCATCATCTTGACGCGGCGGAAGATCGGGAAGATTTCGCAGATGGCGTCGAGCGTATGGGTGATGATCTGCAGGCCGCCGGTCTGCGAGTACGAGACGTACTGGTCGGTGCCGGCGCCGATGACCAGCTCGCCCTTGTCGGACTGCGAGATGTAGGCATGCACCGTGTTCGACATTACCACGCACGGGAAGATCGGCTTCATCGGTTCCGACACCAGCGCCTGCAGCGGATTGGAATGCAGCGGCACGCGCACGTCGGCCATCGACATGATCGCAGTATTGTGGCCGGAGGCCGAAACGCCAATCTTCTTGGCGCCAATGAACCCACGGCTCGTCTCGACGCCGGTCACTTCGCCGTTCGGACCGCGGCGGATGCCGGTCACTTCGCAATTCTGGATGATGTGCACACCGAGATCGGAGGCCGCACGGGCATAGCCCCAGGCAACCGCATCGTGGCGCGCCGTGCCGCCGCGGCGCTGCAGCGCTGCACCATTGATCGGGTAGCGGGCCGACTTGGAAATGTCGAGCGGCGGGCAATAGGCCTTCGCCTGCTCCGGCGACAGCCATTCGTTGTCGATGCCATAGAGACGGTTTGCGTTCACATGGCGCTTGAACGACTGCACGTCATGGACGTTGTGCGACAGCATCATCACGCCGCGCGGCGAATACATGACGTTGTAGTTGAGCTCCTGCGACAGGTTCTCCCAGAGTTTCAGGGAGTGCTCGTAAATGTGCATGCTCTCTTCGTAGAGATAGTTCGAGCGGATGATGGTCGTGTTACGGCCGGTATTGCCGCCGCCGATCCAACCCTTTTCCAGGACCGCAACGTTGCGGATGCCATGCTCCTTGGCAAGATAATAGGCCGCGCCCAGACCATGGCCGCCGCCGCCGATGATAATGACGTCATAGGCCGCATTCGGCTCGGGCGACGCCCACTGCGCGCCCCAACCCTTGTGGTGACGCATTGCCTCGCGGGCAACGGCGAAAATGGAATATTTGCGCATGGCGCCCTGTCACTCCTTGACCAAAGCAAGATGGCCGGCAAAACCGGATATTTGCAGAGCCTAGCAATCGCAAATCGCGCCCCGGCGCAACGGCTCTTTTGCGACGCATTCACGCATCGCTTTCGACACTGCGACGGACAGTACATCAGATGCCGCCCGGGATCGCAAAAAATCTGCCCCGAGGCCTACTCTCCCGCTGGACTTGAAGCGGACGATCTGATATCCCGCTTTCCAATCGCAAGGCTTGCGCACTGCGAATTATTATTATTTTGCCTGCTGCAATGCCTGCGGGCGAGCAACACCAACACCAAAGGAACGGGATTCACGTGCAGGTACTTGTCCGCGATAATAACGTTGATCAGGCTCTCCGCGCTCTGAAAAAGAAGATGCAGCGCGAAGGCATCTTCCGCGAAATGAAGATGCGCGACTACTACGAAAAGCCGTCGCAGAAGCGCGCGCGCGAAAAGGCAGAAGCCGTCCGCCGCGTACGCAAGCTGGCACGCAAGCGCGCCCAGCGCGAAGGTCTCGTCGGCAACGGCCGTAGCCACTAATTGACCGGTCGTCTTTTTGACGTTTTCGGATGTAACTTGGGCGGAGGCGACCTGATCGCCGCCGCCTTTTGCTTTTCAGACGATGTGAACGATACGAACTTCGTACCGTAGGGGGAATAAAGCCTGATGACGGCTGATTTGCGCGACCGCACCATTCGCAACCACGTTTCGGCGACTTCAACGCGGACGATCAAGCGCTCGGCATTTGCCGTCGCCCTGCTCGCGGGCGCCGCACTTCTGCAAGGCTGCGTCAGCACACCGACGAGCAGTGATGTGATCAAGCTTGACCGGGCACAAGGCTCGGAACAGAACATCGCCTCGCTGACCGCTGTCATCAACGCCAATCCGAACGACCCGCAGGGCTACAACACCCGCGGCTATGCCTATGGCAGCGCCGGCGAGTTCAACAAGGCGCTGGAAGACTTCAACCGCGCCATCCAGCTCAACCCGCGCTTCTATCAGGCCTACGCCAACCGGGCGCTGATCTACCGCAACATGGGCAAGCCGGTCGAAGCCGCACAGGATTACAGCCGCGCACTGCAGATCAACCAGAATTATGACGTCGCCTACATTGGCCGCGGCAACATCTATCGCCAGGCCGGCCGTATCGACGAAGCGTTCAGCGATTTCAACCGCGCCATCCAGCTCGACACGACCGACGGGCGCGCCTACCACAATCGCGGCCTGATCTACCAGAAGCGCGGCCAGCACGAAAAGGCGATCGACGATTTCTCCAAGGCGATCTCGCTGTCGCCGAACTCGCCGGAACCCTATAACGGCCGCGGCCTCTCCTATGTCGCGCTGAACGACGACGAGAACGCCTTCGCCGACTTCAACCACGCCATCGAACTGGACCCCAGCATCGCCGAATCCTGGGCAAACCAGGCATTCATCTACGAGCGCCGCGGCGACTTCACCAAGGCGGCCAAGTCCTATCGCCATGCCCTGGGTCTGGACCCGAAGTACACGCCGGCCCGCGACGGGCTGGACCGCGTGCAGGGCAAGACCAACACGGCAAGCGCCGGCTGATCAAGCCCGTAACCACCGCTGGGCGACCGGCGGTGTCGTATGCTCTTCAGACTTTACCGAACATAAAAAAGCCGGCCCAGGCTCAAACGCCAGGACCGGCTTTTTGTATCTGACCGTGCGTTCGTTACTTCAGGAAGATGAAGCCGGCGACGCAGGCAATGATGAAGGTCAGGAGGCCGCCGAGGAAACCACCGGCGGTGAAAAAGCCGGCAGCCATGGCAATCATCAGCGCGACGACGATCATCGTGCCGTACTTGGCGGCGGCGATGAACATGTCGTAGGTCTTTTCGTGTTCCTGATAGTTCATCGGCGCACCGGTTTCGACCGGCCCAGTCGGATGCTCGCTCATCGTCTCTTGTCTCCCCTTTGCAAACCGATCGGACAAAGGCGATCCGTCGCCCGACCCGGTCGGAATCCCCGCGAAACGACGCATGCGGATTCCATCCACTCTCGATTAAGCCGATTACACAAATGCTCCGAAAAGTGCAATGGCCTTGGCGTGCCGCTGCCCGAATCGCTCCCTCGTACTTCCCGTCGCCGACGACGACAATACAACTACAAGTAACAGGACGCGGTGAACTCTCCCAGGATGCGGCAAAGGCGCGCAAATATAATTCACCTGGAGCGACTTACGCACCCAATTGCCCTTGACAGACGTTGCCATCGGTTGGGCGAGCCTTTAAGGACAATGGGCGCTTTGGGGAGGAATTCTATGCAGGCTCTACTGTCCTTGAGCCGGGTGATTGACGCGGTCACGCGTTTCATCGGTCGGTCCGTGTCATGGCTGCTGCTGGCGGCGGTGCTGATCAGCGCCGGCAACGCAGTGATACGCAAGGTGTTCGACATGTCGTCCAACGCCTGGCTGGAGATTCAGTGGTATCTCTACGGCGTCGTCTTTCTGCTTGCGGCCGCCTATGCGCTCTTGAACAACGAGCATGTCCGCATCGACATCATCTCCGGCTCCTGGAAGAAGCGCACCCGCGACTGGGTCGACCTGGTGCTGCACGTCATCTTCCTTCTCCCCTTCTCGTCGCTGATGGTCTGGCTGGCATGGCCGTGGTTCTGGACCTCTTTCAATTCCGGTGAAATGTCGCCGAATGCCGGCGGCCTGATCATCTGGCCCGCAAAGCTCGCCGTCCTCGCCGGCTTCATCCTCCTCACCGTCCAGGCCGTATCCGAAGTCATCAAGCGCGCGGCGGTGATCGCCGGAAAGCTCGATGACCCGCGCCCGGACAACCATGCCGACCATATCGCCGAGATCATGGAGAACCACTAAGCCATGATCGATCTTGTCGCCCACAACCTCGCGCCCATCATGTTCACCTCGGTGATGGCGCTTCTGCTTCTCGGCTATCCCGTCGCCTTCACGCTGGCCGCAGGCGGTCTCATCTTCTTCGTCATCGGCGTGGAATTTTCGACGATCTCGCCCGAGATCAAGCTGTTCTGGCCGCTGCTGCAGTCGCATCCCGAACGAATATACGGGATCATGTACAACGATACGCTGCTGGCGATCCCCTTCTTCACCTTCATGGGCTTGATCCTGGAACGATCGCGCATGGCGGAAGACCTGCTGGAAACGATCGGCCAGCTGTTCGGCCCAGTGCGCGGCGGGCTTGCCTATGCCGTCATCCTGGTCGGAGCGCTGTTGGGTGCGACAACCGGCGTCGTTGCCGCCTCCGTCATGGCCATGGGCCTCATCTCCATGCCGATCATGCTGCGCTACAGCTATCGCCCGTCGCTGGTCGCGGGCACAATCGCGGCATCCGGCACGCTGGCGCAGATCGTCCCGCCGTCGCTCGTCCTCATCGTGATGGCCGATCAGCTGGGCAGGTCCGTCGGCGACATGTATCTCGGCGCGGTCTATCCGTCGCTGATCATTGTCGCTGCCTACTGCCTCTACATCTTCGCGATGTCGCTGATCAGGCCGAAGTCGGTGCCGGCTCTGCCGGTCGAGGCGCGCACGCTCGGATCGGGCGTGACGTCGCTGATGGTCATGCTGGCGATTGCCGCCGCGCTTTACTATCTCGGCGACACCATCCTGTTCACGGCGATCAGCCCCGAATGGCGGCTCGTCGCCTCGCTGGCCTTCGGCATTCTCGTGATATACGCGGTCGCACTGATCAACGCACGGCTCAGCAACAAGATCATCTCGCGGCTGGCCGAACAGGTCATCATCGTGCTGATCCCGCCGCTGGCGCTGATCTTCCTGGTGCTCGGCACGATCTTCCTCGGCATCGCCACCCCGACGGAAGGCGGCGCCATGGGCGCCACAGGCGCGCTGATCCTCGCCTTCGCCAAGCGCCGGCTGAACATGACGACGCTGAAACATGCGCTGGATTCGACCACGAAGCTCTCCGCCTTCGTCATGATGATCCTGATCGGCGCCCGCGTCTTCGGCCTGACCTTCTATGGCATCAACGGCAATGTCTGGATCGAGGACCTGCTCTTGAGCCTGCCGGGCGGGGAATACGGCTTCCTGCTGGTGGTCACGCTGATTGTCTTCATTCTCGGCTGCTTTCTCGATTTCTTCGAGATCGCCTTCATCATGGTGCCGCTTCTGGCGCCGGTTGCCGAAAAGCTCGGCATCGACCTGATCTGGTTCGGCCTGATCCTCGGCATCAACCTGCAGACCTCGTTCCTCACGCCGCCTTTCGGCTTCTCGTTGTTCTACCTGCGCTCGGTCGCCCCGGCCGGCGCCTGGAAGGACCAGGCGACCGGCAAGATGATGAATGGCCTGAAGACGGTCGAGATCTACAAGGGCGTCGTACCCTACATCATCATCCAGTTCGCAGTGATCATGCTGATCATCGCCTTCCCCTGGCTCGTCACCCACTACAAGGACGAGGAGCCGCGCGTCGATCCGAATTCGGTGACGATCGACGTTCCGGGCTTCGGCACGGGCGATTCAGGCCTTCCCGGGCTGGGACTGCCGCCGCTGGGCGGAGCCGACCAGGGTTCGGGCAACAACAACCAACCGGCCTTTGGCCTGCCGCCGCTCAATCTCGGCACGCCCGGCGCAGCGCCGGCCCCGGATCAGGGCGGCAACAGCCAGCCCGCATTCGGCCTGCCGCCGCTGGATCTCAGCCCGCCCGGCTCGACGCCCGCACCGAATTCCGGTGATGCGCAGAAGCCGGCCGAGCCCGCCGATCCGTCGATGGATCTGAGCCAGCCGCCCAAGTTCAACTGAGGCCGAAGAAAACGAAATAACAGCCGCCGCGGAATCGCTTCCGCGGCGGTTTTCATGTGACACCGAGAATATCGGCCAGGGATTGGCGCACCGCGTGCAGATCCGGCGCGATCCTCACGCACAGGCGCTCGACCTCCGCCGTCGGCTCAAGCAGGTCGGGAACCATGACGGTCATCATCCCGGCGCTGGACGCCGAGCGGACGCCCGTATGCGAATCCTCGAGCGCCAGACACAGGGACGGCAGGGTCGCCAGCCGGGCCGCGGCGGTGAGATACGGATCGGGAGCCGGCTTGCCGCGCTCATAGTCTCCCCATGCGACGATTTCCCGGAAGTAGCCGCCGATGCCATGCATGCCCACATGGTGGTCCACGCTCTGCCGCCGCGAGGATGTCGCGATGGCGCAGGTAATGTCGTTCATCCGCAGAAACTCGAGCAGTTCTGGAACACCCGGCTTCATCTGCAGGCGGGTATCCGCGAGTTCCTGGAAATGCGCCAGACAGATGGTCCTGAATTCGTCGGTGGGAAAGTCGGCCCCGAACAACTCGACGAGGATCGAACGGATCGAATCCCAGGGATGCCCCAGCGTCCGGCGGAACATCTCGTCGTCCATGCGATGCCCGAGCGCGGTGATCGCCGCAAAACTTGCCTCACGATAGAGGACCTCCGTATCGAACAGCAGACCATCCATGTCGAAGACGACGGCGGCGGGGCGGCGAAGCATGGTGTTTTTTTCTCCGGATCGAGGCGGTTCGCCTGCCATAAACCACGCAGTGCGGAAACAAAAAAGCCCCGGACAGGATTTTGTCCGGGGCCCAATCGGTCAATGATGTTTCAGCAGATCAGAGCTTGCCCGAGCGCTGCTGGATCATCATGAAGGTGTCGAAGGTGTACTCGGCGATCTGCGCCCAGAGATAGGCATCCTTCTTGAACGCCAGCTGGTCGTCATAGACCTTCTTGAAGCTGGCGCTCTGGTTCGACAGGTCAGCGTAGATGCCAAGAGCGGCGTCATAGCAGGCAGCCATGATTTCCTGCGTAAACGGCCGGAGGACCGTGCCTTCCGCGACGAGCTGCTTGAGCGCCTGCGGGTTCTTCGTGTCGTACTTCGCCATCATGTTGGTGTTGGCGAATGCGCAGGCGTCAGTCAGGATCGCCTGGTAGTGCTTCGGCAGGTTGTTGTACTTGTCGAGGTTGAAGAAGGCGTGGACGACCGGACCACCTTCCCACCAGCCCGGGTAGTAGTAGTACTTGGCCACCTTGTAGAAGCCGAGCTTCTGGTCATCATACGGGCCGACGAACTCGGCGGCGTCGATGGTACCCTTTTCAAGAGCCGGATAGATGTCGCCGCCGGCGAGCTGCTGCGGCACGACGCCGACCTTTTCGACAACCTTGCCGGCGAGGCCGGCGATGCGGAATTTCAGACCCTTCAGGTCGTCGACCGTGTTGATTTCCTTGCGGAACCAACCGCCCATCTGCACGCCGGTGTTGCCGGCCGGCAGACCGTAGACGCCCTGCGTGGCGAAGAACTCGTTCAACAGCGTGTTACCGTTGCCCTGGTAGAACCAGGCATTCTGCATGCGCGCGTTCAGACCGAACGGAATGGCCGTTCCAAGAGCGAAGGTCGGCTCCTTGCCCCAGAAATAATACGAGGTCGTGTGCGCGGCTTCGACCGTGCCCGCGGCGACGGCGTCAAGCGCCTGGAGACCAGGCACGATTTCGCCGGCGGCATAGGGCTGGATGGTGAAGTTGCCGTCCGTCGCTGCTGCAACGCGCTCCGAAATATCGACGGCGCCGCCGTAGATCGTGTCGAGCGATTTCGGGAATGACGACGTAATGCGCCACGTAATCTTCGGATTTTCCTGAGCGATGGCCGGCGCGGCCAGTGTGGCCGCCGCAGCGGCACCAGCCCCTGCAACACCCGCCTTCTTGATGAATGAACGACGATCCATAAATAAACCTCCCAAGTTTAAGCTGTGCCGGCTCCCCTGATTTGATCGTAATCGCCGAACACTGCGAGACATAACCATTTTGCATCAAGCGTTTCAAGCATTTCGACTTTCATTCGTCCGGCTTTCGCATTGCCTTCGCGGGAAATTCATCACCTTGCGGCAGCTCAACCTTGCAAAAGTCGAAAAGTGCTCCGAATATTGGCCAGCGCCACTGCTTCCCGGTTGACAGTGAGGCGGGCGCGGATAGTCAAATGACAGGATCGAATTCGAACCGAAGGTCGCATCGCACATGTCGAAGCCCATCGTCGCAGTCCCGGCTGATATCCGCTTTTTCACGGAGACGAACTGGCACTGCGCCCAGAACCAATATCTGCAAGCGGCACTTGATGTCTCGGGCGTGATGTCCTTCATCATTCCGGCCTTCGAACACGGCAATGAAACGGATGCCATCCTCGACCGTGTCGACGGACTGCTCGTCACCGGTTCGGCGACCAACGTCCATCCCTCGCTTTATGGCCAGGACGCCAGGGAGGAGGACGGGCCGTTCGACCCGGGCCGCGATGCCACCAGCCTGCCGCTCATTCGCCGCGCGCTCGATCGCGGCATTCCGATGCTGGCGATCTGCCGGGGCATACAGGAATTGAACGTGGCCCTCGGCGGCACGCTGGCAAGCGAAATCCAGGACCAGCCGGGCGTGTGGGACCACCGCAAGCCGGAAGACGTCCACCGCGATGAAGCCTTCGGCATCCGCCAGGGCGTCTTCGTCAAGGAAGGCTCCTGCCTCGCCAGATATCTCGGCACCGGCGAAATCCAGGTCAACTCGCTGCACCGCCAGGCAATCGCCAGGACCGCGCCAAATCTGCAGGTCGAGGCGGTGGCGGAAGATGGAACAATCGAGGCGGTCTCGGTCATCGATGCCAGGAACTTCGCTATCGGCGTGCAATGGCATCCCGAATACTGGGCGAAGACGGACACGCCGTCGCGCCAGATCTTCGAAGCCTTCGGTGATGCGGTCCGCGCCTATGCTGGCGCCAAGGCAGGCATGGCAGCCGCCGCCGAGTAAGTTTCAGCCGTTCTTCTGTGGCGTTTCCGGCACCGGCGTCAGCGCGCGGCCTTCGGCAAACCATTCGATCAGGTTGTCGACCACGAGGTCGGCCATGCCATTGCGTGTCGGCACCGAGGCCGAGGCGACGTGCGGCAGCAGCGAGGCGTTCGCAACATCGATGAGCGCCTGCGGCACGTGCGGCTCGTCATAGAAGACGTCCAGCCCGGCAGCCGCGATGGTGCCGTTCTTCAAGGCCGCGGCGAGATCGTCCTCATCCACCGACCAGCCACGCCCGGCATTGACGAAAACGCCGTTGGATCCGAGGGCCGAGAGGATTTCGGCATTGATCACCTTGTGGGTCGCGTCCGTCTTCGGAACAATCGAGATCAGCGTGTCGACGTCACGTGCCATGTCGAGAAGCGATGCGTAATGCTTGTAGGGTACGTCGGTTCTCGGCGTGCGGGTGCAATAGCTGATCTTCAGCTTGAAGGGCTCCAGCCGCTTGGCGATCTCCAGCCCGATCCGCCCGAGACCGAAAATGCCGACATGCCGTCCGGCAAGCGACAGCGGCGACAGCGGGAACGGACCTTCCTTTTCCCAGCGACCATCGCGCAGCCACTGTTCGGCCTGCGGCAGGCGGCGGATCGTGTTGATCAGCAGCGCAACCGTGGTATCGGCAACCTCGTCGTTCAGCACGTCGGGCGTATTGGTGACGATGATGCCGCGCTTGGCCGCATGCCCGACATCGACCGCATCATAGCCGACGCCGAAGCTGGCGATCACTTGCAGATTGGGCAGCATGTCCATCCATTCAGCGCTGAAGCCGCCGAAAGCAGCCGCCGCGCCGCGAATTTCGCCGCGCTCCGTCTCCGATAGCGAGGCCGGCCCGTCGATCTCCATCAGCCGCAGGTCGAATTTCTCCTTGAGGCGTTCGAGAACGCGCGGATGGCTCTTGACGGATGCGAGGATCGGAATGCGGGTATCGGACATGGGGCGGGGGCTCAGGATCTGTGTGATGACGACGAAATCGGGTTGGTCGATTGCCGGATGCGCATTTCCGGCTTGATGAGGTGCAGGCCGTCAGGCCTGTGGCTGCCGCTCAATTTGTCAAGCAGCGCGCGGGCGGCCAGTCGCCCGACCTCCGCCTGCCCGTTCCAGACCGTCGTCAGCGCCGGCGTGGCGATCGCCGCTTCCTCAAGGTCGTCGTAGCCGGTGACGGAGATATCGTGGCCGGGGACGAGACCGGCGCGCGAGATGCCGTTCATCAGGCCGATCGCCACCAGATCGTTCCAGCAGACGGCCGCGGTCGGCTTCTGCGGCAGAGACAGGAAATGCACTGCCGCCTCGAACCCGCCCTGCTTGCTGCGCGGGCCGGGAATGCGCAGGTTCGGGTCGACCTCTATGCCGGCCTTCTTCAGCGCCGAGGCATAGCCGAGATAGCGGTCGCGGCCCGTCGAGGTCTGGTCGGTGCCGCCGATCATGGCGATCGTCCGGTGGCCGAGCCCGATCAGATGGTTGGTAGCGAGCGCGATGCCGTAGCTGTCGTCACCGCGATAGGTGGGAACGTCGATCCCCTCCATCTGGCGCGCGACCAGAATGGCCGGCATGCCGTTGTCTTCCGCCAGCTGGATATCTTCCTTCGGCGTCCCGATCGCCGGCGACATGATGACGCCGTCACCGCCGAGCTGCAGCAGCGTCTCGATGAAGGTCCGCTGCTTCTCGACGGAATCGTAATGGTTCGAGAGGATGAAGGTGTGCTGGCTGCGGTCGAGCTCGCTTTCGATCGCCTTCAGGATTTCGCCGTAGAACGGGTTCATCACATCGTGCACGACAACGCCGATGATGCCCGATCGGGACGTTCTGAGGCTCGCCGCGCGGCGATTGTAGATGTAGCCGAGAAGTCGCGCCTGATCCTTGATGCGTTCGCGCGTGGCAATCGCGACCAGCGGGCTGTCGCGCAGCGCAAGCGATACCGTAGCCGTGGAAATGCCGAGCGACTCGGCGATCGTCGATAGTTTGACCTTTTGAGCCACGACCCCTCCTGATCAAGCGATCCGGCCCGAGGCGGTGCCAGTCCGGCTTGCCGGACAAGCTTTAAAAAATTTAATTCAAGAATTCAAACGAAAAGCGATCCGGCAGAAGGCCGTCCACATGTTGCGGTTAATCAAGTTGATCGTCGGCCTCGGCGGGGTCCAGGTTGCGCGTGATCGCCATCAGCGACGCCGTCAGCGCCCGAATATCCTTGTTGGAAAGCCCCTTCGTGGCCCGCTTTTCGCTGACCTTGAGCGCCTGCTCGATCCCCTCCACGGTATTGCGTCCGGCATCGGTCAGGAAAACCTTGGTCAGGCGTCCATCGCCGCCGTCGCTGCCGCGCGTGACGAACCCCTGCGCTTCCATGCGGCCGATCGTACGGGTCATGGTCGGCGCCTTGACGCCAAGCCGCAGCGCGATCGCGCCGGCGGTCAGTCCGTCCTCCTTGGCAAGCGCGAGAATGACGCCCTCCTGCCCGGCATAAAGCCCGCATGCAGCCAGCTGATGGCTCTGTTCGGTACGCAGCGAGCGGGCCGCCTGCGTCAATGCCGACGCCAGGTCCTTGCCGCCGGCTTCCGCAAGCTTCGCCTTCTTGACGGACTTGTCCTTCTTGCCGTCCTTTTTCTTCTTGCCCATTTTCCCGCCGAACTCTTACTAGGAATATCGAACCATTTCAGGCTCACTGAACGTCCAATACAGAAAATAGCGAGCAACCGCCATATGCCCATTCCCGCCAGACGTTTCGAAGACAACGACCCGGCGCTCGGCCCGTCGGAGAAAAGCCGGTGGATTGCGGTCCTGCCCTTAGGCGCTCATGAGCAGCACGGCCCCCACCTGCCGTTCGATACGGACCGGCTGATCGCCGAAGGCATCGCCCGCCGACTGGCCGAAAGCCTTCCCGACACCCTGCCGGTGACCATCCTTAAAACCGAGCCGGTCGGCTATTCCATCGAGCATATGGATGTTCCCGGCACCAGGACACTGTCTTATTCGGAAGCGGTGGAGCGGTGGCTTGCGATCGCCGAAGACCTGTCGCGGCAGGGTATCCGCAAGCTCGCCATGCTGAACGCCCATGGCGGCAATTCTCCGCTGATGACCATCGTCGCGACCGAAGCGCGGGTGCGCTTCGGCATGCTGGCAGTCGCCACCAGCTGGACGCGCTTCGGTCAGCCGCAAGGGCTGATCACGCCGGAAGACAAGGCGATCGACATCCACGGCGGCGATATCGAGACGTCGGTGATGCTGGCGCTTCACCCGGAACTGGTGGACATGACGAAGGCCCGCGCCTTTCCCTCCCGACAGAGCGATTTCGCCCGGCGGTTCCAGCATCTGCGCGCCTACGGTCCGCACGCCTTTGGCTGGAAGATGGCCGATCTCAACCGCGACGGGGTGGCCGGCAATGCAGCTGCGGCGACAGCGGAAAAAGGCGAACGCCTTCTCGCCCATGCGGTCAGGGGCATCATCGAGCTGCTTCAGGACGTGGACGCCTTCGACCTGTCAGAGCTTGCCTAGCCGCCGGCGCATGAAGACCCGGCGGCTCTCATCGAGCCCCTTGGCGATATGCTCGTCCCGGATGGCGCGCATGGCCGGCGACAGCGCCTCTTCCTCGAGGACCCGAAAGCCAATCCGTTCGTAGTAGGGTGCGTTCCAAGGCACGTCCCGGAATGTCGAAAGCAGGAGCGTGGAAAGCCCCGCCTCGACCGCCGCCTCGGCGACACGGCCGATCAACGCGGAGCCGATGCCCCGGCCGGCATATTCCTGCAGCACATCCAGTTCCTCGATATAGGCTGAGCTTTCGACTTGCCGGTAGAGAATGAAGCCGACAGGCCAGCCGGAGGATGCGACAAATAGCCTGCCGTCGCGGATATGCTCCGCAAGATCCGACGCAGCTGTCGGCCTTCCATCGGCGATCTCGGACATGCCAATGGTGCGAAAGCGCTGAGCGGCCTGCCGTTCTATGTCCTGGTAGACGAAGGTCTCCTCCAGCATACCGGGCCTTATGATGTAATCTGCCACCATGCGCCGTCCCTCCTTGGGGAAGCCCGCTGCAAAACCCTTTGAACTCCTCTCTTCTATTGCCTATATGAACCGGGATCGAATTCAAGCTCCCAACAGCTCTAATTTAGGTTCTTCTAGGAACCTTCCGAGTGAGGTTTTCATGTCCGATACCGCCCAAAGCCCCATCCCCGTAACCGTCCTGACCGGTTACCTCGGCGCCGGAAAGACGACGCTCCTGAACCGTATCCTGTCGGAAAGCCACGGCAAGAAATACGCCGTCATCGTCAACGAGTTCGGCGAGATCGGCATCGACAACGACCTGATCGTCGAGTCCGACGAGGAAATCTACGAAATGAACAACGGTTGCGTCTGCTGCACCGTGCGCGGCGACCTGATCCGCGTGGTGGAAGGACTGATGCGCCGCCCGGGCCGCTTCGACGGCATCATCGTCGAGACGACCGGCCTTGCCGACCCCGTGCCGGTCGCCCAGACCTTCTTCATGGACGAAGACGTGCGCGCCAAGACCGAGCTCGACGCCGTCGTTGCGCTGGTCGATGCCAAGCATCTGCTGCTGCGCCTGAAGGACAGCCGCGAAGCCGAAGACCAGATCGCCTTTGCCGACGTCATCGTCGTCAACAAGACCGACCTCGTATCGCATGAGGAGCTGCACCAGGTCGAGGATGTCGTGCGCGCCATCAATCCGTCCGCCCGCATCTACGCCACCACCCGTTCGGGCGTCGATCTCGCCAAGGTCCTGAACCAGGGTGCCTTCAATCTCGAGCGCGCGCTGGAAAACGATCCGCATTTCCTCGACCACGACGACGAGGACCATGTCTGCGGCCCGGACTGCGATCATGATCATCACCACCATCATGGCCACGACCACGATCACGACCATCACCACCATCACCATGATCACAGTCATGACCATGGGCACCACAACCACGGCCCCTCGCCCATCCACGACGTGACGGTCACGTCGCTGTCCTTCCGCGCCGGCGAGATGAACCCGGAACGCTTCTTCCCGTGGATCCAGAAGGTCACCCAGACCTTCGGCCCGCAAATCCTGCGCCTCAAGGGCATCATCGCGTTCAAGGGCGACGACCATCGTTATGTCGTCCAGGGCGTCCACATGATCATCGAGGGCGATCACCAGCGTCCGTGGAAGGAAAGCGAGAAGCGCGAGACCCGCCTCGTCTTCATCGGCCGCGATCTCGACCGCGAAAAGCTGGAAGCCAGCTTCCGCGCCTGCGAGGCAGCCGCCTGATGCCGACGGTCGCGCCGCTCGACATCGAAGGTTATGTCGTCTCCGCCGCCTTCCTGAATGATGTGCCCTTCTTCGCTGCCGCCTCCGGTCAAATCCATCGGCTGGATGGCGGCGACAAGGTCACCGAGGCCCATCAGGGTCTTCTCTCCTGCGTCAAGGATCCCTATTCCGAAACGCTGATCACCGGCGGCGAGGACGGCAAGGTCAATCGCATCGGCGCAGACGGTTCCGTCTCGCTCGTCGCCGAAGCGCCGCGCAAGTGGATCTCGGTCGTTACCGGTGGGCCGCAGGGTGCGGTCGCCTATGCGCATGGCCGCTCGGCGCTCGTAAAGCTTGCCGACGGCACGGAGAAGGAATTCGCCGAGCAGCGCACCGTCGAGGGCATCGCCTTCGCGCCGAAGGGCTTGAGGATCGGCGTGGCGCGCTACAACGGCGTGACCCTGCATTGGGTCGGCACCGCCGGACAGCCCGTCGATCTGGAATGGAAGGGCGCCCATACCGGCATCACCTTTTCGCCGGACGGACGCTTCGTCGTCACCACCATGCAGGAGAACGCGCTGCACGGCTGGAAGCTCGACGGCAAGCCCGGCGACGCCCGTCACATGCGCATGACCGGCTATCCGGCCAAGGTCAAATCGCTGTCATGGTCGCCGAAGGGCAAATGGCTCGCGTCCTCCGGCGCGCCCGCCGCCATCGTCTGGCCGTTCGCCAGCAAGGACGGTCCGATGGGCAAGGCACCGCTGGAACTCGGCACGCGGGCCGACATCATGGTCACTTCCGTCGCCTTCCACCCCACCGACGAGGTGCTCGCCATCGGCTTCATCGACGGCATGATCCTGGCCGTCCGCATCGCCGACAGCAAGGAAGCGCTGCTGCGCCGCCCTGGCAAAGGCGCGGTCACGTCGATGGCCTGGAACCGTTCGGGCAAGCAACTCGCCTTCGCATCGGAAGCAGGAGACTGCGGCGTCATCGACATTTCGGGCTGACGGCAGATGCCGATGCCGCAGGAGTACTTTCAGGCCTCACGCGACTTCGAGCGCTACATGGCGGACCTGAAATCAATGTCGCTGCTGGCCACGCATCACCAATGTTACGCAATGACACGGGCGGTGCTGCATGTGTTCCGCTCGCATCTTCCGGTCGTCGATGCTCTTGCGTTCGCCGATGTTCTCCCACCGGTTCTCAGAGCGATTTTCGTCGAGGATTGGGATGCCTCCCAGCCAGTGATACCCTTTTCCGACAGAGAAACACTCACCCGAGAAGTCCGCACGGTCCGCGCGAACCACAACATTTCACCCGAAAGCGCCATCGCGGATGTAGCAGCCGCAGTCCGCAAGAACATCGATCCGCAGGATTGGCAGATCGCGCTAGACAGACTGCCGGCAGATGCGCGCAGCTTCTGGGAAATTTGACCGCGCCGTCAATCTTGTTCTGCAACCACTAATAAAGAAGCCTTCTCAAAGGCTTTAGAGTGCATCCAACCTAGGTTGTCTTTTGTTCGGGACAGTACAATCCGACACAAAAGACTGGATTCACCGATACTTAATCATCTTCCCGCAAAATTTGACAAAGATTAAATTTTGAGGGCCCCCACATGAAACTTCTGTCGCGTTTTGGCTTGGTCAAGACGGTCACCATCTTGAGTGCCGTTGTCACGCTCGCCGCGCTTGCCGCCATTTTCGTCGTCGCCTGGCAGGTGATTTCCACCAACATACGAACCAATGCGATCGACGGCCAGAACCGCAGCCTTCGCATTGCGGCCGAAATCGTCAGCCGCGACGTTCCCGGCACGAAGGTGACCTACGACAAGAACGGCAACATCGACAAGATCATCATGGAGACGGTTCCGACGGACGTGAAGGATCACGCCATGATCGACAGCGTCGGCCGTATCTCCGGCGAGACGGCGACGATCTTCGCATGGGACGGCGCATCGAAGGACTTCTGGCGCCAGACGACCAATATCGTCAAGCCCGACGGCAATCGCGCGGTCGGCACGCAGCTCGGGCAGAACGGCGCCGTCTATCCCGTCGTCACCAGGGGCCAGACATATCGCGGCGAGGCCGTCATTCTCGGCAAGCCCTATTACACGATCTACCAGCCGATCTTCTCGCCGTCGGGACAGGTGACCGGCATTCTCTATGCCGGTGTCGACGCGCAGGAAATCAACGCCGTCGCAAGCGAAATCGGCGTCAAGGTGGGCATCGCCGCCATCCTCGCAACGCTCGTCGCAGCCTGTCTGATCGCACTGGCGATGCGCGCGGCACTCGGCGGGCTGCCGAAGCTGACGGCCGTCGCCCGGCGCATGACGGACGGTGATCTCGCGGTCGAGGTACCGAATCTGACGCTCGGCAACGAGATCGGCGATCTGTCGCGCGCCATCGACATCTTCCGCCGCAACGAGCTCGAAGCCCGCGAACTGCGCAAGCAGTCCGAGACCATCCGCGAAAACGCCGAACGGGACCGCGCCGCCACCGAGAGCGAGAAGTCCCGCGAGGCCGATCTCATCCGCCGCTCCGTCGACCGTCTGGCCGAGGGCCTGACACGTCTGTCGCAGGGCGACCTGACGGTCAGCATCGATGACCATTTCCACGGCGACATGGAGCGCGTGCGTACCGACTTCAACGCCTCGGTCCGCAAGCTCAACGAAACCCTGACCGCCGTCAGCACCAACGCCCGCTCGATCGACGACAGCGCCGCGGAAATGCGCTCCGCATCCGACAACCTCTCCAAGCGCACCGAACAGCAGGCGGCATCGCTGGAGGAAACCTCCGCCGCTCTCGACGAGATCACCACAACCGTCAGCAACGCGTCGGCTCGGGCGCGCGAAGCCGCCCAGATGGTCGATGCCGCCAAGAAAAGTTCCGAAGCCTCCGCCCAGGTCGTCGCCGATGCGATTGCCGCCATGGGCCGCATCGAGGGCGCATCCGGCGAGATCTCATCGATCATCAACGTCATCGACGAGATCGCCTTCCAGACCAACCTCCTTGCGCTGAATGCCGGCGTCGAGGCCGCCCGTGCCGGTGAAGCCGGCAAAGGCTTTGCGGTCGTTGCCCAGGAAGTTCGCGAACTGGCGCAGCGCTCGGCCAATGCCGCCAAGGACATCAAGGGCCTGATCGAGAAATCGGGTCACGAAGTGCAGAACGGCGTCACCCTGGTACGCAATACCGGCGAAGCGCTGCAGGCGATCGCCTCGCAGGTCGCCCGGATCAACGAGTCGATCGGCGCCATCGCGACGAGCGCCGGCGAACAGGCGACCGGCCTCAACGAGGTCAACTCGGCCGTCGGCCAGATGGACCAGATGACACAGCAGAACGCGGCGATGGTGGAAGAGACGGCGGCCCTGACACACCGGCTCGCATCGGATGCCCAGGCCCTGGCCGGACTGATCGAACAGTTCAAGCTGAGCCAGGCGGCCGCAGCAAAGAGAAGCTACGCGGCCTAGTCCACGAAAGTCTGTCTAAAGTTGAAACAAGAAGAGCGACGATGTAGATCGCCGCTCTTCTTTTATGCAGATGAATGAAATCTAAACGGAGACTTCACAACGCGTTCAGCCGCCACGGTGTTATCTTCTTCTCACCGGCATGAGGACAGCATGCCGACCATCCAGAGGAGAGAGACAATGAGCAACTTCAGCAAGGCCTCGGGCACAGTCCTGGCAATCGCAATATCCCTTCTTGCCGGCAGTGCGCTGGCAGCGCCCGGTATCGCCACCGGCAACGTCAATGTCCGCACCGGACCCGGCACGAACTTTTCCAAGGTGGACCAACTCTATAACGGCGAACATGTCGAGATAAAGGAATGCGCATCCGGCTGGTGCTTCGTCGAGCACACCGGCACCGATGGCTGGGTCAGCAGCAACTTTCTCGCCGTCGGCGGCAATAACGGCCCCGCGGACGACGAGGAGGAAGCAGACGGCAACGGCCCGGGCAACCCGCTCGAAGACTGCGGCATCCAGATCGGCCCCGGTGGTGTGCAGATGGGTTGCGGCGCCGGCGCGCCATCCAACCAGCCCCCTCCGCCACCCAAGCCGCAGCCGCCGAAGCCGCAGCCGCCCAAGCCCCCGATTCCGCCGAAGCTGCCGCCCAAGCTGACGCTCAACCAGGTCTGCTTCTACAGCAAGGTGAACTACCAGGGCTCGCATTTCTGCGTTTCGCCGGGCAAGTCGAATGCCAAGCTTCAGGGCTTCTGGAACGACCGGATTTCCTCGATCAAGCTCATCGGCTCGGCCAAGGTCATGGTCTGCAAGGACTGGTACATGAGCGGCACCTGCACGGCCATTACCCAAAGCCGGCCGACGCTGCTCTTGATGAACAACAAGGTCTCGTCCTTCAAGGCTTTCTGAGCCAAACGGCAAGTCGAAAAGCAAAAGACCGGCGGAGTATTCTCCGCCGGTCTTTTTGTGTTCGTAGTGCATGCAGGCCTTTCGGCAATCGCGTGGCCGTCACCACGCAAGCTCCAGGTGAGGGCGCCCGTTCGAGGTCTTCTCGACGGTGCAGCCGTCTTCGCCGATCGTGCACGACACCCGCTTGCGAAACGCCGAGAAGCTCTCGAACGTGACGACATCGACAGGCTCGTCGAAATCGAGCGTGATACGGTAGCGCCCCGGCTGCGCCGAGATCGCCTGCACCCCGATGATCTCGCCGGAAAACGCCTGGCCGAGATAATGGCCGGAGACCCGCGACCCCAGCACGTAGGGATTGAGCGGCGGCCGGTTGCCGGCGATCGCCGCAAGCGTGTTCCAGTCGCGAAGACCATATTGCTTCGCGATCAGTTCCAGGGCTTTCGAATGACTTATGGAAGCTCCCTCGCCTTCCAGTGAAGAGCGCAGGCGCTTGGCCTGGTCCTTCAATGCATGAAGGGCGGGCAGCGGCATGGATAGTCCGCTCATGACAGTCCTCTTTTCCGGCATCCCGGTCTGGCCTGATAATGTGGGTGCCCGCATTGCCACCGGCCGGATGCCTTGAAAAAGCATGAACCGTGTCTCTTTAAAGAGGGAACTTCACCATGGGCTTCTTGTTAAAAAAGCCAGCGAGCGGCAGGGGTTCCAGCCCTTGCCGCCCGAGATAGTGTCTGACCTCGAAATTGTCAATCCGCGGGCCGCCTCCCGCGAGCGACACCGCCTAGAAGCGGTATGTGACACCGGCGCCGATCAGCCAGGGATCGAGCTTGGCCTTGCCGCTGATCGGCGTGCCGTTCAGCTTGGCGTCGTAGTCGGCGTCGAGGAAGATCTTCTTGACGTCGAAGTTCAGGCCCCAGTGATCGTTGACCATGTAGTCGAAACCGACCTGCAGGGCGACGCCGAAGGTATCCTTCACCTTCAGGTCGGTGACAGAGCCATTGCCGTCCTGATTGTAGAACATCGTGTAGTTCACGCCGGCGCCGAGATACGGCTTGAAGGCGCCGAAATCGGTGAAGTGGTATTGCAAAGTGAGGGTCGGCGGCAGGATCCAAGTCTTGCCGATCCGCCCGAGACCGCTGATCTTTCCGTCGCCATAGATATTGGAGTAGGTCGTCCCGAGGATCAGTTCAGCCGCGATATTGTCGGTGAAGTAGTAGCTGATGTCGAGTTCGGGAATGACCGAGTTGCTGTAAGAGAGATCCGATCCCGACACGCCATCGACTTTACCATCGTCATTCGGCAGCACGCCGAGACCACGGACGCGGACCTGCCAAGGGCTGAGCGCAGCCGCCGGCGCTTCTGCCGCTGTGGTTGCAGGCGCAAGATCGGCCGCCATGGCCGCCGGTGCCGCGGCAGTGAAGATTGTTGTTGCAGCCAGTGCGAAAGTCCAAGCCGTCCAGCGAATGCCCATTTCCATTTCTCCTAAAACAAACAAGGTCATGCCTCGCGCGGAGTAAAGCGGAGCCAAAAAGCGGACGATTGATTCAGATCAACGAAGGGATCGCCTGCGACAAAAAAAGCGAGAGCGAATAGACATACGTTAAGTTGCAATCTGCTTGGAATGGCATCCGTCAAGAATGGCGATTGATGACCGTTTTATCAGGAAAGGAAAAACGAGGCCGGAGCCCAATCGAATCGGCCGCCGACGATGATTCGCCGACGGCCGATTGCGTCAGAAACTGGCTTCGCGGAATTCGCCCGCGATGCTTGGCCGGATCAGGCGGCCCTGCGCAGCGCCTGCATGGCGGGCTTGCGGCCCGCCGCCGTCAGCACGCCTGCAGCGCCGTCAAGCCAACCGTCGACGAGTTCCAGCGCCAGGAAGCGCGCACGCTCGAACGGCCCCGGCATGACGAGATGCTGGGTCTTGTCGGCGAAGAAGCCGAAGCGTTCGTAATAGGCAGCGTCGCCGACAAGCAGGATGGCGCCGTGGCCGCGCATCTTGGCTTCCATGATCGCATGCCGCATCAGCGCGCCGCCGATGCCCTTGCCCTCATGGGCCGGGTCGACCGCAAGCGGGCCGAGCAGAAGCGCCTTGACCGGCGTGCCGCGCGAATCAATGCCTGCCTCGATGTCCCACAGGCGCACCGTGCCGATGACCTGGCCGGCGTCGTCGCGGGCCACGAAGGCAAGGCCTTCGGACGGAAGGCGGCCACGGCGCAGCTTCTCCGACGACTTGCGGCGGCGATTCTTGCCCATGGCCTGGTCGAGCAGGCTCTCGCGGGCGGCAACATCGCCCTGATGTTCAACGTCGAGTACGAACGCCGGCGCAAAAGATGCGTGCACGGCACCAAGAACAGCGGCCATGGCGGCCTCCCCATTCCCTAGAAACTTCGAAAATTTGTGAGATTGCCGCTCCGGCTGTTCGCCGGAGCAGGCCGATCAGATCACGTAGGACTTCAAGGGCTCGAAGCCGTTGAAGGCGACCGCCGAGTAGGTGGTCGTGTAGGCGCCCGTGCCTTCGATCAGAACTTCGTCGCCGATCGAAAGCGTGAGCGGCAGCGGATACATGTTCTTCTCGTACATCACGTCGGCCGAATCGCAGGTCGGGCCGGCCAGCACGCAGGGCTCCATCTCGTCACCGTCCCGTTCCGTGCGGATCGGGTAGCGGATCGCCTCGTCCATGGTTTCGGCGAGACCGCCGAACTTGCCGATGTCGAGGAAGACCCATCGGTGATTGTCGTTGTCCGACTTCTTCGAAATCAGGACGACTTCAGCCTTGATGGTGCCGGCATTGCCGACCATGCCGCGGCCGGGCTCGATGATCGTCAGCGGCAGGCGGTTGCCGAAGTGCTTGCGCAGCGCACCGTTGATGGCCAGGCCGTAGGCTTCCGCCGTCGGGATGTCCTTCAGGTACTTCGTCGGGAAGCCACCGCCCATGTTGACCATCTGCAGGTTGATGCCCTGCTTGGCGAGCGACACGAACACGCGCTTGGCATCGGCGAGCGCCGAATCCCAGGCATCGACCATGGTCATCTGCGAACCGACATGGAACGAGACGCCATAGGATTCGAGGCCCAGCTGATGGGCGTAGACGAGCACGTCGACAGCCATCTGCGGCACGCAACCGAACTTGCGCGACAGCGGCCATTCCGCACCTTCGCCGTCCGTCAGCACGCGGCAAAATACGCGTGCGCCGGGAGCCGCGCGGGAAATCTTTTCGACTTCCTCGTGGCTGTCGACGGCGAAGAGAGAAACGCCGAGCGCGTGAGCGCGGGCAATGTCGCGCTCCTTCTTGATCGTGTTACCGTACGAAACGCGCTCGGCAGTCGCGCCGGCGTCAAGCGCCATTTCGATTTCGGCAACGGATGCGCAATCGAAATTGGAGCCGAGGCTGGCGAGCAGACGAAGAATTTCGGGGGCCGGGTTGGCCTTGACGGCGTAGTAGATGGCGCTGTCCGGCATGGCCTGACGGAACGTTTCGAAGTTGCCACGCACGACGTCGAGGTCAACGACGAGGCACGGACCTTCCGGACGGCGGTTCTTGATGAAGTCGAGGATGCGTGCAGTCGTCATCGTGTTACCCTTTCGAATTCCAATGTTCCGGAGAAAACCGGAGGACAAAAGCTGTCGGGCGCTCTGCACGAAACCGGCCTTTGGAGCTGCCGGAGCCATGAATAACGCTCGATACGCGAAGGCGAACCAAAACCCGCGAAGGTTTCAATTCTGCTTTGTCTGCCTTGGATTGGTTGGGGAACCCGACCGCACTTCCGGCAATGAAGGTGTGCCTCTTCAGTAACCCCGGCTGTTGGAAAGCCGGCAGACACCAGAAAGGCCCGCACCGTCGTTGCTTCAAGATGTCCTCGCATCACCGGTTGGCCGGAGAAACGACTGGAGGGGTTAGTTCCAGGTACCTTACCGTGTCCCTCACCTTGTCGAGAGATCGGCGGACACCCACAGGCACGTGCGACTTTGGGCAAGCGAGGAGATATGGTTTCTGCCTGTAATAATCAAGAGTTTTTTGATCGATTTCTTCAAAAAAACATTGAACGGCCTTGCTCTTTCCGTTCAATAATCCCGCACAAAGCAGGAGCTCTGAATGGACACCCTCACCCGCATCCGCGCCTTCATCGACGTCGTCGAGGCCGAAGGCTTTTCCGCTGCTGCCAGACGGACGGGCCGGTCCAAGGCGCTGCTGTCGAAATATGTGCGGGAACTCGAAGACGAACTCGGTGCGCTTCTCCTGAACCGCACCACCCGGCAATTCTCGATGACGGAGGCCGGCCACACCTATTACCGCTCGGCGTCCGACATCCTCAAGGAAATCGACAGCCTTGCTGACCTCGTG
This sequence comes from Rhizobium sp. PAMB 3174, assembly GCF_052908375.1. Classification (NCBI taxonomy): domain Bacteria; kingdom Pseudomonadati; phylum Pseudomonadota; class Alphaproteobacteria; order Hyphomicrobiales; family Rhizobiaceae; genus Rhizobium; species Rhizobium sp. PAMB 3174. The sequence continues at coordinate 4,116,924 of NZ_CM128608.1, read as the reverse complement.
CGCGAGAACAATGCGGACCTGAAAGGCAAGCTCCGCATCACCGCACCGCGCACCTTCGTCGATGCCGAGGTCGGCCAGTCGCTGATCGACTTCATCGTGGAGCATCCGGACCTGTCACTGGAAATTTCCTCGGAGGACCGCTTCGCCGACCTCATCGAGGAAGGGTTCGACGCCGCCATCCGAATCACCAAGATGGAGGATTCCGGCCTCATCGCCCGCAAGATCAGCGACTTCCAGGTCCTGGTCTGCGCCTCCGTCGAGTTCATCGAGAAGTACGGCCCGCTTGAGCGCCCGCAGGACCTGACCAACGTGCCGTTCCTGGTGGATACCAATGCCCGCTCGCACAACAGTCTGCGGTTCAACGATCCCGCGGGCGGCGGCTTCAACGTCAATGTCAACGGCCCGCTGGAGGTCAACAGCCCGCGCGCGACGCTGCGCGGCGCTCTTGCCGGGCTTGGCGTCGCGGTCGTGCCGGACTTCGTGGCCCGCAGCCACGTCGAATCAGGCGCTCTTGCGAGCCTGTTCGAGGATTACATGGCCAAGGACAGGGGCATCTACGTCGTCTATCCGCACCGGCGCTATCTGCCGGCCAAGGTCCGGACCTTCGTCGACTTCATGTCGAACTGGTTCAAGAAGACGCAGGAATGAATGTTGAACCCGCCGTATTTCGGACTCTTTCATAACCAAGGAAAGAAATACCGTTCAGGAAAGACCGACGCATGAAGAAGATTGCGCTGACAGCGTTCATATGCCTGCTGCCACTGTCGGCGTTTGCCCATCCGCATGTCTTTGCCGACGCCAAGCTCGAAGTCGTCGAAGGGCCGAACAAGACCCTCCTCGAACTCAAGCACACCTGGTATTTCGACGAGGTGTTCTCCTCCAGCGTCATGATGGACTATGACAAGAACACCGACCTCAAACTGGAACCGGATGAACTGGCGGACATCTCCAACACGGTCGTCAATTCGCTGGCCGACTACAGCTATTACACGCTGGTGACGGTGAACGGCAAAGACGTGGTCATGGCGCATCCGCACTACATCAAGGCGGATTTCAAGGACAATCGCCTGCTGATCACCTTCGCGATCAAGCCGGAAAAGCCCCTGCCGCTGAAGGGCAACATCAGCGTCGGCGCCTATGATCCGAGCCTCTACACCGCCCTCGATTTTACCAGCGACAGCGACTTCAAGCTCGACGGCAAGGATTTGAACGCCTGCAAGCATGCGGTGATCCGTCCCGATCCCGACCAGATCATCAGCCAGAATCAGGCGAGCCTGACGGATTCCTTCTTCAGCGATCCGACCACCATCCCATCCAAGCTCGTCGCCACCCGGCTGGACCTGACATGCTGAAGCGCCGCGGCGAACTGAAGGCCGTCCTGCTCGCCCTGTCGATAGCAACCGTCCTGACCGCCGCCGCCCATGCGCAATCCTCGCTCGGTCTCGGCACTGCGGAGCCGGTCGTCAGCCTCGGCAGCGGCGGACCGCTCGCGCCGCTGTTCGCCTGGGTCAACGTCCAGCAGCAGGCTTTCTATCGAGCCCTGACCGGCGCACTGAAGGAAATGCGCCAGAACCCCTGGGCGCTGTGGTCGCTGGTCACCCTGTCGTTCACCTACGGCATCTTTCATGCCGCCGGCCCCGGTCACGGCAAGGCGGTCATTTCCTCCTACATGATCGCCAACGAAACGGAATTGAAGCGCGGCATCGTGATCTCATTTCTGTCGGCCATGACGCAGGGGCTGGTGGCGATCCTGGCGATCGGCGCCGCCTTCTTCCTGCTGCGCGGCACCGGCATCTCCGTCACCAAGACCACCTGGGGTCTGGAAATCGCCTCCTATGCGCTGATCGTGCTCTTCGGGCTCAACATGCTCTGGCGCAAGCTCAGGTCGATGGGCCGCAAGCCCCCCGTGGCTGCCTCGCTTTTCGACGACCACGATCACAGTCTCTGCACCCATGACCATGCCCTCGCATTCGCCGGCGCCGGACGCGGAAACAAGCGGCAGGCGTTCGTCTGCGACACCTGCGGCCATTCGCATGGCGCCGATCCGGCCATGTTGAAAGGCGAGCGGTTCGGCATCAGCGAGGCGTGGGCGGCGATCATCGCCGTCGGCCTGCGCCCCTGCTCCGGCGCGCTTCTCGTGCTTACCTTCTCGCTGCTGAACGGCCTTTATCTCGGCGGCCTTCTCTCCGTCTTCGCCATGTCATTGGGCACGGCCATCACGGTCGCGACGTTGGCGACCCTTGCCGTAACCGCGAAGGACGTCGCCGTCCGCGTCGCAGGCGGCGGCTCACGCCTGGGCATGATGCTGTCGAACGGCATCGAGATACTCGGCGCCGTCATGGTGATCGTCTTCGGGCTGATGCTACTCGGCGCATCGCTGACCGCGTAAAGCCGGACTATCTATCGCCGGCGCTGGTAGCGCGACCTGAGCCAGAAGATCAGGAAGAAGGCGAGGATGACGAGGGCGCCAAAGGCGAAGCCAAGCAAGGGCGAATAGCCGCCGAGCCAGAGGACGATCTTCGGCATCAGCAGCAGCGCCAGGCTGACACCAACCAGGATCGCCGCCGCCGCGATCATCGCGCTGCGGGAATTGTTTTCGTTGCTCACGATCGCACCTCTGCGGACATTGCGTTGCGGATGTCGGCAAGTTTTCGCCGCTCCTGACCTGCCGTATCGAAATTTTCCGGATCGAGCCAGACTTCGAAGGCGGCTTTCAACAGGGGCCACTCCTTGTCGATCATCGAGAACCAGGCGGTATCGCGGTTGGCGCCCTTGGAGATGACGTGCTGGCGAAACAGCCCCTCGAAGGTGAAGCCGTAGCGGACCGCCGATTTCTTGCTGGGCTCGTTGGCATTGTGGCATTTCCACTCGTAGCGGCGATAACCGAGATCCTCGAACACATGACGGGCCATCAGATAATGCGCCTCCGTCGCCATCGGCGTGCGCGCCATCGCCGGACCATGGGCGACAGAGCCGACCTCGACGACACCATTGGCCGGATCGGCGCGCATATAGTTGGCCATGCCAACGACCTCACCAGTCTTCCGGTTGACGAAGACCTCGGTCACCCAGCCGCCGGTCTTCTGGCCGGCATCGAGCCAGTCGGCAAAGGCATCGGCGGTTTCGAAGATCGGGCACGGAAAATAGGCCAGAAGGTCGTTGATCTTCTCCGCACCGCCGAATGCGCGCCACAGGGCCTCCGCATGCTTATCCCGGACGTAAGGCACCAGGGCGACGGTCCGGCCTTCGATGGCGACCGGTTGCGGTGCAGGGCGGGGTTTCCAGTTGGCGAGGTCGTTCATGGTCGTCCGGAGCGGCTGATTGCGGAAGGCGCGATAGGATCACATAGCCGCTCCGCCTTCAATGGCAGGCGTCGCCGCGGCACGCCGATTTTCGATGACGTCACGTATCGCTTCTTGACAAATATATTGCATCAACATTATTTGAATTCAAACAATATGGATTGCACCAATGTCTCCTGACGAACAACGGCGTGGCCTTGGAATTCTCATGGCCGGCCTGCAGCGCCGTTGGCGCCGCCTCCTCGACCATGTTCTCGCCGAGGCCGGCTTCAACGACGCCACATGGCCACCCCTGCTGCACCTCGCCATCACCGGCGACGGCATCAACCAAACCGAGCTCGCCGCGCGTGTCGGTCTCGACGGTTCCAGCCTCGTCCGGCTGCTCGACATCATGGAATCCCGGAGCCTGATCGAGCGCAGGCCCGGCGCGGACGACAGGCGCACGAAGCTGATCTTCCTCACGCAGGAAGGGCACAGCGCAGCGGAGGACGTCCGCACGATCATCGCCAGGGCGGAGACCGAAATTCTCGGCGATATAAACGATGACGAAATTGCACTGATGACCGACGCCGTCTTCCGGATCGACGATCGCATCCAGAATTTCAACGGGCGCTGAGAGATGACCACAAAGACAACGGCTATCGGCATGCTGAAACGTCTCGGCTTCGACGAACAGATCCTCCCCTATGCCATGCGGACCGCGCTCGCCGCCTGTATCGCACTGTTCTGCGCCTGGCTGCTCCGTCTGGAGCACCCGCAATGGGCCGCCATGACCGTCTGGGCGGCATCGCAACCCGTGCGCGGCCATCTCCTTGAAAAGGGACTGTTCCGCGTCATCGGAACGCTGATCGGCGTGGTCTTCGGCATCGCCCTGATGTGGACCGCGGACGGCGACCCTTTCATCCTGACGCTAGGCCTGACCGTCTGGATCGCCCTCTGCGCCGCCGTCGGAAACCTGCTGCGTTCGTTCGCCGCCTATGGTGCGATGCTCGCCGGCTATTCCGCCGCGATGGTCGCCCTGCTCGAAGCAACGCATCCGGACAAGATCGTGGAACTCGGCGTGGATCGCTTCCTGACGATTACCGTCGGCGTCGGCGTCGCGCTGCTGGTCGGCTGGTTCTTTGCCAGACGGCAGGAGACCGACCCGATCCTCCGCCAGACCCTGAAACTGACGTCAACACTGCTGCGCCGGGTCGCCGCTGACCTTGCCGGCAACGACAAGCCGCACGATCGCGACGAAGAGCAGGCCGTCCTGCTGGCGGAGATGGCCGCGGTCGAGGACATGCTCGACGGCCACGGCGCGGGTTCATTGCGAAGGCGCCGCGCCTCCCGCGATATCCGCATTCTGCTGATCCGCCACATGGCCCTGATGGCCGGTCTGCGCGACGTCTCCCTGCCGACCGACGGACCGCTCTCCGAGACGCTCCACAGTCTTTCAGACGCGCTTGCGGATCATTCCCACGCAGCGGAAGCCACGAAACATCTACGCCATGCGCTGGACCTTTCGGCGAACCGCCCCCAAATTCACGACATGCTGCGGGCACTGGATATCCTGCTGCGCGACGGCACGGACCATGCCACCGCCTCCTTCCGCGGTCATGAAAGTCTCGCTCTCCACCGCGACTGGCTCGGCGCCCTGCAGGCGATGATCCGCGCCGGCGTCACCATATTTTTGATCGGCATGGTCTGGACCGTAACCGGCATTTCCGTCGGCCCCTTCATGATGCTCGGCGCCTCGATCATGGTGACGATCTTCTCCGCCTTCGACGCGCCGCATGTCATGTTGAGATCCGTCGTGTTCGGCCAGGCTTTCGGCGCGTTGGGCGCCATCGCCTGCCGCTGGCTCGTCTGGCCACTTGCCTCCTCCGAGGTCGGGCTGCTCCTCCTCCTCGTGCCCTTCATCCTTGTCGGCGGACTGATGACCGCCAACCGCAAGACGGCCCGCTTCAGCTTCGACTACAACATGGTCCTTCTTCTGCTGTTGCAGCCCGCACTGCCGCTCGCCGGCACGGTGAGCCACAGCTTCCTGATGATGGGCGCGGTCGTGGCCGGCCCGGCGCTCGGACTTGCCGCATTCACGCTGATCTACCCCATCAGCCTGCAACGGCGTTTCGACACGCTGATCGCGATGATGGTGCACGACCTGGAGGCTATGAGCGCGCCCGATGGCCATCGCCATGATATCGAGGTATGGCGGATGCGTTTCTATCATCGAGTGCTGCGACTGATCCGGCTTGCCGGACGCATCGGCGAGGCGGACATTACCGCGGCACGCACGGGCATGACGATATTTGCTGTCGGCAAGGCGGTGCGCCAGATCCACGAAGCGGTTGATGCCCGAACAGCGAATGCAGAAATCGGCGACCGGCTGCGCCTGACCTTGCGCGATCTGCAATCCCTCTCGAGGGATCCGCAGCGCTGCGCCCGTTCACTCGAGCGCTTGGCCTCATATCTGCGCGCGGAAGCCGGCACGGAAACAAGCCTTCTTACCCGCGCATCGGCCTTGATCGACGAAAATGCCGCTCACCTCCGACGCGCCGAAAAGGCCGGCTTGCGCGGCCTGTTTCCGGCTATGCTGGCTTTCAGGCCGAGCGTGACGCGGCCATGACTGTCGCCTCGATGTGCTCGACCAGCGGATCGGGAAGGCCCAGCCGTCCGGCCAGCAGGTCGAGATAGCCGCGCTCGGTGCGCGTGTCCGGATCGATCGTCAGGCGCGAAACCGTATAGACCTCGACGCGCTGCTCTTCCGTTTTGGCGCCGGCCACCAATTCGGCAATGCCGAGCGGCGCGGCCAGTTCCCGCTCCAGGAACTGCCCGGCCTCGTCGTCAATCGCGGAAAGCCGGATCTTGTCCATGATGTTGGCGCGTTCGCTGGCATCGATATGGCCATCGGCATTCGCCGCCGCGATCATCGCCCGCAAGAGATGCAGGGCGAAGTCATTGTCGGTCTGCTGCAGGGAAAAGCCGGAGTCGGTCGGCGGTGGCAGCATGGCCGGCTCGGCCGGAACATTGCCGCTCTCGGCCGGCGCCTTGCCCGCCTGATAATTCTTGTAGGCCTGGTATCCGAGGCCGGCGACGACGGCCAGCCCCCCAAGCTTCAGGGCGCTGCCGGTCAGCGAACGTCCCGTCTTGGTGCCGAGCAGGATACCGGCGATCGCGCTGGTCGCCAGCGGATTGTCCTTCGCCGTCTGCCAGGCGCCGCTTGCCTTGTCCTTGACCGTTCCCGTGGCTCCGGGAACCTGCGAACCGAGGAACTGGTCCAGCAATTTCTTGGCGTCGAACATCTTTGCAATCTCCGTTCCGTTGAGCTTGAGGCTGACATAGGAACGGAGATTGCCAATTACAAACCGAGGGTCGTCAGCCCGCGAGTGCGGCCGCTTCCGCAGCCAGCTTGGTGATGCCGTCCCAGTCGCCGGCGGCAACCAGCTCCTTCGGAGCCACCCAGGAGCCGCCGACACAGATCACGTTCGGCAGCGACAGGTAGTCCCTGGCGTTCTTCAGCGAGATGCCGCCGGTCGGGCAGAACATGGTACCGGCGAGCGGCGAGGAGAGCGACTTCAGATAAGCGGCACCACCTGCCTGTTCGGCCGGGAAAAACTTGAGGATTTCGTAGCCTTCCTCGCGAAGCGCCATCACTTCGCTCGCGGTCGCTGCACCCGGCAGCAGAGGCACGTTTGACTTGCGGGCGGCATCGAGCAGCTCCTGTGTCGTGCCCGGGCTGACGATGAACTCAGCGCCGGCATCGACAGCTGCCTTGTAGTGGTCGGCGTTGAGGATCGTGCCCGCGCCGGCAACGGCGCCCTCGACCCGGTCGGCCACAAGACGGACGGCTTCCAGCGCGGCCGGCGTCCGCATGGTGATTTCGATCGCCTTCAGCCCGCCGGCGACCAGCGCGCGCGCCAGAGGCACAGCCGATTCCGCGTCCTCAACAATGAGGACCGGGACCACGGGTTGAAGTTTCAGGACTGATTTCAGCTTTTCCGTTTTCTCACCCATGAACAGGAATCCTTATGCTTTAAACCGATTGAATTTGCATCTGATACAGGCGTGCGCGCGCCCTGTCGAGATAATTGCTGGCGCGGACGGAACTGATGCTTCCTTAGCGCCCAAGCTTGGTCTAGGGTAACCGCATTGTGCAGCGCAAGGCAAACCGGAGCGATGGCAAAGGAAATCGAGCGCAAGTTTCTCGTTCTCAACGACGACTGGCGGAAAACGGCCGAGAAGGGCAAGAGTTTTCGCCAGGGCTACATCGCCACTTCCGATGGCCGATCGCTGAGGGTGCGGTTGATCGACGGCAAGAAGGCGCGACTGACGATCAAGATCGGCGCGGGGACGATAACCCGCGACGAATTCGAATATGACATTCCCTACAAGGATGGCCGCGAGCTGATGGCGAATGCCATCGGCAATGTGCTGGAAAAGACGCGCTACGAAGTGCGGCACAAGGGCTTCACCTGGGAAATCGACGTGTTTTCGGGTGCCTATGACGGCCTCGTCGTCGCTGAAGTCGAACTCGACAGCGAGAAGCAGGTCCCCTCCTTTCCGTCCTGGCTGGGACGCGAGGTGACCGGCGACCACCGCTATTCCAACCAGTCGCTGGCTTTGGGCGGAAGTCTCGAGGAATTGCCCGATGAGCTATCAAATACGGCCTGACAAGTCCTTCAGCAATGAAGTCGCCCTGGTCGCCCGGCAGCAGATCGCCAAGGCGATCGCGCTCCTCTCCGGGCCTCCCGAAAGCCTTGATACAGGCATCCATCAGGCGAGGCGCTGCTTCAAGCGTATCCGCTCCCTTTACCGTCTGGTCGCCTCGGATGCGCGCAAGTTTCAAAAGCGGGAAAACGCCCGGTTCAGGGACATCGCCGCAAGCCTGTCGCCCTACCGAGACTCGGCGGCAATCATCGGCGCCTGCACCGCCCTGCACCAGTCGGCGCTCTCGGGAGACGAAGCCGCGGCACTTGAACGCATCCGGCAAGCGCTGGTCGAACAGCACGACGGCAGGAAAGACGATGGCAGCGAACTGGCGGATCGCATTGCAGCGGCCAAGTCCGCCTGCGCCGAAGCCCTCGACGCTGTCGGCGACATGACCTTGGACGACGGGCGCAAGAAGACCGCCCGCCGCCTCGCCGCCGGCTGGGAAAAGACGCTGACCGGGATCGCCGCAGCGCTGGATGACTGCCGCAACAGTTCGGACCCTTCGCACTATCACGCGCTGCGCAAACGGGTGCAGGATTACTGGCGCCAGAGCGCGCTGCTTGGCGGTCTATGGCCTTCAGCCCTGTCGATGAAGCGGACAGAAGCCAAGCGGCTGGCCGACGCGCTCGGCGAAGCCAACGATCTTGCCGTCCTCTCGGCGCTTGCCGATGGCGGCAAGCTGCCCGCAGAAGGCGACGACCTGATCCACCTCAAGGTGGCGATCAACCGCAACCTGTTCGCCATGCAGCGCGATTGCGTGGCGCTGGCGACGTCGCTGTTTCCCGAACCGCCGGCCGTTGAAAGCCGCGTCATCGGCCTCCTGTGGTATGCTGCAACGGCGCGAGGGCAGGACGTTCCGTTCTGGCCGGACGAGGGTTGACGGCAGGCGCTCGGTAGAATTGGCGATTGCAACGCGGGCCCGCAGGCAGTATTTCCCGCGCAAAGACCAACGAAGGCAGACTGACCACCATGACCGGCGAAGACACGTTCCTTGTAGCTGCGCTCTATCATTTCGCTCCGTTCGAACGCTTCGAGACGCTGCGCGAACCGCTTCTCGATGTCTGCGAGCAAAATGGCGTTAAGGGCACGCTCCTTCTCGCCCGCGAAGGCATCAACGGCACCATCGCCGGACCTAAGGCCGGGGTTACCAATGTGCTTGCCTTCATCCGCTCGCAGCCGGAATTCGCCAATCTCGAGCACAAGGAAAGCCACGCGACGAAGATGCCGTTCCTGCGCATGAAAGTACGGCTGAAGAAGGAAATCGTCACGATGGGCGTCGAGGATATCGACCCCCTGAAGATTGTCGGCACCTATGTGGCGCCCAAGGACTGGAACGAACTGATTTCCGACCCGGACACGATCGTCATCGACACCCGCAACGATTACGAGACGGCGATCGGCGTCTTCAAGGGCGCCGTCGATCCGAAGACCAGGACGTTCCGTGAGTTTCCCGACTGGGTGAAGAACAATCCCGGCCTGCACAACAAGCCGAAGATCGCCATGTACTGCACCGGCGGCATCCGCTGCGAGAAGGCGACCGCCTTCATGAAGGAACAGGGCTTCGACGAAGTCTACCACCTCAAGGGCGGCATCCTCAAATATCTCGAGGAAGTGCCGCCGGAGGAAAGCCTGTGGGAAGGCGCATGCTTCGTCTTCGACGACCGCGTGTCGGTGACCCACGGCCTGGAGATCGGCGAGCATGCACTCTGCCATGCCTGCCGTCACCCGCTGACACCCGAGGACTTGGCATCCGAGCACTACGAGGCGGGCGTCTCCTGCCCGCACTGCTTCGAGGAACGCACCGAAGAGGATCGTCTGCGCTATCGCCAGCGGCAGCGCCAGATCGAACTCGCGAAGAAGCGTGGCGAACGCCACCTCGGCTCGTGACGGACATCTGAAACTGTCCTGACGGGTCAGGCCTCGGCGGAAAGCTCGAGGCGTGACCCGCCGGGCGCGTCCAGTGCCTCCTGGATTTCGGACGCCGAAACCGGCCGGCCGAAATAATAGCCCTGGAACTCGTCACAGCCGAACAGCCGCAGCATCACGGCCTGGTCTTCCCGTTCGATGCCTTCAGCCGTCACCGGGATATCGAGCGACCTTGCGAGCGCCACGGTCGCCTGAAGCATCTCCTTGGCACGATGACCATCGTCAAGCGCCGTGATCAGCGTGCGGTCGATCTTCAAACGGTCGAAACCGAACTGCCGCAGATAGCCGATCGAGGAGAAGCCGGCGCCGAAATCGTCGAGCACGATCTTCACGCCGAGCGCCTTAAGGCGGGCGATGGTTTCGCGGGCGCGAGCCGTGTTGTGGACGAGATAGCCTTCCGTCATTTCCAGCGACACAAGACCGGCATCCATGCCGGATTCCGTCAGCATGCCGGCGACCGTATGGACGAAGCCGGGATCGCGGAACTGCACCGGCGAGATATTGATGGAAATCCTCTTGTCCGGCCATTTCGCAGCCTGCGTGAAAGCCTGCCGCATGATCTGGCGTCCGAGCGCATGAATGAGACCGCTCGTTTCCGCAACACTGATGAACACGTCCGGGCGAACGGGGCCGTATCCCCTGCGGTTCCACCGGGCCAGCGCCTCGAAGCCGACGACCTCGCTGTCGCGCGCCCTGACGAGAGGCTGGTAGGCGACCGTCAGTTCATCTGCCTCGATCGCCTTCTGAAGGTCGCGTTCGAGCTCCTTCTGCAGCTGGCGCTCTTCCTCCATCGTTGCGTCATAGGCGATCGTCCGTCCCTTGCCGCTTTCCTTGGCGCGATACATGGCGAGATCGGCAAACCGGACCAGTTCGTCGCGCGCCGTGGCGCCCGCTCTTGAGATCGCGTAGCCGATGCTGCAGCCGACGACGGCAACATGGTCGTCGATGAGCAGCGGCTCGGCGAAGAACCGCTGGATGAGATCGCCGAGGTCGGCCGCCGCCTGCGCCGCATCGTCGGCGCAGAGCGCGATTGCGAACTCGTCGCCGCCGACACGTCCGATCACGGCATCGGCTGGCGACAGCTGGCGCAGGCCGACGGCCACTCCGCGGATCAGCTTGTCCCCGGTGCCATGCCCGTAACTGTCATTGACGCCCTTGAAACCGTCGAGATCCAGATACATCAACAGGACATCCGACTTCGTCACGGAAGCCTCTTCGATCAGGTCATCGAGCTTTCCGAACAGCCCGCTGCGGTTCCACAGCCCGCTCAGACGGTCCTGAAGTGACATCAGCCATGCACGCCGCTCGGCGCTCTTCAGCTTGCGAATGGCAATCCACCCGACGGAAAACAGGAGGGCGAAGAACACACCGACGATGCTCATCGCCGCAACGACGCGCGGCCAGATCTGGCTGTAGCTCATGTCTCCCGGCCGGCGCGACGTCCAGACCAGCTTGCCGAGGACGTTTCCATCCGCATTGGTTATTGCCACGAGATTGGCGGCCTCCGTATCCCGATCGACAAGCGCCATTCCCTGCACAACATAGGTTTCGGAAAGCTTCTCGATCTTCTCCTGTGTGAGGTGGCGCGCAAAGATGAGATACTTGTAATCGGCCGGGGGCACCTCGATCGAGTTGTCCTTCATGCGCACCAGGGCAACGCCGACCGCAGCAATGCCGATCTCGGTCCTCACGAAGCCGGAGGCTTCCGGAACCTCGCCGGACGCCGGGTTCTGCGCCTTGTCGATCAAGGTCTGCAGGGAAGGATCGAAATAGGAGTTCACCGGCATGCTGACCGGCAATCCGTCCTTGTAGGACAGGACCGAGTTGCCCTTCCGGTCGATCACCATGGCGACGTCGAAGAGATCGCTGTCCTTGGACATATCCCCGTAATTGGAGATGACCCAGAACATGTTCGGGCGAGTGTAGATGTTGATCGCCGCATCGTCCCAGGCCGCGTAATCGTTCAGGGTCAGCCCCAACTGCTGGCGGAACGTGTCGAGTGCGCCCTTGGTGGTCTCGCGCGAGCGTGCGTCGTCCAGCGCGTTGGCATGCGTCGCCATGTCCTTGAACGAGGTGACCACCAGAAGCACGACGACCGCCGCCATGACCGCGAATGACGCCAGGGTCCCGACCACAAGGCCGCGGGCGCTCACGCTCATGACAGATCTAAACAGTAACTTCACTGGCTGCATCCCGATAATCCGACGAGCAGATTAGCGGCAACTACAGAATGATTGGTTAATATGCAGTGCTAACACGTTGTTATAGCTTCGACTAATCGCCTCAATTGGCGCTCTTCCTGCACAGGTCGGCGAAGACACCAAGCTTCGCCTTCATGAGCGCCGCGTTGTCCCAGAGGATCGCGTCGCGGAGCGCCTCCGCCTTGCCGAGAAGCGGCACCTGCAGGAAGGCGTCCTCGACGATCGCAAGCGACATTGTCCGCAACACCTCGCTCAGTGCCTCCAGCACGAACTGTCCGCGGTGGGATGCATGTACGAGCATCACGGGCTTGAAAGGGATCTCATCGCGGCTGACCAGCCAGTCGAGCGCGTTCTTCAAACCACCGGGAATGCCGTGGGCATATTCTGGGCAGGCGATGATCAGCCCGTCCGCGGCATTCACTTTCCGGGCCAGCGCGATGACCGGCGCCGGCGTCTTCTCTCCCTCAAGGTCCGGATTGAAGATCGGCAAGGTACCGACCAGGTCACAGAGCTCAATCTCCACATCGGCCGGCGCATGGACCGCCAGTGCTTTCAGGAGCGCTGTGTTGGAAGAAGCAGCCCGCAGACTGCCGGACATTGCCAGGAACCTGATCATGACCGCGACAGGCCATGAGTCGGCGGTTCCTGGCAACCCTCGATACGGACCGGATCAGGCGGCCATGTCATCCGCTTTCAACGGCGCCGTCACCAGCGCCTTGAACCATTCACCGCTCTTCTTCACGGTGCGGACCTGCGTCTCATAGTCGACATGGACGATGCCGAAGCGCATGCGATAGCCTTCCGCCCATTCGAAATTGTCCATCAGCGACCAGGCGAAATATCCACGGATCGGATAGCCGCCCTTGATCAGTTCCGCCGTCGCCTTCAGGTGCGCGGCGAGATAATCGATGCGCGGCTGATCGTCGATGACGCCATCGGCATCCGGACCCATATTGTAGCAGGCGCCGTTTTCGGTGATGTACATCTCAGGCAGGTCGTAGCGCCGGTAGAGTTCCTCGACGCCACGCTTCAGCGCCGGGGCGTAGACTTCCCAGCCGATGTCGGTGACCGTCTTGCTGACGAAGGGGGCCGACTTGACCGCCGGGAATTCCGCGCCGTCGCTGCTATCGTCGGCAACGCGCATCGGCGTATAGTAATTCATGCCCCACCAGTCGAGCTTCTGGCTAATGATCGCCATGTCGCCGTCTTCGATCTCCGGCATGCGATCGCCGAGCGCCGTCATAAAGGCTTCCGGATAGGAGCCCTTGAAGACCGGCTCGAAGAAGACGCCGTTGTGGAACTGGAATGCCCGCTCCTCGGCCGCCTTGTCGGTCTCGCTGTCGGAGCCGGCAATCGTCACCATCGGATTGAAGACGAGACCCGCCGGTACATTCGGCGCCTCCGCCCGGATCGCCTCGATGCCAAGCCCGTGCGCCAGCATAGTGTAGTGCAGGGCATGAAGGGCGGCGTCCATGTTCTTCTCGCCCGGCGCGTGAACGCCCATCAGATGGCTGAGCCAGACGGAGCACCACGGTTCGTTGAAGGTCGCCACCGCGTCGAGACGGTCGCCGAGACGGGCCATAACGGTGCGGGCGTAGCGCTGGAAGGCGTAAGCGGTCGACCGCGCCGTCCAGCCGCCGTCACCCATCAGGGCCAGCGGCAGGTCCCAGTGGTAGAGCGTCGCAAACGTCTTGATGCCGCGTGCCTTGCAGCCATCGACGAGGCGGTCGTAGAAATCGAGCCCCTCCTCGTTCACCCTGCCCGTCCCTTCCGGAACGATGCGCGGCCAGGCGATGGAGAAGCGATACGCCTCGACACCCAGGCTCTGGATCAGGTCGAGATCCTCCTCGAGACGATTGTAGTGATCGCAGGCGACATCGCCGTCGTGACGCCCGAACACGCGGCCGGGCATCTTGGAGAATGCATCCCAGATGGATGGCTTGCGGCCGTCGGCTTTCGCCGCGCCTTCGATCTGGAATGCGGCGGTGGCAACGCCGAATGTGAAATCACCAGGGAAAGCCCGGCGAAGATCCTGGGGGGTGATGGTCATGATGTGGTTCCTTCGATGTCGCGCCCGTTGGGAGACCGGGCACACATAAATGATGATGCTCTAAAACACTCGTACGGCGCTTGTACAGCCTTCGAACATGCGTTCTTCGTCGCAGAAGGCCTCGAAATTCGCCGCCCCGGCACGGATTCCGGACCGCCGTCACTCACGGCGAAAGGATCTACGCTCTGGTCAACATGCGATATCTCACGTAATCTTCACGCCATCAACGGGAGTGCAGGGACATGAACAAGTAAGACCGGCCTTCAACTGAAGGCATCGATACCATCCGCTGGAACCGCGACGAAATTTTGGCGCGGATTCTTTGACAAACGGCTATTGAAAGGTCTTTCATCATGCCTCTTCTCGACAAGTCTCTACGCTTTCCCATCACCACGCCGGACGGCACCAACCTCAAGACCAGCGTCTATCTGAAGAATGCCATCGATCACCCGCGCATCGAGGCCGGCGACTACTCCTATGCGTCCTTCTTCGAGGCTCCGGACAACGTCGCCGAGGCGATCGCGCCCTATCTCTTCGCCTTCAGCCGGGAGAAGCTGGTGATCGGGAAATTCGCCCAGATCGCCAATGGCGTAAAGTTCATCACCTCGTCTGCCAATCATCCGATGGTCGGGCTGACGACCTATCCCTTCCGCATCTTCGACCCGTCGACGATGGCCGACTACCTCGACCTGCCGTTCAGCGACACGGTCATCGGACACGACGTCTGGCTCGGTTACGGCGCGATCGTCATGCCCGGCGTAACGATCGGCTCCGGCGCCATCGTCGCCGCAGGCTCCGTCGTCACCCGTGACGTTCCGCCCTATGCGATCGTCGGCGGCAATCCCGCGACAATGATCCGCCAGCGCTTCGACGACCGAACCATCGCGGACCTGCTGGAGATCGCCTGGTGGGACTGGCCGATCGAAAAGATCGAGGCCAACCTGCCGGCGCTCGAAGGCGGCGACATCGCCGCCCTGAAAGCAGCGGCCTGAAAGAGTGGAGCCGGCGGTGATCCGCCGGCTCCCGCTTCCCTGCAATCGCCTCAGACGTAGCGGTTGACGATGTTTTCCAGATGCTCCTGGCGTCCGGACTTCGGCTGCGGATTGATGTTTTCCGCCTCGACCATCGCCGTAATGTCTTCCAGCGACATGCCGCCCGACAGCATCTTCTTGGCGCGCTCGCTTTCCCAGCCGGCGTAACGTTCGGCGAGCGGCTTCGACAGCGCGCCGTCCTCGACCATCTTCGCCGCCGCCTTCAGGCCGCGGGCGCAGGCATCCATGCCGCCGATGTGACCATAGAGCAGGTCTTCCGGATCGATCGACTGGCGGCGCAGCTTGGCGTCGAAATTGGTGCCACCGGTGGTAAAGCCGCCGGCCAGCAGAACCTGGTAATAGGCGAGCGCCATTTCCGGCACGTTGTTCGGGAACTGGTCTGTATCCCAGCCGGACTGGTAGTCGTTGCGGTTCATGTCGATCGAACCGAAGATGCCGAGCGCGTTGGCAAGCGCAAGCTCGTGCTCGAACGTGTGGCCGGCGAGGATCGCGTGGCCCTGTTCGATGTTCATCTTCACTTCGTTTTCGAGGCCGTGCTTCTTCAGGAAGCCGTAGACGGTCGCAACGTCGTAGTCGTACTGGTGCTTGGTCGGCTCCTGCGGCTTCGGCTCGACGAGGATCGTGCCCTTGAAGCCGATCTTGTGCTTGTATTCGACGACCATGTGCAGCATGCGCGCCATCTGGTCGAGCTCACGCTTCAGGTCGGTGTTGAGCAGGGTCTCGTAGCCTTCACGGCCGCCCCACAGCACGTAGTTTTCGCCGCCGAGCTTCATCGTCGCGTCCATGCAGGTCTTGATGGTCGCGGCCGAGTAGGCGAAGACGTCCGGATCCGGATTGGTCGATGCGCCGGACATGAATCGACGGTTGGAGAAGAGGTTCGCCGTACCCCACAGAAGTTTGACGCCGGTCGCGGCCTGCTTTTCGGCGAAGTAGTCGACGATCTCGTTGAGGTTATTCGTGTTCTCGGCAAACGTCGCGCCTTCCGGACGCACATCGGCGTCGTGGAAGCAGTAATAGGGCGCGCCGAGCAGATCGAAGAGTTCGAAGGCGACATCGGCCTTCAGCTTCGCCTTTGCCATGCCGTCGCCATACCAGGGACGGTCGAAGGTGCGCCCACCGAACGGGTCGCCTCCTTCCCAGGCGAGCGTATGCCAGTAGGCGACGGCAAACCGCAGATGGTCTTCCATCCGCTTGCCGAGGACGACCTCGTCGGGATTGTAGTGCCGGAAGGCGAGCGGATTGGTGCTCTCCGGCCCTTCATATTTGACCTTGGCGATATTGCCGAAAAATCCGGTGCTCATGATGTTTTCCTCCGTAAATGGTCTCGTGGTGTGATGGATGTTGGTTCAGGACAGCGCCCGGATCGCCGGATAGAGCGAACGGTAGCGCTGGTAGGCTTCCTCGTATGCGCCGGCGAGTGCGCCATCCGGCTCGATGGTTGCTGCCGTTGCGGGCGCTGTGCAGACCGCCACCGGATCGGCGCCGGTCGCCGCGATCAGGCCGAGCCGGGCCGCACCGAATGCCGCGCCGAAATCCCCGTCGGCGGGAATATCGACCGGCACGCCGAGCGCGGTCGCGATCGACTTCAGCCAGTAATGTGAGCGCGAACCGCCGCCGATCGCCGTAACCCGAGAGATTTGCGTGCCGGCGGATTTCAGCGCCTCGAGATTGTCGCGTATGGCGAAGGTGACGCCTTCGAGCACGGCCTGGGTCAGCGCCACGCGGCCCGATTCGTGACCGAGACCGGTGAACACGCCACGGATGACCGCGTCGTTGTGCGGTGTCCGTTCGCCGGAGAGATATGGCAGGAAGGTGACGCCGGTCGGCGCCTTCAGTCCCTCTCCGAGTTCCGCCGTCAGCTCGGCGGCGGACCGGCCGGCAATGCCGGAATACCAGTTGAGCGCATCGGTCGCCGACAAGATCACGCCCATCTGGTGCCAGGTATTCGGCAGCGCGTGGCAGAAGGCATGAACCGCGCTTTCGGGTTTCGGCAGGTAGGAAGCGTTGGCCGCAAACAGCACGCCCGACGTTCCGAGCGAGACGAAAGCCGCGCCTTCGCTCACCGTTCCCATGCCGCAGGCGGAGGCAGCATTGTCGCCGGCCCCGCCGGCAACCACGACCGAACCCGCCATGCCCCACTCTGCCGCCAGTTCGCCGCGCAGCGTGCCGCCGACCTCCGTTCCCTCGACGAGCTTCGGCATCTGCCGTTCATCGAGATCGGTTGCGGCAAGCAGGTCCTTCGACCACTGGCGCTTGCCCGTATCGAGCCAGGATGTCCCGGCCGAATCCGACATTTCGGAAATGCGCTCGCCCGTCAGCCACAGGCGCAGATAATCCTTCGGCAGGAGGACACAGTCGACCTTGGCGAAGATCTCGGGCTCGTTGTCCTTGATCCAGGCGAGCTTCGGCGCGGTGAAGCCCGGAAAGACGATGTTGCCGGTGATGCGCCGGAACATCGGATCGGCGTCCAGCTTTGCCGCCTGCTTGTAGGAGCGCGTGTCATTCCAAAGGATGCAGGGATAGAGTACCTCGCCGTTCTTGCCGATCAGCGTCGCGCCATGCATCTGGCCGGAAAGGCCGATCCCCTTCACGGCGGCGAGCTCCGCCGCATGCGTCTTCTTCAGGCCGGCGACGGCGTCGCGCGTGGCGCGGATCCATTCCGCCGGGTCCTGCTCCGACCAGCCGGGATTGCGGCGGGCGACATCCAGCGAGCCGGTCGCCGACGCGATAACGTTCTGCGACGCATCGATCAGCATCGCTTTCACGCCGGATGTTCCAAGGTCGAGTCCCAGATACATGCTTTCCTCCCTTGTCTCCCGCCGTCTCACGGCAGGTTGTCTTTCAAGAATATGTCGATGCCGATCTTTTCCTGCGCGTCGATCACCGGCTGGCCATCGGCCTTGGCCTTCAGAATCCGGACGGCGCTGCGCACCTCGTGGCCGGGGTCCTGAGCGATGATGACGTCGATCGTGCCGTCCTCGAGCGCAGCGCGCGACGCCGGCGTCAATTCGTGGGCGACGACCTTCACCTTGCCGGCGAGCCCACGCTCCTTCAGCGCCCTGACAAAACCGCGATTGCCGGCACCGAGGCTGTAGATCGCGGCGACGTCGGGCCGCGCATCGATGAGCGCGCCGATCTGCCGGTAGACGATATTGCCATCGTCCCGCCCCTCGACCGGAGCCAGAACCTCAAGCTCCGGAAAGTCGCGCGCCATGGCATCTCGGAAGCCCTCGACGCGCTCGCGATGGTCCTTGACCAGCATGGAGCCGGCAATGACGGCGACCGGTGCGCCGGGCAAAGACACGAAGCGTCCGATCAGGCGCGCGGCACAACGGCCGGCGGCGCTGTTGTCGATCCCGCAGTAATGCGCCCGCGACGAAGCCGTGAGGTCCGACACCAGTGTGACGAAGGGAATGCCCTTCCCGCTCAGCCGCTCCACCGCCGCCGTCACTTCAGGCGCGTCGACCGCGACCGCCGCCACCCCGTCGACGCCCTCGTCGCCGATCGCGTCGAGCGCCTTGGCCAGTGCCTCCGCGTCGAAGGCGGGCACCTTGACCAGGCTCACCCGGGTCCGCTCGTGCGGCCCGCGCGACTTGGCCTCGACGATCGCCTGTTCCAGCGCTGCCATGAACGAGTTGTCGCCGTCCGGAAGAATGAAGGCCAGCGAATAGATGCGGCTCTTGGCGAGGTTTGCGGCGGCGACGTCGCGGACATAGCCCAGAAGTCCGATGGCGTTTTCCACCCGCTCGCGCGTCGCACGCTTCACGCCCGGCCGGTTGTTGAGCACCCGGTCGACCGTGGCAAGGCTGACGCCCGCTGTCGCGGCAATGTCGTGAACGGTCGGACGCACGGGAACTCCTCTCCTCGGAAGGGAGGACTATCGCTTTTTTTGATGTACGTAAATCAGAATTTTCCAGCCGTCGAGCGACATAGGTTCAAGGCTCTGAAAGATCTCGATTATTCCAATTCAGGGCCGGATCAGTGTCCGGCCCCAGCAGGAGCGGCAGCCTTGGGCTTGCGCAGGATCATCGCCAGGAAGATCAGGGAGAAGAAGAGCATGGAGAGGCCGATGAAGACATCCATGAAGGACAGCAACCATGCCTGTTGCCGGACGATGCCGGAGAGCTTCTCGAGCGCGATATTGGCACCGTCGAGACCATAGCTGCTGTAATTGGCGCCGACGCTGCTCAGCCAGTTCTGTGCTGCCTGGTTGCCGGCGTTGATACGCTCGGACAGGTAGGCGTAGTGGACGTCCGTGCGTTGGGTCAGCGTGGTGTTGATCAGCGCCAGCCCGACCGCGCCTCCGAGATTTCGCGTCAGGTTGAAGAGGCCCGACGCATTGGCGATGCGCTGCGGCGGCAGCGTGCCGAGCGCAATGTTGTTGATCGGCACCATGCACAGCATCATCGACAGGCCGCGCAGGATCTGCGGGATGAAGAGCTCCCAGAAGTCCCAGTCTGGCGTGATGTAGGTGATCCAGTAGGTGGAGGCCCCGAAGCCGGCAAAACCGATCATCATCATCACGCGCGGATCGAGCTTGCTCGAAAGCATGCCGGACAGCGGCGCGCCGACGAACATCGCCAGACCCGAAACGAACATGGTCTCGCCGATCATAAGCGAATCGTATCCGCGGATACGGCCGAGATAGAGCGGATAGAGATAGGTCATGCCGTAAATGCCGACGCCCATGATGAACGAGAACAGCGAGCCGACGGCAAAATTCATGTTGTTGAACGCCTTCAGGTCGACGACGGGAAAGTCGACCTTGAATGCCCGGTAGAAGAACACCGCGGCGCCGACGAAAAGCGCCACCGTTCCCATGACGATATGCTCGTCCTGGAACCAGCCCTTGGTATTGCCCTCTTCGAGAACATATTCCAGGGAGCCGAGGAAGACGGCCATCGAGGCCAGCCCCAGCCAGTCGAACCGTTTCAGCAGGCTGTGGTTCGGCTTGTCGAAGTCGATCAGCAGCCAGGCGGCAGCCGTCACCGCAAGCCCGGGAATGACGTTGACCAGGAACAGCCAGTGCCAGGAGAAGACATGGCTGAGATAGCCGCCGATGGTCGGGCCGATGGTCGGCGCCATGGTGGCGACCAAGCCGATGATCGGCGAGACGATATTGCGCTTGGACGGCGGGAAGATCGTGAAGGCGGCCGCGAACACCGACGGGATCATGCCGCCGCCGATGAAGCCCTGGATGGCGCGGTAGACGATCATCTGGTCGATGTTCGTCGCGGTGGCGCAGAGGATGCTGGCAGCCGTGAAGCCGGCCGCCGAAAACGTGAAGAGAACGCGCGTCGACAGAATGCGCGCCAGCGTGCCGGAAAGCGGGATCATCACCACTTCGGCGATCAGGTATGACGTCTGGACCCAGGCGATCTCGTCGGATCCGGCGCCAAGGCCCGCTTGGATTTCCGACAGCGATGCCGAGACGATCTGGATGTCCAGGATCGACATGAACATGCCGAAAACCATCGCGACGAACGCGATGGCCCGCCGCGGGTCAATGACTTCGGAGGGCGCGGACATAGCCGCGGCCGGGTTCGCTGTGGTCGCCATCTTCCGTCACCAGGGCCTTACTTGGCCGCGTCCTTGTCGGGTGCCGTGCGGGAATCGACGTCGACAACGACGCTGAGGCCCGCGCGCAGATAGCCCTTGTCGAGCGCTTCCTGCGGGATAGCGATGCGGACCGGAACGCGTTGGACGACCTTGGTGAAGTTGCCGGTGGCGTTTTCCGCGGGCAGCATCGAGAAGACGGAGCCGGAAGCCGGGGCCACGGAAGCGACCGTTCCGACCAGCGGCCGGTCTTCGAACGCGTCGACCGTGATGTTCACCTTCTCGCCCGGCTGGAGGTCCTCGATCTGGGTTTCCTTGAAGTTCGCCTCGATATAGAGGTCCTTGACCGGAACGAGCGAGGCAAGACGTGCGCCCGGCGATACGAGATCGCCCTTCTGGACGGCCATGTTGCCGATCACACCGTCATAGGGTGCGACCAGGACCGTGAAGCCGAAATCGCGCTCGGCCTTGTCCTTGGTGAGGCTGAGGGACGCGAGCGAACTTGCGGCCTCGTCGCGCTGTGCCTTGAGAACGACGATATTGGCTTCGGCAGCGGCAATGTTGGCGTCGGCGCCGACAATGTTGGCCTTCGCCTGCTGCAGGGCCGTGGAGGCGGAGTCGAGCGTCGCCTGCGAGGCAAAGGACTGGGCCTGCAGCTTCGTCGCGCGTTCTGCACTCTGCTGCGCATTTTCAAGGGTTGCCTGAACGGCAAGCTTCTGCGCCTTGGCCTGTTCCAGCGAGGCTTCCGCCCCCTTGATCTGCGCGTCGATGCGCTTGAGCGACAGTTCCTGCGTGGCGATCTGCGCAGCCGCCTGCTTGGCGGCGATGGCGTAGTCTCCGTCATCGAGAGTGATCAGCGGCTCGCCGGCCTTGACCAGCTGGTTGGCCTTGACGTTGACGTCTTTGACATAGCCGGTGACCTTCGGCGAGATCACGGCGATATCGCCCGCAATATAGGCGTCGTCGGTCGAGATCATGAAGCGGCCATGGGTCCACCAGTTGTAGCCGAACCAGCCACCACCGGCCAGAAGCGCGACCAGCAGGACAGGCATGACCTTGCCCTTCAGGCCGCCCTTCTTCGTAGCGGCGGCAGTCGCCTCCGCCTTGGAAGCGTCTTCCGATCGCATTTCCGGGGTGGTCTCGGTGTTGCGGGCCTCCACGGCCTCGCTGACTTCGGCAACGTCTGCATCTTGCCCCGAGTCGCCCTGCAATTTGACGACACGTGCGGAGCGGGCATCCTTCATTGTGGACATCTCTCTAACCAACTTGAAAATGAATATGGCGATATCGAACTAAACTGTTCGGTTCGATTTGACATATAGATAAAAAAGTCGCATATCAAGAGCAAATCGAACCGCTTGGTTCGAAAAAGGTTAAGGTGCCGGGAAAGATGCACTCGTACAAAGAAGAAACCGATATTTTGGCAAATGACGAACAGTTGTCCGGCCCTCACCGCCGGGCGGCCGGCGAGGATCCGGTCAAGCGCGAGCAAATTCTGGACGGCGCCAAGCGCGTGTTCATGAAGCTGGGCTTCAGCGCTGCAAGCATGAACGACGTGACCCGCGAAGCAGGCGTTTCGAAGGGCACCATCTACGTCTATTTCAAGAACAAGGAAGACCTGTTCGCCTCCCTCATTGAAAGGGAGCGCAGCAAGATGGCCGAATCCATGCGCCTCGCCCTTGCGGAAGAAGCAAATGTCGAAGATGCGCTTGCCGCATACGGCCGGACCTTCGCCTATCATTTCACA
Source organism: Rhizobium sp. PAMB 3174 (assembly GCF_052908375.1). Taxonomy (NCBI): domain Bacteria; kingdom Pseudomonadati; phylum Pseudomonadota; class Alphaproteobacteria; order Hyphomicrobiales; family Rhizobiaceae; genus Rhizobium; species Rhizobium sp. PAMB 3174. The sequence continues at coordinate 4,094,398 of NZ_CM128608.1, read as the reverse complement.
TCCGCGGACGTTATCCGCGCCATGCGCAGCGTCATCGGCGTGGTCGACAGCATGCCGGAGCTGCCGCGCCGCCTTTTCGCCTGCGCGCCCCAGAATGCCCGTACGGTTCTCATGGACTATTTCGAGCATCAGGTTCGTGACGGAAAACTGGCGATCGACGACATCGAGCTGGCATCCTGGCAGTTCATGGACCTGACGACCGGCAGCCTGTTCAAGCTGCGCATTTTCGGCGAGTTCAGCCAGGACGACGCCCATCAGCGCATAGACAAGATCGTGGACGGCGCCGTTCGGGTCTTCATGGCGGCCTACTGTCCCAAATAACGGCTGGGATATTGCCGGCGACAGGCCTGGACGACCTTGAAGCGGGGCCGTCCAGTTCCTACGTGCCGCGAAGTCTCAATCGGAACCATCGCCAATGGACGGTATCGTCATCCTTCTCCAGGACCCTGCCGCCTGGGTTGCCCTCATCACCCTCGTGGTGATGGAAGTCGTGCTCGGCATCGACAACCTGATCTTCATTTCGATCCTCACCAACAAGCTGCCGGAAGCGCAAAGACGCCCCGCCAGACGTGTCGGCATCGGCCTCGCGCTTGTCATGCGCCTTGCCCTACTCGGCACCGTCGCCTGGATCGTCAAGCTCACGACCCCGGTCTTCGAAGCCTTTGGACACGGGTTCTCGTGGAAGGACATGATCCTGATCGCCGGTGGCCTGTTCCTGGTCTGGAAAGCCACGAAGGAAATCCACCACACGGTCGACCCGGCCGACCACGAGACCGATTTCATCGCCAGCTCCGCGACATCCGGATTGTCGGCGGCCATCGTCCAGATCCTGCTCCTCGATCTGGTGTTCTCCGTCGACAGCATCATCACCGCCGTCGGCATGACCCAGCACCTGCCTATCATGGTCGCCGCCGTCGTCATCGCCGTCGCCGTCATGATGACAGCCGCGACCCCGCTTGCGAATTTCATCGAGAAGAACCCGACCATCGTCATGCTGGCACTGGCCTTCCTGCTGATGATCGGCATGACGCTGATTGCCGAAGGCTTCGGCGTCCACGTGCCCAAGGCCTACATCTACGCGGCCATGGCGTTTTCCGCTCTGGTGGAGGTGCTCAACATGTTCGCACGCCAGGCACGCCTGAAGAAAAAATAGCCCCCGCAAAACTCCACGGATATCAACCTGCGCCCGCCATTTCGGCGGGCGTTTTCATTTTTCGATCCAGTGCAGCTGAATATTTTTGAGGAACAAAAACGCGTCCGGCAGGTTTCTTGGCCATGGCATTCACGAGAAAGGAACGAGCCATGAATAAGAAAACAATCGTTATTGCCGCTCTTCTTGCCACTGCCACGGCAACCACGACGTTCGCCGCAGATTCCGCGGTCACCGGCGCTGCCGGAGGAGCCGTCACCGGCGCCGTCGTTGGTGGTCCGGTCGGCGCAGCTGTCGGTGGCGTTGTCGGCGCCATTGCCGGCGTTGCCATCGACCCGCCGCCGCAGAAGGTCATCACCTATGTCGAGACGCAGCCCGCACCGCCGCAGCCGGTGGTCATCCAGCAGCCTGTCGTCGTCGGCAAGCCGATCCCGCAGACCGTCGTCCTGACGCCGGTTCCGGAAGATCCGACCTATTCCTATGCGTTCGTGAATGACCAGCGCGTCATTGTTGATCCGAACACCTACGTTGTCGTCGGCGTGTACTGACGATAGCGAGAGGCTGCAGGGCCCGCCCCCGCCCTGCAGCCTTTCTGCTTTGAAGACCTGGAGAGGAAAATGACCGTCCCCGAACTGGAAACCGCCACGCAGACGGGCCTGATCGCCATCGGCATACTCACCGTTACGCTCAGCGCTTGGGCCATCGGCGCGGACAGTCCTATCAAGCCGGAATTGCAGACCGCCACATCCGCTGCTGCCGGAATTCCGTCGGTCCCCGCGCGCAAGATGGCACCGGCCGTCAAGGTTCTGAGCCTGTCGCCAAGCCCCATCGAAAGCCGGCCTTCGGATCTGACCCGGGCCGAGCAGGATGTGCGGCGCATCGGTCCGCGTTTCCTCCAGGATCCCACAACTGCCATCGACTTTCGCCATCACCGCAATGTGCCGGTGATCGAGCTCGCCGGAGCCTGAACGCGGCCGCAACTTGGCCCCACCGCGCGGCGACCTTCGCCTTACCCTTGACGTGCCTGACTGAATATGGCCTAAGGCCTGCCGAACATACATGCGCCCGACGTGCGGCGATTGCGGCACGCTGGCGGCAATGATCACCGGAAACCGGCGCCGCGCTGCGGTCGACAAAAGTCGGCCTCATGTCAGCGGGGCCGATTTTGCATGTCAGCACAGGCACCTTGAAAAGATGACCACGTCCAACGTCCGCGTCCGCATTGCTCCTTCGCCCACCGGCGAACCCCATGTCGGCACCGCTTATATCGCGCTCTTCAACTATCTCTTCGCCAAGAAGCATGGCGGCGACTTCATCCTCCGCATCGAGGATACCGACGCCACACGCTCGACGCCCGAATTTGAGCAGAAGGTGCTGGACGCGCTGAAATGGTGCGGGCTTGAATGGAAGGAAGGCCCCGATGTCGGTGGCCCTTACGGCCCTTACCGCCAGTCGGACCGCAAGCACATCTACGGCGATTATGTCGAAAAGATCGTGTCCGCCGGTCACGGCTTCCGCTGTTTCTGCACGCCGGAGCGCCTGGACGAGATGCGCGCTGCCCAGCGCGCCGCCGGCCAGCAGCCGAAGTATGACGGCCGATGCCTCAACCTGACGGCCGAGGAAGTCACGAGCCGCATGGCCGCCGGCGAACCGTCCGTCGTTCGCATGAAGATCCCGACCGAAGGTGCCTGCGAATTCCACGACGGCGTCTATGGCGACGTTTCGATCCCGTGGGAATCGGTCGACATGCAGGTGCTGCTGAAGGCCGACGGCATGCCGACCTACCACATGGCGAACGTCGTCGACGACCATCTGATGAAGATCACCCACGTCGCGCGCGGCGAGGAGTGGCTGGCATCCGTGCCGAAGCACATCCTGCTCTATCGCTACCTGGGTCTCGAGCCGCCGGTCTTCATGCACCTGTCGCTGATGCGCAACGCCGACAAGTCGAAGCTGTCGAAGCGCCGTAACCCGACCTCGATCTCCTACTACTCCGCGCTCGGCTACATGCCGGAAGCGCTGATGAACTTCCTCGGCCTCTTCTTCATCCAGATCGCCGAAGGCGACGAACTGATGACGATGGACCAGCTGGCGGAGAAGTTCGATCCGGAAAGCCTCAACAAGGCCGGCGCCATCTTCGACATCCAGAAGCTCGACTGGCTGAACGGCCGCTGGCTGCGCGAAGGCATCTCGACCGAGGAGTTCGTCGGCCGCGTGCTGAACTGGGCACAGGAAAACGATCGCTTCATGGAGGGCATGAAGCTTGCCCAGTCGCGTATCGAGAAGCTCTCCGATCTGCCCGGCCTCACCGGCTTCCTGCTGAAGGGCGATCTCGGCCTGACGGCAGCCGACTTCGCCAACATCAAGAAGGTCCCGCTCGCCGACGTTCAGGTGATCCTGGAAACGGCGCAGGCCGATCTCGACAAGATCTTCGAATGGAACCAGGAAGCGATCGAAGCCGAGCTTCGCGCCGTCGCCGACCGGATGGAGAGGAAGCTGCGCGACGTTCTCGCCCCGCTGTTCATCGCCGTCTCCGGCTCGTCGCGCTCGCTGCCGCTGTTTGATTCCATGGCGATCCTCGGCCGCTCCGTGGTGCGCCAGCGCCTGAAACAGGCCGCTGTCGCCGTCAAGGCGGGCATCGAAGCGGACAAGAAGAACAACGGATAAGAATCATGACCGATCAGACCAAGGAAACCGCCCTCTCCTCCGACGTGACGGAGGTTCGCGCCCAGAAGCTGAAAATGCTTCGCGAGCAGATCGGCGACGTCTATCCGGCCCATTTCCATCGCACGATGAGCAATGCGGAACTGGTGGAAAAATATGCGGGCATCGAGCCGGACACTGAGACCGGTGACATCGTGACCGTCGCCGGCCGTGTGTACTCGTCGCGCAACTCCGGCATGTTCATGGACATCCGCGACGCCTCCGGCAAGGTGCAGATCTTCTCGCACAAGGACATGACCCCGGAAGAGGCTCGCGCGCTGCTGCCGATGATCGATCTCGGCGACATCATCGGGGTCAAGGGCGAAGTCCGCCGCACCAAGCGCGGCGAGCTGACGGTCAACGCCCATGAAATCACCATGCTGACCAAGGCGCTGCTGCCGATGCCGGAAAAGTGGCACGGCGTGTCCGACATCGAGACGCGCTATCGCAAGCGCCACCTCGACATCATGACCAATGACGACTCGAAGCTGCGCTTCCGCCAGCGCTCGAAGATCGTCTCCGGCGTCCGCCGCTTCATGGAGGAAGAAGGCTTCCTCGAAGTCGAGACGCCGATGCTGCATTCGGTCTACGGCGGCGCCACGGCCGAGCCCTTCAAGACCCACCACAACACGCTGAAGCTCGACATGTACCTGCGCATCGCGCCGGAACTGTTCCTGAAGCGTACGCTGGTCTCGGGGCTGACGGACAAGGTGTTCGAGGTCAACCGCAACTTCCGCAACGAAGGTGTGTCGACCCGCCACAATCCCGAATTCACGATGATGGAATGCTACTGGGCCTATGCCGACTACGAGGACATCATGGGCCTCGTCGAGCGTCTGTTCGGTCATCTGGCGATGAACATCCACGGATCGACGGAGTTCCGCTACGGCGACAAGGACATCTCCTTCAAGGGTCCGTTCCGCCGCGTGCCGATGCCCGACGCCGTCAAGGACGTCACCGGCATCGATTTCCTGGCGATCAAGACCGACGAAGAGGCCCGCGCCGCCGCCAAGGCCGCCGGCTTCGAAGTCGAGAAGGACTGGACCTGGGGCGAGTGCCTCGCCTTCATCTTCGAGGAGAAGGTGGAAGGCACGCTGATCCAGCCGGCGCACGTCACCCATTTCCCGAAGGACATCTCGCCCTTTGCCAAGGAAGTGCCGGGCGAACCGCGCCTCGTCGAACGCTTCGAGACCTATTGCAATGCGTGGGAACTCGGCAACGCCTTCTCCGAGCTCAATGACCCGGAAGAGCAGCGTCGTCGCATGGTCGAGCAGCTCGAGCAGGCCCATGCCCGCGGCGAGAAGGAAAAGCAGCTCGACGACGAGTTCCTCGACGCCATCGACCAGGGCATGCCCCCGGCCGGCGGTCTCGGCATCGGAATCGATCGCCTCATCATGCTTCTGACCGATGCACCGTCGATCCGCGACGTCATCCTCTTCCCGGCCCGTCGCCAGAAGGCAGACTGAGCGGAATTGTTTGCAAGATGCATGAGAGCGGGTCGGTATCACTCCGCCCCGCTCTCATGCCTGAAGCCGGCCCTACGATCCGTTCGCCTGCGCGTTGAAATGGCGTCGGGATCAGTGACCGGCCGGTTTGTGGTCTCCTCCTTCTTCCTCCTCTGTATGCTTTACGAGCGGCTTTTCAGCCGAACCGTGCGGGTCTTCGCCGATCCCGGCAGCACCCGTGACCGCCTCGGCATCGATTGTCGGCGCGGCTCCATGACCGTCATCCTCGACGGCTGCCTCGGCGTGCGTTTCCCCCGGCTGCGATCCGTGGCCACCCTCTTCCGCGACGGCAGGCGCATGTCCTGCCTCCTGGCTTGCGGGACCATGCTTGGTATCGGCCGGCGCCTCTTCTGCGACCGAGGTGGCATGCGCCGGCTCGCCGTGCTCGCCCGAGGCAGTCTCATGTCCAGTTGCGCTATCGCCGCCGCCATGACCGGCATCGGCATTCCCGGCGGGTTTATCCTCGTGCCCGGTGGGCTCATCATGCGCCACGACCGGCGCTTCGGCAGCAACGCCATGTCCGCCTGAATTCGTCTCTCCATGGCCTCCATCAGCCGGGCTCTCGCTGGCGACAGCCACACCGGCCTCGCCATGGCCGGCCGGGGCCGCCTCATGGCCGGTTTCAGCGGCAGCTGCAGCACCGTGCCCGCTCGCGCCCGCATCCCCATGGCCACCGCCTTCGGCGTCATGGCTGGCGACTGCCTCGGTGCCCTCGCCATGACCGCCTTCCGCCGGACTGTCGGAACCAAGGCCAACCATGCTCAGCATCTTCGAGAAGAAGGACGGCTCCTCCGCTGACGCGACCGGCGTTTCGGAATCGCCGCCGCCATGGCCGCCACCGTCCTTCTGGTCGGAGCCGTGACCCTCGCCTTCAGGCGCGCTTTCCCCGTGATCGCCCTCCGCCTTGCCACCGCCGCCATGATCGGCGGCAGGGGCCGCGCCATGTCCGCCGCCGCCGGACTTCTTGTCGGCCTCTTCCGGATCGACACAGCCTTCGATCTTGTCGAACAGGGACGTGATCCTGTCGATCTCCTCCTTCGGCACGACGATCTTGTTGCCGTAGAAATCGCCGTCGGCATTGGCCGTTCCATCGATATATTTTGCCGTAAAGCCCCCTTGCGCGTTGTAATCGGGGATCTTTTCGGGATGAGCGATGAAGACGACGTCCGCGCCGACCGCCCGGCCGCGCATCTCCGCCCGCTGTTCAGGACCGTGCTCGTCAAGCACGACCACCTGAACAAGGTCGGGGTGCTTCTCCTCGATGATGGCCTTGGCGACCCGCAGCGCCGTCTTGACGCGCATCGGCCCGTCCGTCGGCGCCGTCTTGATGAAGGCGCGAATCCAGTAGCGGTTGTCCTGCTTGATGTTGAATGTCTTGACGGGAGTACAGGCAAGACCGTTCAGCGTTTCCTCCGACGGTCCAAAGAACATTTCCTGATGGAGATAGACATAGGCAGCCGCGCTCGCGACACCACCGAGAAGCCCAAGACCTCCGATGATGAAGAGAACCTTCCGGGGAATCCGGAAAATGCGCAAGATGGCTTTCACGCCAACTGCTCCGTCATCAAACTCCACTCCAACGCGCAAAAATGGATAACCCACCGTATCCGTTTGGTGTTTCCGAATGCTTAAGGAGGCGTTGAAGGGATTGGTTGCCGTAACATTAACCCGGGAAAATCATCCGGGATGACCCGTCGGGCGGGAATGAGGCGGTGCCAGATGGCGTATCGGCAGCAAAAAGGCCGGAACGCATGACGCCCGGCCTTCAAAAAATCCATGGAGCGGGAAGCCCGTCAGGCGGCAGCGGCCTGCAGTTCCTTGCGAACGATGTCACGCAGGGAGCCGAGGTCCTTGGCGAAGGAGCGGATGCCTTCCGCCAGCTTCTCGGTAGCCATCGGGTCTTCGTTCATCATCCAGCGGAACGCCTTCTCGTCGAGCGAGACCAGCGGCTCGTCCTTGGCGTCCGATGCAGAGAGGACCTTTTCCAGCTTGCCGTCGTCGGCAGCCAGCTCGTCCATCAGCTGCGGGCTGATCGTCAGGCGATCGCAGCCTGCCAGCGCTTCGATCTCGCCGGTGTTGCGGAAGGAAGCACCCATGACGATCGTGTTGATGCCGTTCGCCTTGTAGTAGTTGTAGATCGCCTTGACGGAAACGACGCCGGGATCGGTCTCTGCGGTGTAATCCTTGCCCGTCGACTTCTTGTACCAATCAAGGATACGACCGACGAAGGGCGAGATAAGGAATACATTGGCTTCGGCGCAAGCGATGGCCTGGGCCTTCGAGAACAGCAGCGTCAGGTTGCAGTCGATGCCTTCCTTCTGGAGGACCTCCGCCGCGCGGATGCCTTCCCAGGTGGAGGCCAGCTTGATGAGGATGCGGTCCTTCTCGATGCCGCGTTCCTTGTAAGCCGCGATGATCTGCCGGGCTTTGGTGATAGAGCCTTCGGTATCGAAGGACAGGTCGGCGTCGACTTCGGTCGAGACGCGGCCCGGGACCAGTTCGACCAGCTTCGCGCCGACGGAAATGGCGAGACGATCGGCCACCGCCGCGACGACAGCTTCGTCCTGGCCGCCCTGCTTCTTGCCCCAGCTGACCGCCTCAGCAAGCGTCTCGGCGAATGCCGGCGTCGAAAGCGCCTTCAGCACCAGGGTCGGGTTGGTCGTGCAATCGACAGGCTGCAGGCGGGCCACGGCTTCAAAGTCGCCGGTATCCGCCACCACCGTCGTCATTGCGCGCAGTTGTTCTAGCTTGGATGCCATAATCTCTCTCTTCCTGTTCGCGCCGTCTTCACTCAATAGCTAATGTCCCAAAAGGACGAGACAAGGGCAAAGGTACGACAGCTGACTGCGATAGGCCGGACTATCACCGCGAGGACGCAAGAAAGTCAAGCGACATTTGTCCATCCATGTTGACATAAGTCGCAAATGCACGATTATCCCGGAAACTTCTTCGCGGCTCGCCCGCGGCTGTGAAATGAACGAGGACTCCGCAAAGTGGTCAAGCTGAGACGCGGCACCCATCAGGCCTATACCGAGACGGGATCCCTGCGGCTGCGCGCCGCCTGGCTCTATTACAATCAGGGCATGACGCAGAAGGAAGTTGCCGACCAGCTTTCCATCAGCCGCACCACGGTCATCCGCATGCTGGACGAAGCGGTCAAGCGCGGCGAGGTGCAGATCTGGATCAAGGAGGGCGTCGATGACTGCGTCGAGCTCGCCATCAAGCTGGAGCGCCTCTATGGCCTCGACGAAGCCCTCGTCGTTCCCTCCCCGGCCAAGGCGAGCGCCGATGCCATCGCCAAGAATGTCGGCCTGGCGCTCGGCCAGTTTCTGTCGGAAGTGATCACCGACAACTGCACTATCGGCACCGGCTGGGGTCGCACGATGACCGCCTCGCTGGCGAGCTTTCATCCGCCGCGCCGGGAAAACTGTCGCGTCGTTTCGCTTCTGGGTGGTGTCGTCGCCGTCCACCTCAACAATCCGATCGACTACACATGGCAGCTCGCCAGCCAGCTCGGCGCCGAATGCTACATGTTCCTGTCGCCGCTCCTGGTCGATTCCCCCGAGACCCGCCGCAGCCTCATCGAGGAATGCGGACTGGCGGAAATCTATCGGCTCGCAGAAGAACTCGATCTGGCGATCGTCAGCTGTGGCGATATCGGCCCGCATTCGACCTCCCAGTCCGAGCGCTTCATCACCGAGAAGGACCGGGAGGAGCTGATCGCTGCCGGATGCGTCTGCGACACGATGTTCAACTTCCTCGATGCCGAGGGCAATTCCATCGACCATCCGCTGAACCGACGCGTCATGGCCGTCGGCCTCGACAGCATCCGCAAGGCGAAGCATGTCGTGCTTGCTTCGGGCGGCGCCAGACGCGCCCAGGCAATCCGCGCTACCATCAAGCGCATCGGCTGCAACACATTGGTGACCGACGAAGCGGCCGCACGCGGCCTTCTGGCGCTGGCGGAAAAAGACGAAGCAGCCTGAACCCTGACGGTTAGCCGGTCTTCGACTGCGCCGCTTCCCAGCCGAGGATCGCCCGCTTGCGGGTCAGCCCCCAGTGATAGCCGGTCAGCGCCCCGCCCTTGCCGAGTGCACGGTGGCAGGGGACGACGAAGGAGATCGGATTGCGGCCGATTGCGGCCCCGACGGCCCGCGACGCCTTCGGCTGGCCAATGTCGCCGGCGACGTCCTTGTAGGTCACCGCCTTGCCGAAGGGGATCTTCAACAGGCTCTCCCAGACGCGGATCTGGAAATCGGTCCCGATCAGCACGACGCGCAGCGGCTGCTCGCCGGTCCAGGCGGACGGGTTGAACACGCGGGCGGCATAAGGCGCCGTGGCACCCGAATCCTCGACGAAACGCGCGTTCGGCCAACGCCGCGCCATGTCGTCGAAACAGTCTCTCTCCCCGCCCGCATCGGCAAAAGCAAGCCCGGCAAGGCCGCGATCGGTCACGAAGATCAAGGCCAGGCCGAATGGAGACGGATGATAGCCGTAGCGCATGACCAGACCGCCACCTTTCGCCTTCCATTCGCCCGGCGACATCGCCTCATGCGTGACGAACAGGTCGTGCAGGCGGCCCGGTCCAGACAGACCGAGCTCGATCGACGTCTCCAGAAGCGGCATGCCCTCGTCGCCGAGCAGCCGCTTGGCATTGTCGAGCGTGACCGCCTGCAGGAAGGCTTTCGGCGAAAGCCCCGCCCAGCGCGTGAACGTCTTCTGCAATTGCGTCGGCGACTGTTTGAGGCGCACCGCGATCGCCTCCAGTGACGGCTGTTCCTGATACTCTTCCGTCAGCATTTCGATGACGCGGCAGACAGTCTCATAGTCTGTTCCGTCCGGCGTGATGTCCTGCGCCTTCGCGATCTTCATGGTCATGGCAAATCTCCTGATCGTGTCCGATCAGACCACGGCCTGGCCTTGCCAGCCACCCGATTCCTGCAAAGATGAAAATAGCTCAAAGCCGCCGCTTCACGGTCGCCAGCGCCCCCTTGAAAGCCTTGGCAAAGCTCTCGCGATCTTCCGGATTGAGGCAGGAGCCGATATCGGTTGCCCGTCCCTCGCCGCTCACATGCATCGACAGGATGCCGAACTCCTCGTGACGGTCGACGCGGAACTTCGCCCAGAACGGATTGAAACGATATTGGGCGCGCATCCGGCCCGACGGCGAGAACTTGCGGATGGAAAGATCGGTGCGTGACACGCTGACCTCCTCGCGCGCCCGGCCGGAGCGGTAGCTCAACCAGAAGGCGCCGTAGAGCAGCAGGAAATCGAGCCCGCAGAACATCACCACCGGCCAGGCGCCGGTCGTCATGAAGAGAGCCGCCTGCAGCGCCAGCATGGCGAAAGTCAGGGTCAGGAGCACCCTGAACCCTTTGCCGCCAAGCGAGCGATAGGGCATGAGCACGGCCGCAAAGACCGGCTGTTCGTTCACATTTTCCGCGTTGCTTTCCATCGTCGGGGCTGACTATAGAGGATTCATGGCAAAATCGTCTCTCAAATCCAGCACCCAAGCGACCCAAAAGTCAACGGCACGCAGAATCACAAAGCCGCGACGGCAGTTGACCGCCTATTCCCGCACCGAGCTTGAGGAGATTTTCCGCCGGTTTTCGATCCAGCGTCCGGAACCGAAAGGCGAACTCGCCCACGTCAATCCCTTCACGCTGGTCGTCGCCGTGGCGCTCTCGGCGCAGGCAACAGACGTCGGCGTCAACAAGGCGACGAAGGAACTTTTCAAGATCGCCGACACGCCGCAGAAAATGCTCGACCTCGGCGAGGAACGGTTGATCGGCCACATCAAGACGATCGGCCTCTTCCGCAACAAGGCGAAGAACGTCATCGCACTGTCGAGAAAGCTGATCGACGACTTCGGCGGCGAGGTGCCACGGACGCGAGAGGAGCTGGTCACTCTTCCCGGTGTGGGCCGAAAGACGGCCAACGTCGTGATGTCCATGGCCTTCGGCATTCCGACCATTGCCGTCGACACACACATCCTCAGGATCGCCAACCGGATCAAGCTGGCACCGGGCAAGACCCCGGACCAGGTGGAGGACGTCCTGGAGAAGATCATTCCGAAGGAATACCTCTTCCATGCCCATCACTGGCTGATCCTGCATGGCCGTTACTGTTGCAAGGCGCGCAAGCCCGAATGCGAGCGCTGCGTCATCGCCGACATCTGCAAGTCGCCGGAAAAGACCTGCGACATCCCGGCGCCGCTCGTCGAGCTACCCAGCCAGATTATCGAGTGATTGCCGGAAAAGACGGATCCTTGCGGCTCAGCAGCTTGTGCAGATGCACCATCATGCCGGCCGCAAACAGCGGCGTCAGCAGGTTGACGATCGGCACGGCCAGGAAGGCGGCGATCAGCAGGCCGGCGAGGAACACCGTGGAGCCGTGCTTCGCCCGGAACTGCCGCGCCTCATTGTGGGTACGGAAACGCGTCGCAGCGAATTCGAAATACTCCCGCCCCAGCAGATAGCCGTTGACGACGAAGAAGGCGACCAGGTTGACGCCCGGGATGAACAGCAACATGAGCGCGAACAGGTTGCCGAGAATGACGATGCCGAGGAACTTGACGGAACTCAGGATCGCATCGCCGAGCGGCATGGCCGTGCCGGGCGTGTCGGTGGGATAGTCGCGCTGTTCGACAACCTCCGCGACATCATCGAGAAACAGCCCGGCAATCAGAGCCGTCACTGGTGAAATCAGCAAGGCAAACGACAGTGCCAGACCGATGCTTGCGAGAATGCCGAATACGAAGGCGAGCCAGCCGGCCCAGTCGGGAATGCCGGGCAGGAAACTTTCGATCCAGGGCAGCGCATAGGCCATGAAGCTCTCGCGCACCGCAAGCCACAGGGCCGCAAGCACCAGCACCGTCAGCCCGAGCACCTTCCAGAAGACGCCACGCGTCTCGGATGCGAGCAGATTGACAAGGCCCAGCCTGGCCGCCTCGAGGATCATGGTCCGTCTCCTGTCTTCGTGTGGGTAACCCTCATCGATGAACGCCATGTAGGCATGCCGGTTCCCTCAAGCAAGAAGGCCCGCGGTAAAGCGGGCCTTTGCAACGGGAAACGGCGTGGCATCGCAACCGATATCAGGCCGCGCGCTCCTTGAGCACCGCGTCCAGCTTGCCGAGCAGTTGACGGGAGAGGGCGTCGCCGCTCTGCGCGCCCCGCGCCAGCACCAGCCGGGCCGCTTCGTAATCCGGCGGATCGGTGCGGAAGGCGTAAAGCTCGCCGAGCGCCGGAAAGACCGCCTGTTCGCCCATCTCATAGGCCTTCTCCAGCCACTCGCGGGCGCCCTTGATGTCGACCGATCCGCCGGTACCGCTCATCATGAACCGGCCGAGATTGACCATTGCGATCGTATGCCCCTTCTGGGCGGCCTTCTTGAACCACTGGCGGGCACGCGCGTTGTCGAGCGGCGTCAGCCGGCCGAGCGTATACTGGATCGCCAGCTGGAACTGCGCTGCGACATCGCCGGCTTCGGCACCCTTTTCGAGCCAAGCGATCGCCTCGAAGGGATCGGGCGCAACGTCAACGCCCTTGGAATAGCGCTGCACCAGTTCGCGGCAGGCGCGGTGATGTCCCATGCGGCCAAGCGAGACCAGCCAGCGCATGCCCATCTGCCGGTCGCGATCCTTGTGCTCGGGATCGAGGTAGTACTTGGCGAGTTCCTCGATGGAAACCTGATGGCCCTTCATCGCCGAGGCGACGAGGATGCGAAGGCCCGTCTGCACGTCGCCTTCCTTGCTGTGCCCCTGCAGCATGAGGACCGCCAGATAATGGCGTGCTGTCATGTTGCCGGCGTCTGCGGCAAATTTCAGGTGGCGTTCGGCCTTTTCGTAGTCCGGATTGCCGACCTTGCCGCTGGCAATCAGCGTCCCGATCCCGAGATTGGCCTCGACATTGCCGGCATCCGCGGCCTTGGAATACATGATCCAGGCGGTGCGGTAATCCACCTCGCCACCGATGCCGGAGGCGCAGAGGTATCCGGCAAGTGCCATGCCCTCGATGCTGCCGGCCATGGCGGCGCGCGTGGCGTAGAGCCGCGCTTCCGTCGGGCGCGCTTCCAGGTCTTCCAGCTCGGACTGCAGCAGGTTGGCGGCAGCCCCCTTGTAGGCCGGCACGTTCGGCTGCATCAGGTAGAGCCGCGCCAGCCGCACCATGGCGCGCGCATGCCCCGCGTCGGCCGCCTGCCTGGCCCAGTGACGGGCGCGGCCGATATCGGCAATCACGCCCTTGCCGCTCTCGTAAAGCTTGGCGAGTTCGTAAGCCGCGTCGCGATGGCCATGCGAACCGATCCGGCTCAAAAGCCGCGCGCCCTGCACGAGTTCGCCCCTGCGGATATACTTGCACGCACGCTTGAACATAAAATTGTCGAGGAAGGTCATCTTCCGCACGAAAAGATCCATCATGGTTCTCGCATTCCTTCAGTCAATGCAGGGCTTGCGCGCTCGAACAGATAGCCCGCAAGCGTTCTCTTGCCGACGACGATGTCGGACGTCAGCGTCATGCCCGGAACGAGCCCGTAGCCGTCAGGCCTCGAATCAAGGTTCGGGCTCTCCAGGTCGATCTTGACCAGATAGACGGCCTTGCCGTTGCTGTCGTTGTTCTTGCCGACGGTGACGCTGTCGGCAGACAGCGACCGCACGGAGCCCTTCAGTCCGCCGTACTTGGCGAATGGCCAGGCATCGAGCTTCACTTCGACTTCCTGGCCGGGATGGACGAAGCCCTGTTCCAAAGTCGAGATTTCGGCCTCGACTTCCAGCTTCGCGTCGGACGGAACGAGGATGAACATCTTCTGCGCGGTCTCGACGACCGAGCCGACGGAGATGTCGCCGACCTGCAGCACGATCGCGTCCTGCGGCGCGCGCATCTCGATCAGCTCATGCCGCTTGTCCGCCTTGGAGAGCTGTTCCATGGCGGAGTTCAGTTCGCCCTGCTGCTTGACGAGCTGCTGCATGGCGTCCGAACGCCACTGCTGGACATAATTGTCCCGCGCCGCCTTGGCGCTCTCGAGATCGTTGGCGCTGGTTGAAAGCTGCCCCTGAATCCCGGCGATCTGCCGCTCGAGTTCCAGGCGGTTGTCCGATACCTGCAGCAGTTCCATCTTGCTGATCGCCTGCCGTTCGACCAGCGACGCCTTCATCGCCTCTGTCTGCTTGAGGATATCCAGCCGTTGGCCGAAGAGATGCAGTTCCGAGGAAAGCTGCCTGCGCAGCGCTTCGATGGCCGCCACCTTGCCGTTCAGGTTGGTGATGGCGGAATCATATTGCGACTTGCGGGCGCTGTAATAGCGCTGCTGCAGTTCGGTGAAGAGGTCGTTGCCAAGCGGCCGGTACGGACGCCCGTCGACTTCGTCGTAAAGCCGTTCGATTTCCGCCTTCAGCGCCCCGACCTGCCGCCGCCACGAGGTGGCATCCGCCTCGGAGAAGGTCGGGTCTAGGGTCGCGAGAATCTCGCCCTTGTTGACCCGCTGGCCTTCGCGCACATGGATTTCACGGACGATCGACGTTTCGATCGGCTGGATGACGACGTGCGGGGCTTCCGAGATGATGCGCCCGGTCGACGACACGACGCGTTCGATCGGAATGAGGATCGACAGGAGAATGGCGACGCCGACAAAGGCCGCGACGACGGTCACGGTCATCCGCGCAGCCTTCGGAATGGCTGCGTTCAGGATTTCCGCACTGTCCGATATGAACTCCGAGGCCGCATTCTGCGACGCATCGGCATCGTCAGGCAACAGCGTTAAGGCCTTGAACATTGCTCTTTGCATCCATCATCATGTGGCGGTTCTGCTGGTTCCACAGATACCGGTAATCGGGGGACCGCTTCATCAGGTCGCCATGCAGGCCCGAATCCCTCAAGCGTCCACGTTCGAACATCAGGATCTGGTCGCAGTTGACGAGCGAAGACAGGCGGTGGGAAATCATCAGGACCGTGCGCCCGCGGGCGATCTCGTTGAGATTGCCCATGATGATCGCCTCGCTGTCGGGATCGAGCGCGCTGGTCGCCTCGTCGAAGACAAGAATGGGCGGGTTGGAGATCAGCGCCCGGGCAATCGCCAGGCGCTGGCGCTGGCCGCCGGATAGGTTGGTCGCGCCTTCTTCCAGCATGGTATCGTATCCACGCGGCAGCCGCTCGATGAACTCGTCGGCACCGGCAAGCTGCGCGGCGGCGATCATCTCTTCCGGCAACGCATCCGGCTTTCCGGCGGTGATGTTGTCGCGGATAGTACCCTTAAACATGAAGCTTTCCTGCAGCACCACGCCGACATTGGAACGCAGGTGGTAGAGGTCGATTTCCTTCAGCTCGACGCCGTCCATGCGGATAAGACCACCATAATTGGCGTGCAGGCCCTGCAGGAGCCGCGTCACCGTCGTCTTGCCCGAACCGCTTCGGCCCATGATGCCGACGACCTCGCCCGGCTTCACGCGGAAGCTGATCTGGTCGAGCGCCGGCTGCGAACCGCCGGCATAGGTGAAGCGCACGTCCTCGAATTCGATCTCGCCCTTCAGCACGGGGCGCACGCCGCTGCCGGAAGCGCGCTCCGCCGGACGGTTGATGATCGATCCGACCTGTTTCAATGCCGCCCGGGCTTCTTCCAGCGGCTGCATCAGCGCAGCCAGCTGCACGATCGGCTGGGTCGCGCGCTGGGCAACCATCGTGAAGGCGACGAGCGTACCGGTCATCACGGCGCTGTCCGAGGAAATCGCGATATAGGCGCCGATGCAGAGCGAGCCGGCGTAGATCAGCTTTTCGAGCGGCGCCAGCAGCGTCTGCGGCTGATTGGCGAGGTTCAGGAGTTCCGTCTGCGAGCGGACCGATTCGGCGACCCGCTGGTCCCATTCGCGCCGCTTGCGGCCTTCCAGCGCCATCGACTTGATCGTGCGGATGCCGTTGATCGTCTCGATCAGCATGGAGGTGCGCTGATGCTCCGACTTCATTACCCGCGCATAGGCCTTGCGGATCGGCCCCATGTAGATGACCAGCACCAGCGACATCATGGCGGCGATGCCCAGCACCCAGAAGGACAGGACGGGCGACAGCAGGAACATGGCCGGGATCAGCACGATCAGCGACAGAAGATCGAGCATCGTGCCGAACAGCTGGCCGGTGATGAAGGCGCGCACACGCTTGGCCTCGCCCAGTCGGTGAACGATCTCGCCGGTCGGGTTCTGTTCGAAGAATTCGATCGGAAGACGCGACAGGCGGTTGAAGATGTAGAGGTTGAGCCGGACGTCGATGCGCGCGGTCGCCACCGCCGACATCATGCGCTTGAGGTAGCTGAGCGCCATGTCGAAGACCAGCACGACGCCAATGGCGATGACCATCATCATCAGCGTCGAGATGCGATGATGGACGAGAACCTTGTCGATGACGACGAGGTAGAGGATCGACGGCACGAGCGACAGGACGCCGAGCGACATGGCGGCGATCAGGATGTCCCGGAACAGCCGGCGCTCCTTGAACACCTGGCGCGTCATCCAGCTGAAATTGAACTCTTCCGGATCTTCCTCGTCGAAATGGTGGAGAACCGGCGCCTTCTTGAAGAGGACGACACTGCCGTCCCAAACCTGTTCCAGGCGCACCTGGTCGACGGCGACCTTGCCGTGAACGGCATCGTTGGGATCGCGCAGCACCACCTGCGGCGTGACCGGGTCGTTCAGATACTGATCGAAGACGAGAAGCGTGCCGTCACGGAGGCAGATGATCGCCGAAATGCTCTGGTCGAGCTGGCTCAGCACGCGCCAGGTGACCTTCAGCACCCGGCTCTTCATGCCGTGTTCCTTGGCGATCTCGGCAAGCGCCGGCAGTTCCGGCAAACGCCCCGAATCGGAAAAATCGCGCTGTATCTGCTCGAGGGAAAGCGACAGGCCGAGTTTGCGTCCAGCAAGCACCAGTGCCTTGAAGGGGGAACTCACCGAACGGTCTGCTGTCGGATCCCGATCCGTTTCACTCATTCTGGACTACCTCTTGGCGTCTTCCGGAAGGAAAACAGGGAAAAGAGAGAGGGCATCCTGCCCATTTGGGTTCGACCCTATGTGTGGAAGCTTTCGCGATGCTGGATTCTCCGCCGTTTTTGTGCGCTACCTGCAATTCGGGCGCGCACGTCAGCGCCACGCAACATTGCCGCGGGATAAGCGCGGGGAAAGCGGACAGCATTTTCGGGAGCCGATGAGAAAGCCGGTCATCATTCACTGGGGCATTTCCAGCTTCTTCGGCTGGGGAATCTACGGCCTCAACCTCGCCCTCAACTGGTCGGCCGACCCGGATTTCGAGCCGGTCTGCTCGCTGCCGCTCCGGGGCGACCAAATCGCCGTCGATCCACTGCGCCAGCAGGCGCTGTCGCCGTTCTTCAAGGCGTCCATCGACTTCGTCAAGCGGCTGGAAGACCGCGCCGGCAAGCCGACCAGCGTCAACGCACCGGTTCTCGTCGGCCTCGGCAACGATTTCCAGACGATGCCCGGCGCCCATGGCGTGATGCTGCAAGGCGCACCGAACCTCGGCGTCGTCTTCTTTGAGGTGCCGCAACTGTCCGACGACGTGATTGAGCGGGCCCGGTCCTTTCCGCTGATCGTCACAGGCTCGACCTGGAACGAACGGATTCTGCGCGCCTACGGGCTCACCAATGTGAAGACGGTCATCCAGGGCATCGACCAGACCCTGTTCCATCCCGCCCAGAAGCAGGGCGTCTTGAAGGATCGCTTCCTCGTCTTCACCGGCGGCAAGCTGGAGCGGCGCAAGGGGCAGGACCTCGTGGTCGCCGCCTTCGCGCGCTTTGCCAAACGCCATCCCGACGCGCTGCTGGCCGCGGCCTGGCACAGCCCCTGGCCGCAGCTGGCCAAAAGCTTGGACGAAAGCGGCATGGCCGCGCCCCTGCCATTCACACCCGAAGGCAAGGTCGACCAGACCGCCTGGACCGAGGCGAACGGCATCGCCCGCAACCAGTTCCTCGATCTCGGCGCCATCCCGAATGCACTGATGGCGCCGGTCCTGCGGGAGATGGACGTCGCGGTTTTCCCCAATCGGTCGGAAGGCGGCACCAATCTCGTCGCCATGGAGGCGATGGCCTGCGGCGTGCCGGCGATCCTGTCAGCCAATACCGGCCATCTCGACCTGATCGACGGCAACAACTGCTACGCCCTCGAGAAGCAGGCACCGATGGACGGTAGCGGTGGCGGCGTCGGATCGGTCGCCGGCTGGGGTGAAAGCGATGTCGAGGAAATCGACGACATGCTCGAGCGCGCCTATCGCGATCGGGCAGACGCCCGCCGGCGCGGCGATCGCGGCGCGGCCAAGCTCGCCGGATATTCCTGGTCGCGCACTGCCGACCAGATGAAGGCGATCGTCAGCGGCTATCTCTGAGCGGAAAGCCAGCCCTTCGCGATATCCGCGGCAGCGGTAATCGTGGGGGCGAAGTCGCCCGGCCGCGTCTGGCGGCAGAGCGTCATTGACGGATACCAGGGCGTATCGTCCCGGTCCGTCATCCAGCGCCAGTCGGCAACCGCCTTCAACAGCGCCACGCTCGGCACGCCCAGCGCCCCGGCAAGGTGCAGCGGCGCCGTGCAGACCGACACGACGCCGCTGAGATTGGCCATGATGCCGGCCGTGTCGACAAATGCGTCCGTTCCCGCATCGAAGTCCGGCCCAGGATGCTCCAGCACGAAATCCAGCCCGCCGACCTTCCACCCCGAGGGCGTGTCGGCCCGCTCCAGCATTCCCGGCGCCAGCTTCTGCAGGGCGATCAGCCGCACATCCGGCAAGTCGGCGAAGGGTGCAAGCTCGCGAGGTCCGGCAAGGCTGCGCCCACGCTCGACCGGCGAGTTCGGATTGCCCTTCCACACGAAGCCCAGCGCTTTCGCACCGCCATCAAGCCGCAGCGTCTTGCGCCAGTGAAGGACGCGCTCCGGCTCGGCGGTCAGATGGGACCGGGCGGCCGGGATGCTGCCGGGCGTCAGTTGCAGGCGATGCGGCAGGCCGAGCAGCGGCGACTGCAGGTCGATGGCCCCGGGATCCTCGCTTTCGCCGACAATACTGTCGAAGCCCTGACCCCTCGACAGAAGCCTTACAAGCTTGTCCGGGACCTGAAGGACGAGCCGGCCGACAAGCGAGCGCGCCAGCGGCAGCAGTTTCACGAACTGGATAGTGTCGCCGAGGCCCTGCTCCGCATGCACGAGCAGCGTCTTACCGGGATAGGGCCGACCGTTCCAATCGGCAATTTCGGTGTAACGCGGTCTTGCCGGAAACTTCTCCGTCCGCCAGCGCCATTCGTACTGGCGGAAGCCGGCCGCAAAATCCCCGGTCCTGAGCAGCGCCAGCGCGAGATTGTACCGCGCCTCGGCAAGCTCCGGGTAAACGGTGACCGTCCGGCGCAACATGTCGATGCCAGCGCCCAGATCGCCGGTTTCGACCAGTGCATTGCCGAGATTGTGCATCGCCGTCTTGTGGCGCGGATCCAGACCGAGCGCGGTGTGATAGGCGGCAATGGCCGCGTGATGATCGCCGCGCCCGACCTCGGCGATACCGAGATTGGCATAGACCTCCGCTGTCGCATTTCCGGCGGCGATCGTTTTTTGATAGGCGGCTATCGAATCCTCGAAACGTCCGGCGTCCGCCAGCGCGTTGCCGTAGTTGAACCAGACCTCGGGCTGAACGGTCTCGGCCGCAGTCAATCTCTCGAAGAGCGCGAGAGCGCCGGCGAGATCGCCGGCGGACCGCTTCGCCGATGCGGCCAGTCGCAGTGCGTCGGGATGGTCGGGCGCGTCGTCAAGCAGCGCTTCGTAGATATAAAGAGCCGCCGCGAAATCGCCGGACGTATGCAGATCGAAGGCGCGCTTCAATAGTACACTATCTTCTTCACGGCCCGTCATCGCCGCCACTCCGCAAAGCTCCTCAGCGCCGTCGCCGCCTTTTCGGCGACGCTGTCCCAGTCGCCCATCTTCGGCTGGCGAATGAGCCTGAGCTTCGGGTACCACGGGCTGTCGGAGCGGTCACGCATCCAGCGCCAGTCGGCGTTGTATTTCAGCAGCCCGAAGGTCGGCAGGCCTTGGGTTGCGGCGAGATGCAGCGACGAAGTGCAGGAGGAAATGACGAGATCAAGGGCCTGCATTGCCGCCGCCGTGCTGGCAAAATCGCCGAGCGCTTCCCCCGGCGCCTCGATACGATCGGCAAACGCAACGTCGCGCAACTGGTCGAGACCGTCGCGAAACTGCAGCGCGACGAAATGCATGTCCGGAAGCTCGAAAAGCGGCGCGAGACTTTTCAGCGGTGGCGAGCGGCCATTGTCGGCCCGCGCGTTCGGATTGCCCTGCCAGACGAGGCCGACGCGAAACTTGCCCTTGCCGCCGAACGTTGCGCGCCACCGTTCCACGGCATTCCCGTCAACGGCAAAGGGCACGGGCGGCGGCAGCGTTTCGAACGTCGTGCCGAAGACGAGGGGCAGGCTGAGTATCGGAATCTCGAAATCCGCCGACGGCACCGGATCGACGCCCTGCCGGATGATCGTCATGGTCTCCGTGCCCGGCAGCGCCTTAAACAGCGGGATCAAGGGCTCGCGCAATTCAAGGATCACGCGTCCGGCCATGCCGCACGCCTGGACGACAAACCGGGCAAACTGAATCTGGTCGCCGAACCCCTGTTCGCCATGCACGAACAACACCTTGTCGCCGACCGGCTCGCCCCGCCAGCGCGGAATTGCCAGCTTCCGGTCCTTCATCTCGAGCCCGAAAAAGCGGTGCTCGTAGTCCTTGAAGCCTGCCGGCAGATTGCCCTTCTGCAGATAGGCATGCGCCCGGTCGATGAGCGTCTCCGTATCGCCCGGCGCCAGCGCCAAAGCCTTGTTGAAGGCATCAATCGCTGCGTCGGTCCGGCCGACATCCTTCAGCGCATTGGCGAGGCCGCGATGCGACTTGGAAATCTCCGGCCTGAGAATAATCGCCCGCTCGTAGGCGGCGATCGCCTCGGCGAAGCGGCCATCGTCGCGCAGCAGGTTGCCGAGCGTCATCTGCGCTTCCGCCGTCTCCTTCTCGGCGAGGCACCCGCGCAACATCGCCTCGGCTTCCGCCACCATGCCGAGATTGCGCAGTGCGATGGCGAAGTTCGTGCGGAACTCGCGGGTCTTCAGCCCCTTCTCCTGTGCCTTCAGGAAGAAGAGATGAGCGCGTGCGAAATTCTGCGTCTCCAGCGCCATCGCGCCCAGCATGTGCAGGGCTTCCGGCTCCGTTCTCGGCTTGCTGAGGAGAACGGCATAACCTTTGCGCGCCGCCGCCGTCTTTCCGGCGATATGGGCGCGGATGGCGGCGGCAAATTGCTCGCGCTCGCTTGCGGCCGGTGCTGTCGCCTCCGGCTCGGCCTGCGCGCGGAACAGGACCGAGCGGTCGCCACGGACCAGTTTTTCGAGCTCGGCGGCAAGACGGCCGACCGCACCGGCAAAGGGCGAGGCCGGGGTTTCGCCGGCAACCTGCCGGAACAGCCGCGCCGACGGATACCAGGGCGAATCCGAACGGCCGCGCAGGAAGCGCCACTCCGCTTTCGCCTTCAACAGGATCCACACCGGCTTGCCGAGCGCGCCCGCCAGATGGGCCGTCGCGGTATCCGAGGTGACGATCAGATCGAGGTTCATCATCATTGCCGCGGTATCGGCAAAGCCGTCCGGCCCGCTGTCGAAGTCCTTGGGCGGCAGGTCCACGGCAAAGCGGCCGGCAAGTGCGGCGATCTGCTCCTCGCCCGGCCCTTTCTGCAGCGCGATCAGGCGTACGCCGGGGACCTCAGCCAGGGGCTCCAGGGTGGCAAGCGGGAAGCTCCGCCCTCGGTCCACCTTCGGATCCGGATTACCCTGCCAGACGATGCCGACCCGGAAGCCGGGCTTTTCATTCAGCCATTCGGCCCAGCGCGTCTGCCGCTCATCATCCGCCGTCAGGTAGCTTGGATAGCTCGGTATGGTTTCGACGCGCGTGCCGCAGCGGAGCGGCAGGCTCATCATGAAGGCGTAGTAATCGGTCGCCGGAAACCGGTCGCCTTCGCGCACGACACCGTCCACGCCCTTCGCGCCCGCCATCAGCGCGGCGATCTTCCCCCGGCAACCGACGAAAACCTTTGCGGCGCCGCGTTCCTTCAGAACCGCGGCATAGCGCACGAACTGGAAGGCATCGCCGAACCCCTGTTCGGCCAGAAGAAGAAAGCTTTTGCCCGCCGGGTCCTCGCCCGTCCACTCGGCAAGCTTCGGCCGCGTCGCGCCGAGACCGAGCACGCCGACATTCAGCCGCTCCTCGTATAGCGGCAGGCCGGCGGCGAGATCGCCACTGTTCATCAGTGCCATGCCAAGCGCCATCTTCGGATCGGGGTAGCCGGGCCGGATGTCGATTGCCCGGCGGAAGCAGGAAATGGCCTCCTCTTCATGGCCGGCATCCATTTCACTGACGCCGAGGTTGGACCAGGCTTCCGCATTTCCGGGCTTTGCCGCCACCGCCTGGCGCTGCAGCCAGACCGCGATATCCGGTTCGCCGTGATTACGCTCGTGGACGCCGAGATTGTTCCAGGCATCGGAATTGGCGGGATCCGCGATGATCGCCCGTTCCCAGGCCCTCGCCGCCTCCTCGGTCCGGTCGAGCGCCAGAAGCGCCGCCCCCCACTGGACCAGGAGCTTGCTGTCCTTCGGCGCCAGCCGGCAGGCCTTTGCAAGCGCCCGCTCCGCCTCCTCCGGCCGCTCGATCGCGGTACAGGCATTGGCATAGGCGGAAAGCACCGCGAGGTTGTCCGGGTGATGGGCAAGCAGCGCCTTGGCGCGCGACAGTGCTCCCTCCGCGTGGCCAGCGGCGATCTCCCGGCGCACGAGCGACAAATGCGATGGAATATGAGCCGGATCGACCTTCAGCGCGAAGACCAGCGCACGCTCCGAATCCCGCTGAAACCCGGCGCTGTCGAGGGCAATGGAAAGATTGCTCCAGAAATCCGTGACCGCCGGCGCGAGCGCCAAGGATTGCAGCGCCAAGGGCAGGCAGGCAAGCGCTGTCTCGCGACTGCGGCCTCCGGCTTCCAGGTCCGCCATGGCCGTCAGGTTGAGAAGCTGTGCCGACCGTCCGCGCCGCGCCATCAGGTGACGGTAGAGCCTAGCAGCGCCTGCGAAATCACCGCGCCGGTTGACGGCGATCGCCTGTTCCAGCGCCACGGTGCCTGGATCCGGATCGATCGGCTGCGGCGCTTCTGCAAGCGCCTTGAGGTTCGCCGCGACCCGCGCCATGACGCCGGCCCAGTCGCCTTGTGTCTCCTGTCGGAAAAGACGCATGGTCGGATACCATGCCGTCAACTCGCCGGAGAGACCCCAGCGCCAGTCGGGCGCCGCCATCAGCATGAGCCAGACCGGCCGCCCCATCGCTCCAGCCAGATGGGCAATGGCGGTATCGGATGTGATGACGATGTCCAGTGAAGAGATAAGGCCGGCTGTATCGACAAAGGCATCCGGCCCGACATCGAAATCGGGGGCAGGCTTCAGGAGGCGCAAACCGTCGGGAACCGGCTGATCCGCACCCGGTCCCTTCTGCAGCGAGATGAACTCCACGGCTTCGCCGAGCGCGCCGAGCGCCACGAACTCATCGAGCGGCACCGATCGTCCGCGCTCGGTCGCCGCATTCGGATTGCCCTGCCAGGACAATCCGATCCTGAGCGGCCTTGCCGTACCCTCTGGGCGCTCGGGAAAGGCCGCCCATTTGTCCTTGCGCTCGGGCTCGGCCGAAAGATAGGGAAAGCCGCCATTCGGCTGATCCGGCTGCAGACCGAGCAAACCCGGCAGGGACATCAGCAGCACCTGATAATCGTGTGTCGGCAGCGCCACCGAGCCGTCTGCGATGAGCTGAAACCGCTCGGGATTGTCGCGAAATGCCGGAAAGGTCTTGAGTAGCGCGTGCAGCTGCGGCTGGCAGACGAAGATCACTTTTTCCGCCCGCTCGCCGATCAGGGGAAGGAGACGGATGAACTGAATGGTGTCCCCCAGCCCCTGCTCGTGCAGGACAGCGATCCTCTTGCCGGTCAGATCTTCGCCACGCCACAACGGCGCGTCGGAAACGGTCACGCGTGTTGGCTGCGGCAAAACCGCGACGCGCTTTTCATAATCGGGCCAGGACTCGCCCCACCGGCCGAGCAAGAGTTTCGTCCAGGCGATGTTATAGGCGAGCGCGGGGAAGGCCTCCGGGTTCAGCGGGGACCCTTCCAGCGCGGCCAGCGCCTCCGTCACGCGGCCGAGATTGCGCAGGCAGACGGCGCCGTTGATGATCGCCCCCAGATGGCGCGGATCGGCCGAAAGCGTCTGGCGGTAACACTCGACCGCTTCCTCGTTCCTGCCCTGGCGCTGCAGCAGGACGCCGAGATTATAGCTCGCCTCATGCTCTTCCGGACGGAGGACAAGCGCCCGGCGCAAGTGCTGCTCGGCCTCAGCGCTTCGGTCCAGTTGCAGGAGGATATGACCCATCTGGGTGAGAAGGGCGGGATTGTCCGGGAAGGCGGAAAGGGCCTCCTCGCAGGCCGCCGCGGCCTTCTGCCAGTCGCCGCCGCGCGTCAGCGCCAAGACGAAATTGACGCGGGCGCCGAGACTGCGTGGCGCGAGCGCGACAGATCGCTCTCCCGCGGCGATCGCGGCGTCGACATCGCCGGTCGCAAGGAAGGGCAACACCATGTTCTGGCGAATGGCGGCATTGTCGGGTTCCAGCTCTGCCGCCTTTTGCAGAACCACGATGCCATCCGCGGAGCGGCCGGAAAGATGCAGGGCAAGGCCGAGATAATGATGCACGTCGGCGTCGTCGGGATTGTCATCCGCAAGCGCCTGAAGGTTCGCCACGGCCTCGGCCGCCTTGCCGGCGCCGATCAGCTTTACACAATCCTGCAGGGCGCCTTGAACCGCCACCGTCCGCAATATTCCCTCGATATCAATAAAGTCGACGCCGGGCCGACGCACCAAACCTCACGCATGACCGGCGACGCGGTCACAATACCTGTCAAGCCTTGTAGGGCTTATAGGATTTTTCCTCAATGATCGCGGAATCAAGGGCTATGTTGATCTTTCGCTTCAATTCCGCGCGTTCATCATTGGTGACATAGACGGCGCGCGCGAGCTTGACGAATTCGGGACCGAAGTTGCCCGCATGCTCGCAGTCGCGGATTGCGTCCTCGATGTCCCATAGCTTCTCATTGACGTCGAACAGGGCGGCGCGGATCTCCTCGACCGCCGGCACCTTGGCCGTATCACCGAGTTTTTCCTCGAGAAGCGCCAGTTCCTTGCGGATATTGGCAAGCTTGCCGTCGTCGGCAATCCGGGCGCTCTTGATTTCGAGGATGGTAATCTTGTCGATCAGTTCGCCATAGGAAACGGGCACTTCAATCATTGCAGTCCTCGATATGCGAATCGTCCCTGCGTCATGCCGGGCGAATGTGGGCTCACACTAAATGGAATCGCTTTTGCGAAACTGGCCAACCTCTAGCGCAATATCGAACGCAGCGCCTGCTGTGTTTCGGTCAACTGTTCCAGATAGAGCCCCGGCATGTCTGCCGCCGACGCGCTGGTTGCGGGCGCGCCGATGTTGAGCGCCGCGACTGTCTCGCCACGCGCATTGATGAGCGGCACGGCGATCGAGCAGAGGCCGAGTTCGAGCTCCTGGTCGATGACCGCATGGCCCGCCGCCCGGATTTTCGCAAGTTCGGCCATGATTTCCGCCACGCCGGTCTTCGTCAGCGGCGTGCGGGCCTGAAGGCTCGAATGCTCCAGCACCTCACGCGCCTTCGCCTCCGGCAGCGCGGCGAGCAGCACCCGCCCCATCGAGGTGCAGTAGGCCGGCATGCGACTTCCCGGCATCAGGCTGATCGACATGATCTTCTTCAGGGAAGCGCGCGCCACGTAGACGATTTCCGTTCCGTCCAGCACCGAGACCGAAGCGCTTTGCCCGGCCCTTTCCGAAAGCCGGTCGAGATGCGGCTGCACGATGGCCGGCAGGGGCGTTGCCGACAGGTAGGCCTGCCCAAGCCGGAGAATCTTGGGCGTCAGCGCGAAGAACTTGCCGTCGTAATCGGCATAGCCGAGCCCCGACAGCGTCAGGAGACACCGGCGCGCCGTGGCCCGATCAAGGCCCGTACGCTTGGCGGCTTCCGCAATCGTCAGCCTTGGCTGATCGCCGCCAAAGGCTTCGATGATACTCAAACCCTTGGCGAAGCCACCCAGAAAATCCGTTTCCCGCACAACCGCTCTCCAGTTCTGCGCTCATTATGTGCGATATACGAACAAATGTCAATTATCGCACATAATCCATTGCCGCCTTCCGTTGTTTGGATTATTTCAATGGCCAGCATTCCCGGCGACAGACAGGATATGCCGGGACGGAGGATTAGATGGACAAGACAATTGCAAGTCTGGCTGAGGCCGTATCCGGCATCGGCGACGGCGCCACGGTGATGATTGGCGGATTTGGCGGCTCCGGCGCGCCGATCGAACTCATCCACGCCCTGATTGACAAGGGGCCGAAGAACCTCACGGTCATCAACAACAATGCCGGCAACGGACGGATCGGCATTGCCGCCATGATCGACGCCGGCATGGTGAGGAAGATGATCTGCTCTTTCCCGCGTTCCTCCGATCCACGCGCCTTCACCGACAGGTATCTCGCCGGCGAAATCGAACTCGAACTGGTGCCGCAAGGCACGCTCGCCGAGCGCATCCGCGCAGGCGGCGCCGGCATCCCGGCCTTCTACACGCCGACCGGTTACGGCACGGAAATCGCCGAAGGCAAGGTCATCGCCGAATTCGAGGGCCGCTCATACGTGCAGGAGCGATGGCTGAAGGCCGACTTCGCGATCGTCAAGGCTGAGCTCGGCGACCCCTACGGCAATCTCACCTACAACAAGGCGGGCCGCAACTTTAACCCGCTGATGTGCATGGCCGCAGCCAAGACCGTCGCCCAGGTCTCGAAGATCGTACCGGCCGGCGGCATCGACCCGGAACATGTCGTCACCCCCGGCATTTTCGTCGACGGCATCGTCGAAGTGCAGAACCCGCAACAGGAAGAAGAGCTCATCCGAGCCGGAGTGGCCTACGTATGACCGTCGACACGCGAGAAGACATCAAGCTTTCCAACGCCCAGATCGCCTGGCGCGCAGCGCAGGATATCGCCGACGGCGCCTATGTGAACCTCGGCATCGGCTTCCCGGAAATGGTCGCGAAGTTCCAGCCACCGGGCCGGCAGGCGATCTTCCACACGGAAAATGGCATCCTGAACTTCGGCGAGGCTCCGGCCGAAGGCGAAGAGGACTGGGATCTGATCAACGCCGGAAAGAAGGCGGTAACGCTGAAGCCGGGCGCGGCATTCTTCCACCATGCAGACAGCTTCGCCATGGTCCGCGGCGGCCATCTCGACGTCGCCATTCTCGGCGCCTACCAGGTGGCTGAAAACGGCGACCTCGCCAACTGGCGGGTTGGTTCCAAGGGCGTTCCCGCCGTCGGCGGCGCCATGGATCTGGTCCACGGTGCAAAGCAGGTGATCGTCATCACCGAGCACGTCACCAAGAAGGGCGAGCCCAAGCTTGTCGAACGCTGCTCCTTCCCGTTGACCGGCGTCGGCTGCATCACACGGATCTATACGAGCCATGCCGTCATCAACGTCAAGGACGGACACTTCGTGGTGCGCGAAAAGCTCGCCGCCATGACGATGGACGAACTTCAGGCCATGACCGGCGCCAAGCTTTACACCGACGGCCCGGTCGCCGATCTCGTCGTCCCGGAACTCTGATCCTTGACCGGTACCGCGCCGGACCAAACGCATTGAGGAATGACATCATGACTGAAGCCTTCATCTGCGCCTATCTGCGCACGCCGATCGGCCGTTTCGGCGGATCGCTCTCCTCCGTCCGTGCCGACGATCTCGGCGCGATCCCGCTGAAGGCGCTGATGGAGCGCTATTCCAGCGTCGATTTCGAAGCTGTCGAAGACGTCATCTTCGGCTGCGCCAACCAGGCCGGTGAAGACAACCGCAACGTGGCGCGCATGTCCTCGCTCTTGGCCGGCCTTCCGGTTCCTGTGCCGGGCACCACCATCAACCGTCTCTGCGGCTCCGGCATGGACGCAATCATGACGGCCGCGCGCGCCATCAAGGCCGGCGAGGCCGAACTGATGATCGCCGGCGGCGTGGAAAGCATGAGCCGCGCGCCCTTCGTCATGCCGAAGGCCGAGACCGCCTTTTCCCGCCACGCCGAAATCCACGACACGACCATCGGCTGGCGCTTCGTCAATCCGCAGATGAAGCGGCTCTACGGCGTCGACTCCATGCCGGAAACCGGCGAGAACGTCGCCCGCGACTTCGGCGTCAGCCGTGAAGACCAGGACGCCATGGCCGTTCGCTCGCAGGCGAAAGCCACGGCTGCCCAGCAGAATGGACGCCTCGCGAAGGAAATCGTGCCCGTCACCATTCCGCAGAAGAAGGGCGACCCGCTTGTCATCGACAAGGACGAACATCCGCGCGCCGGAACCGACATGGCGGCGCTCGCGAAGCTGCGGCCGCTCTTCCCCGAAGGCACCGTAACCGCCGGCAACGCCTCGGGCGTCAATGACGGCGCAGCCGCCCTGATCATCGCCTCCGAAGCCGCCGCGAAGAAGCACGGCCTGACGCCGATCGCCCGCATTCTCGGCGGCGCGACAGCCGGCGTTCCGCCGCGTGTCATGGGTTGCGGCCCCGCTCCGGCCAGCACGAAGCTCCTCGCCCGCCTCGGCATGACGATCGACCAGTTCGACGTCATCGAACTCAATGAAGCATTCGCCAGCCAGGGCCTCTACGTCCTGCGTGAACTGGGCGTCGCCGACGACGATCCGCGCGTCAACCCGAACGGCGGCGCGATCGCCCTCGGTCATCCGCTCGGCATGTCCGGCGCCCGCATCACCGGCACGGCGGCACTCGAACTCTCGCTGTCAGGCGGCAGATACGCACTGTCGACCATGTGCATCGGCGTCGGCCAGGGCATCGCGATCGCCACCGAACGCGTCTGATTTCCCCCCTCCACACCCGACCGGTGGGAGGAAACTCAGGACAGGAACCCGTCGCATTAGCGTCCGCCGGGTTCCTGTCCGGTCTTTTCTCACTTGGCCGCTGTGGAAAATCAGGGGCCGTAGCGTTTCTTCATTTCCGCGTCGATCTCGGGGAACGTCATGCCCGCGCCGGCAGGCGAACCAAACTGTCGAAGTTGCACATGCGGCCAATCCTTGAAGCTGCTCCAGAAGCCGCCGGCATTGAGCCCGGCTTCCTTTGCTTTTGTGGCGTACAGTTTGTAACCGTTGACACCATTGACAAGCTTGGAGGCTGACCATTCGGCCACCCCGCCGGTTATCCACACACAGTCGATAGCTTCGCCCCATTGATGCCAGCTCAGGCCGGGAAGAGCATTGGTCACATGCGGGCCATGCGTCGGTCCAACCCGATTAAGCACGTCCGCCAGAAAAGGTGCACCGGACGCTTTCAATCTGCCGATTTCATGATTGATCGATTCTGTACTCCGGCTCTGGCGCCAAAGACGCGCCTGCTCCTCCACCGTGCGAAGTCCAAAATAAGGGCGCATTTCGACGCCCAGGCTGTTCAAGACATGCAGCAGGTCATTAACCTTGGCCCTGAATGCGGGATCCAAGCCGTTTAATGAAATAGCCATTTTCCAGTCCCTCCACTCCTGCCTGCAGAATAGCAAAGGGCTGCCCAGTAAATCAATTAAAGATTGCATAAATAATTATAGCAACTAATAAGTGCATTAATCCTGTAGGGATGAAGGGCAGCACGGAGTTTCTTCGCGCTGCGTCACTGCTGGAAAATGGGAAAAAGGAAACTAAGGCTTCCTGCTTGAGAGGGAGAACTGGGAGAGCCGGCGTCTAGGTCCGCCACTTGGTTGCACCCGGATTTCCCCGTCCCCGAATGCGTCACGCCGGCTCTCCTGTCGGGCAGTTGTTGCCTGGCCCGTAGGTTCTGGCCACCGCTGGCGAGCCCGGGTCGAATCCGGATCGCCAGAAGCGGCATGCCTGACCCTATGAAGAAAATCCAAGGTCAGGAAAATCCGCAAATATCAGGATCCCCCCATAATTCTTCGGAGATGCTCGCCCCTCGCGCTCGCGACTGGGCCGCACATAGATAGGCGACTATTGAAATGTCGTTGATCTTGATCCGAAGGGAAGGGAGAGAGTGAGAGAGTTGACTCAGGGCCCGCCGACCCCGTGCACCAAATGGCCCCATATCCGGTGCAACGCCAACTCTCTCACAATTGGGCGATAAAGCTGCCCAACCGAAACTGGATGCCAATCGCCGCCCCGGCCCGGAAGTCCTCGTTCGAAGACCGGTTGATCAGCATCTGCGAATATATGTAACCGACGGATGGCATTTGCGGAATCGCAAGAATTGGGGAGAGACGCTCCCAAATCTTGGGACAACGCCGATTCGTCAACCGATACGCCTCAGCCGCGGCGAATGCTATGCATCGCCACATTTCCCATTGAGATATCGGCCCGGACGCGGTATGGCGCACTTGCTTTCAAATTTCGGGCAGGACGTCGACATGGACCGGCCCGGAGCGACCCGTTGAACCCCTTTGCCGCCCAGCGCCTTCGGCGCGAGTGAGAGGCGCCGGACCGCGAGCCATGCTGAAAACTCCCTACTACCTGATCGACAAGTCGAAACTCCTGAAGAACATGGAGACGATCAAATACGTGCGGGAGAAGTCCGGCGCGAAGTCGTTGCTGGCGCTGAAATGCTTCGCCACCTGGGGCGTTTTCGACTTCATGAGCGAATACATGGACGGCACGACCTCGTCTTCGCTGAACGAGGTGAAGCTCGGCTTCGAGAAGTTCCCCGGCGAAGCGCATGCCTATTCGGTCGCCTATGCCGATGACGAGATCGATGAGGTCGTCGCCAATTGCGACAAGATCATCTTCAATTCGATCGGCCAGCTGACCCGCTTTGACGATCAGTCGAAAGGCAGAACGCGCGGGCTGCGCGTCAATCCGCGCGTCTCCTCCTCCGAATGGCTGATTTCCGATCCCGCCCGTCCCTTCTCGCGCCTCGGCGAATGGGACCCGGCGCGGATCGAGACGGTGATGGACAGGATCTCCGGCTTCATGTTCCACAACAACTGCGAGAACGGCGATCTCGGCCTGTTCTCCGACATGCTCGGCAAGATCGAGGAGCAATTCGGCCACCTGATCGGCAGGCTCGACTGGGTCAGCCTCGGCGGCGGCATCCATTTTACCGGCGAGGGCTATCCGCTCGACGACTTCTGCGCACGGCTCAAAACCTTCTCGGAGAAATACGGCGTGCAGGTCTATCTGGAGCCCGGCGAAGCGGCGATCACCAAGTCGGCAAGCCTTGAAGTGACCGTGCTGGACACCATGTTCAACGGCAAGAACCTGGCGATCGTTGACTCCTCCATCGAGGCCCACATGCTGGACCTTCTGATTTACCGCCAGAGCGCCAAGCTGGAACCCAATACCGGCGATCACGAATACATGGTCTGCGGCAAGTCCTGCCTTGCCGGTGACATCTTCGGCGAATTCCGCTTCGAGACCGAACTGAAGGCCGGCGACAGAATTTCGATCGCCGATGCCGCCGGTTACACGATGGTCAAGAAAAACTGGTTTAACGGCGTGAAGATGCCGGCCATCGCCATCAGGGAACTGGACGGAACGGTGCGTGTCGTCCGAGAATTTTCGTACGGCGACTACGTCTCCAGCCTGTCCTGAACGAACAACCAATCAACCGCCAACATTGCACGGAGGCTTACGTGTGAGATGAAGAAGAATGTGCTGATTATTGGTGCGGGCGGCGTCGCCCAGGTCGTTGCGCACAAGTGCGCCCAGAACAACGACATCCTCGGAGATATCCATATCGCTTCGCGCACGAAGGCGAAGTGCGACCAGATCATCCAGTCGGTCCACGACAAGAAGGCGATGAAGCAGCCGGGGGTTCTTGAAGCCCACGCGCTCGACGCGCTCGACATCGAGGCGACCAAGGCGCTGATCGCCAAGACCGGATCCGAGATCGTCATCAACGTCGGCACCGCCTTCCTCAACATGTCGGTGCTGCGCGCCTGCATGGACACCGGCGTCGCCTACATCGACACGGCGATCCACGAGGAGCCGAACAAGATCTGCGAAACGCCGCCGTGGTACGGAAACTACGAATGGAAGCGTGCCGCCGAATGTGAGGAAAAGGGCATCACCGCCATCCTCGGCGCCGGCTTCGATCCGGGCGTCGTCAACGCCTATGCAGCACTCGCCAAGGCGGAGTATTTCGACAAGATCACCGACGTGGACATCGTCGACATCAACGCCGGCAGCCACGGCAAGTACTTCGCCACCAATTTCGACCCGGAAATCAACTTCCGCGAGTTCACCGGCGTCGTCTACTCCTGGCAGAACGGCGAGTGGCAGACGAACAAGATGTTCGAAGTCGGCAAGGACTACGACCTGCCGGTCGTCGGCACGCGCCGCGCCTATCTCTGCGGCCACGACGAGGTGCACTCGCTGTCGAAGAACATGGACGGCGCCGACGTGCGCTTCTGGATGGGCTTCGGCGAGCACTACATCAACGTCTTCACCGTCCTGAAGAACATCGGCCTCCTCTCCGAGCAGCCGGTGAAGCTTGCCGACGGTTCCGAGGTCGTGCCGCTGAAGGTGGTGAAGGCCTGCCTGCCCGATCCGGCATCGCTGGCACCGGACTAC
The DNA here is from genome assembly GCF_052908375.1 of Rhizobium sp. PAMB 3174. Taxonomy (NCBI): domain Bacteria; kingdom Pseudomonadati; phylum Pseudomonadota; class Alphaproteobacteria; order Hyphomicrobiales; family Rhizobiaceae; genus Rhizobium; species Rhizobium sp. PAMB 3174. The sequence goes on along the minus strand of NZ_CM128608.1, from coordinate 4,061,314 downwards.
GAAGGCAAGACCTGCATCGGCGATTTCGTGAAGGGCCAGAAGGACGGCAAGGACCGCGAGGTCTTCATCTACAACGTTGCCGACCACAAGGAAGCCTATAACGAAGTCGGTTCGCAGGGCATTTCCTACACCGCCGGCGTTCCGCCGGTCGCCGCCGCGATCCTGATCGCCAAGGGCGCATGGGATGTGAAGAAGATGGCCAATGTCGAGGAACTGCCGCCGCAGCCCTTCCTGGCGGTGCTGAACCGCATCGGCCTGCAGACCTGCATCCGTGACGAGAACGGCGAACGGCCGCTGGAATTCATCGAGCCCTGATCGGCCCGACATGACTGAAAATGCGCCCGTCGGTATAAAAGCCGGCGGGCGTTTTCCGTTTACATGATGCGATGCGCCGGCCTGCGGGTACCCTGATCCTCTTGCCCGTCGCAGATCTTGCGACCGCCAGTCCAGACCCCGGCGATGTGCAGGGTGTCCGTGAGATGCAGAAAATCCGCGCGGTGGCCGGGACGAAGGTGGCCGCGATCGTTGAGCCCCAGGAAGCGCGCCGGATAGGAGGTTGCCATCCGCAACGCTTCCGTCAGGCCGGTCTCCATGTTCAAGAGCGTGTAGCGGATGGCGGTCAGCATATCGAGATCGGAACCGGCCAATGTCCCGTCGGTCATCAGCAGGCGCGAGCAGAAATCACCCGCATGCTTCGTAATCTCGCTGCCATGCAGCGTGAAAGACTCGTCAGGGCTTCCCGCCAGTGACATCGCGTCTGTAATCAGGAACAACCGTCCCTCGCCCCGCTTGGCGCGGTGGGCAATCCGCAACGCCGGCGGCGAAACGTGATGACCGTCGGCAATGATGCTGCACCAGACGGAGGGATGTTCCAGCGCCGCACCGACGGCACCGGGCGCGCGATGGGAAAAGCCGCTCATCGCATTGAAGAGATGGGACACCCCGGTCGCGCCGGCATCGAACAACGCCATCGCCGTTGTAAAATCGCAATCGGTATGACCAAGACTGACCACCACCCCGCCTGCGGTCAGCTCCCTGACCTGCCCGGGCGTAATCTGCTCGCCGGCCACCGTGATGATCAGGACGCCAAGGCTCTCGCGGGCCTCGAGATAGAAGTCGATATCGGCGTCTTCGACCGGACGAATGTATTCGCCGGGATGGATGCCCCGACGGGCCGGCCAAAGATGCGGGCCTTCCAGATGCATGCCGGCAATACAGCTGTCCCTGGCGGCAGCAGCCGTCACGGCCTTGACGGCCGCCCGCACCGCAGCCGGGCTGTCGGTCATCATCGTTGGCAGGATCGCCGTCGTTCCCATGGTCCTGAGGCTGGCCGCCATCGCAGTCACGGTACCCACCGACGGCGACGCGTTCAGCAACTTGCCGGCATAGCCATTGACCTGCGCATCGATGAAGCCAGGCACAATGATGCCACCGTCGAGGCGAATCACCGGGTCGTGTTCGGACAGGTCCCGTTCCGGAACGACAGCGTGCACGCGGCCATGACTGACAAGGAGCGCGACCTTGTCGCGAAAGGCATCACCGTCGAAAAGACGCGCGCCAACAAACGCTTGGCTGATCTGCATGTCCATACGTGCGAAAGTTCCCTGAACACCGCGCCGCCCACCGTGCACCCGCAACAGGCACAACAAAACCGCGAACAGTGTATCTCCATTCCCCTCAATCTGGGATAAAGATGCATAGTAAAAATGTAATAATTAAGGTCTTTCGCGACTTACATATGCAATCACGGAGGGCTCAACAGCGGCAAATGCTGTGATATAGCAGACCCGTGGCTGATGCCGGGCGCAGCCGCCTGCATGTTTGGGAGAGCATTCCCGCTCAGCGACGACGTCGGACGGTTCTGGCATCTGGTTCTGTCAGCAATTTTCAGGAAAACGCATAATGATCGTATGCTTTGATATTGGCGGCACGGCGATAAAGGGCGCGCTGGCACATTCTCCGGACGATGTAAGGCCTCTGGGACGCCGTCCGACCCCCACGAACGATTACACAGCCTTTGTCGACACTCTGCGCTCCGTGATTGCCGAAACGGGCGAGCGCCCGGATTGCGTGGCCATCTCGAATGCCGGTTCCATAGACCCGGACACCGGGGCGATCATCTGCGCCAACATCCCCTGCATCAACGGCCGCCGGCTTGCCGCAGATCTCACCGCCGATCTCGGCGTGGAAGTCCTGATCGCCAACGACGCGGATTGCTTCGCCCTCGCGGAGGCGCTGGCGGGCGCCGGCCGCGGCTATCACACGGTCTTCGGCATCATTCTCGGAACCGGGGTCGGCGGCGGCGTGGTCGTCAAGGGCAAGCTGATCAACGAGCGCGGTGGCTATGCCGGCGAGTGGGGCCACGGCCCGGCCGCCCCGCATTTTGCAGGCCACCCGCCGGCCGCCATTCCCGCCATCCCCTGCGGATGCGGCGGCGAACGCTGCCTCGATCCCATAGGCAGCGCGCGCGGCATGGAGCGGCTCCACCGCCATCTTCACGCAACGGAGCTGACCAGTGAACAGATCGTCGCTGCCTGGCAGGCGGGAGACGCCCAAGCCTCGCGGACCATCGAGGTCTTCGTCGACATCCTGGCCGGGCCCCTCGCCCTGATCGTCAATCTCCTCGGCGCCGACATCATTCCGGCCGGCGGCGGTCTGTCCAACAGTGAGGCCCTGCTGGCCGAACTCGACCGATCGGTCCGCGCGAAGACCCTGAGGGCGTTTGATCGACCGCTGGTGCTCCGCTGCGAATGCCGGGTCGAACCGGGGCTCATCGGCGCGGCACAACTCGGCTTCGCACGGCTGCAGGAAAAGGCCGAGGCCCTGCCCGCCTGATCCTGACGGCGCCGATCACCGGACGCGAAACGACGCAGACAAGGACAAGAATGTTGTTTTCGGGCCATTCCTATACTAGAGCCTCTGCGAAAGTGCGCGACATCACACGGAGAGGCCGGCAACCGGTATGGAGGCAGCATTGAAGGCAGAGACGACCATTCTTTCTGGCAAGCCCATCGCAGAGCGGGTGCTGAGCACCGTCCGGCAGGAAACGGCGGCGCTGATCGCAGAGACCGGCGTCCAGCCCGGTATCGCGGTCGTCATCGCCGGCTCCGATCCGGCAAGCCAGGTCTATGTCCGTTCGAAGGGCAAGCGGGCGACCGAATGCGGCTTCAAGTCCGTCGAGCACAAGCTGGACGAAACCGTCTCCGAAGAAGAGCTGATGGCGCTGCTGCACAAGCTCAATGCCGATCCGACCATCCACGGCATTCTCGTCCAGCTGCCGCTGCCCTCTCACATCAACGAAGCCCGCATCATCCAGGAAATCGATCCGGCCAAGGATGTCGACGGCTTTCATCTGATCAATGTCGGCAAGCTCACCACGGGCATGACCGACACGGCTTCGATCCCCTGCACGCCGGCCGGCTGCATGATCCTGATCGAGGAAGTGATCGGCAAGGATCTCTCCGGTAAATCCGCCGTCGTCATCGGCCGCTCCAACATCGTCGGCAAGCCGATGGCAAGCCTTCTGTTGCAGGCCAATGCGACCGTTACGATCGCGCATTCGCGCACCAAGGACCTGCCGTCCGTCTGCCGCCAGGCCGATATCCTGGTTGCAGCCGTCGGTCGCCCGCAAATGGTCAAGGCCGACTGGATCAAGCCCGGCGCCGTCGTCATCGACGTCGGCATCAACCGGGTTGCCAATCCGCCCGGCTCCGAAAAGCCTCACCGCATCGTCGGTGACGTCGACTTCGACGATTGCAAGGATACGGCGTCCGCCATCACGCCGGTTCCCGGCGGCGTCGGCGTGATGACCATTGCGCTCCTGATGGCGAACACGCTGAAGGCCGCCAAGATCGCCGCCGGCAAATAATCCGGGGCATCGGCCTTACCATTCGATCTTGCTGCCGTCATAGGCTCGGAAACCGCCCGTAGCCTCTGGCGGGAGGCCGTCGAGCGTCGTCAGGATATTGGCAGCAGCCTCCTCCGGAGGGACCGAGGGGTGACCGGAGAGATAGCGCGACGAAAGCGCTGTCGCCACCGTCCCTGGATGAATGCTGACCAGTATGGATTTCGCATGGGTACGGCTAGCCTCGATCGCGGCCGTGTGGACGATCTGGTTCAACGCAGCCTTGGACGCCCGGTAAGAGATCCAACCGCCGAGAGCATTGTCGCCGATCGAACCGACGCGCGCGGACAGGAAGGCGAAGATCGACCGACGCTTGCGGTCGAGCAACGGCAGGAAATGCTTGATCACCAGCGCCGGCCCGATCGCATTGACGGCGAAGAGATCAAGCATCGCGGAACCGTCGATCTGTCGCACGCTCTTCTCCGGCCCGCGCTCGTCGGTAGCAAGCACGCCGGTGGCGCAGATGATCAGCTGAAACGGCGCCTCGCCCGATCGTGCGGCACAGTCTGCAACGGCAGTTTCATTTGTCACATCGAAGCCGTCACCGCTGCGGGAAAGCCCCCGCACCTCACCGCAGGCCGCATCGCCCCGCACCGCGTCGATGAGCGCATGGCCGATGCCGCCGCTGGCACCGATCACCAGCGCGCGATAGCCCTGTCCAAGGGATTTAAGTGAAACCGTCACCATCCTGCTCCTGCAACTTGCCTGACAGACAATACGCTTGCTAGCAGAATATGGTTCATGAGGAAGAAGCCGGCGACCCCCAGGGACCGCCGGCCAAGTATTTAGATAGCCAGGTATTCGTTGCGCAGTTCCTCGTTTTCGAGGACGTCCTGCGCCTTGCCGGAATAGACCACTTCGCCCATGTCGACGATCACCGCCTTGTCGGAGAGCTTCAGCGCGGCGACCGCGTTCTGCTCGACGATGATGGTGGTGATGCCGAGTTCCTTGATCTGTCGGACGATCTTCTCGATCTCGTGCACGATGACCGGTGCCAGGCCTTCATAGGGCTCGTCGAGCAGCAGTAGCTTGACGTCGCGGGAGAGCGCCCGCGCGACCGCCAGCATCTGTTGCTCGCCGCCCGACATCGTCACGGCGATCTGGTTGCGCCGTTCCGCAAGACGCGGGAAATGGTCGTAGATCTTGGCGATCTCCCATCCCTTCGGCTCGGAGACCTGCGCCAGGAGCAGGTTTTCCTCCACCGTCAGGCCGGCGATTATGCGCCGGTCTTCCGGCACCAGCTGCACGCCGAGCTGGGCAGCCTGATAGGCCTTCTTGTCATGCAGCGAATGCCCGTCCAGCCAGATCTCGCCGCGTTTCAGCGCCGGATCGTCGACCCGCGCGATGGTGCGCAGCGTCGATGTCTTGCCGGCGCCGTTGCGGCCGAGCAGGGCGAGGATCTCGCCCCGGTTCAATTCGAGCGAAATACCCTGAACGATGTAGGACTCCCCGTAAAAGGAATGGATATCCTTGACCGAGAAGAAGGGCTTTTCGCCGGTCTTCGCGGATGGCTGCGCCCCCGCCATGGCCGCGTTTTCCTGAGAAACAACATTCATGTCAGTGCGCTCCCCCGAGATAGGCTTCCTGGACCTTGGGATTGCCCTTGATCTCTTCCGGCTTTCCAGATGCGATCACCGTGCCCTGGGCGAGAACCGTGATCCGGTCGGCAAGCGAGAAGACCACATGCATGTCATGCTCGATGATCACCTTGGTCATGCCGGACTGCTTGATCTCCTTCAGAAGGTCGATCGTCCGGTTGGTGTCGAGGCGGGACATGCCCGCCGTCGGTTCGTCGAGCAGCAGCAGCTTCGGCTCCTGCACGAGGCACATGGCCATTTCCAGCCGCCGCTTGTCGCCGCGTGAAAGCGTCGCCGCGTTCATGTCGCGCTTGTCGAGCATCTTCACGTCGTCCAGCATCTTCTCGGCCTTTTCCAGGATGTCCCGTTCGCCGGGCACACTGTCGAGGCCCTGCAGCCGGAACGCACCGTCACGATGGGCGAAGCAGGGGATCATGACGTTCTCCAGAACCGAAAGCTCGCCGAAGATTTCCGGCGTCTGGAACACGCGACTGATTCCCATCTGGTTGATCTCGTGCGGCTTGCGCCCGAGAACCGGCTGGCCGTTGAAGCTGACCGAGCCGACGTCGGGCGAGATGCGCCCGACGAGGCAGTTGAGGAAGGTCGACTTGCCGGCGCCGTTCGGTCCGATGATGGCATGCACCGTGCCGGCCTCGACCGCCAGATTGACCTGGTTGAGCGCAAGCAGGCCGCCGAAGCGCTTGGAGACGTCGTTGACTTCAAGAATGTTCATGGTCGTCTCTCCTCATTCCGCCGCATGCGGCGCAGGATTGCCCCGCGGCCCGTTGCCGTCCGCCTTGCGGCTGGACATCGCCCGTCCGATACGGCGCGCACCCTCCATCAATCCGCCCGGCAGGAAGATCACCACGGCCATGAAAATCAGGCCGAGCGTCAGCGACCAGCCCTCACCGGTGAACCGCGCTGCAATCCAGACGCAGACATCCTGAACGGAATCCGGCAGGAACGAGAACCACTGGTGCAGCACGCCTTCGTTGATCTTGGAAAAGATGTTTTCCAGATACTTGATCAGACCGGCGCCCATGATGGGACCGAACAGCGTGCCGGCGCCGCCGAGGATCGTCATGATGACCACCTCGCCGGATGCCGTCCACTGCATGCGCTCGGCACCCGCGAGCGGATCCATGCAGGCAAGCAAGGCACCGGCGAGACCCGCATACATGCCGGAGATCACGAAGGCCGCCAGCGTGTAGGGACGGGTGTTGAGGCCGGTATAGCTCATGCGGTTGCGGTTGGTCTTGATGGCGCGCAGCATCAGGCCGAAGGGCGACCGGAACAGCCGGATCGCCAGATAGAAGACGATCAGCAGGATGAGCGCACAGATGTAGTAGCCGACATTCAGCTGGAATTCCCAGCCGCCGAAATGCAGCGTCGTCGTCGCCCGCATCTCGGCCCCGAAGATCTGCGTCACCGGAATGCCGCCCGTCTGCGTGGCCGTCTGGCCGAGGATGCGCGGATCGCTGAGCGTGATCTGCAGGCCGGTCTCGCCATTCGTCAGCGGTGTGAGCACCGAATAGGCGAGATTGTAGCACATCTGCGCAAACGCGAGCGTGAGGATCGAGAAATAGATCCCCGAGCGGCGAAGCGAGACGTAGCCGATCACCAGGGCGAAGATGCCCGACACGATGACGGCAAGCACGATCGCCGGGATGATGTTCATCGTCAGAAGCTTGAACATCCACACCGCCGAATAGGACCCGACGCCAAGGAAGGCTGCATGGCCGAAGGAGAGATACCCCGTCAGGCCGAACAGGATGTTGAACCCGATGGCGAAGATTCCGAAGATCACGAAGCGCCGCATCAGGTCGGGATAACCGGCGTTGAACTGCGCAAGCGCGCTGTCCGCCGGGAACGGGTTGAGAATGACCGGTGCGAACAGGCAGAGCCCGAACACCAGCAGGAGAAGACCGAAGTCCTTGCGATCGAGGCCCAGCATGTCAGTCCTCCATCACGCCGACACGTCCCAGCAGGCCGCGCGGGCGGGCCAGGATGATGACGATTGCCACAAGATAGATGATGATCTGGTCGATGCCTGGAAACAGCATCTTGACCTCGTTCATCGATGCGAAGCTCTGCAATATGCCGAGCACGAAGCCGGCAAGCACGGCACCGGGCAGAGAGCCCATGCCGCCCACGACAACGACCACGAAGGACAGGACGAGGAAGTCCATGCCCATGTGATAGTTGGGTGAGCTGATCGGCGCGTACATCACGCCGGCAATACCCGCCACCGCGGCCGCGATGCCGAAGGTGATGGTGAAGCGCTTGTCGATGTTGATGCCGAGCAGGCCGACTGTTTCACGGTCCGCCATGCCGGCCCGCACCACCATCCCGAAGGTGGTGAACTGCAGGAAGGCGAAAACCGCGCCGATCACGACCAGCGAGAAGCCGAAATAGATCATGCGCCAGTAGGGATAGATGACGACGTTGGGATCGAAACCCAGCATCGCGCCGAAGTCGAACGACCCGGTGAACTGCGAAGGGCCTGCAGTCTGGATCGGATTGGCGCCGAAAAAGTATTTGACGATCTCCTGCAGGACGATCGCAAGGCCGAACGTCACCAGGATCTGGTCGGCGTGCGGCCGCTTGTAGAAGTGCCGGATCAGCCCGCGCTCCATGGCATAGCCGACGATCAGCATCACCGGGATGGCCAGCAGAATGGCGAGAGGCACCGACCAGTTGAGAATGGCCGCGCCGAAATCCTGGCCGAACCATGCCTCGATATAGGCCGTCTTGACCTTCAGCGGCTGGCCGAGAAAGTCCGTTCGTGTTGGGTCGACCGTCTCGAAGGACAGGCCGAGCAAGCGTTGCATGGTGACGGCACAGAAGGCGCCGATCATGAACAAGGCGCCGTGCGCGAAGTTCACGACGCCGAGCGTACCGAAAATGAGGGTCAGTCCGAGGGCGATCAGCGCGTATGCGCTGCCCTTGTCCAACCCGTTCAGGATCTGAAGAATTATTGCGTCCATTGCCCCTCCCGCTGGAACACACCCGATCGATCAAGCTGTAGAAGCCGGCCGCCCTCCTCCCGAGAACGGCCGGCTGTCGACATTCGTCAGACGCTTATGCGCCCGCGTTGCACTTGCCGAGGTCGCCGCCGGCGAACATCGGATCATCAGGGGCGTACGTCACCTTGTCGGCCGGGGTGATCTCGACGACATCCAGCACGTCGAACTCATTGTCCGGCTTGTCCTTGCCCTTCACCACGAGAACGTCCTTGAAGCACTGGTGGTCGGCGGCACGGTAGAGCGTCTTGCCGTTGCCGAGGCCGTCGAACTCGTAGTCTTCCAGCGCTGCGACGACGTCGCAGGGATTGAACGATTTCGCACGGGCCACGGCGTCGGCATAAAGCAGCGTCTGCACGTAGCAGGTCTGCGCTGCCTGGCTCGGCGGGAAGCCGTATTCCGTTCCGAACGACTTCACGAAGGCCTTCGTGCCATCGTCCTGCAGCTTCCAGTTCCAGTTGGACGAACCCGGAATGCCCTTGATGTTGTCGCCGGCACCCTTGGCCATCAGCTCGGAGATCAGCGGCACGATGATCTCGAACTGCTTGCCGTTGACCTGCTTGTCCTTCAGGCCAAACTGGACGGCCTGGGTCAGAGAGTTGACCATGTCGCCACCGTAGTGGTTGAGAACCAGAACATCCGCGCCGGAGTTGAGGACCGGCGTCAGGTACTGCGAGAAGTCGCCCGCACCCAGCGGTGTCATCACATTGGTCACGGTTTCCCAGCCGATGCCCTTGAACGAGGCTTCCATCGACTGCTGCTGCGTCCAGCCCCAGGTGTAGTCGGCCGTCAACATGTAGGCCCTGCGGCCATCGCCGTAGAGGTTCTTCAGAACCGGCGCGAGCGCGGCTGCGGACATATAGGCGTTGAAGAAGTGGCGGAAGCCATTTGCCTTCTTGTCCTTGCCGGTCGTGTCGTTGGAGTGCGTCAGGCCAGCCATGAAGATGATGCCAGCTTCCTGGCAGAGCGCCTGAACGGCAACCGCGACGCCCGACGACGAACCGCCGGATATCATGATCGCACCGTCCTTCTGGATCATCGACTGCGCGGATGCACGCGCAGCGTCGGACTTGGTCTGCGTGTCGCCGGTAACATAGGCGACCTTCTTGCCGAGAATGCCGGTACCGTCCAGGACCTTGGACGAGAAGGTGTTCAGCATGCCGCCGTCGCCCTCGCCGTTCAGGTGCTTGACGGCGAGCTGGAACGCCCGCAGTTCGTCAGCGCCTTCATCGGCATAAGGTCCCGTCTGCGGAACGTTGAAGCCGAGCGTGACGGTGCCCCCCTTTGGTTCATTGACGAAACCATAGGCCGAGCGGGTGAAGATCGTCGGGGTCGCAAGAATGAGACCCGACGCGGCACCCGCCTTGAGCGCCTGACGACGCGTAAAGTTGAATTTTGACATTAAGCTCCTCCCATGAGCTGCAATCAGCGATGTAAGTCTGTTCCGTCCTCCCCGGAACAGACATAACCTTAATAAGCTTACCGAAGCAGGCAAGCGATATATTTTGTTGTGAGTATATAATGATGAACTAAATCGTTTTAGCGCCGCAATTCCCGGCAGAAAGACCGGGCCTTGCAGCGCAAAACTTCGTTTTTGTCAAAACGGTCGGCCCGAATTCACAGGCCAAGGTGCCATTGGACTGGAAAATCAGTCGACGAAGGCACGCTCTACGACGAAGCTTCCGGGCGCGTTGTTGGCGCCTTCCACGAGGCCGCAGGCCTCCAGAATTTCCTTGGTTTCCTTCAGCATCGCCATCGAACCGCAGATCATGCCGCGGTCGACTTCGGGATCGAGCGGCGGCACCCCGAGATCGGAAAACAGCTTGCCGGACCGCATCAGGTCGGTAATCCGGCCCGTATGGGTGAAGGCTTCGCGGGTAACCGTCGGATAGTGGACAAGCTTGCCCGACGCGAACTCGCCGACCAGCGGATCGTTCAAGGTTTCCTCGACCAGATCCTGGCCGTATTTCAGTTCGGCGACGTCACGGCACGTGTGGGTTAGGATGACCTGCTCGAACTTCTCGTAGGTTTCCGGATCGCGAACGAGGCTGGCAAACGGTGCGATGCCGGTCCCCGTCGAGAACATGTAGAGACGCTTGCCCGGCAGAAGGGCGTCGTTGACCAGGGTGCCGGTCGCCTTCTTGCGCAGGAGGATCGTGTCACCGACCTGGATCTTCTGCAGATGCTCCGTCAGCGGCCCATCTGGAACCTTGATGGAGAAGAATTCCAGCTCCTCGTCCCAGGCCGGGCTGGCGATCGAATAGGCGCGATAGACGGGCTTCTCGGCGTTCGGCAGGCCGATCATCACGAATTCGCCGGAGCGGAAACGGAAGGCGGCCGGGCGCGTGGTGCGGAAGCGGAACAGGCGATCGGTGTAATGCTGCACCAGCGTCACCGTCTCGGCATAGACATTCTCCGGAATTGCGAATGTTTGCTTCGCCATCACATCCATGACCCATCACCCTCTTTTTACATGTTTATTGAAAGCACTTCCGTCAGAGACGGCCGGTTCCGACCGTATCGATGTGATGAAACGCCATCACATTTTCATTCGTATACTAACGATAATAAAGTCATTGTCTTTTGTCAATCCACCACAAGCAATCACCCGGAGGTCCCTGCGGCCGCTTGACCGCGAGAGCGGACGCGACTTGACCCGTCGTGCAACCTATGGAAACAAGGGCAGGTCGTCCGCATCGAAATGCCGGGCGGCAACGGCATAGGGGGACATTCCATTTCAACGGATTCCAACGACGAGACCGCGCTTCCCGCAAACCGTGACGGCTACCGCCTTGACGACCAGATCGGCTATCTGCTGCGTCTGGCCAACCAGCGACATACGTCCATCTTTCAGGAACATTTTCCCGAACGGCTGACGGCGACGCAGTTTTCCGCCATGGCCAGGCTTGCCGACGTCGGTCCCTGCTCGCAGAACCAGCTCGGGCGGCTGACCGCCATGGATGTTGCGACCATCAAGGGCGTCGTCGATCGCCTGAAGGCGAAGGACCTAGTCGCCATCAACGCTTCGGAAAGCGACCGCAGGCGATCCCTGATCAGCCTGACCTACAAGGGACAGACCCTGCTGGATTCCCTCTACAAGATCGGCTTCGAAGTCTCCCGGCTGACCCTCGATCCGCTGACCGCGGAGGAAAGCCGCACGCTGGTCACTTTGCTGGCAAAGATCACCTAGCCATCCCGTGCGGCCTGTACGGGATCAGACGGACAGGTACTGATCCCGTATCTCCGGCTCACGTTCGAGCACCTCGAACGTGCCGTCGAATTTCTTGGCTCCGCCTTCGATGATGATCGTCCGATCCGCCACGGCCCGTGCGAAATGCAGGTTCTGCTCGGAGATGATGACCGTCAGCCCGTGCTCCTTGAACTTCAGGATCGACGCGGCCATCTGCTCGACGATCACCGGCGCGATGCCCTCCGAAGGCTCGTCGAGAAGGATCAGTGACGGATTGCCCATCAGTGTGCGGGCGATCGTCAGCATCTGCTGCTCCCCACCGGAAAGCGCCTTGCCCAGATTGTTGCGTCGCTCCGACAGGTTCGGGAAGAGTTCGAACAGCGCGTCTACCGTCCAGTAGGGGGCACCGGCGCGCTTCGGCTGTTTGCCGACCTCGAGATTTTCCAGGATCGTCAGGCTGGTGAAGATGCGCCGCTCCTCCGGCACGTAACCGAGACCCTGGCGCGCAACCTTGTATGCCGGCTCGCCGGTAATGTCGCGGCCCTGGAAGCGCACACTGCCGGAGCGCGGCCGCACCATCTGCATGATCGACTTCATCGTCGTCGTCTTGCCGGCGCCGTTGCGTCCCAGAAGCGCCACCACCTCGCCCGGCTCCACCGAAAAGCTCAGATCGTTCAGGATATGCGCCTTGCCGTAGAAGCTGTTGATTGCCGTCAGCTCAAGCATGATCGCCATCCTTCTTGTAGAGAGTGCCGCCGCCGAGATAGACCTCCTGGACCTTCGGATCGGCCTTGACTTCCGCCGCCGTGCCATCGGCGATCAGCTTGCCGCGGTTCAGCACCATGATCCGGTGCGCATGCGCAAAGACGACGTCCATGTCGTGCTCGGTAAACAGCACGCTGATCCCGCGCTCCCGCACGATGTCGCCGGTCAGCTGCATCAGCGCGATGCGTTCCTTCGGCGCCATGCCCGCCGTCGGTTCGTCCATCAGCAGAAGCTGCGGACCATGGGCGAGTGCGATCGCCAGTTCGAGGCGCTTGAGATCGCCATAGGCCAGAATGGCGCAGGCCCGGTCCGCCTGGTCCGCCATACCGACGAGGTCGAGCAGCGCCAGCGCCTCGGCGCGGTAAAGCTTCCAGGCCCTCGGCCACAGTGAAGTCAGACGCCGCTGATAGCTGATCAAGGCCATCTGCACGTTCTCGGCGACCGTCATGCTCTGGTAGGTGCCGGTGATCTGGAACGTGCGGCCGACGCCCATGCGCCAGATCTTGCGCGGCGGCAGGCCGGTGATCGGCTTGCCCTTGAAGTAGACGCGCCCCGACGTCGGCTTCAACTGGCCCATGAGCATGTTGAAGCAGGTGGACTTGCCCGCGCCGTTGGGGCCGATCAGCGCCTTCATCTCGCCTGCGGCGACCGCGAAGCTGACGCCGGCAACCGCCTGCACGCCGCCGAAGGATTTGCTGAGGTTTGTGACATCAAGAACCGGCGTCATACCCGCTCCTCCTTGTCGGCATAGAAGCCGAGCCTTGTCGCCAGTCTCTGCAACGTTCCGGCGATGCCATATGGCGCGACGATGACGACGGCGATGATCAGCAGGCCGAGCAGCAGACGCCAGTATTCCATGCGCGTCAGCCAGTCCTTGGCGGAGGCCAGGAAGGCCCCACCGACGACGGCACCGGAGAGCGTCTTCACGCCGCCCAGGAAGACGACGATCAGCGCGTCGAAGCTCTTGGCGATCTCCAGCTCGTTCGGGAACACCGACCCCTTGGAGAAGACGAAGAGGCCGCCGGCGAGACCCGCCAGTGCGCCGGCGATCGCGAATGCCGTCCACTGGATCATCTTCACGTCAATGCCGGTCGCTTCCGCCTGTCTTGCGCTATCGCGCGTCGCCCTCAGCGCGTAGCCGAAGGGCGAGTGGATGATGTGGCGAAGCGCGAGGATGCCGCCGATGCCGAAGGCCAGCGTGAAATAGTAGTAGGCGGTCGTCGAAGACAGCCACGGCGCCGGCCAGATGTTGAGGATGCCGTCGTCGCCGCCGGTGAAATCGCCCCACTGGAAGACCAGCGACCAGATGAGCTGGCTGAAGGCAAGCGTCAGCATGGCGAAATAGACGCCGGCAAGCCGGATACAGAACCAGCCTACGATGACGGCCAGGAGGCCGGCACCGAACGGCGCGAGCAGGAAGGCAAGCTCCATGGGTGCCGCAAAATACTTGACCGACAGGGCCGCGACATAGGCGCCGCCGCCGTAAAAGGCCGCATGGCCGAAGCTGACGAGACCGCCGCTGCCGAGCATGAACTGCAGCGAGGCTGCGAAAAGGCAGAACACCAGAATGTCGATGATCAGCACCTGGGCGAAGTTCGACCCCAGCAGGGGAACGGCCGCAAGGCAGGCGACCAGCGCCAGGAAGAAGAGCTGGCCCCGCAGACCGAAGGGCCGGATCGGCGGCTCGATATCGCCAACCTGCCCGTGCTCGCCTGCCACTTCCGGCTTGCCGAGCAGGCCGTAGGGCTTGAAGATCAGCACGACTGCCATGACGACATACATCAGCACCAGCGTGCTTTGCGGAATGTAGGTCACGCCGAAGACATTGAGGACGGAAATGATGACGGCAGCAATGAAGGCGCCGGGCAGCGACCCCATGCCGCCGATGACGACGACCACGAAGGCGCCCGCGATGATGTTGAAATCCATCAGCAGGTCCGCGCCGCCCTTCGGCAGCTGGATCGCGCCGCCGAGACCGGCCAGCGCCGAACCGAGGAAAAAGACGCCGGTAAACAGCCACGCCTGGTTGACGCCGAGCGCGCCGACCATTTCACGGTCCTGGGTCGCCGCGCGCACCAGAATGCCGACGCGCGTCTTGGTGATCAGCCACCAGAGGCAAAGAAGGATGAAGGGGGTGATGGCGATGAGCGCCAGGTCATACTGCGGGACCGGTTCGCCGAAGATTCGCACCACCGATTTCAGCCCCGGCGCACGCGGACCCAGACGGTCCTCGGCGCCCCAGATCATCAGGGTCAGGTCCTGCACCACCAGAATGACGCCGAAGGTCGCGACAAGCTGGAAGAGCTCCGGCGCCTTGTAGATCGGTCTGAGCACCAGGATTTCCACGACCACGCCGATCAGCCCGACAGCGACCGCGGACAGCACGATCGCCCCCCAGAAGCCGACGGCTCCCGGCAGGACCTGCATCAGCGTGACGCCGATATAGGCTCCAAGCATGTAAAAGGAGCCATGCGCGAAGTTGACGATACGGGTCACACCGAAAATCAGTGACAACCCGGAGGCAACGAGAAAAAGCGCCGCCGCGTTTGCAAGCCCGGTAAGGAGCTGCGCTACCAGAAGTCCCATTGAGGTCCGCTCGATATCTGAGAAGGGGCAGGCTCCGGCCGGTTCGTGGCAAACCGGCCGGATCGTTCGTCAACCGTGATCAGTTGGCCGGACGCATGGCTTTGACTTCGTCATCGCTCGGCATGTAGGGGACCGGATCCTTGTAGGACCAGTCGACCATCACGCCCTTGCCGTCCTTGACGGCGGTCGTGCCGACATAGGCGCCCATCGTCGACTGGTGGTCAATGTCGCGATAGGAGATTTCGCCGACCGGCGTTTCCACCTTCAGGTCCTTGAACGCTTCAAGCAGCGCCGGGGTGTCGGTAGAACCGGCCTTGGTGATGAGCGCGGCGATGCTCTTGGCGGTCATGTAGCCGACAAGGCTACCGATCTTCGGACCGTCGCCGTAAGCGGCCTTGTACTCGTCGACGAAGGCTTTGCCCGGGCCGTCCTGAATGTCGTACCAGGGGTAGCCCGTGACGAACCAGCCTTCCGGCGCCTCGTCGCCGAGCGGATCGAGATATTCCGGCTCGCCGGTCAGGAGACCATAGACCTTGCGGCCTTCGAACAGCCCGCGCGTATTGCCCTCGCGGACGAACTTGGCAAGGTCGGTGCCGAATTCGACGTTGTAGATCGCGTCCGGCTTGGCTTTCTCGATCGCCTGGACTTCAGCGCCCGCATCGATCTTGAACAGTGCCGGCCACTGTTCGGCAACGAATTCGACATCCGGCTTCAGCTTCTTCAGCTGCGTCTTGAAGGCTTCGACGGCAGCCGTGCCGTAGGCATAGTTCGGCGCGATCGTCGCATAGCGCTTCGCGTCGGTCTTGGCGGCTTCCTCGGCCAGCATGCCGGCCTGAACCCAGGTGGAGGCACGCAGGCGGAAGGTGTAGGGATTGCCGTTCTTCCAGATCAGCTCGTCGGCCAGCGGTTCGGACGCGAGATAGATGTAGTGCTTTTCACCGGCAAGCGCCGAGAGCGCCAGCCCGACATTCGAGAGGATCGAACCTGTCAGCATGACCGTGCCGTCACGCGTCATCAGTTCTTCGGCGATCTTGACGGCATTGCCGGGATTGCCTTCATCGTCGCGATAGACGAATTCGAGCTTCTTGCCGAGCACGCCGCCGCCATCGTTGATTTGCTTCAGCGCCAGCTCGATGCCCTGCTTGTAGGGCTCGGCAAACGCCGCCATGCGCTTGTAGTGATTGATTTCGCCGATCTTGATCGTCTCTTCGGCCAATGCCGCCGTCGACAGGGCGAGCACCGCCAGTCCTGTTGCGGCCAATTTAGTAAATAGTTTCATGTCGTTCTCCTCTGACGGCTTGTTTTCGCCTTTTCGTGATTCCGGTCTTCGCCGGATTGTTACGGATTTAGTCGTGATAGATAAAGGCCGGTGTCGGATCCGACGCGATATCGTGTGTCCGCTCCTTTTCCAGAAGTTCGGTGATCCGCTTGCGGTAGACCATCGGTCCCTTGTCGATGGCTATCCGGATCGGCCGGCGTTTCAGGGGGCGTTCCTCTTCCGCCTGGACTGCCTCCAGGATCTCCTTGTCTTCATTGAAGGCGATGCGGAACATGGTGTCCATGGCCGCACTCGCCTCTTCGTCGCCCACGGCCCGGTTGCGCAGATGCATCCAGCGGTCGATGGTGTAGTTTTTCGTGACCGGGGTCATGAAATGCAGGGCAAAGATGCGCACGCCCTTGTCGCGCTCGTCCTCGGCGATCTGATCTTCCACCGGCGCCGAACCGAAGTCGATGACCGCCGTGCACGGCGTGTAGAGATAGTAGTAGTGCCAGCGATCGACATTGCCGGAGAAGCCGCCGAACTTCTTGAAGAAGCCCACCGGCTCGGCATCGCGGATCCAGCGCCAGGCGACGATCGCCTTGCCTTCGGTCACCACGTGGACCGGAACGTTCTCGGACGCCGCACTGCCGAGCGTCGTCGGGTGGACGAAGCTCACATGCGCCGGATCAACGAGATTTTCGGCGACGTTGAGATAGTTCGACTTGAGGTGCAGCGCACCACCCTGATGCGCATGCCAGCTGGCATCGTAGAACTCCGGCATGTCGAACACGTCGTCGGCATTTGCCTTGTCCTTGTCGCCCATCCAGATCCAGACGATGTCGTTCTTTTCGACGATCGGATAGGCCTCGACATAGGCCGATGCCGGCAGGTTGCTCTGACCCGGCACGCGCACGCATTTGCCGGAACAGTCGAAGGTCAGGCCATGATAGCCGCACTGGACGGTGTCGCCGATGCGCTTGCCCTTGGAAAGCGGCAGAAGGCGATGGGGACAGCGATCCTCCAGGGCGACAACCGAGCCGTCGGATTTGCGGAACATGACGATGTGCTCGTCAAGGATTGTAAACCGGCGGAGTTCCGCATCGATTTCCTTCGACCAACCGGCCACGTACCAGGCATTTCTGACAAATTCCATGGATCCGCCTCCTTGTTCGAGCGCTTCGTTCTATCTCAATCCGTCTTCACCAACTGCGTCTTCATGTTTCAGTCCGCCGACGCGCGGCAGCGGGCGCCCGCCCGCCGTCACCGCGATGGCGACCAGTATTTCATTGGCCCGCGGCGCATCGGCAACGCGGATTTCCATGCCGTCGAAATGCGAGCGCACATAGGCCGCATCCTTGTGGCCGAGCGGCACGTCGAGCGGCTGGCCAGGTGCGCCCATCTTCTTGTTCGACGGCACCAGCGCGGCACCCTTTTCCACGGCCTTGCGCAGCGGCGCACCCATCTTCGGATGCAGGAGAGCGGCGGCATGCTCCAGCTCGCCGTTTTCACCGACAAGCGCCGCCTTGCCGTAGCTTTGCGCCTCCGCCGGCGAGATGCCGAGTGCCGCCACACATTTTTCGCCGAGCAACGCACCCAACTCCTCGCCGATCGCAATCAACTGGTCGAGATCGGCGGAATATTGGCCGGCATAGGGATTGGCGATGATGGCAGCAGAGACCGCCCGGCGCGCATGCGGCGTCACCGGCTGGCCCATTTCGAAGGCCACATCCTCAAGAACAGTGACGATCTTGCGGATCTTCGCAATCACCGGAGACCATCCTCCCCCTTGACGTCTGCGTGCTTCAGACCACCGACGCGTTCGTGAATGCGCGCACCTGTGGTCATGACCAGCGCCAGCAGGATTTCGTCGGCCTTGGGCGAATCGTTCATCCCGACTTCCATGGCGTCAAAATGCGAGCGGACATAGGAGGCATTGGTATGGGTGACCGGAACATCCAGACGCGCCCCCGGACCGCCGACCTTTTTGGTCGAGGGAACGATCGCCGCCGAATTCGGCAGGATTTCGCGCATCGCGTAGCCGCCAGGCACATGCCAGAGCGCCCCATGCTCGATCTCTCCGGCCGAGCCGACGATCGCACCCTTGCCGTAGCCCTGGACGACCGACGCATCACCGCCAAGCGCATCGACGAGATCCTGCGCCATTTCCAGACCGAGAGGGTTGAGGTCATCCATGAAACCGGCGATGTCCTCGACATACTGGCCAGCGAAAGGATTCTTGATCACGGCCAGGCAGGCGGCACGCTTCAGCGTGCGGCCGGGAACGGGACCGCCCTCGTGAAAGATTTCCTCAACGATGATCGCCTTCTTGCGAACGACGGGCTTAGGCATGGATGATCTCCCTGGAATTATTGTGGTTCGGCGCGGCATCCAATGTACGGCGCTCGCCGGAAAGACTGAGATAGGCGGCACGGATCAGGCCGCGCTCGCGGTAACCATAGGCAGCCCGTTCGCCGGACGAAAGGGCTTCTTCGACTTCATCGCGATCAAGAGAGGCGACGCCCGTTGTCACCAGACGATCGCCGAGATCGCTGTCATGGGAAAGATCGCGGGCCGGAACGCGCGTTACCTTGCCGGACCGCGGCAGATCGACCTTGTTGGCGATCATTGTCGCCGCGGCGTCCGCCTCGGCGGCGCTTGCGGCCAGCACGGTCACCGCGTCGGCGATTCCGAGCGAATGCGAACGTCCGCGCCAGCCGCTGGTGGCAATACCACCGATCCCGTCATCGGGCCCGATTTCGACCATACCGCCTGCCTCACCGGTCTCCGGATTGTCGCAGATGCGGATGCGAAAGGTTCCTTCCGCCAGATGGATCGCAATATCGCCGCCATTGTTGGCATAGGCACGCTCAAGCCGGGTCCCGACCCGCATCGCCGCGAGGATATGATCGGCAACGCTGCCGGCAACGGCCGCCATCGGCGTGATGAATTCGGGCGCGTAGGGCGCGACTGCGGCGGCCATCCGCCGCGCGACGACACCGTAGGGCTCTGCCCCGGTCGCTGACCGCAACCGCGGCAATTCGAGAACGAGATCAGCGAGCAGGGGATCGAAGGCGGCACGCGCCTGCTGATAGGCCTGACGGACATCTGCGGGCGATCCAATAGCCTCGATGATGAGATCGATCGGCCCGTGCTGCAGATGCAGGCGGCGGCTGTCCGGCAGCAGAACCGCGATTGCACCCGATTTGCCGCCGCCCGCCACCATTGTCAGCTCACCTTCCTGCTGAGCGCAGACTTGGCGCGCGGTGGCCACGGATTGTCGCCGCTGGCCGAAAGATTGCGGCGGCCCTTCAGGAGATGGTCGTTCTGCCGCCCGGTCTTGCCGCCAAGCGCCTCCATCAGCGGCATGACGTAATCCATGTGCCCGCCGAGCGCCGCATAATCGTCGGAGCGCATGGTGAACTCGATTGGAGCGACCAGCGCCGGGGTCGGGACGTAACCGAAGGAATTCTTCGGCATGCGCGTCACGTCGACCATCAGCGTGATACCGCCGCCGGGCCAGACATAGGCAGGCGCGCCGCCACAGGACACATAGGTGAGCGCCTGCTGGACCGAACGGGTGAGGCCAACCGGGTTCTGCGTCGCGCCGGCGCGCAGCGATCCGCCGGCGCCCGCCATGAACAGCACCGACGTCATCGCCGGCTCGCAGTTTTCCTCGATCCGCCTGACCGAGGGGAGAAGCCGCTCCGGCATCTCCTTTTCGATGGGACAGAGGTTTTCGTCGAGTTCGTAATAGGCGGCATGCTCGCCCGTCGTCGAAACCATCAGCAGCGACTGGCCCGGTTTTGCCGTCTTGGGATCGAACTTGCCGAGGATGGCGAGCGGATCGGCGAGATCGGTGCCGCCCCAGCCCGTGCCGGGTTCGGCCACCTGGAAATAGCGGCCGGGCGTCGAGCGCCGGCCATTGATCTTGATGCCGGTCGGCTGCCAGCCGATGACCTTGCCCGCCTGGTGCTCGGACATGACGCCGGTGATGTGATCGTCGACCACGACGACTTCATCGACCAGCCCCATCCATTGCGCCGCGAACATGCCGACCGTCGCCGATCCGCAACCGACCCGCATGCGGCTCTCGGGCACGCCGTTGACGATCGGCGCCTTGCCGGCCTCCACGATGAGCGTCGCGCCCTCGTCGATCGAGACTTCGACCGCCTCGCCGTTGCAGAGCTTCAAGAGCGTATCGCAGGTAACGCGGCCTTCCTTCTTCGAGCCGCCGGTCAGATGGTTGACGCCGCCAAGCGACAGCATCTGGCTGCCGTATTCCGCCGTCGTCACATGGCCCACGGGCTCGCCGTCGACGCGGACGGTGGCGCATTCGTGACCAAGGTGGCGATCGGTATCGATCTTCACCTTCACGCCGCAATAAGAGAAGATGCCTTCGGTGACGACGGTAATCATGTCGGCACCGTCGACTTCGGACGAGACAATGAAGGGCGCCGGCTTGTAGTCCGGATAGGTCGTGCCTGCACCGACGGCGGTCACGAAACTGTTCGAAGCGCCGACCACGTCGCCGTCCCAGTCACGCTCCAGGAAGGGCACGACGTCACCGCCGGTCGCCGAGCAGTTTTCGAGGATAACGAGGGGATCGAGGCGGATCAGCTGTCCACCTTCATTGGCATAGCGGTCGCAGGCTCCGGAGCGGCCATCGGCGATGTAGCACATCACCGGACAGGCATCGCAGCGTATCTTCTCGGCCTTGACATCGGGGGCAGTCGTCACATTCGGCTCCCATGCGCCTGAACATCATTCGTTCGTATACAAACATCTAACTTCGAGACCTGTCAACGGCTGTTTTCCGCAGAGGAGAAATTGTTTCCGACGACGAATGTGACGCTTGACAGTCGTCGCGCTTCATTCATAGTCTGTTCGTATACAAATGATAAACGGGGTTCATGATGCAGGACGATGTTCTGGCCGCCGATCGCGCAGGCAAACCGGTGGATCCGGCACCGACGGTGCAGTCGCAGGTCGCAGGCATTGACGTCGGAGGCACGTTTACCGACCTCGTCCTCGTCGACAGCGCCACCCGCACGGTTCGCCTCGCCAAGACCCCGACCACACTCGACAACCAGGCCGGCGGGGTCCTGAACGCGCTGGAAGCCGCGGGCGCGGACCTGCAGACGCTCGACCTCATCATCCACGGCACGACGACGACGACGAATGCGGTTCTGGAGAGGACGCTGGCCAAGACCGGCATCATCACCACGATCGGCTTCCGCGATGTGCTGGAGCTCGGCCGCCGCACCCGCCCCAATCCCTACGGCATGAAGGGTGAGTTCACACCTATCATTCCGCGTGATCTGCGCCTCGAAATCCCCGAGCGCATGGATGCCGGCGGCAATGTCGTCACCCCGCTCGACGAGGACGCGTTGAAGTCCGCCCTTCAGGCGCTGGTCGACAAGGGCTGCGAATCCCTCGTCATCCATTTCCTGCACGCCTACGCCAATCCCGCCCATGAACTGCGCGCCGCCGAAATCGCCGCGGACATCTGGCCGAACGGCAACATCACCATGGGCCACGCCCTGCTGTCCGAAAGCCGCGAATTCGAACGCGGCGTGACGGCCGCGGTCAACGCCTCGGTGCAGCCGCTTCTGCGCCGCTATGTCGAACGCCTGGCCGACAAGCTCGCCGAGCGCGGCTACCGCAACGACGTTCTGGTGATGAACGGAAATGGCGGCATGGTCTCGGCCCGCCACGTCTCCAACGAAGCCGCCAAGACCGTCATGTCCGGCCCGGCATCCGGCGTCATGGCGGCAGCCTACACCGGACGGCGCGCCGGCATCACCAATCTCCTGACCTATGACATGGGCGGCACCTCGACCGACGTGGCGCTGATCAAGGGCGCGGAACCGGCGGTCTCCAACGAGATCGAAATCGAATACGCCATGCCGATCCACGTTCCGATGGTCGACGTGCGCACCGTCGGCGCCGGAGGCGGCTCGATCGCCAAGGTGACGGCCGCGGGCCTGCTGCAGGTCGGCCCGGAAAGCGCCGGCGCGACGCCGGGCCCGATCTGTTACGGCCGTGGCGGCACGCGCCCGACCATCTCCGACGCCAACCTTCTGCTCGGGCGCATGAACCCGGACAAGCTCAACTCCGTTTCCTCGAAAATCTCCCTCGACGACATCCGCGCGATCTTCGAACGCGACCTCGGCGCGCCGCTCGGCCTGGATGCCACGGGTGCTGCCGCAGCAGTGCTGCAGATCGCCAACGCCAAGATGGCCGGCGCAGTGCGCATGGTCTCGGTGAGCCTTGGCGAAGACCCGCGCGATTACGCCCTCTTTGCGTTCGGTGGCGCAGGCCCGTTGCATGCGGTGGCGATCGCCCGCGAACTCGGCGTGCCGCGCGTCCTCTGTCCCTCCCGGCCGGGCATCACCAATGCGCTCGGCTGCGTCGTCGCCGATCTCCGGCATGACTTCGTCAACACCGTCAACAAGCCGCTCGACCTCGCCGATATGGATGCCGTCCATGCGCTCTTTGCCCACCAGGGCGAAGAAGGACGCCGGCTGATCGCCAAGGAACCGGTCGAGATCGAGGAACTGAAGGAGATCTATTCGGTCGACATGCAGTTCATCGGCCAGACCCACCTCTTGCGCGTGCCGCTCGACACCCCGACGCCGAGCCGGGAGGAGTTGCGCCAGCG
Organism: Rhizobium sp. PAMB 3174; assembly: GCF_052908375.1. NCBI lineage: Bacteria > Pseudomonadati > Pseudomonadota > Alphaproteobacteria > Hyphomicrobiales > Rhizobiaceae > Rhizobium > Rhizobium sp. PAMB 3174. The sequence goes on along the minus strand of NZ_CM128608.1, from coordinate 4,038,347 downwards.
TTTCGCCGACGCCTATTTCAACCGCTTCCATGTCGAACTGCCGGAAATCCGCCCGAGCCTCGTCAACGTCAACACCTCCGTCATCGGTCGCCGCAAGGATATCGACCTGTCGCTGCTGATCGACGCGTCGGGACGCAAGGCGACGGTCGCCGAGGCAAAGACCGGCGAACGCCCGGTCTGGTTCGACGGCTGGGTGACGACGCCGGTCTACTGGCGCGACCACCTGCCCGCCGACGCCACCGTCACCGGCCCCGCCATCATCGAACAGATGGATACGACCATCGTCGTCGAACCGGGCGATACGGCCGCGCAGGACCGCGACGGAAATATCATCATCACCCTGAAGGGAGCGCTCGCATGACCATCGATCCGATCACGCTCTCCGTCATCCAGAACGGCCTGCAGCAGGTCTGCGACGAGATGGACCTGACCTTCTCGCGCGCCGCCTTCTCCCCCGTCATCGCAGAGGCGAACGACCGCTCCGACGGCATCTATTCGGCCGAAGACGGCGCACTGATCGCGCAAGGGGCCGGCGGCCTCCCCGTCTTCGTCGGCACCATGCAGTATTCCACCCGCACACTGATCGAGATGATCGCCTCGGGTGACGCGGCCGAGCCGCAGCCGGGCGACATCTACATCGTCAACGATCCCTATCTCGGCGGCACGCATCTCATGGATGTGCGCTTCGCCATGCCCTATTACCGCGACGGCAAGATCTTCTGCTGGCTGTCGAACACCGGCCACTGGCCCGACACCGGCGGCGCCGTACCCGGCGGCTTCTCGGCCTCCGCCACCGCCGTCGAACAGGAAGGCTTGCGCCTTCCGCCTGTCCGCCTGTTCAAGAAGGGCGTGCTAGACAAGGAAATCTACGCTATCATCTGTTCCAACATCCGCGTCGCCGAACAACGCATCGGTGACGTCAAGGCGCAGGCCGCCGCCCTTCTGGTTGGAGAGAAGCGTCTGAACCGCATTCTCGACCGCTACGGCGACGACACCGTTGCCGAGGCGATCGGCGAGCTGAAGCGCCGCGCCGCCGAACAGATGCGCGCCAACATCAAGCTCATTCCGGACGGCGTCTACACCTCGACCGCCTATGTCGACAGCGACGGCGTGATCAACGAACCGCTGGAGATCAGGCTCACCGTTACGGCCAAGGATGGCGAACTGACCTTCGATTTCGCCGGCTCGTCCGCGCCCTGCATGGGACCGATGAACTCGGTTCTGGCAACCACGCATTCCTCCGTCTATCTCGCCATGCGCCACATCTTTCCGGACGTGCCGATCTCGGCCGGCGCCTTCGAGCCGCTCAAGATCGTTCGCCCGGAAGGCACCTTCCTCGACGCCCGCTATCCGCGTCCCGTTTCCGGCTGCGCGGCCGAGGTCTCGCAGCGCATCGCCGAAGCCGTCTTCGCCGCGCTGGTCGAGGCGCTGCCGGACCGCGTCACCGCCGCGCCCGCCGGCTCGTCCGGCAATTTTGGCCTTGGCGGCTTCGATCCCGAGCGCGGCCGCAACTTCGTCATGTACCAGATTTCCGGCGGCGGCTACGGCGGCAGCGCGGATGGCGACGGCATTGCCAACGGCTGCTCGACCATCGGCATTTCCAAGGCGCCGCCGGTCGAGATCATGGAGCAGCAGTTCCCGGTCCTCTATCACCGCTACGCGCTTCACGAAGGCTCCGGCGGCGCCGGCAAGCACCGCGGCGGCTTCGGCCTCGACTACGAAGTCGAGTTGAGGCGCGGCAATGCGACCGCGAGCTTCGTCATGGATCACGGCCGCTTCGGCCCGCAGGGTGCGCTCGGCGGCCGCGATGGCATGGTCAACCGGGTCACCGTCTGGCAGGACGGCAAGCCCATGACGCCGGAACACCTGTCGAAGGCGCAGGATATCCCGATGAAACCGGGCGACCGGGTGCGGGTGCGCACGCCGGGCGGCGGCGGCTACGGCGATCCGCTGACCCGCGACCCGGCGCTGGTGGCCGAGGACGTGCGGCTTGAACGCTACACCCGCGAGGAAGCCGGCACGCTGTTCGGCGTTGTCATCGCTGAGGGCGGCGTGCCAGACTGGCAAAAAACCGAAACGCTGCGGACGCATCTTCGAACATAACGGAAAAAGAGGGGCAAAGAGGGTGACCGATCCATGAGCACTCCCCATGAGATCACCGTCAATGGCAGGACCGTCACCGTCTCTGCCGACCCTGAAACGCCGCTCCTCTATGTCCTGCGCAACGATCTGCACCTGAACGGCCCGAAATTCGGCTGCGGCCTCGGCGAATGCGGTGCCTGCATGGTGCTCGCCGGCGACCGCCCCGTCCGCTCCTGCACCGTCAAGATCCGCGATGCCGCGGGACGCGCCTTCACAACGATCGAGGGACTTGGCGACGGCGACAAGCCGCACCCGGTTCAGCAGGCCTTCATCGAGGAAAATGCCGCCCAGTGCGGATATTGCCTGAACGGCATGATCATCGCCACGACGGGCCTTCTGAAACGCTGTCCGGAGCCGAGCGAAGACGCGATCCGCGCATCCCTCAGACACAATCTCTGTCGCTGCGGTACGCATATGGAAATCCTCGCCGCCGTCAGGAAGGCCGCAGGCCTGATGCGTGAGCTGTCCGCCATAGAAAGCGCCGCCGGATGAGCGACGTTCGCGATATCCCGAAAAGCGCCTGGTTCGCCAGCGACGACATGCTTCTGATCACCGGCACCGACGGGTCGGACATTTACATAGCCATCGATGGAAATGGCGCGGTGACCGCCTTCAACGGCCATGTCGATCTCGGCACCGGCATCCGGACCGCGCTTGCCCAGATCGTCGCCGAAGAGCTGGACCTCGCCTTCGCCAAGGTCGAGATGGTGCTCGGCTCCACCGGCTCCGTTCCGGACCAGGGCGCGACCATCGCCTCGGAAACGATACAGATTGCCGCCAAGCCCCTGCGCTTCGCCGCCGCGACCGCAAGACGGTATCTCCTCGGCGAAGCGGCCTCGCGGCTGGAGATCGCGCCCGACGTGCTGATTTTCGACGACGGCATCATCCGAGAGAAGGACGGCAACCGCTCCATAAGCTTCGGCGAGATCGTCACCGGGCAGCACGTGGATATCCCTCTGGACCGCGATGCGCCGGTCAAGCCCGTTTCCGACTACCGCCTGGTCGGAATCCCGCAGCGTCGCAGCGATATCCCGGCGAAATCACGCGGGGCCTGGATCTACGTCCATGACGTGCGCCTGCCCGGCATGTTGCATGGCCGCGTCGTGCGCCCACCCTATGCCGGCTACGATCAGGGTCCGCATGTCGGCAAAAGCCTGATTGCAATCGACGAAGGGTCCGTCGCCGATATCCCCGGCATGGTCGGCGTCTTTTCCGAAGGCGATTTCGTCGGTCTGGTGACCGAGCGCGAAGAGCAGGCGATCGAGGCGATGAACCGCCTCAAGGTCGACTGGAAGGAGCCACCCGCCCGGCCCGATCTCAACGACCCCTACGATCCGCTGCACGAGAATCCTGGGATTGCTCGCAAGCTCGCGGACAAGGGCAATGTCGACCGCGTGCTGGAAGGTGCCGCCGAGCCGCTTACCCGCAGCTATGTCTGGCCCTACCAGATGCATGCCTCGATCGGCCCCTCCTGCGCGGTCGCCGACTGGCGCGAGGATGGCCTGACCGTCTGGTCCGGCACCCAGAACCCGTTCTGGATGCGCCGCGACCTTGCCCAGCTCTTCCATGTGCCGGAGAGTTTCATCACCGTGGAGCGGCTGGAGGCGGCGGGCTGCTACGGACGCAACTGCGCCGACGACGTCACCGCCGATGCGGCCCTCCTGTCGCGCGCCTGCGGCCGGCCGGTCAGGGTGCAGCTGACGCGTGAGCAGGAGCACGAATGGGAGCCGAAGGGCACCGCCCAGGTGATGGACGTGCGCGGCGCGCTCGATCTTGAGGGCGGCCCTGCGGCCTATGATTTCGAAAGCCGCTATCCGTCCAACGCCGCGCCGACGCTGGCGCTCATCCTGACCGGCCGCCTCGCTCCGGTCGCCGATACGCTGCAGATGGGCGACCGCACCGCCATCCCGCCCTATGATTTCGGCGCGCTGCGCGTGACCGTCCACGACATGCCGCCGATTGCCCGCGCCTCATGGTTTCGCGGCGTTTCGTCCATGCCGAATACCTACGCGCACGAATCCTTCATCGACGAACTGGCCGCCGGCGCCAAGGTCGATCCGATCGAATACCGCCTGCGCTACATGAAGGACGAGCGCGCCATCGACCTCATCAAGGCGACCGCCGAACGCGCCGGCTGGACCCCGCGCACGACCTGGGGAACGATGGGCGGAGAAGGCGATCTTCTGTATGGCCGCGGCTTTGCCTATGCCGTCTATGTACACGGCACCTTCCCCGGTGTTGCCGCCGCCTGGGCCGCCTGGGTGACCGATGTCGCCGTCAACCGCAAGACCGGCGAAATCGCCGTAACCAAGGTCATCTGCGGCCAGGACTCCGGCCTGATGATCAACCCGGACGGCGTGAAGCACCAGATCCACGGCAACATCGTCCAGTCCGTCAGCCGCACGCTGAAGGAACAGGTGGAGTTCGACGAGACGAAGGTCGTTTCGAAGGACTGGGGCAGCTATCCGCTGATCACCTTCCCGGACGTGCCGGATATCGATGTCCTGCTCATGCCGCGCCAGAACGAACCGCCGCTCGGCGTCGGCGAATCGGCCTCCGTGCCCAGCGCCGCAGCCATCTGCAACGCGGTCTATGATGCGACCGGCATCCGCTTTCGCGAATTGCCGCTGACGCCTGAAAAAGTGCTGGCTGCGCTGAACGGCGAGGAGCCGCCTGCGAAGCCCATGCCGGAGAAGCCGGGAAAGAAAAGGTTACTCGCGGGCCTGTCGTTTGCCGGCATTGCCGCCACGCTTGCCGGCCTTTCCTGGGTGTCGCCCTTTCCGGCCTCCATCGCTCCGGTCGCCGGGCCGCAGAGCGGCGTCTACAGCGCCGAGACGCTGGAGCGTGGCCGGCTGGTCGCCGCTGCCGGCGCCTGCAATGTCTGTCACGTTGGCTCCGACGGAACCGCATTTGCCGGCGGCAGGGCATTCGAAACGCCGTTCGGCAACATCTATGCGCCCAACATCACCCCTGATCCGGACGCCGGCATCGGCGCCTGGTCCTATCCCGCCTTCGCGCGGGCCATGCGCGAAGGTGTCAGCCGCAACGGTCACTTCCTCTATCCCGCGCATCCCTACACATCCTTTGCCGGCGTCGAGGAAAACGACATGCAGGCGCTCTACGCCCACATGACCAGCCTCGCGCCCAGCCGGAACAAGACGCCGGAAACGGCGCTCGCCTTCCCCTTCAACATCCGCACGCTGATGGCTGGCTGGAACGCGCTCTTCCACAAGCCCGAGCCATTCACCGCAAATACAGCGATGAGCGCCGAATGGAACCGCGGTGCCTATCTGGTCGAAACGCTCGGCCACTGTTCCGCCTGCCATACCGAGCGCAATGTCCTGCAGGCGGAAAAGACGGGAACACATCATCTTGCCGGCGGATTTGCGGACGGCTGGGAAGCCCCGGCCCTGACCAGCGCGACGAAAGCGCCATCCGGCTGGACCACAGACGAGCTCTACGCCTATCTGCGCCACGGCTATTCGGAAAACCACGGCGGCGCCGGCGGACCGATGGCGGAGGTTGTCGCCTCGCTTGCGCCGCTGCCGAACAGCGACATCCGCGCCATGGCCACCTATCTCACCTCCCTTAAGAACGTGACAGGACACGCCGCCGACCCTCAGACTGCGATCGCCGCCAGCGACGCCGCAGCAGAGGCAGCCGCCCTTGCCGAGCCGCGCGGCAAACGGATCTTCGACGGCGCCTGCGCCTCCTGCCACGAGAACAACGATCTGCTGACCCCGCTCGCCCTGCGCTCCGCCGTCGTCAGCGACAATCCGGCCAATGTTCTGCAGGTGATCGTCAACGGTGCCGAAGCCCCTGCCCGGCTAGCCGCGCTCACCGGCGGCGCGCATGAGGAAATCATGTCCATGCCGGCCTTCGGCCAGACGCTGACGGACAAGCAGATCGGCGAACTGGCGCGCTATGTCCGGGCCCGCTTCGCACCTGGGGCTCCCGCCTGGAACGGGATCGAAAAAGCCCTTCAGGAAATCCGCCACTGAACCATCGCATCCGAAAAAGCCGTTTCTTCCTGCGAGGCTTTGGCGTATGCATCGGACAACAAGCCGGAACCTGTTGGAGGAGTGAGACTATGGTGCGCGCGCTGATGATCGAACGGGAAAACACCACGGTTTTCCATGACATTGAGTCCGCGCCCATGGGAGAGGGCCAGGTGCGGATCGCCGTCAGGCACGTCGGTCTCTGCGGCAGCGATCTCAACACCTTCAAGGGCCTCAACCCCCTCGTCGAACTGCCACGCATTCCCGGCCACGAGATCGGCGGCGATATCATCGAGGCAGGGGCGGCGGTCGATTCGGCCTACCAGAAGGGCAAGCGCGTCATCGTCATGCCCTACACCAATTGCGGCACCTGCTCGTCCTGCCGCAAGGGCCGCCTCAACGCCTGCCGCTACAACAAGACCCTGGGCGTCCAGCAGAATGGCGGGCTTGCCGACGAGATCGTCCTGCCGGCCGAGAAGGTCATCCTCAACGACACCCTGAAGCCCCTTCATCTGGCGCTGGTCGAGCCGCTGTCCGTCGGCTTCCACGCCGTCGAGCGTGGCCGTGTCGCCAAGGGCGATCGGGTGGCCGTCATCGGCTGCGGCATGATCGGCATGGGCGCGGTCATTGCCGCCGCTTCAAGAGGCGCCGAGGTCATCGCCATCGACCCGAGCGAGCAGAAGCGCGAGCTGGCCAAGCGCTTTGGCGCCACGCATGCGCTTCCCTCCGGCGCCGAAGAACTGGTCAAGGCCGTCTACGACCTGACAGACGGCGACGGCGTCGATGTCGCCTTCGAGGCCGTCGGCCTGCCGCAGACCTTCACCCAGGCCGTCGACCTCGCCTGCTTTGCCGGGCGCGTCGTCTATGTGGGCTATTCGAAGGCGCCGGTCACCTATCAGACCCAGTTCTTCAACCTGAAGGAACTGGACATCATGGGATCGCGCAATGCCACCATGGCGGATTTCCGATCGGTGATTTCCTACCTGGAATCAGCAGGAGACACTCCGGATCTGCTGGTCTCCAAGGTCGTGCCGTTCACCGAGGCGGAATCGGCGCTGCCCTATTGGGATTCGCATCGCGACGCATTGAAAGTCGTGATCAGCCGATAGGCCGCAACGTTCGCATTCATAATACGACAAGTGCAATTGATCGCCTGTCAGTTTCATACTATGAGTTGAGGTAATCACCTGTCGGCAACGGGTGATGCTTGCGCATTTTTCGCGGAAGTTATCAGACAAGATAGTTTTTCCGTATGCAGTCCCGTCTTGGAGGAGACGCCTGCCTGCGGAACTGTCCGCTTGAAGCGGACACCCTAGGAGGAGGGAAACCATGAAGATTACACGCAGAACGGCCACGTTCGGCCTCGTAGCCCTGTCGCTGTCGACAGCCCTTTCCGTGCCGGCCAAGGCCGCCATGGAGCTGAAATGGGCGCATGTCTACGAGACGTCGGAACCCTATCACGAGCAGGCGCTGTGGGCCGCCGAGGAAATCAAGAAGCGGACCAACGGCGAAATCTCCATCTCGGTCTTCCCGGCGTCGCAGCTCGGCAACGAGAACCAGATCAACGAAGGCCTCGGCCTCGGCACGGTCGACATCATCTATACCGGCGTGGCCTTTGCCGGCTCGATCCACAAGCCGATGGCGATCTCCAACGCGCCGTTCATCCTGCGCGATTTCGACCACTGGAAGGCCTATCGCGACTCGCCGCTCTTCCAGGAGCTGACGGGCGGCTACAATGACGCATCCGGCAACCACGCCGTGGCACTCACCTATTACGGCCAGCGCAACCTGACGGCAAACAAGGCAATCACCAAGCCGGAAGACATGAAGGGCATGAAGCTGCGCGTGCCGCCGGCGCCGCTGTTCCTGATGTTCACCAAGTCTGTCGGCGCCAACGCCACGCCGATCGCCTTCTCCGAAGTCTACCTCGCTTTGCAGCAGGGCACGGTCGACGGCCAGGAAAACCCGCTGCCGACGATCAAGGCGAAGAAGTTCTATGAAGTGCAGAGCCACATCATGCTCAGCCAGCACATCACGGAATCGCTTCTGACCATCGTCGGCCCGCATGTCTGGTCGCAGCTTTCGGACGACCAGAAGAAAATCTTCGAGGACGTCCTGCGCGAAGCCGCCTCCAACGCGACCGACCAGATCCGCGACGCCGAAGGCAAGCTCGCCGCATGGTTCACCGAACAGGGCAATACCGTCGTCGAAGTCGACCGCGGCCCGTTCATCGAAGCGGCCAAGCCCCTGCACAACGATCCTGACTCCGGCGCAGGCTGGACGAAGGAGCAGTACGACGCCCTGCAGGCCCTGTAAGGCATCCGCCATCGACGCCGCCGGCCCCGACGCGTCTGACAGGACGCACCGGGGCCGGTGCACAATCAGGATATTCCGCGATCGCGGAAGCCCGTATCGGATGGGGAGACGAGCCGTATGGCGACGAATGACGACAAGCAGCAGGAAGAGCTGAGCGCAGCGGCTGCGCTGCACATCGAAGACGAGCAGGACGGACCGATCGAACACCACTTCGACGACTGGCTGTCCTTCCTGCTGTTCTGGGGAATGGCGATCGTCACCTTCCTGCAGTTCTTCAGCCGCTACGTGCTGAACGATTCCTATGCCTGGACGGAAGAGATAGACCGCTATCTGCTGATGTGGCTGACCTTCATCGGCGCCAGCGTCGTCTTTCGCCGCCGCTCGAACATCGCCGTCGACATCCTGCCTTACATGCTGCCGGAAAAGGCGGGGCGGGTGCTGCGCGCCATCTCCGATACCATCACGCTGGCCTTTGTCGCCTTGCTGGTCGTCTTCTCCTGGACCGTGATGGAAAAGATGAAGATCCAGCGGATGACCGTCTTCGACATCTCCATGCAGGTCGTCTATGCGGGCATTGCCATCGGCTGCCTCATGATGCTCTGGCGCGCCGTCACCAGCTTCATTGCCAGCGCCCGCCGCGGCTGGCGCGAAGATGAAAACAGCACCCCGCTGGTCATAGACTGAGGTTCACGATGCTTCTTCTTCTCACCGTCTTCTTCGGTCTGCTCATCATCGGCGTACCGGTCTTCGTCTCGCTTGGCGCTGCCTCGCTTGCCTATGTCTATTTCATAGGACACATCCCCGCCTTCGTCGTACTGCACCGGATGGCGGGCGGCGTCGACAGCTTCCCGCTGATCGCCGTGCCGTTCTTCATTCTCGCCGGCAACCTGATGAATTCGGCCGGCATCACCAACCGCATCTTCGACTTCGCGACCGCCGCCGTCGGCTGGCTGCGCGGCGGTCTCGGCCACGTCAACGTGCTCGCCTCGGTCATCTTCGCCGGCATGTCGGGCGCGGCCGTCGCCGATGCCGGCGGCCTTGGCACCATCGAGATCAAGGCCATGCGCGACCGCGGCTATGACGACAACCTTTCCGTCGGCATTACCGCCGCCTCGTCCACCATCGGCCCGATCATGCCGCCATCCCTGCCGATGGTCGTCTTCGGCGTCATGGCCAACGTCTCGATCGGCCAGCTTTTCGCAGCCGGCTTCCTTCCCGGTCTGCTGATGGCCGTGGCGCTGATGCTCTACGTCACCTGGTATTCGCACCGCAAAGGCATCGGCCGCGACCAGGCGTTCCGCGTCACCACGCTTGGCCGGACCTTCGTCTCCGCCGTTCCCGCCCTGATGACCCCGGTCATCATCATCGGCGGCATGTCGTCGGGCGCCTTCACCCCGACGGAAGCAGCAATCGCCGCCTGTGCCTGGGCGCTTCTCCTCGGCTTCGTCTTCTATCGCACCCTCACCTTCCGCCGCTTCTACAAGATCAGCATCCAGACCATCGAGACGACGGCAAGTGTTCTCATCATCGTCGCGGCCGCCTCGCTGTTTTCCTGGGTGCTGACGGTGACGCAGGTGACAACGCTGGTAACCAACTTCCTGCTCGGCGTCAGCGACAATCCGCTCGTCATCCTGCTGATCATCAACATCCTGGTGCTGATCGTCGGCTGCTTCATGGAAACGATCGCCGCGATCTCGATCCTCGTGCCGGTCCTCATGCCGGTGGTCGTCCATGTCGGCATCGACCCCGTCCAGTTCGGCGTCATCATGGTGCTGAACCTGATGATCGGCCTATTGACGCCGCCGGTCGGGATGGTGCTGTTCGTGCTGTCGCGCATCTCCGGCCTGTCGGTCGAGAAGACGATCCGGGCGACTGCACCCTTCCTCATCCCGCTGCTGCTGGTGCTGGCCGCGATCAGCATTTTCCCGTCGATCACGCTTTACCTACCCACCCTCTGGTACAGGTAGGAAAGGGTCGATCCGGAAAAGTTCCCGTCAAAATTTGAATTCAGGGAACTCTTTCTATACAAACCCGTTAACAGAAGGCGCGGCTTGGTCCGCGCCTTTTTTGTTTTGATTGCAACAGCGCAGGGTCAACCACCCTGCAGAACAGGAAGGTGTCCCCGTTATGTGTGGAATTGCCGGAGAAGTCCGTTTTGATGATTCGTTTGCCAATGCCTCGGCTGTCGGCAGGATGATGGAGGTGCTGGCACCTCGTGGTCCGGATGGTGCGGGAGTGGTTTCGAGAGGACGGATAGCCTTCGGCCACAGGCGGCTGAAGATCATCGATCTTTCCGAGAAGGCCGCCCAGCCGATGACGGATCCCGATCTTGGCCTGACCATCACGTTCAACGGGTGCATCTACAACTACCCCGAGCTGCGCAAGGAATTGCAGGAAGCCGGTTACCGCTTCTTCTCCGAGGGTGACACCGAAGTCATCCTCAAGGCCTTCCACAAGTGGGGTGAGGACTGCGTCAAGCGCCTCCACGGCATGTTCGCCTTCGCCATTCACGAGCGCGACACGGGCGCCGTGACGCTGGCGCGTGACCGCTTCGGCATCAAGCCCTTCTACATTTCCGAGGACGGCAAGCGGTTGCGCTTTGCCTCCAGCCTGCCCGCGCTCGTCGCAGGCGGCGACATCGACACGGGCATCGACAAGGCCGCACTCCACAATTACATGAGCTTTCACGCCGTCGTGCCGCCGCCGCGCACGATCCTGAAGGGTGTGCGCAAGCTGCCGCCGGCAACCGTTCGCCGGATCGAGCAGGATGGCACGAGCCGCGAGCGCCGCTACTGGCAGCCGGTCTACGAGCGTCGAGAGGAAGACAGCGGCCTCACCCGCGAACAGTGGCGCGACCGCGTTCTCGAGGCCCTGCGCGTTGCCGTCCGTCGCCGCATGGTGGCCGATGTGCCGGTCGGCGTGCTGCTCTCCGGTGGCGTCGATTCGAGCCTGATCGTCGGCCTGCTGGCGGAAGAAGGCCAGAAGGATCTGATGACTTTCTCCATCGGCTTCGAGGAGGCCAATGGCGAGAAGGGCGACGAGTTCGTCTATTCCGACCTGATCGCCAAGCGCTTCGAGACCGATCACCACAAGATCTTCGTTCCGGCAGAAGACCTGATGGGCCACCTGCCCGATACGATCCGCGCCCAGTCGGAACCGATGGTCTCCTATGACAATATCGGCTTCTACCTCCTGTCGCGCGAAGTTTCCAAGCACATCAAGGTCGTGCAGTCCGGCCAGGGCGCAGACGAGGTCTTCGCCGGCTATCACTGGTACCCGCCGCTGATGGGCTCCAACGATGTCGTCGGCGACTATGCCAAGGTCTTCTTCGACCGCAGCCACGAGACGCTGACCACGCAGCTGTCGCCCGAATGGATGGCCGACCGCGACGAAAGTTTTGAGCTGGTGCGCGACCATCTGATGATGTCCGGTGCAGCCACGCCCGTGGACCGGGCCCTGCGCCTCGATTCGCAGGTGATGCTGGTCGACGACCCGGTCAAGCGCGTCGACAACATGACGATGGCCTGGGGGCTTGAGGCCCGCGTTCCCTTCCTCGACCACGAGCTCGTGGAACTGGCCGCCACCGTGCCGCCGGAACTGAAGCTCGCCGACCAGGGCAAGGGCATCCTCAAGGATGCCGCCCGCCAGGTGATCCCGAGCGAGGTGATCGACCGCAAGAAGGGCTATTTCCCGGTTCCGCAGCTCAAATACATCCAGGGTCCGTTCCTCGACATGGTGCGCGATGCGCTGACCTCCCAGAAGGCACGCGAGCGCGGTCTGTTCCAGAAGCAGTGGCTCGACCAGCTCTTTGCCGACCCCGCCGCCCACATCACGCCGCTGCGTGGTTCGGAGCTGTGGCAGGCCGCCCTTCTGGAAATGTGGCTGCAGGCCCACGACATCTGAGGTGCTGACATGTCCGACACGAAGAAGACGACGTCCGTGACACAGCGCGGCCGCGACGGCTACGGACATCGACTGAAACGGATGCGTGAGCAGGGGCTCAAACCCCCGATCGCCCATCCGCAACCCGATGAGGATCAGAAGGCGGAATCCGATTTCGCCCTCGACTGCGGTTGGGGTCGGCTGGTCTTCGCCCAGACCTTCACCAGTCCGGATACGCTGGCCGGCGCCTTGCGCGAGGAGAAGGCGGACCGCCGCGACATCGCACTCTATGTCCGCGACCCGCATGTGCTGCTGGCAAGCGCGCCGCAGGAGATCTTCCTCGACCCCTCGCACACCTACCGGCTGGACCTGTCCGGCTACCGGCCGTCGAAGCGGACGCCGAAAGGCTATTTCATCCGCCGGCTGACCTCGCAGCGGGATGCGATCGCCATCAATCGCATCTACGCCTCGCGATCCATGGTGCAGGTGCCGCCGGAGTTCTTCTGGTCCAAGCGCGATGCGCGGGCGATCATCTATTTCGTCGCCGAGGACGAGCGCACCGGCCAGATCATCGGCACGGTGACCGGCGTCGACCACATGCGCGCCTTCAACGACAGCGAGCGCGGCTCCTCGCTCTGGTGCCTTGCCGTGGATCCGCAGGCCCGCCATGCCGGTATCGGCGAGGCGCTGGTCCGGCGCCTCGCAGAATACTCCGCCGCCCGTGGCGCAAGCTTCCTCGACCTGTCTGTCCTGCACGACAACGAGCAGGCTATTGCGCTCTATGAAAAGCTCGGCTTCCAGCGCGTGCCGTTCTTCTCGGTCAAGCGCAAGAATTCGATCAACGAGCGGCTCTTCACCCGCCCCGAGACCGACGAGGGCCTGAACCCCTATGCGGCGATCATTGTCAAGGAGGCGCGTCGGCGCGGCATCCAGGTCGACATCATGGATGCCGGTGGTGGCTTCTTCCGCCTGACCCATGGCGGCGTCTCGATCCGCTGCCGGGAAAGCCTGTCGGAACTGACGTCGGCCGTCGCCATGTCGATTTGCGACGACAAGGCAACGACGAGGCGGATCGTCGAGCAGGCCGGCGTGCGGGTGCCGCCGCAGATCAGCGGCGACGCCGGCAGCGAGGCCGTGAGCGCATTCCTGGCGGAACACGGTTCGCTCGTCGTCAAGCCGGCCCGAGGCGAACAGGGCCGCGGAATCTCCATCGGGCTGACCACCGAAGAGGACGTCGCGGCTGCGGTTGCCGAAGCAAAATCGGTGTCCAACGATGTGCTGATCGAGGCGATGATAGAGGGCCAGGACCTGCGTCTCGTGGTGATAAACTACAGGCTGGTGGCTGCCGCCATCAGGCGTCCGCCGATCATTGTCGGCGATGGGCGTTCAACCGCCGCGGAGCTGATCGCGGCACAGAGCCGCCGCCGTGCCGCCGCGACGGGCGGTGAATCCGAGATCCCGGTGGACGCGGAAACCCGGCGGACCCTCGCGGCGGCCGGCTACTCGTTGAAGAGCGTCATCCCGGCGGACGAGGAAGTCATGGTGCGCCGGACCGCCAACCTGCACACCGGCGGAACCATTCATGACGTCACCGAGGAAGTCCATCCCGTTCTGATCGAGGCGGCCGTCAAAGCCGCCCGGGCGATTGACATACCGGTGACGGGCATCGACCTTATGGTGAAGTCGCCGCATGAGGCCGACTATGCCTTCATCGAGGCGAACGAGCGGCCGGGGCTGGCAAACCACGAGCCCCAGCCGACCGTCGAACGCTTCATCGATCTGCTCTTTCCGCTTTCGATGCCGGAACCGGTCAGGCAGGCGATGCGGCGAACAGGAGTTTAAGGAGGACACATGACACGGCTGACGATCGACAGCGCATATCTCATCCAGGTTCTGAAGGACCTGCTCGCCATACCGAGCCCGACAGGCTACACGGACACGATCGTACGCTATGTAACCGGTGAGCTGCAGAAACTCGGCCTCGAAGCCGAACTGACCCGGCGTGGCGCCATCCGCGCCGTCAGGCAGGGCTCGCGCCGCCATGGCGCCCGCGCCGTCGTCACCCATCTCGACACACTCGGCGCACAGATCAAGGCGCTCAAGGCCAATGGCCGGGCCGCGCTCGTGCCTGTCGGTCACTGGTCCGCCCGCTTTGCCGAAGGCGCTCGTGCGACCATCTTCACGGAGAAGGGCTCCTACCGCGGCACCGTCCTGCCTTTGAAGGCATCGGGCCACACCTATAACGAAGAAGTCGACACCATGCCGATCGGCTGGGAATACGTCGAACTGCGCATCGACGCCATGTCGCGAAGTGCCGAGGACCTGGAGCGGCTCGGCGTCGAGATCGGTGACATGGTCGCCATCGATCCGCAGCCGGAATTCATTGACAACGGCTTCATCGTCTCGCGACATCTCGACAACAAGGCCGGCGTCGCCGTCGAGCTTGCCGCCCTCAAGGCCTTGCAGGACGAAAAGGTCCGCACGCCGGTGGACATCCATTTCCTGTTCACGATTGCCGAAGAGGTCGGCGTCGGCGCCGCCTCGGTGCTGACCCCGGAAGTGGCCTCCATGATAGCCGTCGACAACGGCACCTCGGCGCCCGGGCAGAATTCCTCCGAGTTCGGCGTCACCATCGCCATGGCGGACCAGACCGGCCCGTTCGACTATCACCTGACCAAGAAGCTGGTCGATCTCTGCCGGGAAAACGATATCCGCTACCAGAAGGACATCTTCCGCTACTACCGCTCGGACTCCGCCAGCGCGCTGGAGGCAGGCGCCGATGTCCGCACGGCGTTGATCACCTTCGGCGTCGACGCGTCGCACGGCTACGAGCGCATCCATCTCCACGCGCTGCGCTCCCTGGCCGAGCTGATTGCCGCCTACGTGGCAAGCCCGGTCGCCATTACCCGCGACTTTTCGCCGACGGCGGAAGGGGTCAAGGGCTTCACCCGGCAGAACACCGACGAGGCAAGCCAGGATCTCTCCCCGGACATCCGCGACGAGGAGCTGGACGCCGGCGAATGACGAGCGCGCGCCTCTGACGCAAAGCCGCGCGCGAGAATTCCACCGATGACCGGGAACCAAATCCATCCGGGCGCATTCCTGCTGGGGACGCGCCCGATGGTACGGCTCGCGCCGCACCATGCGTTCGGCGATCACATGGGATAAGGGGATATGACCATGCGCTTCGCCGCCATTGTCAACGCCGCAGGCGGCACGTTGCGGACGATCGACGTCCAGCAGTTTACCCAGCACATCGAAACCGCGTTCAGCCAGGCCGGCCATGAGGTCAAGATCGTCATGGCCTCCGGCAAGGACGTGGTGGAAGCCATGGAGCGGGTTACGACCGACCCTGATCTGGACGGCATCATCGTTGCCGGCGGCGACGGCACCCTGTCGCTTGGCGCCGCAACGGCATGGAAGCATCAGAAGCTCCTGGCCGTCATCCCCGCCGGCACCATGAATTTCTTCGCCAAGTCGCTGGAGCTTCCCACCGATATTTTCGCCGCGGTCGAGGCGCTTGCCACCGGGGAGGAAAGGCACGTCGACATTGCCACCGCAAACGACAAGCCGTTCATCCACCAGTTTGCCGCCGGCATTCATCCCAAGATGGTGCGCCTGCGCGAATCGCTGCCGTTCCGGTCGCGGATCGGCAAGATTTTCGCCAGCATCCGCGCCGGCATCACGGTCTTCCGGCGCCCGCCGCGCATCAAGATGGAGATCCTGTGCGACGGCGCACCGAAGAAGAGCGGTCGCTTCAGCCTGGTCGCAGTGTCAAACAACATGTATGGCGCGGGTCATCTGCCTTACTCCGACAGGCTCGACGAGGGCATTCTCGGCCTCTACACGTTGCCGCCCGCCTCCTTCGGCACGCTGATCAAGCTCTCTTTCGGCCTGATCAGAGGCCATTGGCTCGACGATCCCGACATAGATATCTCTTCGGCGCGCGAAGTCAGCCTCAAGCTTCTCGACAACCGTCGAAAGACCCATGTGGTGATGGATGGCGAGATCGTGCTATTTGAAGGCGAGGTCGTCATACGGCTGCACCCGAAGGCGTTGCGCGTACTCGTCCCGAAGCAGGACACCTCTGAAAATTCATCGGTTTTCGGGGAAATTTTGTCCGACCGTTGATCACATGCAACTAGGAATTCAATCCGCGGCGCGCTAACGTGCGGCCTTCGAGGAGACTGGACAGGGTTATCCCTTCTGCCGGAAGGACGCTAGCGGCTTATATGGAAACACGCATACTCTACATCGACGATGACCTTGCCCTCGCGAGTTTGGTCAAGAGAAATCTTGGCCGGGCAAGTCACGATGTCACGCATACCCATGATCCGGAAATCGCCATCAGTTATCTGCGGGAGCAGTCCTTCGATGTGATCGTGCTCGATCACTATCTCAGCAACATGACGGGCCACGACATGCTGAAGCGCTTCCAGGAGCTCGGCATCGGCATTCCTGTGGTCTACATCACCGGCTCGCATGAGGCGCGCATCGCCATTGATGCGATGAAGTCAGGTGCATCCGACTACGTATTGAAGAGCGTCAGCGAGGACTTCTTCCCGCTCCTGGTGGATGCCATCAACCAGACGGTCAGCAATGCACGGCTGCGTGAGGCGAAGGCCCGTGCCGACGAGGAGACGCGGCTCGCCAAGGAAAGAGCCGAAGCCCTGCTGGCGGAAATGAACCATCGCGTCGCCAACAGCCTGGCACTGGTCGCAGGCCTTCTGCGCCTGCAGGCCAACAACTCCGCCAATCCGGAGGTCAAGGAAGCGCTCGAGGAAACCCAGGGGCGCATCTCCGCCATCGCCGGCATGCACCGCAGCCTGTACACGACGGACGACGTGCGCACCGTCGAGATGCAGCCGTACCTGAATGCTCTGGTCAAGGACATCACCGCGACTGCGGCCAAGGGCTCCTCCACCTCGATCTCCATCGACGTCGAACGTATCCTGCTGCCCGCCGACAGGGCCGTCTCCGCCGGCATGATCGTCACCGAGCTAGTGACCAATGCGTTGAAATACGCCTATTCGGACAGCCAGCAGGGAGAAATCCGCGTTCTCTTCAACAAGATCGATGAAACGTCGGCCCGTCTTGCGGTGGAAGATGACGGTGTCGGGGTCAATGCGGCCCAGCCGAGCGCCGGATCGACCGGACTTGGACGCAAGATCGTCAAGACGATGGCCGACACCATCGGCAGCGGCATCCGCTACCCGGAAACCGAGCGCGGCACGGTTGCCGAAGTGATCGTCACGCTCGGCAAGCCGGAATAAAAAAGGCCGGCGTCTTGCGACGCCGGCGAGTTTTCAAATTCCGTTATCGTTATTTGGTAGCCGGAGCGGCCGCATCCATCGGATACTTGGTCGCATCGAACTGCGGCGCCGATTCCAGCTGTTCCTTGGTCATGGCCGTCTTGACGGAGAAGTTGCCGTCAGCATCAGCCATGATCGTCAGCTGGTCGGGGGAGATGGCAACCGGCTTGTCGCCGATACCCAGGAAGCCGCCGACATTGACGATGTACGACTGCACGCCACCCTCGGTGGAGAGGATGATGTCGCCGATCTCACCGATGCTGTCTTCATTGCCGTCGGTGATCGAGGTGCCGATCAGCTGATTGGCGGCAAATTCCTTGCCGTCGAGGTTCATCATCGGCTTGGCCTGGGCGTCAGCCGTGACATCGGCAGTGCCGGTAGTGCCTACGCCCGGCACAGCGGGCTTGGTGTCCATGGTGCCGGTATCAGCACCGGAATCCATCGTGGCGGCACCACTTGCGCCGGCATCGGTGTTGGTGCTCTGCGCCATAACCGGGAACGCAACGGCGGCGGTCAGAAAGGTCGAAGCAATAAGTGCACGAAACATGAGGTGTCTCCTTTGGTTTCTCTCTCTTTCCGGCCAGGCTTGGGAGTCTTGTTGTCTTTCCGACCGGATACAGGGGGTAAACGTGATGACCTCTTGAAAGGTTCCGCAGATTGCGGGCGGAAATTTATTTTTTGATATTTCTTTTTAAAATCAAAAAGATAATGAATAATCTCAGATGAACGGGCGCTCGGCTTCCGACCGCGGCTCCCACTGGGCAACCGCCGAGAGGCCGTCGGCATCTAGGATTTCGCAGCCCTTTTCCTTCCAGGTCACAAGCTTGCGGGCAGCAAGCTTCTTCAGGGTCTTGTTGGTGTGCACAATCGACAGACCCAGCGTATCTGCGATCAGCGCCTGGGTGACCGGAAGGTGCGCCTTGCCCTTGGAAATCAGACCCGCGTTGAGGCCCCTGTAGTAGAGAAAGGCAAGCAGATAGGCAGACCGCTCGAGTGCTGAACGACGCCCGACACTCAGAAGATGCTCATCAAGAATGGTTTCCTCCCGCGAGGCAATCCAGGTCACGTCGAAGGCCAGATCGGCATGCTTCTCAAACAGCGAGAAGAAGCGCTCCCGCTCGAACACGCACAGACGCATCGGCGTCAAAGCCTCGACACTGTGGTCCATGTATTTGAGAACGGCGCCCTGCAGCCCGACCATGTCTCCAGGCACGACGAAATTGAGGATCTGGCGTCGGCCATCCTCAAGCGTCTTGTAGCGGAAGCCCCATCCGTCGAGCACGGTGTAGAGATGCGGGCTGTAGGCACTTTCGGCGATCAGGGTCATGCCCGCATCGCACGCAAGTTCGCCCGACTTGAAATCCTGAACGAATTTCAATTCTGTAACCGACAAGGGACGGAGCCCGGAAAGTTTGCGCAGACTACAATTCTTGCAATCCTGCGAGGGCCTGGATTCAACCTTTGTGTCCACGATGGGCTCTCCTGTTCAACTGCCATGAACGCCGATAGTGCGGGTTTGTTCCGCAAAAGCGGTTTCACATGTCATTTTTAAATGACTTGGGAGGAAACTCGGGTCTTTCGTGTTTCCAATCGCAAGTCCTCACTGGCCCCCGCCCCCGAAGACAGCGACGATTTGCCCGTTACACCGATTTTGACCGTTTCGGACGGTAATGATTTGCAGGAATAAATGACCAACCGCCGCCGCCAGATACTGATTGCAGAGAACCAGTTCTTCATTGCCATGGATGCCGAACGGGCGGTCCGCGAACTGCTCGACTGCGAGATCAGCCTCTGCCGGCGCGACCACCTGGATGACATGCTGGCGCAGACGCCACGCGATCTCGTGCTGGTCGAGGCGGGCGCAACGTTCGAGGAATGCTGCGAACAGGCCGAGCGGATCATCAGAGCCGGCTCACAGGTCGCGTTCCTCACGGCCAATTCCAACATCCGGGAAAAATTGCGGGCGGAAACCAGTTATCCCGTGATCGACATCCCCTTTACCGACGATGCCATTCGGGCATTTCTGGAAGGGTTGTACGGGGCCTGACGGCCCCGCTCCTTGGTCAGGCTGTCAGCGTCTGCTTGATGACGGCGGCGCTGTGTGCGTCCGGACCGTAATCCGCTTCACCGCTCACGCCGAGCAGTTCCTGCAGACGGCTTCTGGCGCGATTGATACGGCTCTTGATGGTGCCGACCGCGCAGCCGCAGATATCGGCCGCCTCTTCGTAGGAAAAACCGGATGCGCAGACGAGGACGATTGCTTCGCGCTGATCTTCGCTGATCTGCTTCAGCGCATGCAGGAAATCCTTCATGTCCACTGATCCGTACTGGTTCGGGTGTACGGACATCTGCGAGGTGTAATAATCGTCCGGATCGGACACTTCCCGACCCTTCTTGCGCATCTGGGAATAGAACTCGTTGCGCAGGATGGTGAACAGCCAGGCCTTCAGATTGGTACCCGGCTCGAACGATTCCTGCTTGGACCAAGCCTTCACAACGGTTTCCTGGACAAGGTCATCGGCCCGATCGTGATGGCCGCTCAGCGACACGGCAAAAGCCCGCAAGCTGGGTATGGTGGTCAGCAGCTGGCTCTTGAAGTCAAATCCGGCTTTGGTCTTGTCACCCATCGACTGTACCCTTCGAACTCTGAACCTTTGCCTCGGCCTTCTCGGCGGCGTCGAGCTTTTCCAGGAGCTGGACGAGGTTGTCCGGAATACCCTCGTCTTCGAGGACCCCGTAAAACTCCTTCAGCTTGGACGCTATGCCGTCATGGGCGAAATCTGCGGACGCGTCGGCCCCGCCAGCCGCCCCGCCAACTTGTCTGGATTCTATCTTACGCATTTCGAACCACTTATATTTGTTTCTGTTTTCACCTTAACGGCACCCACCGGGTTAAAGTTCCCCGCAGAAATTGCAATTTCGTCAGCCTCCGGCGAATTTCATACAATGAACGAAATCCTTCACATGTCCATGGGAACGACTTTGCGTCCAACGCGTTTAGCAAGCATCTGTCAAAGGAGAAGTGACATGCTTTACTACGCTCTGGTATTTCTGGTTATCGCCCTTGTCGCAGCAGCCCTCGGTTTCGGTGGCATCGCCGGCGCCTCGGTCGGCATCGCTAAGATCCTGTTCTTCGTCTTCATCATCCTCTTCGTCCTCTCGCTGATCTTCGGTGGGTTCCGCCGGGGCGTATAACCGCCCCGTCACCGGACGGACCAAAAATGCCCGGCATGACGCCGGGCATTTTTTTTATGCGCAGTCCGGAGCGCCGACCAACATCTGCAGGCAGGCCGCACTGTCTCCTCAGACGAAGAAGAAGTAGATCGCCGTGCAGGACGCCAGTCCGCAGACTATGTTCATCGGCACGCCGATCTTGAGGAAATCGACGAAGCGGTAGTCGGCCGCACCGTAGACGAGCGTGTTCGTCTGGTAGCCGATGGGCGTGGCGAAGCTGGCGCTCGCGGCAAACATGACCACCACCAGCAGCGCGACCGGCGGCAGGTCCAGTCCTTCGGCCGCCGACACCGCAATCGGCCCCATCAGGATGGCAACCGCGGCATTCGAGATGATCTCGGTCAGGAATGAAATCAGGACATAGAAGGCGATCAGCACCATGAAGGGCGAAAGCCCCTTGAGATACGGCAGCAGGATGTCGACGATCAGCTGTGCCGCGCCGGACTTTTCCATGGCTGTCCCCACCACCAGCATGCCGAAGATCAGCATGACCACCTCGCCGTTGACGGCCGGCCATGCGTCCTTTGCATCGAGGCCGCGAATGAGAAGCAGAAAGCCGACCGCGATGATGACCAGGCCGACGATCGGCATGACATTGAGCGCGGCCAGCACGACAACGAAGACCAGGGCAAGGATGGCAAGGATTGCCTTGTTGCGGCGGAAAGGCGGTGCCAGTCCGCTTTCGGAGGCAATCAGCGACCGGTCGCGCGAAAGTGTCGCCAGCTCCTCCTTCGGACCGCTGACCCACAACCGGTCCCCGGGCTTCAGGATCAGGCCGGAGAGGTCCGGCCCGGCGAGATTGCGGAATCGGCTGGCGCCGACGACGGTAACGGCGGACCGGGAAAAGAAGGTCGCATTCGGCAGTGTGGAACCAATGGCCGGGCTTTGCGGCGCAATGCTCACACGCAGGATTTCGTCTTCAGGATTGAACCGGCCACGCACGCTGAGCCCCATACGCACCCCTTCAACGGTGCGCAGCGTCGCCAGTTCCTCCGCCGTTGTCCGCAGCACGAGACGGTCACCCGCCTCCGCGACCGTCGCCTTGTCCTCCTGGTCGAGCTTCACCCGGTTCCGGTAGATCGCGACGATCTTCACCCCGCGCGGCTTCAGTTCCGAAATATCGCCGTAGCGCTTGCCGAGCGAGGCGAACGTGTCGCGCAGGCGCAACTCGGTTATGATGTCGGGCCGCACGACCGTATCGTCGTCGCTTTCGCTGTCGGCCGGCAGGAGTCGTGCACCGAAAAGCAGCATGAAGGTGAGGCCTGCCGCGGCCGTGATCAGCCCGACCGGGGTGATGTCGAAAATTCCGAATGGCGGAAGGCCCGCCTGTCTGCCTACGCTGTCAACCAGAAGGTTGGTGGACGTACCGATCAGCGTGCATGTGCCGCCGAGAATGGCCGCATAGGACAGGGGGATCAAGAGGCGTTTGGAATTGGTGCCGAGCGCCGAGGCAAGGTTCTTCATCAGCGGAATGAGGACGATGACGACCGGCGTACTGTTGACGAGCGAGGAAAACAGCACGGACCCGCCCAGCATCATCGCCAGGGCGCTGCGGGGCCGGCTGGAGGCAGCCGCCACCACATATCCGGCCAGTGCCTCCAGCACGCCGGTACGCACCAGGCTTGCCGACAGGATGAGCATGCCGCAGATCGTGATGACCGCGCTGTTCGAGAAGACCGCGAGCGCCTCGTCCGTCGTCACCAATCCCAGCGCGACCATGAGGCTTGCACCGATCGTGGCGACCGCCGACGCCGGCATGCGTTCGGATACGAACGCGGCAAACAGTGCTGCAAGAATGACAAGGCAAATAACGGCGCCATGCGCCTGGACGAAGCCAGCCAGATCCATGCGTTCTCGAACTCCAAACCGGAAGGGGCGGACGGATTGCCAGCTTATGCGAATATGTATTCTGCGGGAATCGTCAGCCGATAGAAATGTAGAGAATTGCGATCAGCGCAAGCGCGATCAGGCAGAACAGAACAGCCATGAAGAAGGACGTGGAACGCCTCCAGGTCGGCGGAACCATCGATTCAAGGTCCTCGTCGAGCTGCGCATCCTTCGCCATCTTGCGGATTTCGAAGTCTTTCTCACTGGAATTTGTCATGGTCGTCTCCTGTTCGGCGTCTAGTTGGAAGCGCGCGGGGCCAGGGTCCTTTCAAACTCGGACGTGGAGAAGCTCATAGCCTGGCCTGTCGGCGCGGCAGTGACGCGGGCGGTCTTGTAGGCGCTTGCGCCGGCGGTGAAATCGATCGGCGTGCGCATCGTCACCAGATTGGCGTCGACAATGTTGCACGACCCGTAGATCTTCATACCGTATTTTTCAGCCCGCTTGGTTTCAACGGGCAGGTTCCGATTGCAGTCCGCGACGTTTTCGTAGGACACAACACGCACAGGTTCACGCACGCATTCGCCATAGCCCACCGGGCAAGCCACCAAAACCAGAATTGCTGCAAAGCCGCTCATAGCCGCCTCCGTTCTTTCACGAAGAAGAAACGGCCATGGCGAAGTTTTGTTCCTTTTTAGACTTCTCCGTGCACCAGACGGTGGATGAACCGCAACTTTCCGATCACGTCGTCGGAAAAGACGAAGGGATAGAGATCAGGCTGACCGATGCTCCGGTTGACGGCATTGACGGCAATCGAGAGGGAGACCCAGGCCTTGACGAGCTGCTCGACCGGCTGGGCGGAATCGTAGGGATCGTAAGGCATCGCCGCGGTCGTGGACTTCAGACCGTAGGACTGCGCTGTCTCCAGCCCGTCGACGATATGGAGGTAATGCGCCCAGCTCTCGGCGAAGTCTTCCCAGGGATGGCTCGACGCATAGGCGCTGATGAAGTGTTCCTGCCATGCGGGAGCCGGACCATTTGCATAATAGCGTTGCAGAGCCTCGGCGTAATTCTCGCTCTCGTCGCCGAATATCGGCCGGGCTTCGGGAATCCTGCCCTGGTCGCGCACGAGCCGGTTCCAATAATAATGGCCGGACTCGTGACGGAAGTGCCCGATCATGGTGCGGAACGGCTCGCCCAGCGCCTCGCGGCGCGCCTCGCGCTCCGGATCGCTTCCCTCGGCAATGTTGATCGTGATCAGCCCATTGTCGTGCCCGGTCAGCACCGAGCCATTCTCCTGGCCGGGTTGATCCGCAAGAAGTTCGAAGGCAAGCCCTTCCTCGGGATCCTCATCGCGCGAAACGATCGGCAGGCCGAGCCGCATCAGCCCGTATATGAACTGGCGCTTGGCGCTCTCGAGCCGCCGCCAGCGCTCGGCATGCTCCGGGTTGGACAGGTCCGGCACCATCAGGTTCAGCCGGCAGGCAACACAGAAGGCATGCCCCTCGTTGGCGTCCACGAGCCAGTTGCAACTGGCGCTGTCCGCGTTGGCGCATCTTATGCGTCCGTTTGGCAGCTGCTCGGTGAATGACAGCATCTCGAACGTCTCGGGGCTGTATCCGAGAGATGCGCTGCAATTGACGCAGACATGGTTGTCGAAATGAACTTCGTTGTCACAATTGCTGCATTTGAAAATTTTCACGCGTTTCTCCTTGGAGGTGTCGGCTCTCCGATGGCCAGCGTCGGGATGATGTTCGTCAGGATCGCCGAGAAGATCAAAAGCGACGGAACGGCGATGAAGCCGCCAATCGGTCCCCAGAGCCAGAGCCAGAATGTCAGAGCCAGAAAAATCAGGAAGGGATTGATCGTCACCGATGAGCCGAGCACGCGCGGCGTGACGAATTGGGATTCGATGAAGTTCAGGGAAAGGTAGACCGCCGGCGGCAACAGGGTGGCGCCCGTGGTGTCGTTCGTTGCCAGGCTAACCGCCAGAAGGATAACCGTCATCACCGCCGGGCCCACATAGACGACGTAGTTGAGAACCGTCGCCAGCATGCCCCACAGGAAGGGCGACGGCACACCGATCAGCCAGAGCGCCAAGCCGACGACGATGCCAAGCCCGACATTGACGATCGAGATCGACAGGAGATAGCGCGACATGAGGTATTCGGTATCGCGGAATATCCGCGCCGCCCGCCAGCGCAGCGGCCGGGTTATGCACAGCGACAGGACGAGAATGCGGAAGTTGTCACGAGTGGCCAGGAAGAAATAGAGGCTGAGCAGGAAGAGGATGAGCTCCGCGACGTAACCGGGCGCCAGTGTGATCACCGTTTCGACGCCACTGTTGCCGTCAACGGCGACCTTCATCTTGCTCGCATCGCCTGCGACCTGACCCAGCCGTTCCCAGAATGCGTTGAGCGAGGAAATCGTCGATCGCCAGTCGGAAATGCGCAATTGCAGCGACTGCCATATCTCCGGTGCCTTATCCACCCATGCGGAGATTGGCACTGCAAATGCGATAATGGTGCCCATGATGAGTATGAGAAGCGCCAGAACCACCACGCCGGAGGACAGCCAAGGCGAGAAGCCGATCCGCTCCAGCCGCAAGGCCAGAGGCGCGAGCATGAGCCCGATGACGACCGCCAATACGACCGGCGCGATGATGACCTGCGCATAGTCCATCGCCGCGATGCATGCAAACAAGGCGAGTACGATCAGGGAAAGCCTCGCAAGCAGATTGAGAAGGCCGTCCAGATTGATTCTCTTATGGCTGTAATTCTGCCGTCTCACGGTTATCATTGGCTGTGTCCCCAAGGCCACGGACAACGAACGGGAGCCGTGTTTGTTCCTTTACTTGAGTGTGTCGCTGTTCGAATTCAGTCGCGGACGTCTGCCGGGAATGTCAGTTCGTAGTGGATGCCGCTCTCGTCGACGCGGTGGATCGCACGGCCGTTGACCGAAGCCGGCACGACCTTCTGCAGCACGGTGCTGCCGAACTGCCCCTCGATCGACTTCGCCTCCTCGAAGGTGCCCGACGAGGGCTGCTCGGTCCAGACGATCCTGATCTCCGTCCCCGACGCCGTCTGGACCCGATGGCAGCTGACGCGAACGGTTCCGGTTCCCTTCAGGATGTCACCATGGCTGATGGCATTGATGATCAGCTCATGCAGCGCGAGGCCCACATGCATGGCGGCATTCGGCGACAGAAGGATATTCTCGGCCGAGACCTCGATGGCGGTCGAGGTGTCGGCCACGTAGCGGGAGAGCTGTCCGCGCAAAAGATCGAGGAAGGTTGCCCCCTGCCAGCTCGATTCCGTCACCAGGT
Source organism: Rhizobium sp. PAMB 3174 (assembly GCF_052908375.1). NCBI lineage: Bacteria > Pseudomonadati > Pseudomonadota > Alphaproteobacteria > Hyphomicrobiales > Rhizobiaceae > Rhizobium > Rhizobium sp. PAMB 3174. Next base: position 4,012,313 of record NZ_CM128608.1, on the reverse strand, counting down.
CCTGAGACTGGGACAGGGCATAGAGCCTGCCCCTGAACTTCTGCAGGAAGGAATCGAGCGACCCGGAAAACCGTGCCGTCTGCGAGGCGATGCCCTGGACCACGGCAAGAAGGTTCTTCGAGCGGTGACTGACTTCCAGAAGCAGGGTGCGCAACAGCTTTTCCCGCTGCCGCTCCTCGGACTTGTCGGTGATCGACGTGATGAAATAGCGGCCGCGTTCGGGAATATCGACCTTTCGGCAGCGGAATTCGAAGACGGTCTCCTCGTCGGGACTGACATCGATGCGGTCCTGCATGCCGGGATCCGTCAGCCCCTTCTTCAGGGCGCTCAGCCGATCAGCGATCTCCGGACCGAAAAGGCGCAGATCGGTGGGTGTTTCCTCAATCGTACGCGACCAGGGCTCCGGCAGACGGGTTATGCAGATACACTTGTCACTCTCGTCATAGAGCAGATAACAGGCGCCCATATCGAGAAGAGCATGGATAAAGAAATCGCGCGACAACGCGTCAATTTCCCCCGACTCAACCCACGACAATCTATGCACCAGTCAAAACCCTCGGTGGGGCGCCCGTCGACCATCGCCGACGGTGCCGCAAATGAACCTTCGAAACCGGTTTGCGCAGCCGATCTGTTACGCCTGTTCCTTCACCTTCTCATTGAAGAACAGAGCCTGGCTGATCAAAGCCTTCACCATGTCCGGGTTGAACGGCTTTGTCACAAGGAACGCCGGCTCGGGGCGTTCACCCGTCAGCAGCCGCTCCGGGAACGCCGTGATGAAGATCACGGGCATCATGTCCTCCTTGAGGATGTCGTTGACCGCGTCGATACCCGAGCTGCCATCGGCAAGCTGGATGTCGGCGAGGATCATCTTCGGGGAGGTCTTCTTGAAAAGTGCCACGGCTTCCGTATGCGTGCGCGCCACGCCGGTCACCCGATGGCCGAGGTCCTCGACCATCTGCTCGATGTCGAGCGCAATGAGCGGTTCGTCCTCGATGATCATGATGTCGGTGGCGACCTGCTGCGAAATCTGGCGGGCGGCTTCCTCTATCAGCCGCGAGAACTGGGCTTCGTCGACGTCGAGAATCTTGGCTGCATCGGAGGAGGAGAAACCTTCGACCGAAATGAGCAGGAACGCGATGCGCTCCGTCTTCGGCAGGTTGGCAAGGTTCGCGGCGGCCCGCTTCTCCCAGGCGAAGGGCGATTCCAGCGGAGTGACGTCGACATCCAGCCGCTCGAAGATCTGGACAAACAGCTTGTAGAGGCTGACACGGTCATTGCCGGTGTCCGAGAAAAGCGAGAGATCCTCTATCAAGGCCTCCAGCATGGCGGCGACATAGGCGTCGCCTGAAGTCTGAGAACCGGTGACGGCCCGGGCAAAGCGTCGGAGGTACGGAAGGTGGGTAGCGACGCGTGCGGTCAACGACATATGAAATATCTCCAGATTAGGAAACCAAGACTCAATCCGGAAGAAAACGTCTGGTCCAGAAAAAAGTTCCCTTCCGCGGAACTTTTTTTCAAGTTGTCGATTATCAGGTATGGCCGACAGCATCCCGGGAGATGAAACGCCATGCAAGCACACCAGATGGACGGGGCATAATGGCGTCTGAGAAAACCGAAAATGAGAACGGCAACCCAATCGGAAAAGGCAGAAAGGATCAGGCGACCAAATTGATCGAGGGGAGCCTGCGCACCTTCTACGACGGCATCATGGAGCAGGGAACCCCTGAACGACTTATCGATCTGCTTGAAAAACTCGACGCCGCGGAAAAGGCGGCTGCCGAGAAGAAGAAGTAGGCGCAGCTCCTAGAGGGTCGCCGCGCCTTTCTCGTCCGCATCGCTCTGCATGTCGTCGCCAAGATCGGCAAGCGCCATCTCGATCGTGCGGAACGCATCGTTCAGGCCGTCGTCATCGACCATCGAGCTCTCGCTCGCGGCACGCTGTTCTCCGCGGGCATATTCATAAAGCTCGCGCAGCTTCTTGATCTTTTCCTGGTCGTTCAGCGACGCGTCGTCCCTGACAGACTTGGCCTGGCGCAACAGATCATGTTCCATCGTCAGCCTCCTCTTCATGTCTCGTATTTCAAATTCGCGGACCGGCGGCGGATGAGCCGCCGTCGGTCAATCGCGAACCCGCGCAGTCCGTCAATCGGAGATGATGGCCCGCAGCATCCACAGCGCCTTTTCGTGGAAGGTGAGACGATTGGTCAACATGTCCTCGGTCACGAGGTCGCCGGCGTCACCAGCCTTTTCGCCGGCCTTGCGCATCTTCTTAACAGCCTCTTCGTGATCAGCGATAAGATCGGCGACCATCTCCTTGGCGGTGTCATGCGCGGTGTCGCCGGTCTTCGGCGTGAAGTTGGCGGTGGCGCCCATGTCGACCGGCGCCAGATGGCCAATCGCACGAATGCGCTCGGCGATCACGTCCGCCGCGGCGAACAGCGCTTCGTAATGCGCTTCCGTCAGTTCGTGCAGCGGCTTGAACAGCGGGCCGACCACGTTCCAGTGATAGATGTGGCTCTTGATCGTCAGCTTGTAGGTGCCGTTCAGGATCTCGGTCAGATGACCTGCCATTTCCTTGCGGTAGGCCTTCGGCAAACCGATGTCGATGTCTTCCGCGTGAGAGTGAGCCTGAAGGACCTTTGCGGTGGTAGCCATTTTTCTTATCCTTTCCTTCCCTGATGGAAGTGTGTGTGTTTCCTCTGCCAGCCCGCCAGCCCGATGAAAGCCGAGGCTCAATCCGATTTCGGATCGGCTCGCTGGGATTTCATCAGCGCGTAGGCAAGGCCGGATACAAAGACGAGCGTGGCGATCGGGCTTTCCCGAACCATTGCCGGCAACGTCGACATCGCGCCCTGAACGAGCTGGCTGTCGATCGACGCGGCCCGAGCCTGACGCTCCAGCTGCAGCCGGTGACGCGCGCGCCTGTTGAGTTCGGCGGTGACACCCCAGACGATCAGCGCGAGAACGAGCGTCGCCGCTGCGATGAGGGCACAGCTAATGGCAGGCCCGTAGAGCGGCAACAGCGCGAACCAGGCAGCAAACATCGCCGCGATATAGGCCGTCATGACCAGAACCGCGATGATGGCGCCGCCGAGCGCGTTACGCTGAACCTTCTCCGTCGTCGGCAAAAAGCTGCCGACGAGGGTCCGGGTGATCAGTCCCGCGATTGAAGTCACGAACTCACCTTTTGGACATGAGCGCCGCAAGAAAGCCGACACCGGCTGCGATGCCGATAGCGGCCAGCGGATGAGCGCGAACCTGATCTTCGAAATCGCTTTCGGCGCTGACAAGCCGCTTCTTCGTGTCGGCAGCGACGACGGCGGACCTCTCCACCATGTCGTCCTTGAGGCTGCGAGCCTGCTTGACGGCTTCATCCATCTTGCCGTTGCCGAAATCGGCCATCGTCTTGGTCAGGGCCGCGACGTCGGCGCTCAACTTCTGCAGCTGCTCTTCGATATCGGCAGCGCTGGCGTAATCGGTCTTCGCATTATTCTTCAGAACAGTGGCAGTAGCCATGTGCGTCTCCTGTCGTTGTTGGATTGCATTGATAACTGACAGGACAACGTCGACCCTCGCGCTTTTGTTCCTTCCACCTTCCGCGGAATCTCCAGAACCAAAAACCAGAACCAAAAAAAAGCGCTTGCCGGGAACGAAAGGCAGCCGGCAACGTTGATCAGGGCGAATAAAATTCAGCCAACAAACAAAGGAGACACCCATGAACTGGAATCAGATCGAAGGAAACTGGGAACAATTCAAAGGCAAGGTCCAGACCCAGTGGGGCAAGCTGACGAACGACGATCTCGACGTCGTCGCCGGCAATCGCAAGCAGCTCGCTGGTCGCATCCAGGAAGCCTACGGCAAGAGCGAAGAAGAAGCCGAGAAGGAAATCGACACCTGGCTCGGCCGCCACTAAGCCTGATCGGCTAACCATCCTCCCAAGCATGGCCGCGCCCTCTTGAAAAGGGGGCGCGGTTTTGTTGCTGGAGGGGGTGGCAACTGGAAGGCGGATGGATAATGTGGTGCCCGCACCGACGGAAACGACGACGAGCGGCATCGCTCTTCCGGACAACCCCGGGGCTTGGCGACACAGGAAAGGAATTCGATGACGTTCAGTAAGAGCTTCGTGCGTACCTCGCTGCTGATGATCATATTCGGTCTGGCGATGTTGCTTGCGATCATCGGTTCCGCGCTTCTGCTCGTTCAACGGACGCATGATTCCTTTCAGACGCTCATAGACGAGCGCGCCATCCGCAGTTCCGCTGCCGACCTGTTCAGCCTGCTGCAGGATGCCGAGACCGGCCAGCGCGGATACCTTCTTACACTCAACGAGGATTTTCTGACCCCGTACAACGAAGCGGTCGGCGAAATCCGCACCGCCGAGGCGAAGATGTCGGGGCTGATCGGCGGGGACAGTTCCTATCAGGCCGACATGCAGCCACTCTATGAGCTGATCGATGCCAAGCTGCAGGAAATGGCCAGCACGGTCAGGCTGGCGAAGTCCGGAGACACGCAGGAGGCCATCCGGGTCGTCCAGCAGGGCTTCGGCCAGAAGGTCATGGATGGCATTCGCAACCGGATGCAGAACATCATCGACATTTCCGATACCCATATCCAGGCCAACATCGCCGAGCAGCTTCGCAGCTCGGTCACTCTGAAGTGGATCGTGCTTGGCGCCGGCGTCGCAATCGTCATCGTGCTTGGCGGCGCCATCTTCGTCATCATGCGCCATATCCAGTCGATCAACGCCACCCGCCGAGAAGTTCTGCGGCTGAACGAGGACCTCGAACAGCGCGTGGTCGAGCGGACGGACGACCTGGTCAAGGCAAACCAGGAAATCCAGCGTTACGCCTACATCGTCACCCACGACCTGCGCGCGCCGCTGGTCAACATCATGGGCTTCACCAGCGAACTGGAGATGTCCCTGAAGCAGTTGCAGGCCTATGTGCTGGCAGACGGAGAACCGCTCAGCGAACAGGAAATCGTCGACGCGCGGAACGCCGCGAGGGAGGACGTGCCGGAAGCGCTGTCCTTCATCCGATCCTCGACGGCCAAGATGGACGGGCTGATCAGCGCCATCCTGAAAATCTCCCGCGACGGCCGCCGCCAGTTGAAGCCGGAACGCTTCAATCTCAAGGAAATCCTCGACAACAGCGCGGCAAGCCTGTTCCACATCGCCGACTCCGCCGATGGCTCGATTGAGGTCCAGTCGCAACCGATGTTTATCGTCAGCGACCGGCTTTCTCTTGAGCAGATATTTACCAACCTCATCGATAATGCTCTGAAGTACCGGAACAAGAATCGTCCGCCGCAGGTTGTCGTCAAGGCAAGCCTGAAGGGGAAGATGCTCGAAGCCGAAGTGATCGACAATGGTCGCGGCATCAGCGCCGACGACATGGAACGGGTCTTCGAGCTTTTCCGCCGGGCGGGTCCGCAGGATCAGACAGGTGAAGGCATCGGCCTTGCACATGTCCGGTCCTTGGCCAGGAACCTCGGCGGCGATATTTCTGTCCGGTCCGAGCCAGGCGTCGGATCGACGTTCACGTTGAGAATACCTGCGGACCTCACGCAGGTCCTGAGGAGTGTTTGAGTATGAAGGCAAGCGGCAAGGAAGTGACCATCGTCATGGTCGAGGATGACGAAGGCCATGCGAAACTGATCGAGAAGAACATCCGCCGGGCCGGCGTCAGCAACCAGATCATGCCGTTCACCGACGGCACCTCGGCGCTCGACTTCATTCTGGGCGAAGACCGCAGCGGCGAAGTGTCGGCGGACCGTTACCTGCTGATCCTGCTCGATCTCAACCTGCCGGACATGTCGGGCACGGAAATCCTCGAGCAGGTCAAGAGCAACCAGTACACCAAGCGCCTGCCGATCGTCATCCTGACGACGACGGACGACGAGATGGAAATCCAGCGCTGCTACGATCTGGGCGCCAATGTCTACATCACCAAGCCGGTCGAATATGAGAGCTTTGCCAATGCCATCCGGCAGCTGGGCCTGTTCTTCTCCGTGATGCAGCTTCCCTGAGCGCGCTTGCCGGCGCATTCGAACTGCAGGCCGCGCGGAAACGGGCGGCCGTCATCGTTCTGGAGGATTGAAGCGTGGACCCGATCTGGGCTGTTGGACTGATGACGGGCACGGTGCTCGACGGAAATATCGACGTCGCTCTGTTGAAGACCGACGGCGAGCACATCGAAGCCTTCGGCGCTTACACGCTCGCTCCCTATCCCAAGGAAACACGCGACCTGCTTGAGGAAACCCTGAGCCAAGCCCGGCAGTGGAATTTCGACGGACCTGAACCCGAGATCTTCGCAGAAGCCGAGGAGACCCTCACCCGTGCGCAATCGGCCGCCGTTGCTGCCCTGGTCGAGGACGCCGGTCTGTCAATGAGCGAGATCGGCATCGTCGGCTTTCATGGCCAGACCGTTCTCCACCGCGCGCCGCAACCCGGCCGCATCGGCGCGACCCGCCAGCTCGGCGACGGCGCGCTGATGAGCGAGCTGCTCGGCGTCAAGGTGGCCTATGACTTCCGCAGCATCGACGTCAGAACGGGTGGACAGGGCGCGCCGCTCGCCGCCGCCTATCATGCGGCCCTGCTGAAGACCGCCGAGAGCCATGGCCGCGCCGCCATCCTCAACCTCGGCGGTGTCGGCAACGTCACCTGGACCGATGGTGCCGGCCAGCTCGTGGCCTTCGACACAGGGCCCGCCAACGCGCCGATCAATGATTTCGTCAAGCGCCACGGCAAGGGCGAGATGGATGTCAACGGAGCGTTCGCAGGCGCCGGCAAGGTCGACGAGGACCGTCTCGCACGGCTTCTCGAACATCCCTATCTGACCGCGCCCTACCCCAAGTCGCTGGACCGCTTCTCCTTTACCGCAGACATGGCGGACGGGCTGGAACTGGAAGACGGGGCAGCGACGCTGACAGCCTTTACCGCCAGCGCCGTCGGCAAGGCCCTCGACCTGCTGCCGCAACGGCCGGCATCGATCTATGTCAGCGGCGGCGGCCGGCACAATCCCACACTGATGAGGATGCTCGCTGAGCGGGCCCGCGTCGAGGTCCATCCCGCCGAGGTGCTCGGCTGGCGCGGCGACGCCGTGGAAGCGGAGTGCTTCGCCTTCCTCGCCGTTCGCGTGCTGCGCGGCCTGCCGATCAGCTTCCCGACGACGACCGGCGTTCCGAAGCCGCTGACAGGCGGCCGCCTCGCGGGCTGAGAATACTGGCAAAGAGCCTCAGTCAGCCTTCGCTGCCGAATACACACAGGCGCCGCCTATCCAGGTCGAGCACAAGTCGAGATCCTCTGTCAGGACCACGAAATCCGCGTCGGCGCCTTCCGACAAGCGTCCTTTCCTGTCGGCGCCAATGGCCCGAGCGGGATAAAGCGCCACCATACGCAGCGCCTCTTCGAGCGAGAGCCCCAACCTGTCATGGACGAGACGCAGGCATTGCAGCATGTCGATGTCGGCGCCCGCAAGCGTTCCGTCGGCCAGCGTCAATCGTCCGTCGCGCCGGTAGATCGTCCGGCCGTTGAGGGTGAAGGTGTCCTCGTCGGTGCCGATGCAGGACATGGCGTCGGTCACGACGAAGATGCGCCCGGGACCGACCTTTGCCCGCATGGCGACAGCCGTCGTCGTCCAGTTGACGTGATGGCCATCGGCAATCAGGCCGCAATGGAGTTCGGGCGCGGAAAGTGCCGCGCCGACGAGACCCGGCTCGCGGTTCTGTAGCTGGCTCATTGCATTGAAGATGTGGGTGACGAGCGTCGCGCCCGCCTCCACATAGGCAAAGGCGGTCGCGGCATTGCAATCGGTGTGACCGAGGCTGACATGATAGCCGGCAGCAACGAGCGCCCGCACCTGGTCGGCCGAGACATTTTCCGGCGCGATCGTGGTCTTGGCAACGCCGAAGGTGCCGGCGGCCGATGTCAGTGCCGCAAGATCGTCCGCCGTCATGTCCCGGATCAGGCTCGGATCGTGCGTGCCTTTGCGTGCCACCGACAGATGCGGCCCTTCCAGGTGCAGCCCGAGATAGCCCGGCACACCGGCTTCAGATGCAGAACGGCCAGCCTCAAGCGCCCGGTCTCGCACGGACGGCGTGTCGGTGATCAGCGTCACCATCAGCGCCGTCGTCCCGTATTTCGCATGGGCCGAGCAGATCGTCTGGATGCCGTCGACCGACGGATCGTTGTTGAACAGCACGCCGCCGCCGCCATTGACCTGCAGGTCAACGAAGCCGGGCACGATCAATCCCCCGGCCGGAATGATCCGGCAATCGGCCGGAATCTTGGACTGCGGCACGATGCCCGCCACGCGACCGCCACGCACGAGCAAAGCGCAATCCTCATGGAACTGCTCTCCGTCGAAGATCCTGGCGGCTTGATAGGCAACGGTCTGGGTCATGAGGCATTCGTCTGTGACTGATGAAAAGGACTCGCCCGACCTGACGGCCGGGCGTCTCGTCAAACACACAGGAACAGAGCTTCGAAGTCAAACCGAATTTGTCCGGGCGCCGAACAATGGTTGACTGAGACCTCAGACGATACCGCCGCCACCGCCAGATACCGCAGGCCGCAAGCCGGCCACCTTGGCGCGGTAGCCGGCGGCACGGAAAGCCGCAACCGGATCGATGGCCGCGCCCTTCTCCAGCCGAGCCATGGCAAGGATCGGCTCGACATCGGTGCGGAATGCCCGCTTGAGGGTCGATGTCGCCATCAGCGCGTCATTGCCTTCCTGGAAATTCTCCAGCGCCTTGCGATCGACCAGCAGGGCTGCGGCATAGGCGCGCTGCACCTCCATTGCCGACACCATCAGGCTCTCGATGGGGTCGGTGACATTGTGCGACTGGTCGAGCATGTGTGCCGGGTTGAAGCCAGCCGGACTGTGCAGCTCCGCATCCACCAGTTCGTTGAAGACAAGGAACAGCCGGTACGGATCGATCGACGCCGTGTCGAGGTCATCGTCGCCATACTTCGAATCGTTGAAGTGGAAGCCGCCAAGCTTGCCGAACTGGATGAGCCGGGCGACGATCATCTCGATGTTGACGTTCGGCGCGTGATGGCCGAGGTCGACGAGGCAGAAGGCCTTGTCGCCCAGTTCCTGCGCAATCAGGAAATTGGTGCCCCAATCCTGCACGACCGTCGAATAGAAGGCCGGCTCGTACATCTTGTGCTCGGTGAAGATGCGCCAATCGTCCGGAAGAGCCTTGTAGACCGAGCGCATGGCGTCCAGATAGCGCTCGAACTGGCGGGTAAAGTTCGTCTGCCCCGGGAAGTTGGAACCGTCTCCGATCCAGACCGTCAGCGCCTTGGAACCGATCGCCTTGCCGATCTCGATGCATTCGATGTTGTGCTCGACGGCCTGCTGGCGGGTCGCGCCGTCGGCGTTGCTCAGCGAACCGTATTTGTAGGAGTGCGCCTGATCGGCCTGGTCCTGGAACGTGTTCGAGTTCATCGCATCGAAGCCGAGGCCGGTTTCCTCCGCCTTCGCCTTCAGGTCGGCCGGATCGGCCTTGTCCCACGGGATATGCAGGGAGACCGACGGCGTCGCACCGGTCAGCTGGTGGATGACCGAGCAGTCATCCATCTTGTCGAAAATGTTGCGCGGCTCGCCGGCGCCTGGAAAGCGGGCAAACCGGGTGCCGCCGGTGCCCACACCCCAGGACGGAACGGCCACGCCGTAGGCAGCGACCTTCGCCTTCACGACATCGATGTCGATGCCACGGCGGGCAAGCTGCTCGCCAAGGGCGTTGTAGTCGGCCCTCAGAGCGGCCGATGCGGCGTCGTTGACGCCTGCGATAACGTCTTTTTCAATCATGTTGTCCTCCTCCCATCCGTCCCAGCCGGCGCTAGCGCGTGAACGCCTGCACATTGCCCGCATCGACGTTGATGATGTTGCCGGTCGACTTGGAAGACGCTTCCGATCCGAAGAAATAGACGGCCTCGGCGATATCCTCGGGCAGCACCGAGCGCTTCAGCATGGAGCGCTGGCGATACATTTCCTCCAGGCCTTCCTTGTCCGTCTTGTAGGTCGAGGCGCGCTGGTCGAGCCATTCGCCGGACCAGATCTTCGAGCCGCGAAGCACGGCGTCGGGATTGACGACGTTGACGCGAATGCCGACCTCCGCGCCCTCGAGCGCCAGGCAGCGGGCGAGATGGATTTCCGACGCCTTGGCCGTGCAGTAGGCAGACGCGTTCGGGGAAGCGGCGAGGCCGTTCTTCGAGGCGATGAAGATCATCGATCCGCCGATCCCCTGCTTGCGCAGCATCTTGAAGGCTTCGCGCGCCACCAGGAAATAGCCCGTCGACAGGATCGACATGTTGCGGTTCCAAAGCTCCAGCGAGGTCTCCTCGACCGGGGCGGACGACGCAATCCCGGCATTGGAAACGACGATGTCGACGCCGCCGAACTGCACCGCCATGTCGGCATAGGCGCTGGCGACCGCAACCTCATCCGTCACGTTCATGTCGACGGTGCGCACGACATCCTTCGAATAGGCGGAGGAAAGCTGTGCGGCCGTCTTTTCGAGCGCCGCCGCATCGATGTCGGCAAGCACAACGCAGGCGCCTTCCGAGAGAAGCCGCGCCGCCGTCGCCGAGCCGATGCCGCCGGCGCCGCCCGTGACGATCGCCACCCGCCCGGCGAGGCTCTTCGGCTTCGGCATGCGCTGCAGCTTTGCCTCTTCGAGCAGCCAGTACTCGATGTCGAAGGCCTCCTGCTCCGGCAGTCCGCAATATTCAGACACGGCGGATGCGCCGCGCATGACATTGATGGCATTGGTGTAGAACTCGCCGGAAATCCGCGCCGTCGCCTTGTCCTTGGCAAAGGTGATCATGCCGACGCCGGGCACCAGATAGACGATCGCATTCGGATCGCGCATTGCCGGGCTGTCGTCGTGCTTGCAGCGCTCGTAATAGGCCGCATAGTCCTTGCGGTACTGCTCGACGCTCGGAGCAAGGCTGGCGAGCGTCGCTTCGATATCCGGGTTTGCAGGGTCGAACTCGACCACCAGGGGGCGGATCTTGGTGCGCAGGAAATGGTCCGGGCAGCTGGTGCCGAGCGCCGCGAGCGCTTCCATGTCCTTGGAGCAGACGAACTGCAGAACCGCATCGGAATCGTCGAAGTGTCCCACCATGTGGACTTCGCCGGAAACCATGCCGCGTATGGCCGGCATCAGGCTTGCCGCAATCTCCTGCCGCTCCTCGGCTTCAAGAGTCTTGTGCTTGACGCCACCGAAGGCGGCTTTGCCGGTCGTCTCGGTCTCGAACCAGGCAATCGCCCGGTTGATGATGTCGATCGTCAGCCCGTAGCAATCCTCCGCCGTATCCGCCCAGGTGAAGAGACCGTGGCTCTCCAGCACGACACCCTTGGCATTGGGATTGTCCAGGCAGAACTTTTCGAGCCACAGGCCAAGCTCGTAGCCCGGCCGCTTCCAGGGTAGCCAGCCGATATCGTCGCCAAAGATGGTCTTCGTCAATTCGCGGCTGTTGGCGGAGGCCGCGATCGCGATGATCGCGTCCGGATGCATGTGGTCGACATGCTTCCTGGGGACATAGGCATGAAGCGGCGTATCGATCGAGGCCGCCCGCGGATTGAGATTGAAGGTGCAATGCGGCAGGTAGCCGACCATCTCGTCTTCGAACTCGACGCCGCGATACAGGTTCTTCAGCGCCCGCAGCTTGTCCATGTAGAGGGTGGAGAAACCGTCCATCTTGATGGTGCCGACATCGCCGCCGGAGCCCTTGACCCAGAGCACCTCGACCATCTCGCCGGTCAGCGGATCCTTCTGCATCACCTTGGCCGAGGTATTGCCACCGCCGTAATTGGTCACGCGCTTGTCGGAGCCCAGCAGATTGGACCGGTAGAGCAGCAGTTCCGGCTCGCTCATACCCGCCGCGCGGCCGCCATCCCACAGATTTTCGAGCCGCGAACCGGCTTGCTTCTCCGCCATCGTTTCCTCCCTGCGCACATGCAGACCAAGTGCAGACCATGTGATTTTCGTCTACGGATGCCCCAAATACCGGCCTCAGTCAATCATTAATGGTCAAAAACAATCATATTGCAGCGCAATATGACTTATTTTGATTGATCTTGATTGACAGAGTGGCGGTTTGGTGAAAGCATCATCCCCAGGAGGAGCCACATGCACGAGAAGGAACGCCATCGCATCATTCTGTCCGCGGTCCAGGAAAAACCTGTCGTGACCGTGGCCGAAATGGTCGACCTGACGGAATCGTCCGAAGCGACGATCCGGCGGGATATAGCGACGCTTCACGTGCAGAAGAAGCTGCGCCGGGTGCGCGGCGGCGCCGAGGCGATCAACCCGCCGCAGTTTCCTGGACTGGCCGGACGACCCTTTTCCGTCAACGAAACGATCAACATCTCGCAGAAGCGCGCAATCGCCCTGAAGGCGGTCGAACTCTGCAATGACGGCGACCCGATCATCATCAACGGCGGCACGACGACGTTCCAGATGGTGCATCCGCTGGCGAACCGCCGCATGCAGATCTTCACCAATTCCTTTCCGATAGCCGAACACCTTCTGAAGCACTCGAAGAACACGATCATGCTGTCGGGCGGCGTCATATACCGCGAGCAGAACATCATTTTGAGCCCGTTCGACAACGACGTGACGCGCAACTTCTACGCAAAGCGGATGTTCATGGGCGCTCAGGGCTTAAGCCACCTTGGACTGATGGAGGCAGACCCGCTTCTCATCCAGGCGGAGCAGAAGCTGATCGACCAGGCCGACGAACTGGTGGTGCTGGTGGACTCGTCCAAGTTCAGGAAACGTTCAAGCCTGATCCTGTGCCGGCTGGAGCGCATCACCACAATCATCACAGACAACGGAATTCGAGACGAGGACCGCCGCATGCTGGAGGATGCGGGCGTGTCGCTGATCGTCGCGGATAAGACTGCAAGGGAGCAACCTTCGTCCGTGGCATGAGCCCGGGAAGGCATTTATCAGCAAGGGAGGACCAAGATGAGTCTGCTGAAGAAACTGGCAATGACGACCGCGATCGCCGCGGCCATGATGACAACCCAGGCCATGGCTGCCGAGCGCATCGCGCTGGTCGTCAAGTCGCTCGGCAACGGCTTCTTCGATGCCGCAGCCAAGGGCGCGGAAGAAGCCGCCAAGGAACTGGGCGATGTGGAGGTGATCTACACCGGCCCGACGTCCGCCACCGCCGAAGGGCAGATCGAAATCATCAACTCGCTGATCGCCCAGAAGGTCGATGCGATCGCGATTTCTGCGAACGATCCGGACGCCGTCGTGCCGGCGCTCAAGAAGGCTATGGAACGCGGCATCAAGGTCATCTCTTGGGATTCCGGTGTCGCCCAGGACGGCCGCATGCTGCACCTGAACCCGTCCGACACCAACCTGATCGGCGAAACGATCATCAAGCTTGCCGCCGACTACATGCCGGATGGTGGTGAAGTGGCGATTCTCTCGGCGTCTTCGACGGCAACCAACCAGAACGCCTGGATCGAGGCCGCCAAGAAGGTGCTGCCGGAGAAGTTCCCGAACATCAAGCTCGACGCCGTGGTCTATGGTGACGACGACTCCGTCAAGTCGACCAATGAAGCCAAGGGCCTGATCGCCACCTATCCCAACCTGAAGGCGATCATCGCACCGACCACCGTCGGCGTCGTGGCCGCCGCCCAGGTCGTCACCGACCAGAACCTGATCGGCAAGATCAACGTCACGGGCCTCGCTCTGCCGTCCGAGTTCAAGAAGTTCATCGACAATGGGGCTTCCCAGGCCGTCGCGCTCTGGAACCCGATCGACCTCGGCTATTCGGCTGTCTACCTGTCCGACCAGCTGATCAAGGGCAAGGAAGCCAAGCCCGGCGAGACCTTCTCGATCGGCAAGGTCGGCGAGATCACGCTGGATGACATGAACTCCGCCGCCATGGCGGCGCCGTACCAGTTCGACAAGTCGAACATCGACAAGTTCTCCAAGATCTACTGACAACCGGACGACACCGGCCGGCGGGGTATTGCTCCGCCGGTCTTTTTCCCTCGATTGCAGGCCGCCGAACATTCGGCGCAGCCAACGACGCTCCTACCTCTAGCGCGATGACCATGCAAACCCAGAAGCCACCAAAGATCACGCTCTCGGGCATATCGAAGAGCTTTCCGGGCGTCCGCGCACTGCACCGCGTCGCGCTCGATCTCTATCCCGGTGAAGTGACCGCGCTGATCGGCGAAAACGGCGCCGGCAAGTCAACGCTGGTCAAGACCATGACCGGCATCTACCAGCCGGACGAGGGCGAGATCAGGGTTGATGGCAGGCCGGTCGCGCTCGCCTCCCCGCATGCCGCATTCCAGGCGGGCATTACCGCGATCCACCAGGAAACCGTCCTCTTTGACGAGCTGTCGGTGGCCGAAAACATCTTCCTCGGCCATGCGCCCAAGACGCGTTTCCGGATGATCGACTGGCAGGCCATGAACAGCCGCGCGCGCACGTTGCTTGCCGACATCGGCGCCGGTCATATTCACGCCGAAACGCGGCTGAAAGACCTCAGCATCGCCAACAAGCACCTCGCCGCCGTCGCACGGGCGCTCTCCATCAATGCGGAGATCGTCATCATGGACGAACCGACGGCTGCCCTTTCGCACAAGGAGATCCAGGATCTCTTCGCGCTGGTCGAGCTTTTGAAGTCCCAGGGCAAGGCGATCCTGTTCATCTCCCACAAGTTCGACGAGATCTACCGGATTGCCGACCGCTACACCGTCTTCCGCGACGGCGAAATGGTCGGCCACGGGCTCTTGAAGGACACCTCGCAGGATGAGATCGTGAAGATGATGGTCGGCCGCGCTGTCGACCAGGTGTTTCCGAAGAAGCAGGTCGAACCCGGCCCGGAAATCCTGAAGGTGGCCGGCTATTGTCATCCCACAGAATTCGCCGATATCGGCTTTTCGTTGCGCCAGGGCGAAATCCTCGGCTTCTACGGCCTCGTCGGCGCCGGCCGCAGCGAGTTCATGCAGTCCCTGTTCGGCATCACCAGGCCCTCCAAGGGCGCGGTCAACATCGACGGCCAGATCGCCGTCATCCGCTCGCCGGCCGAAGCCGTCGCCAGGGGCATCGTCTACGTGCCGGAGGATCGCGGCAAGCAGGGCGCCGTCACCGGCATGCCGATCTACCAGAACATCACCCTGCCCTCACTCGCCTCGACATCGAAGAACGGCTTCCTGCGGCTGGCCGAAGAGTTCAAGCTGGCGCGCGAATACGCCGAACGCCTGGACCTTCGCGCCGCTTCCCTCGACCAGAATGTCGGAAACCTCTCCGGCGGCAACCAGCAGAAGGTCGTCATCGCCAAGTGGCTGGCGACGAAGCCGCGGGTCATCATCCTCGACGAGCCGACCAAGGGGATCGACATCGGCTCCAAGGCCGCCGTGCATGAATTCATGAGCGAACTGGCTTCCCAGGGCCTCGCCGTCATCATGGTCTCCTCCGAGCTGCCGGAGGTCATGGGCATGAGCGACCGCATCATCATCATGCGCGAGGGCCGCATCGCCGCGGAGTTCGTCAACAACAAGGAGCTGAAGCCGGAAATGCTGGTCCGCGCGGCCGCAGGCATTGGAGAGGCCGCATGAAGTCCCTGTTCCGCTCACGCGAGATCTGGCTGCTGCTCGTCATCGCCGCGATGATCTTCGCGACCGATCTGCGCGCCCCCGGCTTCGCTTCGCTACCGCGGCTGGAGGACATCCTCGAGGACACGTCGATCCTGGCGATCCTGGCGCTCGGCCAGATGATCGTCATCCTGACCCGCTCCATCGACCTGTCCATGGCGTCCAATCTGGCGCTCTCCGGCATGATCGTCGCGTTGATCAACCAGTATTATCCCGGCGTGCCGGTTCCGGTCCTGATGGCGATCGCGGCGCTCTCGGGCCTTCTGCTCGGCGCCTTCAACGGGCTCTTCGTCTGGCGCCTCGGCATTCCGGCGATCGTCGTCACCCTCGGTACGCTCACCATCTATCGCGGCGTCATCTTCCTGATCGCCGGCGGGCAATGGGTGAATGCCGATGCCTTCACGCCGGATTTCGTCGCGCTCACCCGCATCGAACTGCTCGGCCTGCCGCTGCTCATCTGGTATGCGGTGGCGATCATTGCCGCCTTCTACGTGCTGATGACCCGCACCTCGCTTGGCCGCGCCTTCTACGCCATCGGCGTCAATCCGACCGCGGCGGTCTATGCCGGCATCAATGTCGGCAAGACGACCTTCTGGGCCTTCTGCCTGTCCGGCCTTCTCTCCGGCTTCTGCGGTTATCTCTGGGTGTCGCGCTATGTGATCGGCTCGGTGGAGGTCGCCAAGGGCTACGAACTGACCATCGTCGCGGCCTGCGTGATCGGCGGCATCTCGATTTCCGGCGGAGTCGGCAAGGTGGCAGGCGCCATCCTGGGCTCGCTGTTCCTCGGCGTCATCAACGTCGCGCTGCCCGTCATCAACATCTCGCCCTTCTGGCAGATGGCGATTTCCGGCGCCGCGATCATCCTGGCTGTGGTGCTGAACAGCCGCGGCGAAAAGCGCGGCGCGCGGCTGATCCTCAAGACTGCGGAGACTGCATAAGTGACCGATGTAGGGCACGAAACCAGACTGATCCCCGACCGGCTGGAGAAGCCGTGGCGCGCGGCCTTCTTTTCCTGGCCGACGCTGCTCCTTGCCGTCGCCGTGATCCTGTTCATCGTCAATTCCTTCGCCTCGCCCTACTTCCTGTCGCCCTGGTCGCTTTCGGATGCGACCTTCAACTTCACGGAAAAGGCGCTGATCGCGCTCGCCATGGCGCTGCTGATCATTGCCGGCGAGATCGACCTCTCGGTCGCCTCGATCATCGCGCTTTCCTCGACCATGATGGGCCTTGCCCTGCAATACGGCGTCGATACCCCCGGCCTCGTTGCCATCGGCATCGTCACCGGCATCGTCTGCGGCATGTTCAACGGCTTTCTGGTCACCGGGCTCGGCCTGCCGTCGATCGTCGTCACCATCGGCACGATGAGCTTCTTTCGTGGCATTTCCTACATCGTGCTCGGCGACCAGGCCTTCAAAGGTTATCCGGAAAGCTTCGCCTTCTTCGGCCAGGGTTACGTCTGGTGGGTGATTTCCTTCGAGTTCGTGCTCTTTCTCGTCTTCGCGCTTCTCTACTACGTGCTGCTGCACCGGACCAATTTCGGTCGCCACGTCTTTGCCATTGGAAACAATCCGGTCGCAGCCCAGTTTTCCGGTATCCGCGTCCAGCGCGTGAAATTTATGCTCTTCTGCCTGACCGGCGTCATGTCCGGCATCGCGGCTGTGCTGCTGACATCGCGGTTGGCCTCCACCCGTCCGTCGATCGCCGTCGGCTGGGAACTGGAAGCCGTCACCATGGTCGTTCTCGGCGGCGTCTCCATTCTCGGCGGCGGAGGCACCATCCAGGGCGTGGTGATCGCCGCCTTCATCATGGGTCTCGTCACATTCGGCCTCGGCCTTCTCAATGTGCCGGGCATCGTCATGTCGATCTTCATCGGCGCGCTGTTGATCTTCGTCATCGCCCTGCCGATCGTCTATCGCAAGATCAGGGAGCGGCGCGCATGACCCGCGACAGCATTGAAAAGCACGCCTTCAAGATGTTCCTGAACCCCGGCATGACGGCGGAATACAAGCGCCGGCACGACGAGATCTGGCCGGAACTGGTCGACCTGCTGCACGAGGCCGGCGTCTGCGACTATTCGATCTTCCTGGACGAGGAAACGAACGTGCTGTTCGGCGTCCTCTGGCGGCGCAAGGACCACACCATGACCGACCTGCCGAACACGGCCGTGATGCAGAAATGGTGGGCCTACATGGCCGACATCATGGCGACAAACGAAAAGAACGAGCCAGTCGCCATTCACCTGATGCCCGTCTTTCATATGGACTGAGCCATGGGCCACACCGCCGTCATCGATATCGGCAAGACCAACGCCAAGGTGGCGCTGGTGGACATGGACAGTCTCGCAGAGATATCGGTCGCCCGCCGTCCGAACACGGTTCTCGCCGGCCCTCCCTATCCGCACTACGATATCGACGGTCTGTGGACCTTCATTGTCGACGCCCTGAAAACGCTGCAGGCCGATCACGGCATCGACGCGATCACCGTCACGACCCACGGTGCATCGGCGGTGTTGCTCAATGCAAGCGGCGATCTCGCCGCACCCGTCCTCGATTACGAGCATGACGGTCCGGACAGCCTCGCCGCGGAGTATGATGCCGTCCGTCCGGCCTTTTCCGAAACCGGCTCGCCACGCCTGCCGATGGGCCTCAATCTGGGGGCGCAGCTCTTCTGGCAATTCCGCACCTGGCCGGAGATGAAGGCCAGAACGGCGAAGATCCTTACCTATCCGCAATACTGGACCTTCCGGCTCTGCGGCGTCGCCGTCAACGAAGTCACCTCGCTCGGCTGCCATACCGATCTTTGGGATCCAAACGCCCGGCGCTTTTCCTCGCTCGTCGAGCGCGAGGGCTGGACCGCCTTGATGGCTCCGCCGGCGCGCGCAACCGACCGGCTCGGTACGCTTCTGCCGGAGATCGCTGCTTATGCCGGACTGAAGCCGGAAACCCCGGTCTATTGCGGCATCCACGATTCCAACGCGTCGCTCTACGCCCATCTCGCCCGGAGGCGGGCGCCGTTCGCGGTCGTATCAACCGGCACCTGGGTCATCTCCATGGCCATCGGCGGCGACAGCGGCCACCTCGATCCGACCCGCGATACGCTGATCAACGTGAACGCGCTCGGCGACCCCGTGCCCTCCGCCCGCTTCATGGGTGGTCGCGAATTCGAACGCCTGATCGGCGCCGGCTACAAGCCCGGCACCGAAGCCGAGATCGAAAGGGTACTCGCTGACATGACCATGCTGTTTCCGGCGGTCGAGATGCAGTCCGGCCCCTTCCAGGGCCACGCCTTCTCCTGGAGCCGCGACGAAAGCCTGATTGCGCCCGGCGAACGCCACGCTGCGGTATCTTTCTATCTCGCCATGATGACCGCAACCGGCCTGGATATCACGGGCGCCGCCGGACCCGTCCTCGTCGAGGGACCGTTTGCCGCCAACGCCGCCTATTGCGCCATGCTGGCGTCTGCCACCGGACGCCCGGTCCACGCCGTCTCCGGCACCGGAACAAGCGTCGGCGCCGCATTGCTCACGGCTCGCCATGCGCCGGAGAAGGTGCAGGAGAACGACAGCGAACATCTGCCGCAGGCGCGCATGAAAGCCTATGCGGATGCGTGGAACGCGGCTATCGGCGCAAACCCCCACCCGACGACGGACTGAAATATTTTTGCATAATCTCCAACTGGCAATGTGACGACGGAAATCGACATATTCACTGTCATTATCTCCATATGTCCGAACGAAATGCGGATCACTCGAAGCGCTTATTGAAATATTTTCATCGACTTAGATGCGATTTCTTGACGTTCGGGTGCAGACATTCCGCGTAAACTGAACTATCTAGCCTCTGACACTTGAAACGCCGATGCCGGGGTTTCGCGGGCGGATGCAATGACGCCGCATCGTGTTCTTCCGGCAGCCAGGGCAGCAGGTTTCTTGCGGCCGACGGCCCCTGAACAGCCCTGGACCGAGAACAGGAACCAGGAGGATTGCACCCATGCTGAAGGTCGAGACCCGTCACGCCATTCACCCCGAACACGCCAAATCCATGGATACGCAAACGCTGCGGAAGAACTTCCTGGCCGAGGGTATGTTCGCCGACGGCGAAATCCGCCTGATCTACACCCATTACGACCGCTTCGTCATGGGTGGCGCGGTACCGGCCGGCAAGTCGCTGACGCTCGACCATGTGGATGAGACGAAGACACCCAGCTTCCTCGACCGTCGCGAAATGGGCATCGTCAATATCGGTGATGCCGGCACCGTCCTCTCCGACGGCAAGACCTACGAGATGGCGCGTGGCGACGTCCTCTATCTCGGCATGGGCTCCGGCCCGGTCACCTTTGAAGGTGCCGGTCGCTTCTACATCACCTCCGCCCCGGCGCATCGCACCTTCCCGTCCAGGCTGGTCACGCTGGCCGATTGCCTGGAAGTGAAGATGGGCGACGTCGAGAATTCCAACAAGCGCACCATCAAGCAGTTCATCCATCCCAAGGTCATGGAAAGCTGCCAGCTGATCCTCGGTTACACCTCGCTGGAGGACGGCTCCGTCTGGAACACCATCCCCTCGCACATCCACGACCGCCGCATGGAAGCCTATCTCTACTGGGGCATGGACGAGAAATCCCGCGTGCTGCATCTGATGGGTGAACCGCAGGAAACCCGCCATCTCTTCATCGGCAATGAGGAAGGCGCGATTTCGCCGCCCTGGTCCATCCATTCCGGCGCCGGCATCGGCAAATACACCTTCATCTGGGCGATGGCCGGCGACAATATCGACTACACCGACATGGACTTCATCCAGCCGATGGATCTGCGCTGATGCTGAACCTTTTCTCGCTTGAGGGCCGCAAGGCCCTGGTCACAGGCGCCAATACCGGCATCGGCCAGGCGATCGCCGAAACGATGGCCGCCAGCGGTGCCACTGTCGTCTGCGCCGGACGCCGCGCCTGCGATGAGACTGTCGCCAATATCGAAAAGGCCGGCGGCAAGGCGGAAAGCCTGCTGATCGACTTTGCCGATCCGATGGCCGCAAAGGACATCTTCAAGGGTGCCGGCTTCGACCTGCTCGTCAACAATGCCGGCATCATCCGCCGCGAGGATGCCGTCAACTTTTCCGAACAGGACTGGGACGACGTCATCGACACCAATCTGAAGGCGCTGTTCTTTACCTGCCAGGCCTTCGGCCGCGAACTGATCGCCAAGGAGAGGCCGGGCGCGATCGTCAACATCGCCTCGCTGCTGAGCTTCCAGGGCGGCATTCGCGTGCCGTCCTATACGGCATCGAAGCACGGCGTCGCCGGCGTCACCAAGGGCCTTGCCAACGAATGGGCAAAGTTCGGGATCACCGTCAACGCCATTGCTCCGGGCTACATCATCACCAACAACACGGAAGCGCTGCGCAACGACCCGGAACGCTCGAAGGCGATCCTCGACCGCATTCCGGCCGGCCGCTGGGGCGAAGCTGAGGATATTGCGGGAACCGCCGTATATCTCTGCTCTCGGGCAGCGAAATACGTGACCGGCGCAGTTTTGAACGTCGATGGCGGTTGGTTAGCCCGCTAAGCATCCACAGGAACCGAAGTGGAAAATGATGGGGCGTCGTGTCCGGTTTCCGGCACCGGCGCCCCTTCTGCATTCTGGGGTTTCGAGAACAATTCGATGATGCAATTCAATCGGAAAATGGGTATCGGTATGATCCCGAAGCCCGACTTGTTTGCCCCGACGGACCGCCACTGGCGCCGGCTCGCCGCGGCGAAAAATCCCACGGCAATCTCAATCGCGGCAGCACCGAAGGCTGCCGTCGGCACAAAGGACATTCTTGATGAACGCGTTAAAGCAGCGGCTTCTCGCCGGTGAGTTCGTAACGGCAGCCTGGGCGGAAATGGGATCCGCCGACAACGCCGAGGTCATGGTCTACAACGGCTGGCCGGTCATCGTCATCGACGGCGAACACGGTATCGGCGACCTGGAGACATGGGTCAGCATGTCCCGCGCCATCGAGGCCGCCGGCGGCCATGCCGTGCTGCGCGTGCCGAACAGCCAGCCCTGGATGCTGAACAAGATCCTCGACCGCGGCATCCGCTCGATCATCGTGCCGCGCGTCAACACGCCGGAAGAAGCGCAGATCATTGCGGACGCCTGCCGCTATCCGCCGCGCGGCAATCGCGGCTATGCTGCGCCAATCCTGCGTGCGTCCAATTACAGCGCACGTCCCGACTACGCACTGAAGGAAGCGCATGACGACGTGCTCGTCATGGTCCAGTGCGAGCATGTCGAGGCGGTGGAAAACATTGCGGCCATCGCCTCCATCGACGGCATCGACGCGATTTTCATCGGCCCCAACGATCTTGCCGGCTCGATCAACCATCTGGAACGCCTGACCGAGGCAGAGCCGCAGGCGCTGATCAAGCGCGCCGAAAAGGGTTGCCTGGAGAACGGCAAGATGCTGGCGACCATTGCCGGCGCCGGCCGCAGCTGGTCCGATCTCAAGGCGATCGGCTATCGTTTCGTCGTCGGCCCGAATGACGTCTCGCTGCTGATCAGCGGCGCCCGTCAGGCCGCCGCTGAGCGTGATCAGTCCCTCGGCTCCGAGGCCGCGTCGGCCGCCAAGCCCGGCGCCTCCTACTGATCGAAAGATTCGTTCAAACCAGACGGGGCCGGACATTTCCGATCCCCAAGGTTCTGCCGCAGCAGAATATCTGTTCGCGCCGAATGCAATATGGACGCGAGCCGGCGGCAACGCCGGCGACGCCACTCGAAAACGGAGTTCGCCACTGATGGAACGCATCGACATCGCCCCCGGCCTCACACTCAGCCGCCTCGTCTACGGCATGTGGCGGCTCGCGGAAGACACGGACACATCACCGGCGCACATCGAGGCAAAGGTGGAAAAATGCCTGGAACAGGGCATCACCACCATGGACCACGCCGACATCTACGGCGGTTATACGGTCGAAGGCATTTTCGGCACGGCGCTGAAGGCTGCGCCGGCATTGCGCGACAAGATCGAGATCGTCACGAAATGCGGCATCGTCGCGCCGGCCGGTCGTCATGCCGCCGCCCGCGTCAAGCACTACGACACGTCCGCCGCCCACATCAACGCTTCGGTCGAGGCCTCGCTGAGGGACCTTTCGACCGATCGCATCGACCTCTTGCTGATCCATCGCCCGGATCCGTTCATGGATGCGGATGAGACCGGCCCGGCGCTGGACGCGCTGGTCAAATCCGGCAAGGTCAGGAGCGTCGGCGTCTCGAATTTCCGCCCCTGGGATTTCGCGCTTCTCCAGTCGTCGATGGAAGAAACGCTGGTGACCAACCAGATCGAGCTGAGCCTCACCCACACCCCCGCCTTCACCAACGGCGACCTCGCCTTCCTGCAGGAACGCATGATCGCGCCCATGGCATGGTCACCGCTCGGCGGAGGATCGCTGTTTGATGGCTCACGGCCGGACCTGCTCGATGCCCTGAAGCGGATCGGTGCGGAACAGGGTGTCGACGAAACCGC
Source organism: Rhizobium sp. PAMB 3174 (assembly GCF_052908375.1). Taxonomy (NCBI): domain Bacteria; kingdom Pseudomonadati; phylum Pseudomonadota; class Alphaproteobacteria; order Hyphomicrobiales; family Rhizobiaceae; genus Rhizobium; species Rhizobium sp. PAMB 3174. The sequence goes on along the minus strand of NZ_CM128608.1, from coordinate 3,989,179 downwards.
GGTGGCGATTGCCTGGCTGCTCGCGCACCCCGCCCGCATCATGCCGGTGCTCGGCACCAACCGGCTCGACCGGATCGCCCGCATCGCCGACGCCGCGAAGGTCGAGATCGACCGGCAGACATGGTTCGAACTCTACACGATCGCCACCGGAAAAGACGTTCCCTGATCGTGATTGCCGGCAATTGGCCGCCCCGCAAATCGCTCGGCGGCTTCACCACATCGACAGCGCTGAGGCCTGAAAGCCCGACCGAAGCCCCAGCGCTGACGCCGGATCAGATATCCTTGGCGAGCCTCAGCGCGTCATAGATGGCAGCATGCGTGTTGCGCGCGGCAACCGCGTCGCCAATGCGAAACAGCTGGAACGCGCCGTCCTGGTTGCGGACCACCGCCTGCGGGGCTCCGGCAATCAGCGCATCCTGGGCAATCTCGCCCTGGTTGGATGAAAGCGGCTTCAGCTCGAAATAGAGATCGTCGAGCGGGATGGTGCCGTTGTTGACAACGATCTGGTCGAAGGATCGTGTCTTGGTGACGCCGCCGTAATCGCTGCCGATCTGGGCCAGCAGTTCGTTGCCGCTTTTTTCGACCGCCTCCAGACGGTAAGTGACGGTGAACGTTGCATCGAGCTTCTGCAGCGAGCGCATGTAGGGCGTCAGGTTCATCGCCATCACCTCCGGCGCAAACGACCGGTCCGGCGTCATGATCTCGACCTTGCCTCCGGCCTTGGCAATGAATTCGGCCGCCTGCAGCCCGGCATGGTCGCCCGCATCGTCGAAAATCAGCACGTTGCTGCCGGGCTTCACATCGCCGGAAATGATATCCCAGGCGGAGATGACGAGTTCGTTGCCGCGCGACAGGACTTCGGTATGCGGCAGGCCGCCGGTGGCGATGATCACGACATCCGGCTTCTCGGCCTGGATGGCATCGGCTTCGGCCCATGTGTTGAAGTGGAAGGTGACGCCAAGCTTTTCGCACTGGCCCATGCGCCATTCGATGATGCTGATCATCTCGCGTCGACGCTCGCTTTGCGCCGTCAGGCGGATCTGTCCGCCCGCCTTGTCGGCTGCCTCGAACACCACGACCTCATGGCCGCGCTCGGCGGAAACGCGGGCGGCCTCCAGGCCGGCAGGACCGGCGCCGACAATCACCACCTTCCGGCGCTTTTCGGCCTTGGGAATGATGTGCGGCATCGTCAGTTCGCGGCCTGTCGCGGGATTGTGGATACAATAGGCCTCGCCGCCCTGGTAGATGCGGTCCAGACAGTAGTTGGCGCCGACGCACGGACGGATGTCTTCCTCGCGCTTCTCGATGATCTTGCGGACCAGATGCGGGTCCGTCAGGTGCGCGCGCGTCATGCCGACCATGTCGACCTTGCCCGCGGCGATCGCGTGCCGGGCAGTGGCGACATCGGGGATCTTTGCCGCATGAAAGGTCGGGAAGTTGGTCGCGGCGCGGATTTCGCCGGCAAAATCGAGATGCGGGGAGTTCGCCATGCCCTGGATCGGGATGACGTCGGTCAGGCCGGGATCGGTGTCGATATGGCCGCGGATGACGTTGAGATAATCGATCAGGCCGCTGTCCTTCAGCCGCCGTGAAATCTCCATGCCGTCCGATTTGCTCGTGCCACCCGGCAACCGCTCGTCGGCGGTGTAGCGTACGCCGAGAATGAAGTCATCGCCGACCCGTTTCCGTATCGCCCTGAAGACGTCAAGACAGAAGCGCAGGCGATTGTCCAGCGAGCCGCCATAGGGGCCGTCGAGTTCGTTGGTCAGCGGCGAGACGAACTGGTCGATCAGATGCCCGTAGGCTTCAAGCTCCACGCCATCCATGCCACCGGCCTTCATCCGTTCGGCGGCGTCGGCGAAGTCCTTGATGACGCGCTCGATATCCCAGTCCTCGAGCTTCTTCGGATAGGCCCGGTGCGCCGGCTCGCGGTGATGCGAGGGTGCCAGCACCGGCAGCCAGTCGCCCTTGTCCCAGCGCGTGCGGCGGCCGAGATGGGTAAGCTGGATCATGATCGCCGCCCCCTGCTCGTGCACCGCATCGGTCATCTCCCGCACCCACGGCACGATCTCGTCCTTGTAGGCGAGCAGGTTGTTGAATACCGGCGGGCTGTCCTTCGACACCGCAACCGATCCGGCCGTCATCGTCAGCGCCACGCCGCCCTTGGCGCGCTCCACCGTATAGGCCCGATAGCGCGCCTTCGGCATGCCGTCTTCCGGATAGGCCGGTTCATGCGAGGTGACGATGATGCGGTTTCTGAGCGTCAGATGCTTGAGCTGATAGGGCTGGAGAAGAGGATCATTCGACATGGTGCGGGCTCCGGATGGGCAGGGTCTGTTGGAAGCTATGGCGAAATGTACATAAGTGTCAATTTTAAAAATGGACACAGCTGTACATTTTGGTTGAGCGTGTCCGGCAGCGCTGTTAGAAATCGCCCATGGAAGAGACGACGAACGAGAGCGGTTGGCGCGGATCGCGGGAGGGCTGGCTCGACGCGGCCTCGGAAGCCTTGCTGGAGGCGGGCGTCGATTCGGTGAAGATCCTGCCGCTCGCAAAGAAGCTCGGCCTGTCGCGCACCAGCTTCTACTGGTTCTTCAAGGACCGGGAGGAGTTGCTTCAATCTCTCGTCGGAAGATGGCGCGAAAAGAACACCGGCGGCCTCGTGCAGCAGACACTCGCACCGGCTCTGACGCCGGCCGAGGCTATGCTCAACATCTGCGACTGCTGGCTCGACAGCCGCCTGTTCGATTCAAAGATGGAATTCGCGATCCGAAGCTGGGCGCTGCAGTCCGACGACATATCGGCGGACGTGAGAAAAGCCGACCAGGAGCGGCTCGATGCGCTGCGCCAGATGTTTGTCCGCTTCGGGCTTTCCGAGGTGAATGCCGACGTGCGGGCTCGAACCACCTACCTCGTCCAGATCGGCTACATCACCATGCAGACCGAAGAAGACATCGAGACGCGCATGCAGCGAATTCCCGACTATATCGAGGTTTTGACCGGAACCACGGCAACGCAAGCGGAATTGCAGCGCTTCGCCGCCCGCCACGGTTACCGTCCGGTCTGACCCATCCCGCCGCTGGCCGGCAGGGTTCCCCCGCTAGCGTTCCGCTGTCACATGCGCCATTGACCGGCGGCCCTGGTTCCATTTGCCGTCGACCGCCCGCTCGACCTGGGCGGCAAGCTGCAGCAGCAGCCCGTCATTGCCCTGCCGGCTCTGGGCGTGGATGCCGAGCGGCAGGCCGCTTTCGAGCGTTGCCAGCGGCATCGAGATGCCCGTCGTGCCGCAGAGATTGGTGAGCGGCGTATAGGCGAAAAAGCCCCAGAGATTGCCGAACCAGTCGAGCGCCGACGGATTGTCGGTGATCGTCAGATACTCGGTCGTCCCGAGCTTCGGCGTTTCCCGCGCCGTCGTCGGCGTCAGGATCACATCCCAGTCCTCGAAGAAGGCACCGAAGGCGCGGGCGGTATCGTTGAACGCCAACTGCATGTCCGACCGCTCGGTATAAGTCGCGTCCTTGCCCTGCTCCCAGATGCGGATATTCATCGGCTCGATCAGATCGGCAGGCGGCCGATCGAGCCCGCGCGCGCGCAGGAGATTGTTCACCGTCTGCGCGAAGTTGGTGATGTAGCAGGTGGTCTGCGCACGGTAGGCCTTCTCGAAATCGACCTTCGGCACGACCCACTCGACACTATGGCCGAGGCTTTCGAGGAAGCGGGCCGCCCGCTCCAGCTCGCCGACGATATGCGGCGTCGCCTTGTAGGCTCCCCATTCGTGCGAGACGGCAATTTTCAAAGGCTTCGGATCACGCTCGATGAGCTTGAGGAAGGGAACCTCGGGCGACCAGTAGGGCATGAACTCCCCCGGCGCGCCGCCCCGGCAATTGTCGATGAAGGCGGCCGTGTCGCGCACGGTCCGCGTCAGGCACCCTTGCGTGGAGACCACCGAGGTGAAGTCCGAGCCGTAGGGCGCGATGGAAAACGTGCCGCGGGTGGTCTTCATCCCGATCAGCCCGTTGACGCCGGCCGGAATGCGGATCGAGCCGCCGCCGTCGCTGCCATGCGCGATCGGCACGGCGCCGGCTGCAACGGTCACCGCAGCGCCGGCCGACGATCCGCAACTGGTATAATCGGTGTTCCACGGGTTGCGGGTGACATACATGGCCGGGTTCTCCGCCGAACTGCAGCAGCCGAATTCCGGCGTCGTGGTGCGGCCGATGATGTTGAGGCCGGCCCCCTTGATGCGTGTGGTCAGGTGACTGTCGGAGGATGGCCGATTGCCGGTCATGCAGAGCGAGCCCATCTCCTGCAGCCGTCCGCCGACCGTCGGGCCGAGGTCCTTCATGAGAAAAGGCAGGCCGGCAAAGAAGCCGGAAAGATCCGTTCCGATCAGGCCGGGATCGGCAACCGTATCCTCGAACACTTCGATGACGCCGTTGATCGCCGGATTGACTGCAGCGATCGCCTCGGCCGCCTGGACTGCGAGCTCGCCCGGCGTCACCTCGCCGCGCCTGATCAGCTCCGACAACGCGACGCCGTCGCTTGCAGCCCATTCGTCCCAGCTCATCGTCAGCGCCATCGCGGCAATCCTTTCGTTCCGTCAGTCGGTGTCTTGCAATCAGTCGAGACGCATCATCAGGCCGGCGATCAGCCGGGCCCGCTCGACGAGGCTGTCGATGAAAATGTGCTCGTTCTTAGTATGGAGGCCCCTCCCGCGCGCGCCGATCGAATCGAGCGTCGGGATGCCGAGCGCGCCGGTGAAGTTGCCGTCGGAACCACCGCCAGCACTGCCGTGGTCGAGATGGAAGCCGATATCGCCGGCAACCCCCTTGGCGATCTCGTAGAGCGCCATCGTGCCGGCATCCGGCTCCCAGACCGGCCGTGTCACCGTGCGCCAGACTTCCGTCGTGATGTCGTTTTCCTCGCCCGCCAGCGCCAGCATGCGCTCCACGCCCCGGTCGAGATCTGCTTGCCGCTTGGCCATCGAGAGAACCTCGATCTCGCAGCTGTCCGCAACGCAGTTGACCCATTGCCCGGCATGGATGACGCCGACCGAGAAGGTGCAGTCCTCGCCCGTCATCGCCTCGATCTCCAGGATCTTGCGGGCCATGCCGTTGATCGCCGATCGGCCGTCCTTCAGGGCCCAGCCAGCATGACTGGCGCGGCCGCTCGTCTTCACCTTGAAGCGCGCGATGGCATAGCGGCCGGTCACCGCATTGCACTTCGGGTCCGCCGGTTCGGGGACGAGCACATACTTGCTCTTGCGGGCCTCCATCTCGATCAGCTCGCGGGTCGAAGGCGTACCAACCTCCTCATCCGGGGTGAACAGGATGGTGACCGGCAGCGGTGTTTCGACGCCGGCTAGCGCCAGACGTCGCATCGCTTCGACGGCAAGGTAGCAGCCGGCCTTCATGTCCTGGATGCCGGGGCCGTAGCAAAAGCCGTCCTCGATCCGGAACGGGTTGACCTTGAGCGTGCCGACCGGGTGTACCGTGTCGAGATGACCGGAAACAAGGATGCCGGGCTTGCCATAGTCCTTGTGCGGAAAACGGGCGCGCACCGAGCCGCCATAGCCCATGCGGCCGGGTATGCGCTCGACCGTGGCGCCGGCAGCCGAAAGATCGTAGGCGGCGAGGTCCATCATGCGGTCGACGGCGGCCGGATCGAAGGTCGGGCTCTCGCATTCGACCCAGGGCTTCAGCGCCGTGAGCATTTCGTCTGTGTCGAAGGGGATGTCATTGGGGTTCATGTTGCTATGGCCCTCAAATGTAAGGATGGATTTACGCAGCAGCGAGGCGACGTTCGACGATACGGGCCATGATGGCGGCACCCACCGGCAACAGGTTGTCGTCGAAGGTGAAACCGGGATTGTGGACGGGTACCGTGCCGGCATGACCGATGCGGCAGTAGACGCCGGGCGCAGCCGCCAGCATGTCGGCGAAATCCTCGCTGCCCATCACCGGCTCGACATCGGTGAAGACATTCTCCGCGCCGACGATGTCGGCGGCGGCCTCGGCATAGCCTGCAACCAGTTCTTCCGTGTTCATCAGCACGTCGAAGGCGTTGCGATGATCGAGACGGACATCCAGGTCGTAGGTCGCGGCGATCCCGCGGCATACGGCTTCCATCCGCTCCTTGATGAGCCTGCCGACCTCGCGGTCGAGGAACCGGACCGTGCCGGTAATCGTCGCCTTTTCCGGAACCACGTTATAGGCCGTGCCCGCATGGATCTGGGTGACGGACAGCACCGCGCTCTTCAGCGGCTTGACGTTACGCGACACGATCGACTGCAGGGCCTGGACCAGCGTGGTCGCGGCGACGATTGGATCCTTCGAATGCTCGGGCATGGCGGCATGCGAGCCGACGCCGGTGATGTGGATGCCGAAGAAATCGGCGCCCGCCATGGCGGCACCCGGTTTGATCTCGACCTCGAACGGCTTGCCGTTCGGGGAATTGTGCATGCCGTAGATTTCGTCGCAGGGGAATTTCTCGAACAGGCCGTCGGCAATCATCTGCCGCGCGCCGCCGAGCCCCTCCTCCGCCGGCTGGAAGATCATCACGGCGGTACCGGCGAAATCCCGGTTGGCCGCCAGATAGCGCGCCGCGCCGAGAAGCATGGTCGTATGCCCGTCATGGCCGCAGCCATGGAACTTGCCCGGCACCTTGGACGAATACGGTAGGTTGGTCGTCTCATCCATCGGCAGCGCATCCATGTCGGCGCGCACGCCGATCATCTTGCCCTCGCCCTTCGTGCCGCGGATGACGCCGATCACCCCGGTCTTGCCGAAACCCGTATGAACCTCGACACCATAGCTTTTCAGCCTCTCGATGACGATGGCGCTGGTGCGCACCTCCTCGAAGCCGATTTCCGGATGGGCGTGAATATCGCGCCTGATATCGACCAGTTCTCCCTTGAAGCTGTCGATCTTTTCGAGCACGGACATGGCATTTCTCCTTGTTTGCTTGGCATTCAGCCGAAGACGGGACCGTTCGGCGCGAGCTTCATGCCCTTTCTGAGCCGCGTCCACGGCAGCGAGACGGGCGAAACCGGCATCGGGCCGGGCGCGGCGCAGATGATGATCTCTTCGGCGATGGGGGTGAAATCGGCGCGGAAATGCACCGAGCTCTTGTTGACGAGGATCGCCGCTTTTGTCGGCTCGATGCCGACGAAGCGGTACATCGCCTGATCGGCGAGCTGGACCTTGTGCGAACCGACGACGACGCGCACACCGCCGATTTTCAGGCAGGCCGAGAGGCCGAGCTCCATGTCGCTGTCGCCATAGTAGGGACCGGTAGTCCGAAAGCGTCCGTCGGAGAGCTTTTCGACGGTAAACGTCCCTTCGAACGTACTGTCGCCGGGAATGCCGGACTTACCGCCGACGGCAAGCAGCAACGTCGCACCCTCGCCCGCCGCATGCGCAGCCTTGGCGGCATCGACGTCGTAGATGACGCCGATGGCAGCGTTTTCAGCCCCGCAGGCGACCAGCGCCTTCAGCATGCCGGCGGTGTCGCTGTTGCCGCCGGCGCCGGGGTTGTCCTGCGTATCGGCGATGACGATCGGACGGCTTGCGGTCCTTGCCCGCTCCATCGCATAGAGCACGCCCTCTTCCGGCCCATAGACCTTGCCATCGAATGCATCTTCAAAGCCTTCGACAAAAGCCGCAATCTCCGTTGCAGCACGTTCCACCTCGTCCGCCGTGTCGCCATAGGCAATGACGACCGGGCCGCAGCCTTCAAAATCGGCTGCCGGAAAGCCGGGGAAGAACGAGAGCGATGTCACGCCGTCCTTTTCCATTGCAGCAACGCGCTCGTAGATGGTCCGGCAGGGTTCGGCCTCCGTCGCCTGCCAGGAAATCGGGATCAGGAACGGCATGGTCACCAGCGCCTTTTCCGGCCGCTTTCCGCTTCTCAGGATGCGGTCGAGTGCCGCCGCCGTCCGCTGGCCGGTCTCGGCCATGTCGACATGCGGGTAGGTGCGATAGCCGACCATGACGTCCGAATTTTCAACCATCAGCGGGGTGATGTTGCCGTGCAGGTCGAGGCTGACGGCAATCGGGACATCCGGGCCGAGGGCCTGCCGCAGGCGCCGCAGGAGCTCGCCCTCGCCATCATCGGCATTTTCCGCCACCATGGCACCATGCAGGTCGAGATAGATGCCGTCGAGCGGTCCGAGGGCCACGATCCTGTCGATCAGTTCGGTGACGATCTTTTCGTAAGCTTCGGCTTCCACATGGGCGGACGGCGTCGCACCGCACCAGAGCGTCGGCAGGACCTCCCAGCCGGCTCTGGCGGCATAATCGGCCGCTCCGGCGATGCCGATATTGACGCCTTTGACCTTCACCGGGATCTCGTCGCCGCGCACCATCGGCAAGGGACCCCATCCCTTCTCGAAATCCGCATAGGTCGCCTTGCTCGGCGCAAACGTGTTGGTCTCGTGCATGAAGCCGCCGATGGCGATGCGTTTGGCGCACATGAAAGGTCTTCCTCCGTCACCCGGCTTCTCCGGCCGGTCAGGATGTCAAATGGATCAGGCGGGGATCGCAGTGCCGAAGGCGCGTCCCTTGCCGGGGGCGGCGTCGAACAGCGACCTTGTGTATTCGTGCTGCGGATTGGCGAAGATCGCGGCGGCCTCGCCGAGTTCCACCACCTCGCCGCGATGCATGACCGCGATCCGGTCGCACACCTGCGCCGCGACCCGGAGATCGTGCGTGATGAAGAGAACGGCGAGATTGAATTCCTCGCGCACCGTATCGAGCAGTTCCAGCACCTGCTTTTGCACCGAGACGTCGAGCGCGGAGACGGATTCGTCGGCGATCAGGATCTCCGGTTCCATCGCGAGCGCACGGGCGATGCAGATGCGCTGGCGCTGGCCGCCGGAAAACTGGTGCGGCAACCGGTCGAGCGCATCCGGCGAAAGCCCCACAAGGCCCATCAGCTCCCGCGCCTTTTCAAGCGCCTGCTTCTCCGGCACGCCGAAATTCACCGGCCCCTCGATGATCGACTGGCCGACGCTGACGCGCGGATTGAGCGAGCGGTAGGGATCCTGGAAGACGATCTGCACCTTGCTGCGCATCGGCTTCAGGAGCCGCTGGCTGAGATTGGCGATATCCTGCGAACCGACCAGGATGGCACCGGACGTCGGATCGACGAGCCGGACGACGCAGCGCGCCAGCGTCGATTTCCCCGAACCGCTTTCGCCAACGATGCCGAGGGTTTCGCCCTTGCGCACCCTGAGGTCGACGCCCTTCAGCGCATGAACGACCCGCTCCTTCTTCAGGAAGCTCTTGCCGCCATAGGTCTTCTCCAGCTTCACCGTTTCGAAGGCGACCTTGTTGGCCGATTTCGAGGGACGGCTCGGCGGGGTCATGCCCGGCACGGCGGCCATCAGCATCTTCGTGTAGTCATGCTGCGGCCGCGACAGCACGTCGTCGACCGCGCCCGTCTCCACCACCTCGCCGCGCCGCATGACGACGACGCGATCGGCGATCTCGGCCACCACGCCGAAGTCGTGGGTGATGAACAGGACGCCGGTGCCGCGCCGCTCCTGGATGTCGTTGACGAGGCTGAGGATCTGCGCCTGGGTGGTCACGTCGAGCGCCGTCGTCGGTTCGTCGGCAATCAGAAGGCCCGGATCGAGCACCAACGCGCTGGCGATCATGATGCGCTGCCGCTGGCCGCCGGAAAGCTGGTGCGGATAGGCACCCGCCATCGCCACCGGATCGGGCAGGTTGACCGCCTTCATGATGTCGATCACCCGCTCGTAGCGTTCCTTCGCCGACAGGCCGGTGTGGATGCGCAGTACCTCATCAATCTGCTCGCCGACCTTGATGACAGGATTGAGCGCCGTCATCGGCTCCTGGAAGATCATCGCCATTTCGGTGCCACGCATGGCACGCAGTTCCCTGAGGCTCTTTTCGACGACGTTCTTGCCATTAACGAGGATACGACCGGAGGCGACCTGCAGCTCCTTCGGCAGGAGACCCATGATCGCATGTGAACTGACCGATTTTCCCGATCCGCTTTCGCCGACGACGCAGACGATCTCGCCGCGATTGACCGTCAGCGACACATTGCTGACGGCGTTTTCGCGGTCCGCGCCCTTCGGCAGCCGGACGGTCAGGTTTTCGATCGACAGGACTGGTCCTTCGCCGCTCATGCCATTTTCCTTGCAATGCGGGGGTCGAGCCGGTCACGCAGGCCATCGCCGAGCACATTGACGGCGAGGATGGTGAGCGCGAGGGCAAGCCCCGGAAACAATACGATCCAGGGGGCAAGCGGAAAGAAGACCCGGCCTTCCGCCATCATGTTGCCCCAGCTTGGAAATTCAGGCGGCGTGCCGGCGCCGAGGAAGGACAGGATCGCTTCGGTCAGCATGGCGTTGGCGCACACATAGGTCGCCTGCACGATCAGCGGCGGCACCGTGTTCGGAAAGATGTGCCGATAGAGGATCTTCAGGAGCGGCGTGCCGAGCGAGACGGCGGCTTCCACATAGGGTTCCTCGCGCACCGTCAGCACCACGGAGCGCACCAGCCGGACGATGCGCGGGATCTCCGGCACCGAAATCGCGATGATGACGGTATAGAGATTGGCCGTTCCGGACACCGCCACCAGCGCGATGGCGAGAAGAATGCCCGGGATCGACATCAGGCCGTCCATGAAGCGCATGACGATCGCGTCGACGGCGCGGAAATAGCCGGCGAACAGACCCGTCACCAGGCCGATGACGACGCAGATCAGCGAGGCGCATATGCCGACCGTCAGCGAGACCCTCGTGCCGTAGACCACGCGGCTCCACACGTCGCGGCCGAACATGTCGGTTCCGAGCCAGTGCTCGGCCGACGGCGGCTTCAGCCGCTGCGACGGCGTCATGGCGATCGGATCGACCGTGCCGAGCCACGGCGAGAAAACCGCCGCCAGCACCATGATCGTGATGATGACGCCGCCCGCAAATGCGAAGGGATAGCGGCGCGCGACCCGGATGAGACCGGCGGCGAATCCACCGGTGCGGCCGGGGCTGATGTTTTCCGGCACGGTGCTCAATAGCGTATCCTCGGGTCGACCAGCGTGTAGATGATGTCGATCAGCAGGTTCAGCATCACATACAGGAAGGAGAAGAACAGGATGAGGCCCTGGATGATCGGATAGTCGCGCTTCTGCACGGCATCGACCACAAGACGGCCAAGACCTGGAATGTTGAAGACCGTTTCGGTGACGACGACGCCGCCGATCAGGAGTGCGACGCCGAGACCGATGACGGTGATGATCGGCACGGCCGCATTCTTCAGCGCATGGACAAGCAGGACCTTGCTTTCAACCTGTCCCTTGGCGCGGGCGGTGCGGATATAGTCCTCCTGCAGCACTTCCAGCACGCTGGCGCGGGTCATACGGGCAATCAGCGCGATGAAGATCGCCGAGAGTGCCAGAACCGGCAGCACGGACTGGCGCAGGAAGCCGAAGAGGTCCGTGAACGGGCTCTTGTAGCCCTGCACCGGCAGCCATTTGAGCTGGATCGAAAAGCCGTAGATCAGCACATAGGCGACAACGAAGACCGGTACCGAGAAGCCGATGACCGAGAGGATCATGATCGCCCGGTCGATCCAGCTGCCTTCCTTCCACGCGGCCAGCACGCCGAGCGGTACAGCGACCAGCGTCGAATAGATGATCGTCACCAGAGACAGCATCATCGTCGGCTCCAGCCGCTGGCCGATGAGGGTGGTGACGGGCAGGTTGGTGAAGATCGAAATGCCGAGATCACCGCGAAGCAGGCGCCCTGCCCAGATCAGGAACTGCATGAGCAGCGGCTGGTCGAGACCGAGGCGCTCGCGGATGGCGGCGATCTGCTCAGGCGTTGCATAGTCGCCGGCAATGACGACCGCCGGGTCTCCGGGCGCGAGCCTCAGGAGAAGGAAAACGATGAAGGCGACGATGACCAGGACCGGTATCGTTGCCAGCACCCTTTTCAGGATGAAGAACCACATGGGCGCTCCCTGCTGACTGGAATTCGATGTCCGGGGCGGGGCTTTGTGAGCCCCGCCGCCATTGTCGTTCTATTCGAGGGGCCGGTGTCAGACCTTTTCCATGTTCCAGAAGAACTGGACCGGCGACTGGATCATGCCCTTGACGCTGTCGGAATAGCCGCAGGGAACGAAGAAGGTTCCGAGGTTCGCAAAAGAGGCGATCGCGAAGATGCGCTTCTGCACTTCGGCGGCGATCTCCTTCTGCTTGTCGAGGTCGGTCGCCTCGGCGAACTGATTGCGCAGTTCCTCGAGCTTCTCGTCGGATGCCCAGCCGAACCATCCCTTTTCGCCGTTGCCGCCAAACTGGACGTTGGCCAGCGGATGGACGGAATCGCCGCCGATCCACCAGGTGAAGAAGATGCTCCAGCCGCCATTGTCCATGTCTTCCTTGGAAGCGCGGCGCGACAGAACGGTCGACCAGTCCATCGCCTGCAGGTCGACATTGATCCCCATGGCGCGCAGCTTTTCGGCAGCGACCAGCGCGAAAGCCGAGAGGACCGGGTTGTCGGTCGACTGAAGCACGACCAGCTTCTCGCCCTTGTAGCCGGATTCGGCGACCATCTTCTTGGCGGCTTCCATGTCACCGTCCACCATGTCAGCATCTGCGTCGGTGGCGAAGGTGGAGCCGGCCGGATAGATGCTCGGGCTGACCTTGTAGTACTCCGGATTACCGATCGCCGACTGCAGGAAGTCTTCCTGCTTGAAGCCCTTGGCGATGGCGACGCGCAGCTTCTCGTTGGCCGTCGGGCCGACAAGGCTGTTGAAGCGAGCCATGCCCATGGAGCCGAGCGTATCGAGAACCGCCGTCGAAATGCCCTCATTGCCGCCGACCAGCGGCGCCAGATCCGGCTGAACCTGTTCCCAGTAGTCCACTTCACCGGAGATCAGGGCGTTCATCGCCGTCGTCGGATCGCCGATCGTCAGCCATTCCACGCGATCGGCCTTGGCGACCTTGCCGCCGGCGGCGGCCGAGACCGGCTCCGAACGCGGAACGTATTTCTCGTTGCGCAGATAGACGACCTTGGAACCCGGCACCCATTCGTCGGCCTTGAAGATGAACGGTCCCGAACCGATCGATTCCTTGATCTGCTCGCTGGCATCCGTCTCGGCGATGCGCTTCGGCATCATGAAGGGCACGTTGGAGGAGATCTTGCCGAGCGATTCCAGCACCAGGCCGTAGGGCTTGGACAGCGTCATGACGATCGTCTTGTCGTCGGCGGCTTCGAGCTTGGAAATGACGCCGAACAGGCGTTGGCCCATGCCGTCGCGCTTGCCCCAGCGGGTGAGCGACACGACGCAGTCTTCTGCGGTCACCGGCGGTCCGTCATGCCAGGCGAGGCCGTCACGCAGCTTGAAGGTCCAGGTCAGCCCGTCGTCGCTCTTCTCGTAGGTGTCGACCATCTGCGGCTGCGGCTTCAGGTCCGCATCCATCGCAAACAGCGTGTCGTAGATCATGTAGCCGTGGTTGCGGGAAATGTAGCCGGTCGTCCAGATCGGATCGACGATCTTGAGGTCGGCATGGGGAATGACCTTCAGGAGCGGCGTGTTGGCATAGGCCGAGCCGATCCCGAAAGGCAGGACCGTCGCGGCCGTTGCGGCGGCTGCCGTGCCCAGAAACTGCCTGCGTGAAATGTGCATCTGTCAGTTCTCCTCGTTATATTTTTTGATCTGTCCGACATCGGCTACCGCTTTGGGTCGTGGCGCCGCATCGCGATTTTATGCTCAAAAAGTGAGCTTCCAAGAGTGTTGCCTATTTCTTGTCGCTCCATAAAGTGTATTCTGATTAGATTATTTCTCTATTTTATGTAGTAATAGACCCCCATGAATTTGACGCTACGGCAAATCCGCTACGTATGCGAGGTCGCTCGCCAGGGTAGCATACAGAAGGCCTCGCAAGCGCTGCGAATATCCCAGTCATCGATCCTGGCGGCAATAGCGATGGCGGAAAGCCAGCTCGACGCCAAGATCTTCGACCGCCGGCAGTCGCGCGGCGTGCTCGTCACATCGGAGGGCGAACGCTTCCTGAATGCCGCCCGCGCCCTGATGACTGCCGAAGGCGAATTCTCGCGATCGATCGGGCTGCTTGGGCAGGGAAAGCCGGACAATGCCCGCATCGGCTGCTTCGTGCCGTTCGGGCCTGCCTACATGATAGACGTGCTGAAGGCCTACCAGGAGCGCTGCGGCATCGGGTCCATCGACCTGATGGAAGGCGGGCAGCCGCAATTGCGTGAATGGCTGGCGACAGGAGAGATCGAATTCGCCGTCACCTACGACATCGGCCGCGGCATGGGCGACGGCCATACGCCGATCTGCGAACTGCCGGCGCATGCCGCCCTGCCGGCAAGCCACCCGCTGGCCAACCGGGAGAGCGTCGCTCTCGCGGACCTGGTGGACACGCCCTTCATCCTCCTCGACCTGCCGGAAACCTCGGTCTACCTGATGACCCTTTTCGACGTCATTGCCAAGCGCCCGCATGTCGCGCTGCGCTCCACGTCCTACGAGACCGTCCGGGCGGCGATCGCCAATGGCATGGGATTCTCGCTGCTCAATACGATCCCGCGCAACGACTTCAGTCGCGACCGAGCCCATATCGTCCGCGTTCCGCTGACCGACCAACTGCCGGCGCCCAAGGTCATCGTCGCCGACCTCTACGGACACCGGAAGCCTGCCCACGTCACGATGTTCATCGAGATCCTGAAAGACTACTTCAGCCACCTCCCTCGCGTCGGTATCGGCACCCCCTCTGGGCGGCAGGAGCCCCAGTCACCGGCAGCAAAGTGAAAGGCGGAAACGTCGAAAGCGACCATCTTGCCTGAAGCGGTCGCGTCTTGTTTTTGAAATACCGTTGGTATACTGAAAATTGAAGTTGATTCAGTTTCGCCCCGCGGCAGCGCGCCGATATGCGCACTGGAGCGGTCGCGGCAGCCCATTCTGTCGCGATGACTGCCCCGCGGTTCCGACAAAATGAAGAGGAAAGCCTCATGAGCCTGCTGACCAGCGACGCCAAAGGCGTTTTCGTGATCGCAGTGACACCATTCACGGAGACGGGCGCGATCGACGCCGCCAGTGTCGACAGCATGGTGGACTTCTATTTCGACAAGGGCGCGGACGGGCTGACGATCCTCGGCATGATGGGCGAGGCGCCGAAGCTGACACTGGCCGAGTCGGTCGAGGTCGCCCGTCTGACGCTGGCGCGCGCCGAAAGCCGCCCCGTCGTCGTCGGTGTATCGGCGCCCGGCCTGGCGGCGATCGCCGAACTGACGGCAAGGGTCATGGATCTTGGTGCGGCAGGCGTGATGGTCGCGCCGCCCGGCTCCCTGAAAACCGACGAGCAGATCGTCACCTACTACGGCAACGTGGTCGAGGCGATCGGCAAAGACGTGCCTCTGGTGCTGCAGGACTTTCCGCTGACCACCGGCATCCACATCTCTCCCCGCACCCTGACCGCAATCTTCGACGCCCATCAGAGCATCGTGATGCTGAAGCACGAGGATTGGCCCGGCCTTCAAAAGATCACGGACCTGCGCAAGGCCGAGGCCGAGGGGCATCGCCGGGTCTCCATTCTCTGCGGCAATGGCGGCGTCTTCCTGCCGGAAGAGATGCGTCGCGGCGCCGATGGCGCGATGACCGGCTTCGGCTATCCGGAGATGATGGTCGATGTCTGCCGGCTGACCGGTTCCGGAGACTTTGACACCGCGCAGGACGTGTTCGACTGCTACCTGCCGCTGGTGCGATACGAACAACAGCCCGGCGCCGGTCTGGCGGTGCGCAAATACGTGCTTGCCAAGCGTGGCGCGATCGCCAGCGCCGCCCAGCGCAAGCCGGGTGCTGCGCTGTCGCCGGCAGCCATTGCGGAAGTCGAAAACCTCATCGCCCGTCAGACGGCCAAGCTCGCAGGATTGAAATAACATGGATCTCGGATTGAAGGGACGCAAGGCGCTGGTTCTCGGCGCCAGCCGGGGACTGGGCGCCGCCATCGCCGCAGCACTGGCGGACGAAGGCGTTACCGTCTACGCCGCAGCACGCAATGTACCGCGGGACGGCCTTGCAGACGGCATCACGCCGGTGACGCTTGATCTCGCAGACCGGGGCTCGGTCGAGACATTGACGGCACGCCTCGTCGCCGAAGGCGGCGTCGACATTCTCATCAACAATACCGGCGGACCGAAGCCCGGCCCCGCAGCCGGACAGGACATGTCCGCCTGGGCATCCGCGTTCGAGCAGATGGCGCTGTCGATCTTCTCCATCACCGACGCCCTCCTCCCCGCCATGATCGAGCGGCGCTGGGGCCGCATCATCACGGTCGGCTCCTCCGGCGTCGTCCAGCCGATCCCCAACCTTGCTCTGTCCAACGGCGTGCGCGGCGCGATCGGCGGCTGGTCCAAGACGCTGGCCGCAGAGGTCGCCGGACACGGCGTCACCGTCAACATGATCCTGCCCGGCCGCATCGAGACCGATCGCCTGCGTGAACTCGACGCCAACAAGGCGGCCAAGACCGGCATGTCGGCGGAGGCCGTGCGAAAGGCCTCCCAAGGCGACATCCCCGCCGGCCGCTACGGCACGCCCGAAGAATTCGCCGCGGTTGCGACCTTTCTCGCCAGCAAGCAGGCAAGCTATGTGACCGGGACCCAGATACGGGTCGACGGCGGTCTCGTCAGAGGGTTCTGACATTCCCCGCCTTTCGGTCGCTCCGCAACGGAGCGACGCCTCTCCACGAATATGCGAACGACACAAACGGAGCCATCAATGCGTTCTCTCTTTCATCTCGCCTACCACGTCACCGATCTCGACGCCTCGCGCAAATTCTACGGCGACGTGCTCGGCTGCGAAGAAGGCCGATCAACCGACACCTGGGTCGACTTCGACTTTTTCGGCCATCAGATCTCGCTCCATCTCGGCAAGCCCTTTGAAGTCACCCGCACCGGCAAGGTCGGCAATCACATGGTGATGATGCCGCATCTCGGCGTCATCCTGCGGCTGGACGACTGGTTCGCGCTGGCAAAGCGGCTGGAGGATGCCGGTATTGCCTTCGACATCCCGCCTGTCGTCCGCTTTGAAGGCGAACCGGGCGAACAGCGCACCATGTTCTTCTTCGATCCGTCCGGCAATCCGATCGAGGTCAAGGGCTTCAAGGATTTTGATGGCGTCTTTGCGCAATAACGGCCATTGCCAGGCATCCGACTTTTGACAAACGGCGCGGGCTGCCACCGCGCCGTTTACTGCAATACCCCGCCGCAGCATGATCGGCGCCTTCATATAACAAAATCATATAATTCAAGTCATATTATAATTATCAATTATATTGCACCGCAACATCCGGTGTGAAAGCATGCCTGCCAGAAAAAGAGGCCGAAAAGGCCACAACCACCAGCAGGAGAACAAAATGAACAGTTTTTTGAAGGCCGGACTTCTCGGCCTGTCCCTCATTGCCATTCACGCACCGGTCAACGCCGAAGAGACCCTGAAAACCGCATTGGACGGCACCTTCGCGCCGCATGCCATGCCGACACTCGACGGCAAGGTCGAAGGTTTCAACGTCGATCTTGCCGACCTTATCGGTGAGCGGCTCGGAAAGAAGATCGACCTGACGGCCGCCCAGTTTTCGGGCCTCATTCCAGCCCTCCAGGCGGGCACCTACGACTTTCTCGCGGCACCTGTGACGGTGACCAAGGAGCGCGCCGCCAACCTTCTGTTCACGGAAGGCTTCATGGACACCAATTTCGCATTCGTGGTCCCGACGGGTGCCCCCGACTACGATGAACTGGAAGCGTTCAAGGGCAAGACCATCGCCGTCAACAAGGGCTCGGTCTACGAGAGCTTCCTGCGTGACAAGGCTGGCGAGTATGGCTGGACCGTCGAAAGCTATGGCAGCAACACCGATGCCGTAGCGGCTGTCCTTGCCGGACGAGCCGACGCCAACATGGCGGGCGCCACCGTTTCGGCATGGGCCGTCAAGCAGAATCCCAAGCTGCAGCTGTCCTTTGAATACCCCACCGGTCTCGTCTGGGGCCTGGCGCTGCGCAAGGACGAAGTGGACCTGCGCAACACCATCGACAAGGCGGTCGAATGCCTGAAGATCGATGGTTCCATGGCCAAGCTGTCGGAAAAATGGTTCGGCGTCACGCCGAAGCCCGGTAGCACGATCATCACCCCGGTCAAGGGCTACGGCACACCAGGCTTCGACGGTTATGTCGAAGACGATCACACGCCTTCCTGCGACCTGAAATAAACGGCGTTCACCAACCCTGGATGCCGACGGAACGGAGAAGCAGCGTGACCACACGTCCCATGCTCGAGATCGCCGCCCTGGAAAAGCGCTTCGGCGACAATGCTATCCTCAAGGGCATCGATCTCAAGATTGCCAAGGGTGAACTGGTTTTCATCATCGGGCCTTCGGGCTCCGGCAAGAGCACGATGCTGCGCTGCTGCAATCTCCTGGAACAACCGTCCGCCGGCGATATCATCGTCGACGGACGGAACATCATGCACGGCACCAGCCGGGACCTCGACCGCATGCGCCTTCAGGTCGGCATGGTGTTTCAGGGCTTCCATCTCTATCCGCACATGCGGGTCCTGGACAATGTGACGCTTGCCCAGCGCAAGGCGATGGGGCGTAGCAGGGCGGAAGCCGAGGCGCGCGCCGTCGAGATGCTCGAACAGGTCGGCATGGCGCACAAGACCGCCGCCTATCCCGCCGAACTCTCCGGCGGCCAGCAGCAACGCGTGGCGATCGCCCGGGCGCTGGCGCTCGATCCCAAGGTCATGCTCTTCGACGAGCCGACCTCCGCGCTCGATCCCGAACTCGTCGGCTCTGTACTCAAGGTGATGAAGGACCTGAAGGCGAAGGGGATGACGATGCTCGTCGTCAGCCACGAGATGAGCTTTGCCCGCGAAACCGCCGACCGGGTGGTCTTCATGGATGGCGGCGTCATCGTCGAGCAGGGCCGCCCGGAGGAAATCTTCGGCAACCCCAAGGCCGCGCGGACGCAGGAATTCCTCGCCCGCGTGATCCACTGAGGCGAACATGTCCGGGCTCGATCGCTTCCTCCAGACCTTCTTCAACCCCGCCGTCATCGCCACCTACTGGCGCGACATCCTGGCGGGTGTCGGCACCACCGTCGCGGTCGGCGTCGCAACGATCATCGCCGGCATCGCGCTCGGGCTCCTGCTCGCCTGCATCCGCTGCTACCGCTTCAAGCCCGCCAACTTCGTCATCATCTGCTTTGCCGATATCTTCCGCTCCCTGCCGCCGCTGATCCTGATCCTCATCCTGTATTTCGGCTTGCCCTCGACCGGCGTGATGATCCCCGGCCCCACGGTCCTGTTCATAGCGCTGAGCCTCACGCTTGCGGCCTTTGCCGAGGAGATCTTCTGGGCCGGCTTTGCGGCCGTCGAGGCGGGACAATGGGAGGCCGGCATCGCGACGGGGCTCGGCTACAATCGGACGCTCCTCCATGTCGCCCTGCCGCAGGCCGTGCGGCTCGCGACACCGCCGCTGGTCAACCGGGCGCTTGCCATCACCAAGATGACGGCACTCGGCTCCGTGATCGGTGTGCCGGAAATCCTTTCCGCCGCAACCTCCGCCCAGAGTTTTTCCGGCAGCGCGACGCCGCTGTCGCTCGCCGCCATCGCCTATCTCCTGCTGTTCCTGCCGCTCGTCTTCCTCGCCCGCTACCTCGAAACGCACCAGCGCTGGAAACGGAACTAGGAGAACGGCCGTGCAGACACTGATCGACGAATTCTTCAACCTGGAGATCATGATCAAGGCTTTCCCCCTGATGATGAAGGGGTTGGTCATGACGCTGCAGCTTTGCGGCGCGGTGATCCTTCTGGGCCTCGTCGGCGGGCTTTTCGTCGCGCTCGCCAATCTCAGTCCGCGGCGCTGGCTACGGCTGACGTCGATCGTCTTCACGGACATCTTCCGGGCCCTGCCGCCGCTTGTCCTGCTGATCTTCGTCTATTCGGGCCTGCCTTTCGCCGGCGTCGAGATCTCGCCCTTCACTGCGGTGGTGCTTTCCTTCTTCTTGAACAACTCGGCCTATTATGCGGAAGTCTACCGCGCCGGCATCCAGTCGGTCGCAAAGGGACAGTGGGAAGCGGCCCGCTCGACCGGCCTGACGAAGGGCCAGATGCTGCGCTACGTCGTCCTGCCTCAGGCGATCCGCAATGTCCTGCCCGACCTTCTCTCCAATACGATCGAAGTGGTCAAGCTGACCTCGCTCGCCTCCACCGTGTCATTCGCCGAACTGCTCTACAACGCCAACATGGCGCGCTCGATCACCTACAACGCCTCGCCGCTGGTTCTCGCGGCGCTGATCTACCTCGTCCTGCTATGGCCCCTGGTCCGGCTCGTCAGCCGGTTCCAGCGACGCCTGGCGCAGTGACGCACCAAACATGAAAGGAAACACCATGACACGCATGCATATCGCCGGAGCCCAGATGGGCGCGATCCAGAAGGCCGACAGCCGCGCACAGGTCGTCGCGCGCATGCTCGACCTCATGAACGAGGCCGGATCGAAGGGCGCCGACATGATCGTCTATCCGGAACTGGCGCTGACGACCTTCTTTCCCCGCTGGTACATGACCGACCCGGCGGAGGTCGATAGCTGGTTCGAGACCGAAATGCCGAATGCAGCCACCATGCCGCTGTTCGAGCGTGCGCGCGAACTGAACATGGCGATGACTTTCGGCTATGCGGAGAAGACGCCGGAGGGACTGCATTACAACAGCTCCATCCTCACCAACCGGAAGGGCGAGGTCGTCGGCAAGTACCGCAAGATCCACTTACCCGGCCACTCGGAATACGACAACGAGCGCGCCTTCCAACACCTCGAGAAGCGCTATTTCCTGCCGGGCGATCTCGGCTTCAACGTCTGGCGCAACGAAGGCGTGATCATGGGCATGGCGATCTGCAACGATCGCCGCTGGCCGGAGACGTTCCGCTGCATGGGCCTCCAGGGCGTCGAACTCGTGACGATCGGCTACAACACCCCGTCGGTCAATTCGCAGATGAGCGCCGAGGGCCTGGAGAAGCGGCTGTTCCATTCCGACCTCTCGCTGCAGGCCGGCGCCTATCAGAACGCCACCTATGTCGTCGGCGTCGCCAAGGCCGGCGTCGAGGACGGGCATCCGCTGATGGGCGGCTCGATAATCGTCGATCCCGACGGTTTCGTGCTAGCACGCGCCGAGACCGAGGAGGACGAACTGATCATGGCCGAATGCGATTTCGCCAAATGCGCTTTCGGCAAGGCCACCATATTCGACTTTGCCCGCCACCGTCGCGTAGAACATTATGGCCGCATCACGTCGCAGACCGGCGCCATCATCGAGGTTTAGGAGATCAGTCCCGTGAACACGTTCGACACAGTCATCCATGGCGGTCGCGTGGTGACGGCCGCAGACACGTTCGAGGCCGATATCGGCATCCGGGACGGACGGATCATGGCGGTCGCGGAGGGCCTTGAGGGTGGCGACCGTCGCATCGACGCGCGCGGCAGGCTCGTTATGCCCGGCGGCATCGAGGCCCATTGCCATATTGCCCAGGAAAGCTCCTCGGGCATCATGACCGCCGACGACTATTATTCCGGCTCGGTGTCGGCGGCCTTCGGCGGCAACTCGACCTTCGTTCCGTTCGCCGCACAGCATCGCGGGCAGGCGATCGCCGACGTGCTGTCGACCTATGACGGACGGGCCGCGCCGAACTCCGTTCTCGACTATTCCTACCATCTGATCATCTCGGACCCCTCTCCATCCGTCCTTGACGAGCTTCCCGGCGTCTTCGAGCGTGGCATTACGTCCTTCAAGGTGTTCATGACCTACGATCTCATGAACATCGGCGACGGCGGCATGCTCGACATCCTGACGGTCGCGAAACGGCACGGCGCGCTGACCATGGTCCACGCCGAAAACAACGACATGGTCAAATGGATGAACCGGAAGCTTCTGGCCGCCGGGCTGGACGCGCCGAAATATCATGCCGTCAGCCGGCCGGAGCTCGCCGAGGAGGAGGCCATCAACAGGGCCGTCTCGCTTGCCAAGCTGGTCGACGCACCGCTGTTCATCGTCCATGTGTCGACGCGCGGCGGCGCCGAAATCGTCCAGCGCGAGAAATTGGCCGGCACAAAGCTCTTCGCCGAGACCTGCCCGCAATATCTCGCCTTCACCCGCGACGACCTCGATCGACCGGGCATGGAGGGCGCGAAATACATCTGCTCTCCGCCTCTTCGCGACAGTGAGACGCAGGCCGCCCTCTGGCGGCATGTGCAGGCCGGCACATTCGAAAGCGTGTCCTCCGATCACGCTCCCTACCGCGCCGACGAGACGGGCAAATTCGCAAACGGCCCGAACGCGCCCTACCCGAAGATCGCCAACGGCATGCCAGGCATCGCCATGCGGCTGCCCTACCTGTTCTCCGAAGGCGTTCTGAAGGGCCGCATCACGCTACAGCAATTCGTACGGCTTTCATCAAGCAATGCGGCGAGAACGTTCGGGCTGACAAAAAAGGGCGCCATCGCCCCCGGTTTCGATGCGGACATCGCCATCTGGAATCCAGACGAGACGCGCACCGTCACAGCCGCCAATCAGCATGACAATATGGACTATACACCCTTCGAGGGACTGTCCGTGACCGGCTGGCCGGAAACGGTGATCAACCACGGCGACGTGATCGTCGACAAGGGCACCCTTGTGGCAAGCCGCGGACGCGGACGCTTCATCGCCCGTGCGCCAACGGATCTCGTCGGCATGCCCGGCCACATGGCCACGGAACTGAAGGTTCTTCAGGCTCAGGGAACGGACATCTCGTCATGAAACGCTCGATCGTGGTCATCAACCCCAACAGTTCGGAATCAGTGACCGAAGGGCTGCGCGAGGCCCTTTCCGGCTTCATGCATCATCCCGACATCGAGATCGAATGCGTGACGATCACCGAGGGTCCTCCCGGCGTGATCACCCAGCGCCACGTGGACGAGGCGGCGCTGAATGTCGGCAAGATTGTCGAGGAAAGGCCGGACGCCGGCGCCTTCGTCATCGCCTGCTATTCGCAGCCCGGCCTCGATCTCGCCCGATCGCTCACCGACGCGCCGGTCTACGGCATTCAGGATGCCGGAGCGCTGACCGCGCTTGCCTGCGCCGACAGTTTCGGGGTGATCGCGGTGTCTCCGGCATCGATACCGCGTCACCTGCGAACGCTTCGCCGCCTGGGCGTCGAACAGAGGCTTGCCGGAGAAGTCGCGCTCAGCGGCAACATCAGCGTTGCCGACAGTGGTCATGGCGAAGAAAGCTTCGCCGGCCTGCTGGAAGCAGGCGAAGAACTGAAAAAGATGGGCGCCGAGGCCATCGTTCTCGGCTGCGCCGGCATGTCCGGCCATCGCCAACGCCTGGAAGCGGCACTTTCACTGCCGGTCATCGATCCGACGCAGGCCGCCGTAGCCATGGCCTTTGGCGACATGGTAACCAAGAGCGCATGAAGGAAGACCTGCCGGACACCGACGTTTCGCTGAGACTGCTCGAAATTTTCGGGGCGATGATGCGCTGCGAGACGACGGTCGAGGCCGCCGAACAGCTCGGTATTTCCCAGCCGGCGGTATCGAACGGCATCCGGCAACTGGAAAGCCAGCTGGGCGTCACACTGTTCGAACGCCTGCACCGGCGACTGCAGCCGACGGAAGAAGCCCTGCAGCTTTACGAGGAGGTGCGGCCGGTCTTCGGCCTGCTGCGATCGTTTTCAAATCGGGCGCGCAGCATCCGGCAGGGTCTTTCCGGTCGCCTGCGGATCATCGCCACGCCGCCGCTCGGACACACGGTCGCGCCGCTTGCTTTGAAGCACTTCCTGTCCACCCGTCCGGACGTGATGGTGTCCTATGACGTCCGCCGCCTCGAGCATGTCGTCGAAGCCGTGCAGAACGGGACGGCGGATCTCGGACTGGGGCTCGCCCTCGACAGGAAGAACCCTTCCGTCAATGTCGAGCATCTCGCGGCAGGACACCTCGTGGCGCTCGTGCCGAAGGACCTGCCGCTCGCCCGAGAAAACAGCATTTCGCCCCGGAACCTGACATCCGGGACCTTCATCGGCCTCGAAGCGGAATCCCGCATAGGCCAGATGCTGCGGCAGGCATTCGAGGGTGACGAGGCGATCTACGATCCCCGGGTGGAAGTGCGCTATTGCTCCACGGCCACCGTCCTGGCGGGGGCCGGGCTCGGCATTGCCGTGGTCGATCCCTACAGCGCTGTCACCCGCGATGCCGACAAAATCGCCCTTCTGCCCTTCCAGCCGCCGGTGGAAATCAGCGCATGCCTGATCACCCGCAAGGGCGTGCCCCGCTCGCGCCTGCTGCACGCCTTCATCGCGGACCTGAAGCGCACGATGTCGGAAGCGAAGAACTTCGCCCCCTGACGGCCAGCCCATCTATTCCCGGAGATCGCCGCCGCCTTCGTGACGGCGGCGAAGCTCGTCAGATAGCCCCCTTCCGGCGGCTTTCGATATAGAGATGTCTGAGGTTCGCCGAAGCCGGCCCAGGCTTTCCGGTGCCGATCGGCACACCGTCGATTTCGACGACGGGAAGCACGAAGTTGGTCGCCGAGGTGATGAAGGCCTCGCCTGCGCCCTTCGCCTCTTCCGGTGTGAAAGCACGTTCCTCGACCGGCATGCCGGCCGCGCGCGCCAGGTCGATCACGGAAGACCTCGTGATCCCCGGCAGGATTTCCCGTCCCAATGGCCGGGTTACCAGACGACCGTCGCGGGTGACGATATGCGCGGTTGCAGAACTTGCCTCCGTCACCAGACCGTCGGCGACGAGCCAGGCATCGTCGGCGCCACGGCGCTTGGCCTCCATCTTGGCAAGGCTTGGGTAGAGCAGCTGGACGGTCTTGATGTCGCACCGCTTCCAGCGCTGGTCCTCCAGCGTCACGACCGAGATGCCGCTCCTCGCCTTGGGATTGTCGATGACGGATTTGGCCTGGGTAAACATGCTGAGCGTCGGCTGCATGTCTTCCTCGAACAGGAAATCGCGGTCGGCGACGCCACGCGACAGCTGCAGATAGATGAGGCCTTCCCGCAGGCTGTTGCGCTCGACAATCTCGCGATGCACGGCCAGCATGTCCTCATCTGACAGCGGGCAGCTGATGCCGATTTCACCAAGCGACCGTTTCAGGCGGGCGGCATGGCCGGCGTAATCGAGCAGCTTTCCGTCAAGGACGGCGGTCACTTCATAAATGGCGTCGGCGAACAGGTAGCCCCGGTCGAAGATCGAGACCCTGGCATCGGCTTCGGCCAGCCAGTCACCGTTCAGGTAGACAATACGCGTCATGGAATGTTCTCTTTTCTTATGCTGTTGCAGGCAATGCGAACGGCCTGATGGCTATGCCTTCGGCTTCAAATGAGGTGCGCAGGATACGGGCGGTCGCCACCGCGCCGGGCGTGTCCCCGTGGACGCAGACCGTTGCCGCCTCGACCGGCAGGCGGGTTCCGTCGGTGGTCGGAATGTAGCCGTCCTTGACCATCGTCAACGCGTGGTCGGCACTGCGTTGCGGATCATGGATCACCGCGCCCTCCACCTTGCGGGAGGTCAGCATGCCCTTGGCGGTATAGGTCCGGTCGGCGAAGACTTCGCAGGCGATCGTCAGCCCGGCCTTCTGCGCGGCCTTCATCGTCTCGGAATAGGGCAACGTCACGAAGACCAGGGACGGGTCTACGGCCATGACGGCGCGCACGCACGTCTCCGCCATTCCGCTGTCTTCCGCCGCCATGTTGCCGAGCGCGCCATGTGTCTTCACATGCGTGATAGGCCAGCCGAGCGCACGCGCCATGCCCTGCATCGCGGCAATCTGGTAGATCAGTTGCGCCTCCAGGTCCTGAGGACTGTCACCGACGATGCGGCGACGCCCGAAACCATAGAGATCCATGAAAGAGGGATGCGCGCCGACGGCAACGCCTCTCGCCTTCGCCGCCAGAATGGTATCGCGCATCACGACGGGATCGCCAGCGTGGAAACCGCAGGCAACATTGGCCGTGGTGATGATGTCGAGCATGGTCGCATCGTCACCGATGGTATAAGCGCCGAAACTCTCTCCCATGTCGCAGTTCAGATCGACTGTCAGTGTCATGCCGGCTCCTTTCAAGGGCCTCGCCCGCAGGGCTTCGCATATTTTCTATGCACCCTATTGCATTGAACAAAAAATCACCTTAGCGTCCTTCCCTATTGGACATACAAGCGGTATACCGAAATCGCAAGTCCGTAGTTTTCCCATAACGCATTCATGCGAACAAAAATTATCGAGGGGTAGATATCAGATGAAGAACACCTTCCGTGCGCTGCTGACGGCAGCAGCAATGACCGTGGCCGCACAGGCGCATGCCGAAACCAAATGGGACATGTCGGTCGTCTGGCCGGAAAGCAATTTCCACACGCAAGACGCCATGAAATTTGCCGAGGCCGTAAAGACGGTGACGAACGGCGAAGTCGTGATCACCGTGCATGCCGGCGGTGCGCTCGGCATCAAGGGGCCGGAAGGAATGACGGCGGTCCGCGACGGCCTGATCCCGATCGCGGACATCCTGATGAGCCAGCAGGTCGGCGAAGCGCCGGTGCTGGGTGTCGAGAGCCTTCCCTATCTCGCCCCGACGATGGGCGACCTCGCGCTGCTGCACAAGTTCTTCCGACCCAAGGTCGAGGAGGTTGCCGCCTCCATGAACCAGAAGCTGCTCTACATGGTGCCGTGGCCGGGCCAGGCCGTCTATTCCAAGAAGCCGATCAAAACGATCGAGGACCTTGCCGGCCTGAAGCTGCGCGTCGTCGATGCGAACGGCCAGGGCTTCTTCACCGCACTGGGCGCCGCCCCGCTGCAAATGCCCTGGGGTGAAGTGGTGCCCTCGCTGGCAGCCGGCACCATCGAAGGCGTGACGACCTCCTCCTCGTCCGGCGTCGACGGCTCCTTCTGGGAATTCCTGAAGAACATGAGCGCCTTCAACTGGCAGGCCTCCAGCAACATCGTCACCGTCAACCTGGACGCCTGGAACGCCCTTTCGCCAGAGGACCAGAAGGCGATCGAAGACACGGCGAAGAAGATGGAAGGCGAGTTCTGGCTGGCAAGCCGCGCCGAAGACGACGCCAAGATCGCCGTCCTGAAGGAGCACGGCATGGACGTCACCGCGCCCTCTCCCGAACTGAAGGCGGAGCTGCTCAAGCGCGCCCAGCCTCTCTGGGATGCCTTCAAGGAGCGTGTCCCGGACGCCGCCCCCTATATCGACGCCTATCTCAAGGCCAAGAACTAAGACACCGGACTGCCCGCACGAAACGGTGCGGGCAGTCCCCTGAACAGCAATCATCCCTGCCAGCTGGAAACGGATCATGCACCTACGCCAGGACAGGAAATTCGGCGCGATCATCGGCCCGATCGACCGCTTGACCTTCGCGGCAGGCGCGCTCGGTGGCCTGTGCCTCGTCGGAATCTTCGCCTTCATCTTCGCCGAGATCGTCAGCCGGAACCTTTTCGGCGTCAGCCTGCCCTTCAGCTGGGACTACGCCGCCTACATGATGGGGGCCTGCTTCTTCCTGGCTGCGGGGGCGACCCTGAAAAGCGGCGGCCACGTGCGGGTCACCGCGATCCATGACTACCTGCCGCGGCGTGGCGTCCTGTTGCTGGACGCCTGCGCGACGGTGGTCGGCCTGCTGATCGCCGGCGCGATGGTATTCGCGATCGGAGACATGGCCTTTCTGTCCTTCATGCGAGGCTCCGCCGCGTCGTCGGTGGTCAGAACCCCGCTCTGGATACCGCAGGGCGTCATGACGGTCGGCGCCATCATCTTTGCCCTGCAGATGCTTGCTCAACTTCTCGGCATCCTGGGCGGAAAGCCCCTGGCCGGAGAAGCCGCCTCCGAGGATCAACTGTAATGGGTAAGCTTTCACTGACACTTCTCGGACTGCTTGTCCTCCTGCTTGGAGCAGGTGTCTGGGTCGGACTTGGCCTGATCGGGTCCGGCATCATGGTCTTGTCGATCTTCAGACCCAACATGCCGGTCGAAAAGCTCCTGGCCCAGCAAATCTGGAACTCCGCGGTCAGCGCCGAAATGCTGGCCCTGCCGCTGTTCATCCTGATGGCGGAAATCCTGTTCCGCACGAAGCTTTCGGAAGCCCTGTTCAGCGGACTGGCGCCCTGGACCCGCAGGCTACCGGGCCGCATGAGCCACATCACCGTCCTGGCCTGCACGCTGTTTGCCGCCGTATCCGGCTCCTCTGCCGCCACGACCGCCACCGTCGGCCGCATCACGGCGACCGAGCTTTTGAACCGGGGCTACGACCGCAAGATGGTGATCGGCAGCCTCGCCGGGGCCGGAACGCTCGGCTTCCTGATCCCTCCCTCGGTGATCATGATCATCTACGGGGTGCTGGCGGAAGAATCGATCCTGCGCCTCTTCATGGCCGGCATCATTCCCGGAGGCCTTCTGGCCGCTTCCTACATGGGCTACCTGGCCATCAGGTCGATCCTCGATCCGACGCTGGTCGGCAAGGCGCCGCCGTCGACGGGATGGTCGGAAAAGCTCGCGGCGCTTCGCGGTCTCGGCCCGGTCCTGCTGCTGATCCTCAGCGTCATAGGCTCGATGTATGGCGGCATCGCCTCCCCGACGGAAGCAGCGGGCGTCGGTGTCGCCGGCTCGGTTCTCATCGGGCTCTTCCAGCGCTCGCTCACCGTGCGCAACATGGCGGAGGCCGTCTACCATGCGGCACAGACCTGCGCGATGATCGGCTTCATCATCATCGGCGCGATGTTCCTGTCGGTCGGCCTCGGCTATCTCGGTCTGCCCGCCTATATCGCCGCCAGCATACAGTCCCTCAACCTTTCGCCCTTCGTACTGGTGATCGTTCTCCTGATCTTCTACGCCATCCTCGGCTGCATCATGGAAGGCATGTCCGCGATCGTCATGACATTGCCGATTACGCTGCCGCTCATCCTGGCGGCGGGCTACGACAAGGTCTGGTATGGCGTCTTCCTCGTTCTTGTTGTGGAAATGGCCCAGATAACGCCGCCAGTCGGCTTCAACCTCATTGTCATACAGCGATTGACGGGGGACAGAATCGGTACGATTGCACGCGCGGCCCTGCCCTTTTTCTTCATCATGGCCGCATTTGTACTTCTCATCGCGGTCTTTCCGGGCATAGTCACATGGCTTCCGAATACACTGTCACAACGAAACTAGGTCCTTGAGAATGCGCATACTACCGGCCGGCGACCAGGCGCTGACTGTGGAACTTTCCGATCAGGTGGACGACGCCACGAACCGGCGCGTGATTGCCCTTGCCGAAAGTCTCGCAGATCGACCCGTCGATGGCATTACCGAGACTGTTCCTACCTATCGCTCCCTGCTGGTCTGCTACGACCCCGCCATCGTCCGCGCCTCCGCGCTCGCCGACACGCTGGCGGAAAGACTGGCAGCGTTGAATGTGGAACATACCCCATCCCGGCTTTGGACCGTTCCCGTCTTCTACGGCGGCGCGGCGGGCATGGATCTTGAAGAGATGGCCCAGATGAAGGGCATCACGATCGACGAGTTGATAAGCCTTCATTCCGGCGCCGACTATCGGGTCTTCATGATCGGCTTTGCGCCCGGCTTTGCGTATCTCGGTGGACTGCCGGAAGTCCTGCACACACCGCGGCTGACGACTCCACGCCAGCATATCGTCGCCGGCTCCATCGGGATCGGCGGCAAGCAGGCCAGTATCAATTCGCTAGCCGGTCCAAGCGGCTGGCGCTTCATCGGTCGCACGCCGCTGCAGCTCTTCGACCCCCAGCGCGAGGAGCCCGCGCTTTTCCGGGCCGGCGATACGGTGCGCTTCGAGCCCGTCAACGAAGCCGAATTCGAACGGCTGGAAGCGCGTGTCGCGGCCGGTGAGACGATCGTGGAGCCCGTACTGCCATGAACAAGCTCCATATCGTCAAGGCCGGCATGATGGTCTCTGTTCAGGACCCCGGACGCAAGGGCATGCTGCATAGCGGCATCTCCGCCTCCGGCCCGATGGACCCTGCGGCCTTCGCCTTCGCGCAAGCGCTCGTCGGCAATGCGCCTTCGCTGGCTGCGCTGGAGTTCGCCCATCTCGGCGGCGGCTACCAGGTCGATCGTCCGACCCGCATCGCGGTGACGGGCGGGCGGGTCGACATCCGCATCGACAACCGGCAGGTCGCCGCCTGGGAAGGCCATTGGCTGCAGCCCGGAGAAACGCTGACAGTCGGCGCCATGGTCGGGGCCGTCTGGGGCTACATCGCCTTTTCCGGCGGCATCGACGTGCCGCCCGTTCTCGGATCGCGCTCGACGCATCTGCGAAGCCGCATCGGCGGCCTGGACGGCCGCACGCTGCAAACCGGCGACGATCTGCCGCTTGGGTCTGCCGCCGATGCACCCTGCCTGCGCCTCACCCTGCCCATTCATCGCGGGCGCGGACCGATCCGCGTCGTACCCGGCCCGCAAGACGACTATTTCGACGAAGTCACCTGGGCGACATTCCTGCAGTCTGACTTTCGCGTTTCCTCCAAGCGCGATCGCATGGCGACCATGCTCGAGGGAACTGAGATCAAGGCCTTCAGGGGTCACGACATCGTCTCCGACGGCACCCCGCTCGGATCCATCCAGGTGCCGGGCTCTGGCCAGCCGATTGTCCTGACGGCGGAACGCCAGACGACCGGCGGCTATCCGAAGATCGCGACGATCGCCTCCGTCGATCTGCCGCGGCTCGCGCAGACACCCTCCGGTGCCAGCATCCGCTTCGCCCGCATATCGCAGGCAGCCGCCGAGGAACTGCTCGTCGCCGAGCGCACGCGCTTCACGGCCAGCCTGGAACACCTTCAGCCCATGGAGATGGCGACGCCATGACGGAACCACTCGCCAAACGCGCCCACGCGCGCATCATCGGCATGATCTTTTCCGGCGAACTGGTCGCCGGCGACGCCTTGCAGGAAGCAAAGCTCGGCGAGGCGTTGAACATGTCGCGCACCCCGGTGCGCGAGGCGATCAAGCGGATCGAGGCCGAAGGCCTGGCCGAGCGTGACGGCCGGTTCCTGCGCGTCAGGCAGTTGAGCGCCGCGGAAGTGGAGGAGATATTCTTCCTACGCGAGACGCTGGAGGCACACGGCGCTCGCATGGCGACGAGGCTGCCGAAGGCGACGCTGGAAGCGATGAAGGCCCGCATCCACGCGCTGATGCAGGCCGGCCCCGGCGAAGGCGAGGAACACTGGCGGGTCGACAACGACTTTCACCGCATGCTGGCCGACGCCGCCGGCAACGAAACGCTGATCCGCACCATTGACGATCTCAGACTGCGCACCTGCATGTTCGACCATACCCGCGTCCCGCAACGCTTTCTCAAGGGTTGCGAGGAACATCTCGCCATTATCGCCGCGCTTGAAGGGGGAGAGGCCGACCGCGCCGGTGACCTGATGGCCGGACACATACGCAATGCCCGCGACGCCATCCTCGGATGGCTCACGGCCTTCAATGAAGGAAAATCTGCATGAAGTGCCTCATCGTCCAGCCGATTCACCAGGATGGCATTGCCATGCTGCGGGAGGCCGGGATTACACCGGTCATCTGCCCGACGGCGGACATGGAAACCGTAAGCCGTCTCGTACCCGGCTGCATTGCCGCCATCACCCGTGACGCAGGGTTCTCCGCCCAGGCCTTCGCCGCCGCCGACAGCCTGAAGGTCGTCGTCGTCCACGGTGCCGGCCACGATGCGGTGGACAAGGACGCAGCAACGGCCCGGGGCATACTGGTATGCAACACTCCAGGAGCCAATGCGCGCTCGGTTTCGGAACTGGCCCTCGGCCTGGCGCTTGCCGCCGCGCGGCTGATCCCCGCCGCAGACCGCGCCGAACGCGACGGTCATTCCGGTTTTCGCGAGCGGGAAAGAACGCTCGAACTCTTCGGTAAGACCGCCCTCATTGTCGGTTGGGGCAATATCGGCTCGGAACTCGGGCGCATGCTGCGCACGGCCTTCGGCATGCGGGTGCTGGTGTACTCTCCCCGCGTCGCCGATATCGGTGATTTCGAGCGCGTCGCCTCGCTTCATGACGGGCTCGCCCAGGCGGACCTGATATCCCTGCACACGCCGATGCGCCCGGAAACGAAGGGCCTGATCGGCCGGGAGGCGCTGGCGCACGTCCGGCCGGGGGCCATTCTCGTCAATACGGCCCGCGCCGGCCTCGTCGACGAGGCCGCATTGGCCGAAGCGATTGCGACAGGCCGCCTGTCCGCCGCAGCACTCGACGTCTACAGCCATGGTGCGCCACAGGGTCCGCTGGGACAGAGCGGCCGGGTGATCTTCACGCCACATCTGGGCGGTGCCACCGAAGAGGCCTTGCAGCGCATGGCCGTCGCCACCGTCCGCAATGTCCTCACCGCGCTTTCGGGAACGCGGCCGGCCACTGCGGTCAACGACCCGGAAACGGTGGCCGCATGAGCGACGTCATCCAGGAAACCATCGATCGCCTGCTCGAAGCCGTCAACGCATTGAGCGAGCCCGGCCCCGGCTTTACGCGGCCGTCCTACAGCCCGCTGGAGAGCGCCGCCCACGCCATCATCGAACGGGAGGCCCTGGCGCTCGGGCTTGAGGTCTGGCGCGACGCGGCACTCAATCTCTTCGCGCGGCTGCCCGGACGCGACCGGCAGGCAGCTCCTGTCTATATCGGCTCCCACCTCGACACCGTTGCCATGGGAGGCGCCTATGACGGAGCCGCGGGCGTTGCCGGCGCCATGGCGCTCGCCACGGCCTTCGTCAGGAATGGCGAGACGCCGCCGGTCGATCTGATCATCACCGTCACCCGGGCCGAAGAAAGCGTCTGGTTCCCCGTCTCCTATGCCGGCGCGCGCGGCGCGCTGGGACGACTGACGCCCGCCGAAATGCTCGCCCCCCGCAGCGACACCGGCCGCAGCCTCGCCGACCACATCCGCGACGAAGGTGGCGATCCCGACAAGGTCCTGGCGGGATCGAACCTTTCGCCTGCCAATTTCATCGAGCTCCATATCGAGCAGGGCCCGATCCTCTTCGAAGCGGACGAACCGTTTGCGCTTGTATCGGGTGTGCGCGGCGGGCTGCGCTACCGCAACGCGGCGATAGAGGGCGTCTGGGCGCATTCCGGGGCGGCTCCCCGCGCGCAACGCTCCGACGCGGTCTTCGCGCTTGCCGATCTGATCACCGCCATGGACAGGGAGTGGGAACGGGTCCTTCAATACGGCCATGATCTCGCGGTCACCTTTGGCCGCGTCGATGCGGCAACACCCGAGCACGCATTCGCCAAGGTTCCCGGACGCGTCGAGTTCTGTGTCGATATGCGCAGCGACGATGTGCTCGTGCTCGACAGGATCGACGCCTTCATGGCGGAGACGATCGCCGCCATCGAAGCCCGGCGGTCGGTCACGTTTCACATGGGCGCGCAGTCGCGCAGCCAGCCTTCGACGCTTTCAGCTCCGCTTGCGGACCGGATCGCCTCGGCAGCCGCCGGGCTTGGGCAGCGCCCGAGAATGATGCTGTCGGGCGGCGGACATGACGCGGCCGCCTTCGCGCAGGCGGGATGGTCGTCGGTCATGGTGTTCCTGCGCAACTGGAACGGAAGCCACAATCCGGACGAAGCTATGGACAGCAGGGATCTCGCTGCGGCGGTTCGCGCATTGCATGCCGCCTTCGGAGACACACAGGCGCTGCCCGGGACGGTGCGGACATGAGCGACAAGGAAACACTGGCGCAGAAAGCCTATCAGTCGATCAAGGCCCATATTCTGGAGGCGGGATTCAGTTCCGACCAGATCCTGACGGAGAGAAATCTCGCTGCCGCTTCCGGCATTTCGCGCACGCCCCTGCGCTCCGCCATTTCGCGGCTGGAGAAGGAGGGCGTGGTCGAGAGGCTCGACAATGGCGCGCTCGTCGTCCGCCGCGTATCGGTCGAGCAGCTGCTGGAGATCGTACAGATGCGCCGCCTGCTGGAGGGTGCCGCCGCCGCGCGCGCCGCCGAACGAGGCATGACCGAAAGGCTCGGCAAGGCGCGCGACATCATGCAGGGCTACGCCGACGGCAAGGACGCGGCCTTTGACGATTTCTGGGCGCATGACGACGACTTCCACACCGCCGTCGTCGAAGCGGCCGACCTGCACCTCCTGCCGGACATGATCAAGGAAATGCGCGCCATCGCCAGACGCTGCACGATCACGCGGGTTCATGATCGCTTTGCCGATCAGGCGCGCGAGCACATCGCCGTCATCGATGCGATCGCCGCCGGCAATGCCGATCAGGCGCGCGCCGCGATGGAAACGCATTTCGACAGCGTGCGCAGCCGCTTCCTTGGCTGGCTTGCCGGCCAGTAGGAACCTTCGCCCGATCCCGGCGCGCGCCCGCAAGCGGATCCCGTATGCGGTCCTCGCCTCGTCGCTCAGACCGACACTAAGGATGTCCCGTGACAGAACTCAATTTTCTCAGCGGCCGGGAAGCCGCCTTCCCCGCCGAAGAATTCGAACGCCGCCAGGAGCTTGCCCGGCGGCGGCTAGCGCAGGCCGGCCACGGGGCCCTGATCGTCACCTCCCCCGAAAACATCTACTGGCTGACCGGCCGCCAGACGGCGGGCTATTTCGCCTTCCAGGCGCTCGTCCTTTCGCAGGATACGCCGCCCTTCCTTCTCGTCCGCCAGCTGGAGCTTCCCGGCGCCCTGGCCAACACATGGCTCACGGACATCCATGCCTATCAGGATGCCGAGGACCCGGCCGCGGTCCTGGCCGGACTGTTGAAGCAGAACGGCATAAGCCGCCCGGCACTCTCCCGCGACGGCTGGTTCGTCTCGGCCGGCTTCCTCGACCGCT
This sequence comes from Rhizobium sp. PAMB 3174, assembly GCF_052908375.1. Classification (NCBI taxonomy): domain Bacteria; kingdom Pseudomonadati; phylum Pseudomonadota; class Alphaproteobacteria; order Hyphomicrobiales; family Rhizobiaceae; genus Rhizobium; species Rhizobium sp. PAMB 3174. The sequence continues at coordinate 3,954,329 of NZ_CM128608.1, read as the reverse complement.
TGCAGGATGCGATCGGTCTCGGGCCTCTGGCAGACGGCAGCGGCCTGATCGAGGCCTTGCGGGCGGTGAAGTCGGCGCGGGAGTTGGACGCCATACGCCTGGCAGCGACCTATGCCGAAGCGGGCCTTCGCGCGGGCATTGACGCTTGCATGCCCGGCGCGGACGAAAATGCGGTGGCGGCCGCAATGCTGTCGGCCGCCGTCAGGGCGGGATCCGAAACCATGGCGATGGAACCGCTCGTTTCCACCGGCCCCCGCTCCGGACTGCCCCACATGACATGGCGCCGGAGGACGTTGGAAAGCGGCGACCCGATCTTCCTGGAGTTGGCCGGAAGCCACGCCCGATATCACTCGGCCCTGATGCGCAGTGTCTGGCTGGGCCACCCGCCGGCCGAGGCCCAGGCTATGATGGACTGTGCGGAACGCGCGCTCGATGCAGCGCTCGATGCCATGCGGCCGGGCGTTTCCTGTGCCGCGGTCCACGATGCCGCGCAAGCGGTCATCGACGAAGCCGGATACCATGACGCCTTCCGCAAGCGCATCGGCTACTCGATGGGTGTCGCCTTTGCGCCCGACTGGGGGGAAGGCGCCATCCTGAGCCTGTTTTCCAATGTCGACCGCGTGCTTGAACCGGGCATGGTCTTCCACCTGCCGGCAACGCTTCGCCGCTACGGCCACTGGACCGTCGGCGCATCCGAAACCGTCATCGTCACCAATTCCGGCATCGATGTCCTCTCCAGCCTGCCAAGTTCGCTGACGATCCGGTAGTAGGGTCGACACCCGCATGCGATTGGATCACTTTGGCGGGCCGCACCTTCGGCAAAGCGAGGACCGGGTGCGATGAAGTCATGGGTGGAGAAACGCCCGAGATCGGCTGCCTGTTTGGCCGTCACGAAAACAGGCCCTTGTTGCGGAGCGAGCCCGGCGTATAGCCGAATTGCCGCTTGAACGCGGTCGAAAAGTTGGCCGCACTGGTATAGCCGGCCAGAAAGGCCGCCTCTGAGATGGTCACGCCATCCTCGACCATCGCCTTTTGCGCGGCTGTGAGTTTCACCGTTCGCATGTACTGATAGGCGGTCATCCCGTATGCGGCATGAAAGAAGCGCTGCAGCGTGTTGACGCTGACATTGATGGCCGCCGCCATTTCCTCGACCGTCGGCAGACTGCCCCTGGCATTGGCCACCAGTTCCTCGGCCTTCGTCAGCTTCTGCCATTCGCGGATGCTCAAGCTCTTGGAACGCTCCGAAAGCCCGTTGCGGCCGGATAGCTGTTCGAATGCTTCCGCGATGATCGGCAACACGCAGCTTTCGACATAAAGGCGATGCATATGGGGCATGGTCTCCCGCGGTCGCATGGCCCGTTCCGCAAGCGCAAGCGCCCCCGCGCTCGGCTTCCAGCTTTTGCAGGCGAGATGTTCCCGGCAGAAGGTGGCGACCTCCTGTGCGCCGCCATCGGCGAGTATGCCGCAATCGCTCAGCCATTGCGGCAGGATGGAGATATTGAACTTGGTGATCCGTTCACCCTTCGCCACGCGGCGCCGGAAGATCTCCGGCTCCCTCTGTGCGAAAATGACCCCCCTCGGCGCTCCGCATCCGTCGTCGGCTCCGGCAAAGGTCCGGTCGCCGATCCTGCCCTCCACGAGGCCTCCCATCAGCAGCTTGATGCTGAGATGCGGTTCCAGTTCCGCCTCCGTCTCCATGTCGTAGTGATTGATGATGTTGGAGAAGTGCACGCTGAGGCCCGCCCGCAGTTCGATCTTCCCGAACCGGCCGCTCATCATCGGTTCGCTGTCTTCAAAGCCTTTGCTCAGAAGCAGTACGGAGCCGTTCTCGCGTTTGATATGACGGAAAAATTCAGCGGTGGTCAGGGCCGCTTCCATATCTTGTCCTTTTTTGTGAACTGCTGCCCATTTTGCTGTCCGACAAAGGAAATTGGCGGTTTGGCAAAAGTCCCCGGTGTGGATTCGGTGCCTGATCCCGACTATAGGCACTAACATGATAATTTCAATCATGTTTAAGCGCAAAGCCGTGCGGGGCTTCGCGTTTCCCGCGTTCACGGAGTACGGAATGTCTTTTCGTCGGACTGAAGTCTATCTCTTGCTCGCCGGAGTGAGCATTGCTGCCCTGTCTGCTGCCGGCCCCGTGCGGGCCGAGGACGCAACAATTCTTGACCAGATCACGGTGGAGGGACAAGGCGATGCGGACGCCGGTTTTGTCGCTGAAAGCGCGTCGTCGGCGACAAAAACGCGCCGTCCGCTGATCAAGACCCCGCAGGCGGTATCGGTTATCAACCGCAAGGAATTCGAGGAGCGGACGGCGACCAGCGCACAGGAGGCCCTGCGCTATACCGCAGGCGTCTCGGCCGATCTTCGCCCGAACGATCGCTACGATATCGTTCCTGTCCGCAATTTCGGCGGCTACCAGAACTTCGTTCAATATCTCGACGGACTGAGGATCCTGAAGGGCATCTCCTACGCCGAGCCGACAATCGACATCTACGACCTTGAGCGCATCGAGGTGGTCAAGGGGCCGTCTTCCGTCCTCTACGGGCAGATGACGCCCGGCGGGCTGGTCAACCTCGTTTCCAAGAAGCCGACGGAAGAGGAAGCTCGTGAAACCGAGCTGACATTCGGCACGGACAACTACCTCAAGGCCGGCATCGATATCGGCGGAAAGGCAAACGAGGACGGCTTGGTGCTCTACCGTTTCGTCGCCTCCGGTCGATACAACGAGAGCAATATCGACGGTGTGGATTCGCGCCGCGTATCGGTTTCGCCATCGCTGGAATACAAGCCGGACGATGGCACGAGCCTGACACTTCTCTTCAACTATTCGAAGGACCCTTCCAGCAGCTATCCCGGCTTTCTGCCTGCTCAAGGCACGGCGTATGCCAATGGCGCCTACGGCTATATCCCGTATGATTTCGACTCCGGCGACAGCGACTACGACACCTTCACCCGCGAAACGGCGCGCGTCGGCTACGAGTTCGAACACCAGATCAACGACTACCTGACCTTCCGCCAGAATCTGCGCTTTTCGCATATCGACACCTACCACCAGGCCCTCTACTTCCGCAGCATCAGCGGCAGCACGCTCAATCGCGGTGTTTCGCGGCTGGATGAACATGCCAATACGCTTGCGGTCGACAATCAGCTGGAAGCAGACTTCAAGACGGGCGCCCTCGACCACGTTGCCCTGATGGGGATCGACTATCAGTACATCTACGCCACCCGCCTGATGGGCACGGGCCTGGCGCCGTCGATCGATTATCTCAATCCCGATTACGACCAGGCAATCACCACGCCTGCCTACACGAGCAAGACCCGGCAGACGACGCAGCAGGCCGGCATATACGCGCAGGATCAGATCGAATTCGGCAAGCTCAATCTTGCGGCCGGCGGCCGCTACGACTGGTATTCCATCGACGCGGATACGACGACCCTGTCCAGCGGCGCCGTCTCCAATTCCAAGCAGGACAACCAGGCCTTCACCGGTAGGGTCGGCGCGACCTATCTCTTCGACAATGGGATAGCGCCCTATGCGAGCTATTCCACCTCATTCGAGCCGCCATCGGGCCTTGGCTATTCCGCATCGGGCGGGACTGTCCTCAAACCGGTGACCGGCGAACAATACGAGCTCGGCGTCAAGTACCAGCCGGAAGGCTGGGACAGTTCGCTGACCGTCTCGCTGTACGACCTGACTCAGAAGAATGCCGTCTCGTCGGACTCAGCACATTCCGGATATTATGTGCAGACCGGAGAGGTTCATTCCCGCGGCGTCGAAGTGGAAGGCAAACTGGCACTCGGTTCCGGCTGGAACATGACGGCCGCCTACACCTACACCGACGCGGAAGTGACCGAGAGCGCGACCCCCGCCTATGTCGGCAACACACCGACGGGTGTTGCGCGCAATACCGCCTCGCTGTGGCTGCGCTATGCGGCGCAATCCGGTCCGCTGGAAGGCCTGGGGATCGGTGGCGGCGTCCGCTATGTCGGCTCCACCTACGGCGACGATGCCAACAGCTTCAAGGTTCCGCAAGTCACCCTGTTCGACGCGGCCATCAGCTATGATTTCGGCGCACGGAACCCGAAATATGACGGGTTGACCTTGAATGTCGCGGCGACGAACCTGTTCGACAAGGAATATGTCGCCTCGTGCTCGGCCACGACCCGATGCTTCTACGGGACAGGCAGATCGGTCCTGGCGACGCTCAAATACAGCTGGTGAGGCGATGATCCGGTTCGTCCCTCTCCTCAAGGCTATCCTGCTGGCGGCGGCGCTCGTCGCCGCAGCATTGCCTGCCCGTGCGGAGGTCGCGCTGACCGATCTCAAGGGGCGCCATGTCGTGTTGCAGAAGCCGGCAGCGCGTCTCGCCGTCGATGACGGTCGGACCATCATTGCACTGTCGTTCCTCTCCGATGAACCGGTCGCGCTGCTCGCCGCCTGGCCGCATGACGTGAAGCGGCTCGGCGTGGAGCAGCACGGTGCTCTTGCCGCCCGGTTTCCGGCACTCGACACCCTGCCGACCATCGCCAGCAACGCCGGTGACCTCTCCGTAGAGCAGGTGATCGCCGCCGCGCCTGACCTTCTTGTCCTTTCGGTTTTCTCGAAGGTCTCCGACCAGCAGTTGCTGCAGCTGGATGCCGCCGGAATTCCCGTGATCTATGTCGATTTTCTCCTCGATCCGCTGGCCAACACCGATCGCAGCCTGACATTGCTCGGGAAAGCCATCGGAAGGAGCAAGGCTGCGGCGACGGTTGTCGATGTCCGCCGACGCCATCGCGACGCGATCGAGCAGAGGCTTGCAGGGCGCGACTCTGGACGGAAAAGACCTTCCGTCTTCCTCGAGACCCACGCCTCGACCGCGGAAGCCTGCTGCAATTCGCCCGGCACCGGCAATCTCGGCCTCTATATCGACCTCGTCGGCGGACATAACATCGGCGACATTCTCAGCGGACGCCCGTTTGGACAGATCAGCATCGAGCATGTCGTCGCCTCCGCGCCCGATGTCTATATCGCCAGCGGCGGCGCCTACATGCAACAGCGCGGCGGCCTGCTGGTCGGACCCGGTTATGACGAGGCGACGACCAGAGCGTCGCTCGACCGGCTTCTCGCCCGGCCCGGCATGTCCGGCCTGCCAGCTGTCAGATCCGGCAATGTTCATGGCCTTGCCAAGGCACTGTTCAACCCGGTTTGGGACATTCTCTCGCTCGAGCTTCTGGCAAAATGGGTCAATCCAGACCTTTTTGCCGATCTTGACGTCGATCGGACGCGCGAGGAGCTGAATACCCTTTCTTCCGTTCATCTCGCGAAGGGATATTGGTTCAATTGAGGAGCGATAACTTCACGTCCGGCGACTGCATCCTGCCGGAGCCCATGCAGCTGCCGGACTGCTATCGTTTTTCCTTGTCTGCCGTCGAAAGCCGGTCGGCCTACGAGATCTATGTCCACGTACCGGACTGTCCGGCGCCTGCGACGGGTTTCCCGGTCGTCTATCTGCTCGATGCCAACGCCGACTTCCTCCTGGTCGTTGAGGCGATGCGACGACTTTCGCGGCGACCGGGAGCCACCGGTGTCGCACCGGCCATCGTTGTCGGGGTCGGCTATCCCGGGACAAGCGCCTACGGCGTGGAGCGGCGTCACTACGACATGACGGCCGGACCGCCCTCGGACGACGATTTCGCCCGATCCCAAGACCTGACCTATGGCGGCCAGACCGCATTTCTGGACTTCATCAAAGGCCGGTTGAGACGGGTGATCAACGGCCGCTATTCCACCGATCCAACCCACAATGTCCTTGTCGGACATTCTCTCGCCGGCTATTTCGTGCTGGAGGCCCTGGCTCGAGAACCGGACGCTTTTGCCGCCTATGCGGCGGTCAGCCCTTCCATCTGGTGGGATCCATCGAGGCTTGACGCGGCAATCGCGAAGGCGGCGGAAAAGAACGGCACCGAAGGCGTCAGGCTTTATGCGGCCGTCGGCAGCTATGAAGAGGAATTGGCGCCCTGGCAGGCGAGCATCCGCGCGCCGTCGAGCTACGCGGTGCTCCGTCGCAGCCGCCGCATGGTGGAGAACGCCCGCCTGTTCTGCGAGCGCATTTCCGGCTTGTTCGAAGATCGCGCCAATGTCCGGTTCGACCTCGCACAGGGAGAAGACCACGCCAGCGTCTTCATCGCCTGCCTTGGACGGGCTCTTCGCTTCACGCTCGGCGGCAAGGGCCGAACGCGTTGACCGCAGGAAGAAGATCAGCGCTGTCGCCGGAGCAAGGACCGAGAAGAGGCTGTCGGGGATCGATCATATCCGGCAAGGCAAAGACGCGTCGGTGAGAGCCTGCGGGCGACGACGTTGTCGGCGCCCATCGCGCTCCTCTTGTTCCCCTCAATCCCCGAAGCCGACGATCCCCTTGATCTCCGTGAACTCGTGCAAGCCGAACTTGCCGTATTCGCGACCATTGCCCGACTGCTTGTAACCGCCGAACGGGGCAGCCCCGTCCCAGGCGGAGCTGTTGAGGCGAACGATGCCGGTTCTGAGCCGCCGCGCAAAGGCGCGTGCCTCCTCCGGATCGCCCTGGATGTAGGAAGCCAGGCCATAGGGCGTGTCGTTGGCGATCTCGGCTGCCTCGTCCTCGCTGCCATAGCCGAGGATCGACAGGACCGGCCCGAAGATCTCCTCGCGGGCAATCGTCATGTCGTTGGTGACGCGGGCGAAGACCGTCGGGCGCACATAATAGCCTGCATTGAGGTGCGCCGGCCGGTCCGGGCCGCCTGCGACCAGTGTCGCGCCCTCTTCTATGCCCTTGCGGATCAGCGCCTGGATCTTGTCGAACTGTACCTGGCTGACGACGGGCCCGATATCGGTCGATGCGTCTGCCGGAGATCCGACACGGACCCCGTCCGCCGCCTCCCGAGCAACGTCGATCGCGCGGTCCATGGTCTCCTCCGGCACCAGCAAGCGGGTCGGCGCATTGCAGGACTGACCGGAGTTGGCGAAGCACCTGGCAACGCCGGCGCGCACGGCTGCGTCGAGATCGGCGCTCCGGAGCACGACATTCGGCGACTTGCCGCCGAGTTCCTGATGCACGCGCTTGACCGTCGGCGCAGCCGCCTCTGCCACCGAAATGCCCGCGCGAGTCGAACCTGTGAAGGACACCATGTCGACATCAGGGTGACGCGCCAGCACCGCGCCCACCGTCGGACCGTCGCCGTTGACGAGGTTGAACACACCCTTGGGCACGCCCGCCTCATGCAGGATTTCGGCAAACAGGATTGCGTTGACAGGCGCGATCTCGGACGGCTTCAACACCATGGTGCAGCCGGTGGCGAGCGCCGGCGCCACCTTGCAGGCGATCTGGTTGATCGGCCAGTTCCAGGGCGTGATCATCCCGACCACGCCGATCGGTTCGTGCACGATGCGGGTCGTACCCTGCATGTATTCGAACGGGAAGTCCTGCATGGCGCGGATCGTCTGCTTGAAGTGGGCAATGCCGATGCCGGCCTGCTCGTCGCGCGCCATCTGCAAGGGCGCGCCCATCTCCCGCGAGATCACGTCGCCGAGTTCGTCGCGGCGGCGCGTGATGATGTCGAGTATCCGCTGCAGGAGAGCGAGTCGCTCGTCATGCGCGGTAAGCGAAAATGTCGTGAAGGCGCGGCGCGCCGCCGCGATCGCCCGCTCGGCGTCCGCTGCGGATCCCATGGCAATTTCCGCAAACGGCTGTTCCGTCGCGGGATCGATGACCGGCAGACGGTTCTCGCCCACCGGTTCGACCCAGGCCCCGTCAATATAGAATTTCAGATATCTGTCCATGTCGTTCTCCGATCCCTTCAGCGGCCCGCCAGAATAAAGTCTGCGACGCGCTCGGCAATCATAATTGTCGGAATGTTGGTGTTCGCACACGGAATTGATGGCATCAGCGAGGCGTCGCAAACCCGCAAACCCTCGACGCCATGCACACGCCCGGTTGGCGACGTGACCGCCGCATCGTCGTCAGCGCGCCCCATCCGGCAGGTACCCGACGGATGCCAGGTGCCGCCGACATGGCGGCGCACAAACTCCGTCAGCGCCGCATCGTCGCTAAGCAGCCCCTCCATGGTGGTGCCGAGGGTAATGGCCGAATGCACCAACGCCGCGCGGAACGGCCCCGCCACGTCGAGCAGGCCGGACAGCATGCCACGCTGTAGTGCGTTCCACCTGCCCGGCGCGGCAACCCTGGCGACGCGCGGCGAATAGCTGGACGGAAAGACGGTGCCGCGATGGCCGTCCATATGAGGGTCCGATAGCGCTTCGGCGCCCATCCGCAGGGCAAGCTTGAGACGGACGAGATCCCGCTCGTCGCTCAGCATACGAAAATCGACGTCGGGCTCGCCGTGCGGGTCGGACGCAGAAAGCCGAACAGACCCGCGCGAATAGGACTTGTTGACCCAGAAGAACAGGCTTCCGAGACGCATGCCGACGGAATGCCATCCGGACCGGGACAGGATCGCGGCGTGCATGTCGCCAGCAGGCGCGCCCTCTAGGCCCGAGGAGAAGCGCCAGATCGCCTGCTCGTGATGCTCTGCGGGGTCATGGACACGCATGTGCGGCGGCAGGTAGGCGGCGACGGCGATGGAGGGATGTTCCATCAGGTTGCGACCCACGCCGCTGCGCGCCGCGATCACGTCGATCCCAGCCGAGACGAGTTCGCCGACGGGCCCTATGCCGGACCGCATCAGCAGCGCCGGGGTGTGTATGGCGCCGGCCGAAACGATCACCTCGTTCGCAAGGACGGTTTCGGTCGCCGCGCCGGAAAGCGAGACACCGATGGCGCGGCGACCACCAAACAGGATGCGTTCCGCAACGCTCTCGGTGATGATCCGCAGATTGGGACGCTTGCGGACATCGGAGGTGAGATAGGCGAGCGATGTCGGCAGCCGCTCACCCCGATCGCTGACCGCAATGGCGCCACGGAAAGCGCCGTCCTCCCAAATGCCGTTCTGGTCTGCCCGGATCGGGTGGCCGCGCCGGTCGAGTGTCTTCATCACCCGGTCGACGAAGGGCGAGATCCGGTCATCCGAAATGCGGCGGATCGTCAGCGGGCCCTCCTGCCCGTGCAATGGACCCTGGAAGTCACGGTCCGATTCGATCCCGAGAAAATAGGGCAGGCACTCATCCCAGCTCCAGCCGTCGGCTCCGAGCGCCTGCCATTCGTCATAGTCGGCCGGTGCCCCGCGATTGGCCATCAGGGCATTGATTGCGGAACCTCCTCCCAGAAGGCGGGCCTGTTCGTAGCGGCGCGAGGATCGGGATGTGACATTGGAGCGGGAATAGCCCATCAGGGCCGTCAGCTGCGACCAAATATTGCGCGTGTCGAGATAGGCCCTGCCGGGATAGCGGCTGCGGATGTCGTCCGGGATGTCGTCCGCTGAAATGTTGCGCCCCGCCTCGACCAGCACCACCGTTCGCTTCGGATCCGCGGAAAGCCGGGCGGCCAGCACGCAGCCGGCCGAACCGCCACCCAGGATCAGATGGTCCACGATCATGCGGTTATCCCTGCGAACGCTCGGCCGAGCGTGCATTCAGCGCCGCCAGCATCAGCAGGATGAAGGAGATCGTCGTTAGCAGCGAACTGATCGAGGCGATCGTCGGATCGATCTCGTCGCGAAGCGCGGTGAACATCTTCTTCGTCAGGGTCTGGTATTGGCCACCGGAGATGAACAGCGAGACCACGGTCTCGTCGAGCGCCGAGATGAAGGCGAACAGAAGCCCGGAGATCACGCTCGGCCGGATCTGCGGCAGCGTGACGGCGAAGAATGTGCGCCAGCGGTTCATGCCGAGGCTGCGCGAAACCATCTCCTGCGTATGGTCGAACTTGCGCAGGCCGACCAGCACCGAGGTGACGACGTAGGGCAAGCCAAGCATGACATTGGCGAGGATCAGACCCGTCATCGAGGCCAGCAGGCCGACCTGGGCGTAGACGAGAAAGACGCCGACGGCAGTGATGACGATCGGCACGATCAGCGGCAACAGCAGCAGCGCCTGCAGGCTGCGCACGAGGCGCGACTGCGTGAGGTTCAGCGCATAGGCCGCGGCGGTGCCGAAGACGGTGGCGACGACCGAGGCGCAAACCGCGACGATCAGGCTGACGCGTGTCGCCTGCATCCATGAGGCGCTTGTCAGATATTCCTCGTACCAGCGCAATGACCAGGACGGCGGCGGAAACGCGAGAAAGCGCGCGCCGGAGAAGGACATCGGCAGGATGATGAGGATCGGGATGATCAGCCCGGCGAGGATGAGGGCAACGAAGCCGTAAAGGAGAATTTTCGGAAGGCTCATGCGTCACCTCGTTCCCATGATGCGTTCGAAGGGGATGAGCAGGCTCGCCAGGCGGAAGATCAGGAACACGCAGGCCATCAGCACCACGCTGATCGACGAGGCGGCACCCCACTCGTTGTAGACTTCGATGTTGCGGGAGACCAGCATCGAAACCATGTAGGTGCGCCCTCCGCCGAGCAGTTCGGGCGTGATGTAGAAGCCCAATGTCAGCACGAAGACCAGCACCATGCCGGCGATCATGCCCGGCAGCGAAAGCGGCAGGAAGACGCGCGTGAAGACATGCAGCGGCGTGCCGCCCAGGCTGGCGCCGGCCAGCGTCAGCTCGCCGGGGATTTTCTTCATCGTCGCATAGAGCGGCAGGACCATGAAGGGCAGAAGAATATGGATCGTGGCGATGACGGTGCCGAACTCGTTGTTGACGAGCTTCAGCGGCGTGTCGATCAGACCGGATCCCGTCAGGGCGGAATTGATGATGCCGTTGCGCTGCAGCAGAATGAGCCACGCATAGGCGCGGACCAGCACCGAGGTCCAGAACGGCAGCAGGACCATCGCCAGAACGAGAATGCTCCAGCGCTGTGGCAACCCCGCCGCCACATAGGCGACGGGATAACCAAGCAACACGGTCATCAGCGTGACGATGGCCGCGATGCGGAAGGTTTGCAGGAAGGTCTTCCAATAGACCGCATCCGTCAGAAACCGCTGATAATGCGCGAGCGTAAAGCCCCCGTCCTGGCGTATCGACTGCCATGCCAGCCACAGAAGCGGCAGGACCAGCAGTGCGACGACGACAAGGACGGCCGGCGTCAGCAGGATCAGCATGAGTCTCTGCTCGCGCCGGTCGTGCAGTTCAGACGGGGTTAGTGTCGGCTGCGTCATCAATGACCCTCCGGACCGGTGTGATTACTGCTGGATGAACTCGGCCCAGCGCTTCTGCGCATCCTCGCCTGCCGGGGAGCTCCACCAGTCAACCGAAACCAGCACCTGAAGGGCGGCGTTCTCGGGAGAGCTCGGCATTTCAGCGGCACGCTCCGGCGAGATCTTGCCGGTCTTGTAGGCCTCGGGATTGCCCGGGCCATAATCGATATAGGCCGGGAAATTCGCCTGGATGTCGGGCGTCAGGGCCGCATTGACGAATTTGACGGCGGTGTCGAGATTCGGCGCCCCTTTCAGGATGCAGAGCGACGTGTACTGCAGGAAGCCCTGGTTGAAGGAGTGACCGATCGGCGCGCCCTCCTTGACGATGGCCGACACGCGGCCGTTCCAGGCCATTTCCATGTCCACCTCTCCGTCAGCCAGCAACTGGGCCGATTGCGCGCCCGACGTCCACCAGACCGAGATGTACGGCTTGATCTCCTCGAGCTTCTTGAAGGCGCGGTCGACGTCGAGCGGGTAGAGCTTGTCAGCCGGCACGCCGTCCGCAAGCAGCGCTGCTTCGAGCGTCGCCAGCGGATGGTTGCGCAGTGCCCGCGTCCCCGGGAACTTCTTCACATCCCAGAAATCGACCCATGTCTTGGGGGGATTGTCACCGAATTTGTCCTTGTTGTAGGCCAGCACGCTCGAATAGAACTCGTAGGCGGCAGAATACGGGCTCTTGTATTCTGCCGGCATTTTCTCGGCATTGGGGATCTTGGAAAAATCGAGCTTCTCGATCATTCCCTGTTCGCCGCCGCGGATGCAGTCCTTCGTCGGGGTGTCGACCACGTCCCAGATGATCTTGCCGGATGTGGCCTGGGTCTTGATGACCGGCCAGGCGTCAGGCGAACTGTCCTGGTTGACGGTGATGCCGAGCAGCTTTGCAACCGGGTCGAGAATGGCCTTGGTCTGGGCTTCCTGGTAGGCGCCGCCTTGCGAGACAAAGGTGATCTGCTCGGCGGAGGCCATGCCGGCGGTGAAGATTGTGGCGCCTGCAGACAGCGCGATCACGGAAAGCTTGTATTTCATTGCGTCGTTCTCCTCATTATTGATGGGGCAGAGCCCCTTGATGGCATGCGACTTGCGGGTCTTAGCGCCCGATTGCATCCAGGAACTGGTACCATCCGGCGACGAGCCGGACGGCTGGTTCCCTGATGGGATAGAATGGAACGGGCTTCAGCGGACCTGCGGTCAGAAGTCCGAGATCGGGTGCCTCTCCGGCCACCAGGGCGGCGACGTGACGGCCCATGTTCGACGCCATGGCGACTCCCGTGCCGTTGTAGCCCATGGCGTAGACGATGCGGTCGTCGAGCCGGCCGAGATGGGGAATGCTGTCCATGGTCATTGCCACGAGACCCGACCAGCGATGCGTGACCGAAACCGTCTGCAGCTCCGGGAACTGGCGCACCATGGCCTTGTGCAGCGCCGCGAAGGCGCTTTCCGAATCGGCCTTGCCGAACGCGCCGCGGCCGCCATACATCAGCCGGTCACCCGCCTTGCGGAACCAGCGCATCATCCTGCGCGTCTCGGTATAGCTGCGCCCTTTCGACAAGAGCCCCTCGCCGGCCGTGCCGGTCAGCGGCTCCGTTGCAATCATCGCCGAACGGAAGGGAATAATGGATTTGCGGACGGCCGAAGTCGCCGGTGTCAGGTCGGAATAGGAATTGGTGGCGATGACGACCTGACGGGCCGTCACCGTGCCGTCGGGAAGTTCGAGAACGACGCCATCCCGGTCTCGCCGGATCGCCGTCACCGGCGACGTCTCGCAAATGGCGATGCCCTCCGCCTTCAGGCCGGCGGCCAGTCCGAGCGCGAAGTTCAGCGGATGGATGATGCCGCCATGGGTGTTGAGCATGCCGCCGACGAAATCGCGCGAACCGGTCTCGGCTTCCATGTCCCCGGGCGAGAGGATCGTGCAGGCGCTATCGCCGAGCGTTCCGCGCAGCCACTCGACCTCTTTCTTCAGCCCGTCGAGGGAAACCTGATTGTGGGCGCAGCGAAGCGAGCCGGAGGCCCGGTAATCGGCAGCCGCAATGCCGTAGTCCGATACCAGCTCGCCCACATGGTCGATCGCCTCGATGCCGAGATCGTGCATGCGCCGAGCGGTATCAATGCCGTGGCGCGCGGCGATGTCGGCGAAGGACAGCCGGAACTTTCCCGACACAACCCCGCCATTTCGGCCGCTTGCGCCCCAGCCGATCCGGCTCGCCTCCAGCACCACCGCGGAAAGTCCGCGGCGGGCGAGATAACGGGCCGTCGACAGGCCGGTGTAGCCGCCGCCGATGATGGCGGTGTCGACCCGATGACCGCCCGACAGCCGGTCGAAGGCCGGACGGCTCGACGCCGTCTCCTGCCACAGGGACTGAATGTCGGGATAGGGAGGAAGGGGCGCGGTCATCGGGCTTGCTCGTTCTCGTGCTGGCTGGCTGCTATGTCTCCGTTCAGGCGGCAGCGACGGTCGCGACGCCCGCTGCGAGTTCGGCATCGACCGCATCGGCCAGCTGCTTGAGGGTGGAGAAGTGGAAATCGGGCTTGGTCAGAACCTTCGGCTCCGGCGTACCGCCAAAGCCCTGCTGGCCCTGGCGACGCTCAATCCAGCACGTCGTGTAGCCGAGTTCGCGCGCGACGCCGATATCGTGGTGCTGGCTCTGGGCAACATGCAGGATTTCCGACTGCTGGAAGCCGAAGGCGGACTGGCGGCCCTTGTTGTAGGCGAAGAACTGCGGATTGGGCTTGGCGCAGCCGGTTTCGTCACAGGTGATACTGTCGTGGAACGGATTGCCGAGCGTATCCGAATAGGCGGAGAACGCGGTCCGGTCGGCATTTGTCATGGCGACGAGACGGAAATTCTTGCGCAGCCGGGCCAGCGCCTCGACGGAATCGGCGAAGGCGGGCCAGCGCAGCACGGAAAGCTGGAAGGCATCGGCGGTGGCGTCGTCACTCTTGAACCCCGTCTCTTCGGCGAGCGACAGGTAGACATCCTTCATGGCAGAGGAGGAGCGACCGTAGAACTTGTCACGGCCGCGCTTGTAGGGCTCGAAAATCTCGTCATCGGTGGCCTTGGCGGCCTTCTCGCCGCCCAGCGCGCGCACCGCGTTGAGCACGCCGCTTTCGAAATCGATCAAAGTGCCGACCACGTCGAAGGTCATGACCTTGAATTGCGTGAGTTGCATGGTTTTCATCCTTGTTGTCTGCAATGAATGGGAGCCGTCAGCCCGCTTCGGGAACGATGACGGTGTCTTCTGGGTGGAGCGCCAGCGTGATCGCCTCGCCCGGTGATTTCATCTGCGCGCGGCCGGCATGGTTGCTGGGAAGCCTGAAACTCAGTTCCTCGCCGTCATCGAGCCTGACGAAGACACGGACGCTTTCACCCTGGTAAAGCGTATCCGTAACGGTGCCGGCCAGCCGATTGCTTGCCTCGGGCTCTGTCCCGTCGGCCAGCACGAGCTTCTCGGAATGGACGACGAGATGCAGGTTGCCACCGTCCGGCACGCGATGGGCGGTCCTGAGCACCTGCCCCTTGAGACGCACACTGTCGTCGCTTTCGCGCCGGACTGGCAACAACGTTGCCTCGCCGATGAAGCGGGCGACGAAGGCATTGACGGGATGGTCGTGCAGGCGCTCGGGCGTGTCGACCTGCACCAGCCGGCCCTCGTTCATGATCGCCACGCGGTCGCTCATCGTCAGCGCCTCGCGCTGGTCGTGCGTAACATAGACGATCGTCGCGGAAAGACGCTGGTGCAGGCGCTTCAGCTCGATCTGCATCGTCTCGCGCAACTGCTTGTCCAGTGCGGAAAGCGGCTCGTCCATCAGGATCAGTCCGGGTTCGAAGATCATCGCACGGGCAAGTGCGACGCGCTGGCGCTGGCCGCCGGAAAGCTCGTGGATCTTGCGGTTCTCGTAACCCGCCAGCTCGACCATCTCGAGTGCCGATTTCAGCTTTGCCGGCCACGTCGATTTTGGCAGGCGGCGCGCCCGCAGGGGAAAGGTGATGTTCTCGCCGACGCTCATATGCGGGAACAGCGCGTAGTTCTGGAAGACGATGCCGATTTCCCGTTTATGCGGCGGCTCAAATGTAATGTCGCGATTGCCCAGAAAGATCTTTCCGGATGTCGGCTGGACGAAGCCTCCGAGAATGCCGAGCAAGGTCGTCTTGCCGGAGCCGGATGGGCCGAGAACGGATACGAACTCACCGGGTGCGACATCAAGGTTGACATTGTCGAGCGCCCTAAAGCCCCCGTAAACCTTGCTCGCCTGTCTGATGGAAACGCCAACGCGTTCCTTGTCGTGTTGTTCAATCATATGATTCCACAGCAAAATTCCATCGCCTTCGGCGTCAAGCCAAAGCGGAAAAGCAATCTCTTGTAGAAACGGACATGGAACGACGGTCGATCGCGACATCAGCCGCAAACGCCTTCAGACCAAAACGTTACCCCTTGAATACGGAAGGTCTTCTGCCCTCATTGACGAGCAGAAGACCAAACAAGGTGGCGATGCGCAATTGAAAAAAATTCTCTATGGTGTTACATAATGTAATGCCATATCTGCGACGCTCCCTGCCATCCATGAATGGCCTCTTTACTTTCGAGGCCGCCGCGCGTTGCGGTAGCTTCTCCCGCGCGGCCGACGAGCTGAACGTCACGCCGGCCGCGGTCAGCCGCATGATGTCGCGCCTTGAGGAACATCTTGATACGACTTTGTTTCTTCGCCAGCCGGGCGGCGTATCGCTGACCGAGGCGGCTCAGCTGCTGTTCGATGCGATCGCGCGCGGTTTTGCCGGAATCGAGAATGCGCTGCGCGAGATCGAGGATCGCCGGACCGGCATCGAGACGGTGTCTCTCTCGGTCTCCACCGGCTTCACCACCCATTGGATGATGCCGCGCATGGCCGAGTTCAAGAAGGAATTCCCGGCGGTCGACCTGCGGTTCCAGCTGGTGATGGGGGCATTGTCCGGTCCAGTCAACGACGTCGATCTTGGCATGCGCTTTGTCGATGGACCGGACGAAAGGCACGAGGCCGCCTTCATCATGCCGGAAATCCTGCTGCCGATCTGCAGCCCCGGCTATATCGACAGCCACCGCGGATCAGGCGCCGGCATGGGCCGCATGCCGGATACGACGATCAATCTCAGCGACGCCCAGCCGGACTGGTCGAAACTGTTCATGCCCGCAACCGACGGCGAGGCTCTCAATTCGATGATTTTCTCGGACTATGCCATCGTGGTCCAGGCAGCCCTCCTCGGACAGGGGGTGGCGCTTGGCTGGATGAACGTCGTCGCTCACTGGCTGAAGACGCGGGCGCTCGTGCCGGCCCGCGAGCAGCTGATGATCACGGGCAGGCAGTCTCACCTCGTTCGGCTGCGCGACAAGCCGGCGCGTGCGATCGTCGGCAACGTTCGCGACTGGCTGATTGCTGAACTGAGGGCGGATGTGAAGGCGGTCGGAGCCCTGTATCCGTCGCTGAACATCGACATTGACAGGCAGGGCGCCGCGACTAGCCGAGTGTCTGGCTGACCAGCGCATAGGTCTGGGGGGCGTCGGGCAAACCGGTCGTAAAATCCTGCAAGGTCTTGCCGAGCGACATCGTCAGGACGGTGTCGAAAACCATCATGCCGCTGTTGACGACAAGCTCGGCAAATTCGCCGCCCTCAAGATGCGTGTCGAGCCGAAGGAACCCGCCCTCGTGCTCGCGGATATGCGGCAATATAACGGCCATGGCATCCTCGTCGCCGGCGGCCACGAGCGGTCCGACGACATGCCCGCGGCCGAAACGCCGACAGAGAGCGAAGGCCTGCAGGGTGCCGTCGCGGAACAGGCCGTAGCCGCGCGAATGGCTGAAGAGCTTGGCCATCAGTGCCGCCCGCGCCACGCCGAATGCCACGGTATCGAGCGCGGTGGCCGCGGCAAGATCCTCCTCCGTCAGCAAGCGGACGTCCTGCGGCGTCGTCTGTTCTGCGGGCAAGGCAGTGATGATCCCCTGGCATTGATAGACTGTCTTCTCGGGCCTGAAACCAAGCGAATGATAAAGCCGCTGGGCAGCACGGGTGGCGTTGAGGCGCAGATTGACGCCTGACAGATCATCAAGCGCGTATTTCATCAGCCAAAGACCGGTTCCCTGGGTCTGCAGTCTGGGCGAGGTGATCACCATTCCCATCGTCGCCAGATCGTGCGACTGGCGAAACCACATCGCCGAGCTCATGATCCGACCGATCTCGTCGGTCGCGACCACGCCCTCGCCAACCTCGCGAAGAAACTGCCAGTCCTCGCCGCGATGCGGCCAGCCGACAGAGATCGACAGCGCATGAAGCTGCTCGAGGTCCGCAGTCCGGACGTCGCCGATCTGCATGGCGAAAGCATCGATCTGGAGTATTTCGCTTGGCTTCATCGATTCAGCCACTGACAAATCCTCGAAATGCTTCTGATACTGACGCAGCCATTGCTGGCCTCCCGCCATCACCATACATTCGGCCCGCCATATAATTTGCCCGAATATTCATCCGAAACACAACATTCCGCCGAAACGACTGCGGCTTCGGCATGGAATCCTGCCCGATGCGGCACATTCTGAGGATAAGCCGAAGCATGTCGCAACCAGCGAATGCCTGCTTGGGCAATTCATGAACGCGATTGCAGGCGGAACGAATTCAATGCGGAAAGCAAGCGCGCGGGCGGCAGCACAAGGAAGCAAGTCTGATGACCTTTCTCTTCAACTCGGACGCCGAGCGTGGTGCGATCTTTGCGGCGGCCTTCGCCAGGGATATGCCCGATGTTCCCTTCAGCATGGATCCCTCAGGCGTCGATCCGGAGACGGTGCGGTATCTAATCACGTGGACGGTGCCCGAAGATCTCGCACGCTACCGCAATCTCGAAATCCTCTTCTCGATCGGCGCCGGCGTCGATCAGTTCAGTGGCTCGAGCGTTCCCGAGCACGTCAAGATCGTGCGGATGGTCGAGGATGGAATCGTTCGGATGATGCAGGAATACGTGCTGCTGGCGGCTCTGGCTCTGCACCGCAATCTGCCACTCTATCTCGACCAGCAGAAGCGCAAGGTCTGGTCGCCGCTGCCACAGCTGCAGGCCACGGAGCGACGGATCAGTGTCCTCGGTCTCGGCACGCTTGGGCAGGCCGTCCTGGAACGCCTGAAGCCGCTCGGCTTTCCTCTGTCCGGTTGGAGCCGCAGCCCGCGAACCATCGACGGCGTCGCATGCCACCACGGCGACGCCGGCCTTGAGACCATGCTCGCGACGACGGACATCCTTGTCTGCCTGCTGCCGCTGACCTCGGAGACGCGTGGCTTCATGAATGCCGCATTGTTCCGGAAGCTTCCTGAAGGCGCTGCACTGATCCATGTCGGTCGCGGCCCGCAACTCGATCAGGACGCGCTCATTGCGGCCCTCGACGCGGATCATCTCGCCGCCGCCATGATCGACGTCACCGATCCCGAACCCTTGCAGGAGGACCACCCCTTCTGGAGCCACCCGAAGATCATGCTGACGCCACACATTGCCAGCGTGACCCAGCCGGAAACCGCGGCACGCGCTGTCATCGACAACATCAGGCGTCATCTCGCCGGAGAGGCGCCGATCGGCCTTGTCGACCGTGCGCGCGGCTACTGAACCGACGCCAGCCTTTAGGAAGGTACCCACAATGAACACATACAAGATTGCATTGATCCCCGGCGACGGCATCGGGCGCGACGTCACGGACGCCGCATGGACCGTGCTGCAGACAGTCGCCGGTATCTCCGGCATCAGGCTCGAAGGCACGGAATTCCCCTGGTCCTGCGCATTCTATAAACAGACCGGCCGGATGATGCCGGAGGACGGCATCGAGACGTTGCGTCCCTTCGACGTCATTCTTCTCGGCGCGGTCGGCTGGCCGGCGGAAGTGCCGGACGCAGTCTCGCTGCACGGATTGCTGCTCCCGATCCGCAAGGCCTTCGTGCAATACGCCAATATCCGCCCGCACCGGCTACTACCCGGCGTGCAGGGGCCATTGAAGGCCGAAGGCTTCGACATCCTCTGCATCCGCGAAAACACGGAAGGCGAATATTCGGGAGCCGGCGGGCGGGTCCACCAGGGCATGGACAACGAAGTCGCCGTCGAGACCTCGATCTTTACCCGTACCGGTGTCGAGCGCATCATCCGCTTCGGCTTCGAGCAGGCGCGTGTCAGAAGCGGCAAGCTCGCTTCCGTCACCAAGTCGAATGCACAGAAATACTCCATGGTCTTCTGGGACGAGATCACGCGGACGCTCGCCGCCGAATATCCCGACGTCGAGGTGACGAGCTACCATGTCGATGCACTTGCCGCGCGCATGGTCATGGCCCCCGAGAGCCTGGATGTCATCGTCGCCTCCAATCTCTTCGGCGACATCCTGACCGATCTGGGCGCCGCCATCCAGGGCGGCCTCGGCTTCGCGGCGTCCGCAAACATCAACCCCGACCGCTCCGCACCGTCCATGTTCGAACCCGTTCATGGCTCCGCACCTGACATCGCCGGGAAGGGGATCGCCAATCCGATGGCCGCCGTCTGGTCCGGCGCGATGATGCTGGATCACCTGGGCGAGAAGGAAGCCGCGAACAAGGTCATGACCGCACTTTCCGTGGTCACAGGACGCGGCATCGGCACCGTCCCCGGCAAGGACACCACGGATGCGATCACCGCCGCGATCATCGATACGCTCACCTCCTCCGAAGGATAAATCCATGCTCAACATCAAGGACACGGACCTGCTGCGTCAGGCCGGTCTCATCAACGGCGAATGGGTCGTTGCCCGCTCCGGCAAGACTGTCGACGTCATCAATCCGGCAACGCAGGATGCGATCGGCACCGTTCCCGACATGGGGGGAGAGGAGACCCGCACGGCGATTGCGGCGGCCGATTCCGCGTTCAAGAGCTGGAAGGCAAAGACCAATGCGGAGCGCGCGCTGCTTCTCGAAAAATGGTTCGATCTGATGATCGAAAACCTCGATGACCTGGCGCTGATCCTGACTTGCGAACAGGGAAAGCCGCTGGACGAGGCGCGCGGCGAAATTCGCTACGGCGCATCCTTCGTCAAATGGTTTTCCGAGGAAGCCCGCCGCATCAACGGCCACACCATTCCAAGTCCCGCGCGCGACCGCCGCATTCTGGTGCTGAAGGAACCGGTCGGCGTCTGCGGCATCATCACGCCATGGAACTTCCCCAATACCATGATCACCCGCAAGGTGGCGCCTGCCCTTGCCGCCGGCTGCACCGTCGTCATCAAGCCTTCCGAATTCACACCCTACTCGGCGCTGGCACTCGGCGTGCTTGCGGAACGTGCCGGTATTCCGGCAGGTGTGATCAACATCGTCACCGGCATGCCGACGGATATCGGTAACGAACTCATGGCGAACGAGACTGTCCGCAAGATCTCGTTTACAGGCTCAACCCGCGTCGGCTCGCTGCTGATGCGCGGCGCGGCCGACAGCGTGAAGCGGTTGAGCCTCGAGCTCGGCGGCAATGCCCCGTTCATCGTCTTCGACGACGCCGATCTCGATATTGCCATCGAAGGTGCGCTGGCGTCGAAGTTCCGCAACGGCGGCCAGACCTGCGTCTGCGCCAACCGCATTCTCGTGCAGTCGGGCGTCTATGACGCCTTCGCCGCCAGGCTCAAGGCCCGCGTCGAGGCCATGAAGGTCGGCCCCGGCACGGAAGCCGGCGTCTCCATCGGGCCGATGATCAACAGTGCCGCGATCGACAAGATCGAGCGTCACGTTGCCGATGCACTCGACAAGGGCGCGAAGATCATCACCGAGACTCCTGCCATGCCGAATGGCCGGCAATACACCGCCCCGATCGTGCTCACGGGCGCAACGACCGAAATGCAGCTTGCGACCGAAGAGACCTTCGGTCCGGTCGCCCCACTGTTCCGCTTCGAAACGGAAGAGGAGGCAATCGCCATTGCCAACGGAACGCCCTTCGGCCTCGCCTCCTATTTCTATACGGAGAACATGAAGCGCGCATGGCGGGTCGGCGAGGCGCTGGAGTTCGGCATGGTGGCGCTCAACACCGGCGTCATCTCGATGGAGGTCGCTCCCTTCGGCGGCGTCAAGCAATCCGGTCTCGGCCGCGAGGGCGCCCAGATGGGCATCGAGGAGTATCTGGAATCGAAGAGCTTCCATATGGGCGGGCTGGCCTGAGCGGATATATTATGAGGGCGGTCGCTGGACCGCCCTTTCTTCGTTCCCGCGAGACGACAAAAAGAAGGCGCAGACTGCAAGCAATCCGCGCCTTGAGTCTGGCTGGGATGGGCTACTGGAACCTGTCGAGCATCTTGTAATACTGGCCGACCAGCGGCAGGAACCAGGGCTTGCCGAAATGGCCGGGAACGGCAGGCCAAGGGTAGTCGCGCATCGGATTGCGGTCGGCGCGGCCGAGAATGGCGTCGGCCACCATCATGCCGAGATGGGTCGAGAGCTGTGCGCCATGGCCGGAATAACCCATGGCGTACCACAGCCCGTCATGGTAGCCGGCGCGCGGGAAACGGTCGGCCGTCATGTCGACGAGCCCGCCCCAGCAATAGTCGATGTCGATGCCCTTCAGCTGCGGGAAGATCCGATCCATGCTTTCGCGCAGGATCTCGCCGCTCCTTGAATCCGAGCGCTGGTCGGACGTCGCCGAGAAGCGGGCGCGGCCGCCGAAGATCAGGCGATTGTCGGGAGAAAGCCGCCAGTAATTGCCGATATTCATCGTATTGACGCAGGTGCGGTTGCCCGGCATGACCGCCCGGGCTTCGCTTTCCGTCAGCGGCCGTGTGGCGATCAGGAAGCTGCCGATGGCGATGATGCGGCGGCGGAACCAGCTGAAGTTCTTGGTCGTATAGGCCCCGGTCGCAACGATGATATTCGCGGCCGTCACCGCACCGCGTGAGGTTTGCAAGGTGTGGAGACCGTTGACCTCGACGTGCCCGGTCACCGTCGTTCGCTCGAAGATTGCCGCGCCATGTCGCGCCGCGGCCTCCGCAAGACCGGCGACATAGCGGCCCATATGCATCATGGCGCTCTTCTTCGACAGCATCGCGCCATGGAAGGGCGATCCGACCTCGCCTTTCAGGTCTTCCGGCGACAAGAGCGCCGTATCGGGATCGCATTCCTCGTGCAGCACCTCGAAATTGCGCGCGATCGCATCGAAATGCCTGGGCTTGGACGCAAGCTTCAATTTGCCGGCGCGGCGGAAATTGCAGTCGATCCCCTCTTCCGCGATCAACGTCTCGATGGTGTCGATGGAATCGTCCAGCGCGTGATAGAGCGCGATCGCGCGCTCCTTGCCGAGTTCGGCCTTGGCGGCGAGATAACTGTGCGCCAATCCGTTGTTGAGATGACCGCCATTGCGGCCGGAGGCGCCAAAGCCGACGCGCTCCGCCTCCAGCACGACGACCTTCGCCCCGGCCTTGGCCAGCTGCCGCGCCGCCGCAAGCCCGGTAAAGCCCGCGCCGATGACGGCGACATCGTAGTGCCCGCTGACCGGACCCGGGGCGGCACCGGCAAACGTCGGCGCGGTATCGTGCCAATAGGAGACGAATTTCATCGCTTGGACTTTCCTTTATAGACCGACCACGCCCGGCAGGTCGTGAATGCTGGCAATCTCGGTATAGCCGTAATAGGGGTTCGCCGGCTCGTGACCGCGATTGACCCAGACCTTGTTCCGGATGCCGAGATCATGGGCCGACATCAGGTCATAGCGGAAGGAGGACGAGCAGTGCAGGATGTCCTCCGGGCCGCAACCGAGCATGTCCAGCATGTATTCGAATGCCTGGAAGCGCGGCTTGTAGGCCTGGGCCTGCTCGGCTGTGCAGACCTTGTGGAAAGGCGCGCCGAGCTTTTCGACATTCGACATGATCTGCGAGTTCATGGCGTTGGACAGGATGACGAGCGGTATTTCCTTGGCGACACGGGCAAGGCCGGCCGGCACGTCCGCATGCGGTCCCCAGCTGGGCACGCGCTCATACACCATCCGCGCATCCTCATCCCGGAAGGTCACGCCATTCGCCTTGCAGGCCCGCGAGAGCGAATTGTGGATGACGTCTGCGTATGGCTTCCATGCACCCATGATCTCGTCGAGGCGATAGGCGGAGAAATTCCGGATGAATTTCTGCATGGCCTGCTCGTCGAGCCGGTCGCCATAAAGGTCGCGGGCCGCACCCGCCATGTCGAAATTGATCAACGTGCCGTAGCAATCGAACGTAATGTACTTCGGGCGAAAGGGGGCCATGACGTTCTTCCTCTGGCGTCGCATTTCGTTGCCATGATCATAGGACAGGCCTCCAGCGTCGGCTGTCCGAATGGTGCGCTCCCCGAAGCACAATGTTGTTAATCTGCCATCCCGTTTGGCAGACTATTGCACGGCAAACTCCCGAAGCGGCCCTTCTTAACCCCACGCAGGCGCCCTGTTTGCGGGGATTGCAGCATAAGATGCGGCACTGAGGGGCGGCTTCGGCGAAAGATAGTGCGCCGGCCGCGCCATTCAGATGAATAGCTTCCCCTTCCTGTCCGAGACTTCATCCCAGAAAAGGGAATGCCATGCAGAACAACCAAATCGATCTCGTCGCCTTCGGACCGGAGCATATTGAAGGTGCGGTCCTGCTGTCGCGCGCCGAAAGCTGGCCCCATCGCCACGCGGACTGGAAGCTGGCGCAGGAGCTGAGCACCGGCATCGCCGCGGTTGATGCGGACGGCCGCGTTGTCGGCACGACGCTGGTCACGCCCTACGGCAGGGATTGCGCCACGATCAACATGGTCATCGTCGACAAGTCGATGCGCGGCCTCGGCCTCGGCCGCAAGCTCATGGAACGCGCCATCGCGCTCGCCGAGGACCGGCCGCTGCGGCTGGTTGCCACCGACGAAGGCCTGCCGCTCTATGAAAAGCTCGGCTTCGTCGCCAACGGCCAGATCCGCCAGCATCAGGGCGAGGTTCGTCCGGTCGTCTGCCCCGATGGCGTCGAGGACATGCAGCCCGGCGATCTGGACGACCTGAAAGCCCTCGACAAGGAAGCCCATGGCGCGGATCGCTCTGCGCTGATCGACGCACTGGTGGAACGCGGCGAGATCGCCGTCATTCGCAAGGGAAAGACAATCGAAGCCTGGGCGGCGATCCGCCCCTTCGGTCGCGGCGAGGTCATCGGCCCCGTTATCGCACCGGATGCAAAGACCGCCTGCGCGCTGATCGCCTATCATGCCTCGTCGCGGCCGGCCGCGTTCCTGCGTGTCGACACCGGCAGCGAAACGGGCATAGCCCCCTGGCTGTCCGAAATCGGCCTGTCCCATGTCGGCGGCGGAACCGCCATGCGTCGCCCCGCCAAGGAAGACGCGGAGCAGTCTCGCCGAAAAGTCTATGCGCTCGCCAACCAGGCCCTCGGCTGAAAACAGCAATCCGGAGACTGAAAATGCTCGCCAACTCCCTGATCGAACTCGATCGCGCCCATCTGATCCATCCCGTCGCCTCCTATCGCGGTCACGAGCGCCAGGGCGTACGCGTGCTCAAATCAGCCTCAGGCGCGACCGTAACGGAAGCCAATGGCCACCAGCTCGTCGACGGCTTCGCGGGACTTTGGTGCGTCAATGCCGGATACGGCCATGAAAGCATCATCGAGGCGGCGACCCGGCAATTGCGCGAACTGCCCTATGCCACCGGCTATTTCGACCTTGGCTCAGAGCCGGCGATCCGGCTCGCCGCAGAGCTTGCCGAGCGCGCGCCGGGCGAGCTCAACCGCGTCTACTTCACCCTCGGTGGTTCGGATGCGGTCGACAGCACCATCCGTTTCACGCGCTACTATTGGCATGCGAAGGGCCAGCCGCAGCGCGACCAGTTCATCTCCATCCAGCAGGGCTATCACGGCTCCACCACCGTCGGCGCCGGTCTGACCGCTCTTCCCGCCTTCCATGCGGGCTTCGGTGTTCCACTCGACTGGCAGCACAAGATCCCGTCCCCCTATCCCTACCGCAACCCTGTAGGCAACGATGATGCGACCATCATTGCGTCCTCGCTGGCAGCGTTGAAGGCAAAGATCGAGGATCTCGGGGCGGACCGGGTGGCGGCCTTCTATGCCGAACCGATCCAGGGCTCCGGCGGAGTCATCGTGCCGCCCAAGGGCTGGATCAAGGCGATGCGCAATCTGTGCAAGGAGTACGGCATCCTGTTCATCGCCGACGAGGTGATCACCGGATTCGGCCGCACCGGGCCGCTGTTTGCCTGCAGCGATGAAGACATCGTGCCGGACATGATGACCGTCGCCAAGGGTCTGACCTCCGGCTATGTGCCGATGGGCGCAGTGTTCATGGCCGATGGCGTCTACGACGTGATCGCCGATGGCGCCGGCGAAGCAGCGGTCGGCCACGGCTACACCTATTCGGCCCACCCGGTGAGCGCGGCAGTCGCGCTGGAAGTTCTCAAACTCTATGAGGGCGGACTGCTCGAAAACGGCCTCAAGGCCGGCGCTCGCCTCCGCGCCGGGCTGGAAAGCCTCACCGACCATCCGCTGGTCGGCGAAGTTCGCGGCCGCGGCATGCTCTACGGCGTCGAGCTCGTCACCGACAAGGTGAAGAAGACGGCACTTCCGCCAGCGGCGATGCCGGCGCGCCGCATCTTTGACCGCGCCTGGGACAACGGTCTCGTCGTCCGCGCCTTCCCGCAGGGCGTGCTGGGCTATGCCCCGCCGTTCTGCTGCACGGACGGCGATATCGACGCCATCGTCGAGCGCACGCGCAGGACGCTGGACCAGACACTGGAAGATCCCGACGTCCGTCAGGCCATGGCCTGAGCGGGAAAACGCGATCAGACCGGGAAGAGGCTCGTCAGCGGAAGGTGCGACTTGACGATCGGCGATTTCAGCACGACGAAGCTGAAATACTTGTCGATCCCGATATCCATGTCGGTGAGCCGTTCCATGATCGTCTGGTACTCGCCGATGCCGGCGGTGACGAACTTCATGAGATAATCGTAGCCGCCGGAAACGAGATGGCATTCGATGACCTGATCTATCTTTTCGACGACCGCCAGAAAGCGCGCGAAATCCACCTGCCGATGATTTTTCAGCGTGATCTCGGTGAACACGGTAAGCGTCTGGCCGAGCTTGACGAGATTGATCTGCGCCGAATAGCCCTCGATATAGCCTTCCGCCTGCAGCCGCTTGACACGCATGAGACAGGGGCTGGGGGAGAGATGGACGAGGTCCGCAAGCTCGACATTGGTGATGCGACCGTTCTTCTGAAGCTCGTAGAGAATCTTGATGTCCGTGCGGTCGAGTTTCAACATCGGCTTCTGTCTTCCTTGCATCCTGCCGCAGCATAAAATGCCGTGGATTGTCGCCATGACGTTAGCACAGGAGGGTACGTTGTCCACCGACACCCATCTCTGGAAACGGCACAGAAGGTTTCGAAGCCATATGCCACCGAAGAATTTTCTGCCGCAAGTTTGGGAGATACGGTCCCGAATACGCCCGGCGGCGGAATTCTTCGAGGCTGCAGAGAAAGGCAGGGCCACGCGCCGTTCCTGGAAGGACCGCGCAATTGTCGGCGGTCTTCCAGTTCGTCAGGCCGCGACCCGTTCCAGTGCACGCTTCAGCGCATCCAGGAAGAAGTCCACATGATCTGTTTCGCAGATCAGCGGCGGACGGACCTTCAGCGTATCCTCATTCGCACCTGTCGTGCTGATCAGCACACGTTCATCGCGCATCACATTAACGACGTCCAGAGCCATCTTGCGGCGGGCGGCGGCACTCAGACCGTCGCGCCCCATGTCCACCCCGAAGAACAGGCCGGCATTCCTTATGCCACGGATGTCGGCATGCCCTGAGGCCAGCTTTAAGAGGCCTGCGCGCAGGTACTCGCTGACAGACATTACCTTTTCCGGAATCCGGTCTCGCTGAAGCACTGTCAGAACGGCGTCCGCCGCTGCAATTCCCACCGTGTTTCCGGCAAACGTGTTGGAGTATCGGGCCGTCGCACCGAACTTGTCCATGGGAAGCCGGCGCCCGACCACGGCACCAATCGGAAAGCCATTGCCCATCGGCTTTCCGAGGGTGACCAGATCCGGAACGACCCCATGCCGCTCGAAGCCCCACATGTGCTGGCCGGTCCGGCCAAAACCAGGCTGAACTTCATCCGCGATGAAAAGCGCGCCGGCGCTGCGCGCTGCCTCCACGCCACGTGCAATGAAGCCAGGCGGGTCCACCCACACACCGTCACTCGAGAAGATGCTGTCCATCAGCAGCGCCGCGACGCCGGTTCCCCTTCGTTCAAGGTCGTGGACGGCGACCTTTATCTGCGTCTCGAAGAATTCCGCCGCCTGACTTTCGGGTATGCCCTCCGGGCCGGGCAGCGCGATCATGCGGACGTGCGGGCTGAGCTTGACGGCGTCGCCGAGATTGGGCGAGACCGCGGCAACGGATGCGCTGGTCCCGTGATAGGCGTAGGACGTGACGATCACGCCTTCATTTCCGCTCGCCAGGCGCGCCACCCGCAAGGCGAGGTCGTTTGACTCACTGCCTGTGCAGGTGAACACAACCCGGTCCAACGCCGAGGGAAAGGTCGCAACGAGCCGTTCCGCGTAATCGACAAGCCTCGGCTCGAGATAGCGTGTATTGGCGCTCAACAGGCCCGCCTGTTCGGCGATCGCGTTGTTGACCTCGTGATTGCAATGCCCGAGCGACGGAACGTTGTTGTAGAAGTCGAGATAATCACGGCCGTCCGGATCGTAAAGCCACATGCCCTGGGCACGGACGAAATGCACGGGTCGACGGTATTGAAGCCGGTACGATGCTCCGAGAACCGCGTCGCGACGTGCGATCAGGTCCCGCTCCCGTGCTGGCAGTTCGACCTCACCTGGGACGAAGCGATTGGGCATAAGGTCTGTGGTCATTGTGTTCAATCCGCTTGAAATGGTGGAGAACCGCATTGGACAAGTCGGGCGGTTCGAGGGCAATGCTTTCCGATTGCGTCCAGTCGGCCTAGGTCATCGTGACAGCTTTCGAGATCGCCGCTTCCTCGTCGACGGAGGAAAGCTGTCTTAGAATGGTCAGTCCTCGCTCGGCACGCGCAACATTCTTCAAGATGTAGCCGGCCTCCGCTGGAAAGAGGCGCGCGCGCCAGTTGTTGATCAGGATGAGGGCGCTCTGCCGGGCGCGCATGAGCCCGACGAGAAGCCGCGCCTCCAGGCTCGAAAGTGGAAACTGCGAGGCATAGCCGGAGATCAGATACTCCGCTCCACCCAGAGGAAATGCCGGGTCCGTCACCATGTGGCTCGCCGCGATTGCCAGGTCCTGGATGCGCGGGCTCCAGCATCCATCGCCAAAATCGATGAATGCGATGCCACCGTCCGTCAGCAACATGTTGAATGGACTCGGATCATTGTGTGTCACCTGCCATTCCAGATCATTCAGGCGCGGCGCGACATACGCCATGTAAGTCTCCATTGCCTCGTGGACATTATCCGCAATTTGGCCGGGAGGAAGATATTGTTGAAGGCCCATCAGGCCGGGCCAGCAACCGATGTGCCACAGGATCGGGCGATCGATCGCGGGCATGTCGAGGCGGCCGAGCGCCGCGTCGAGAGCGGCCAGGGACGCGCCTGCGCGGCGAAGGAGGTCGGGGCCCATGTTCAGCGCGTGAAGCGGCAGGCCTTCGATCCGGGTCTGGAGATATCCGCAAACGCCGTTCTCGTTGAAGGTCAGCGTGCCCAGGGAGGAGCACACGATCTCCGGAACGACAAAGCCGGTCGCGCCCTTCAGCCCGGAGAGAGCGCTTGCCTGAAAGCGAAAGCTGTCTACGGATTCCGGTCGCGTCGACGTCTTAAGAATGAGGCGACGTCCATCAGACAACGTCACTTCATCCGTGCATTCAACTTCCGACGAAAGATTGGAAATATTGCCGTCGAGACCATACTGCCGCGCAAGGAGTTTCGCCGGCATGCCCGGCTCCAGACTGGCCGGACGCTCAGCGAGCAATCTGCTCGCCGTCTCGAAATAAGCCTTATCCGACATGCGGGCAACGGGCGGGGCAATACCGGACCCGGGCACCTGGTTTGCACCCCCCTGTTCAATGACCTGCAACTTCTGGGCTCCCCGAAAATGGATCTGGCGCGACGACGATGAAGGCTCTCTCGGACCACCGCGATTGCCGTCTTTAACTGTGATCACATATATCAATATTCAGCTTTGTCAAACGCCACCTCCAACCGCGCGCCAGACAAAACAATGAACATTGCGCGATAATAGCGAAATTTATCCGATATAGACAGAGGGCGTTGCAGTGTTTTAATTTTGTGATATGAGATCACAATACAGATTGCCTAAATTGATTGCGTGCGCATTCTGTAGGCAAGGAACCCGATGGGTTCTTTGACAATCAAATGGCGGCTTCGCGCCTGCAGGGCGCTGCAAAACAAAGGGAACGATAATGACAGCCGGTTTTATGTCTCGCAGAACTCTATTGTCATCAGCCGCGGGAGGCGTGGCAGCAGCCTTGCTGGCGTCACGCGTCCACGCGGCTTCAGGACCCACCATCAAGAGCACGGATGGATCCTTCGAACGCGTGAAGACCGCAAACAGTCTCAGCTTCGGAACCTCGAACGATCAGCCGTATTGCTACGTCGACGCCACCTCCGGCGAGGTTGTCGGCATTGATGCGGAAATCATGTTCGCGATCCTCGGAAAGCTCGGCATCGCCAACCACGACATCACCCAGGTGGATTTTGACGGGCTCATCCCCAGCCTCCTGGCCTCGCGCATGGATGTCATCACCGACGCGATGTACATCACCGAGAAGCGGAAGAAGGTAATCAACTTCTCGGACGGCTGGTATCAGTACGGCGAGGCGCTGCTCGTTCAGGCCGGCAATCCGCTCGGTCTCCATTCGCTTGCGGATCTGAGCAAGGCGAAGGTCGGCAGCTATCTCGGCACGGTGTACCTGGATTGGCTCAACGAAATCGAGGGGGCCAAGGTCAGCAGCTATCCGGATGCAGCAACCGCCATGGAAGATCTCAAGGCCGGCCGTATCGACGCCGCCATCGTCGACGCTCCCGTTGCCGGCTTCGCACTAGCCCGGAATGAAAAATACAAAAACGCCTTCGAGATTGTCTCCGACTACACGCCGAAGGAAATCGGCATCATCGGTGCCGGCTTCCGAAAGGAAGATGAAGCATTGCTCGAAGCCTTCAACTGGGGCCTCAAGGCCATCAAGGAAGACGGCACGGACCTGGCGATCCTCAAGAAGTGGGGGCTCTCGGAGAACAACCGCTACCTCGGCTGAGAAGCGGCCACTCCTGGCGAGACATGGCTGCCGGATAGCGTTCAGAAAAGGCAGAGCGAACACGGCTCTGCCTCTCGGACGCGATCCGGTTCTGCGGCAATTTTCTGGAAGGCATTCCCGATGGACTTCTCCGTCACCGACATAATCGACTTCATGCCGCGTCTCCTTTGGGGAGCGCTGACGACAATCGAACTGACACTGATGTCGATCATCTTTGCAATGGCGATTGGTCTGCTGCTGGCCATTGTTCGGCTGTCGTCACGGCGACTTCTGACCTTCCCCGCAGCGCTATTTGTCGACGTGATCCGGGGAACGCCGCTGCTGTTGCAGATATTCTATATCTATTATGTCCTGCCGCTGGCCGGAGTGACTTTGGACTCCTTTACGGCCGGCGTCATTGCCCTCAGCCTGAATTATGCCGCCTATCTCAGCGAGGTGTTTCGCTCAGGGATCATGGCTGTCGCCCCGGGACAACGGGAGGCGGCCTGGTCGCTCGGCATTCCCGCCCGTGAAACGATGACGCGGGTCATCCTTCCACAAGCGATCCGCGTGGTGATTCCGGCCGTTGGAAACTACTTCGTTTCGCTTTTCAAGGATTCGGCCCTGGTGTCGGTCATTGCGCTGTCGGAACTGATGCGGGCGGGCCAACTGCTGGCATCCTCGACCTTCAAGCATTTCGAGATTTTCACGATGGTTGCATTGATCTACCTGGCCATAAGCTATCCAGCGACCTGGCTCGTTCGCTGGACCGAGAGGCACTTCAAGATCGGCAGGATTAAACCCACTGCCTGACATCGCCCGGGTGCGGTCATTCTCCCGTGAACTCACGGCTTGGCCGCAGTCCGCAATTCGAGAGTGAGAACGTGTCGCAGATTGCGTTCTTTCCGTTATCTCACATAAAGCACCCAGAGGGTCACATGCAAAATTCTGAAATTGGCTCCGGCTCGGCATCCAAGAAGAAGATCGTCGACATTCGCGATCTTTCCAAATCCTACGGAAGCTATGAGGTCTTGAAGAAGGTCAATTTCACCGTACATGCGGGCGAGCGCGTCGTCATATGCGGGCCATCGGGCTCGGGAAAGTCGACCCTGATCCGCTGCATCAACAGACTTGAATTGTTCCAGTCGGGAAGCATCGTCGTCGATGGCGTCCCGCTTGATGGAAATCCGGAAAACATCGACACGATCAGGCGCGAAGTCGGGATGGTTTTCCAGTCCTTCAACCTCTTCCCGCATCTGACGGTGCTGGAAAACTGCACCCTCGCACCGATGATCGTGCGCAAGCTGTCCCAACCGGCAGCCGAAAAGCTGGCGCTTGAACTTCTGGACCGGGTCCAGATTGCCGATCAGGCGCGCAAGTATCCCATGAACCTGTCCGGCGGGCAGCAGCAGCGCGTCGCGATTGCCCGCGCCCTGTGCATGAAGCCACGGTTGATGCTGTTCGACGAACCGACATCCGCCCTCGATCCCGAAATGGTCAACGAGGTTCTCGACGTGATCGTCAGCCTCGCCAACGATGGCATGACCATGATCTGCGTCACCCACGAAATGGGCTTTGCCCGCCGCGTGGCCGATCGCGTTGTCTTCATCAGCCAGGGCGAAATTCTGGAAGAAGCAGAGCCGAACACCTTCTTCGAGGCACCGCGGCACCAGAGGACGAAAGCGTTTCTGTCGAGGATATTGCCGCACTGAAGAGCGATCCGCCGCGCCCTGCCCCCGACGGATCTCGCGCAGCGCTACGTCGGCGGCATGCAGGAGATGATGAATTCCATGCCCTCGCCGATGTCGTCCTCGATTGCCGCCCGCAGCGCAGCCGGATCGCGCGCGACAATCGCCGCCAGCGCTGATTCATGATGGGCCGTCAGGGCGGCAACTTCAGTCTCGTTGCGTTCCACCGCGCGTGGACCGGTTGTCAGCAGATTGAAACTCGGCCCTATTCGCAGCCAGAGATTTTCGATGATGTTGACCGCGATCTCCATGCCCGAGCAGCGGTACAGCGTGAAATGAAAGTCCTGATTTTTGACGAGGTAGCGCTTCGAGTCGCCGATCGCCAGGGCAGACCGCATCTGGCCCTGCAACTCGTACAGAACTGACAACTCCCTTGCCCCCACCCGCAGCGCTGCCGCTTCAGCCACCGATCCTTCAAGAATGGTACGCAGCTGCAGCAACTCCGTCAGGATTTCCCGGGTGATCTCGGGAACCGCATAGGTCCGGTTCGGCCTGAGAACGAGAGCACCTTCCGCAATCAGGTGCTGCACGGCCTCCCGCACCGGCATCGGACTGGTGCCCAATTCGCTGGCAAGACTTCTGAGGCTCACGGTGTCGCCAGGCATGAAGCGCCCCTTCATGAGGGCTTCACGCAAGGCCTGATAGCTCTGCTGCTGGAGACTTTCGCGGTCCACCGGCTTCATTCTTATCGACAGGGCATCCTCGGAAGGACTTGAGCTCGTTGTATCGGAAGTCACATTTGACTTGCTCACGGCAGGAAGCTTTCAACGTGCTGACAAGAGAAGCATGGAACAAACATTCTAACTCGTAATCTAGCAGAAAAACAAAGAGTTACCAATCCAAATGACGCCCCTCCACAGAAACCGGCGCGAGACGACGCCATTCTTGCAATCCCTTCGCGTGGCAGATGATGGAACGGTGCGGCGCGGAGAAATTTCCGTTCCCGGCATGATCCTGCGCACGCTTGTCTCGTTTCAGTGCCCCCACCCCGATCACGGGGATCTGCCCGCATGACGCTATGAGAAATCGTTGACGTCGATCGGCACGGAAAATCCGACTTTGACGCGATCCATCACCACCATCGTCTTGAACCCTTTGATATCGGGGTTTTCATAGAAGAACTTGCGGGTAAAGCCTTCATAGTCCTCCATGCTGCGCGCGGTAACGATCAGAACGAAGTCCGAATCTCCGGTCACATAATACCCATTCATGACTTCTGGCGTCTGCCGGATCGACTGCTTGAATCGATCGACAATATCCGCGCGTTCGCGCTCGAGGGACACCAGCACGAGCATCGCAAGCGGCCGTCCGACCGCCTTGGGTTTGACGACGGAGAGATCTGCCTCAATGACACCCTCTTCTCTCAGCCTTTTGACCCGTCTCTGGACGGCGGTCGCAGAGAGGCCAACCAGCGCGCCCAGCTCCTCTGTGCTGTGACGATTGTGGGACTGGAGAATGCTGAGAAGACGTGCATCAAGACGATCGAGTTGCATGGACATTCCTGCAGGTTTTCAACGGATTTTTTTAAAACAAAGCAGGATTTCCGCATCATTGCAACTTATCTTGCTGAATTTCTGCGCTGCACTGCACATAAGCTCTTCACGACGAAGGGGACGAAAGCGAGCGGCCGAATGTTGAACTCGATACCGACGGAAGGCCACGCTTTGAAGCAATTGAACGATGGGTATCGTTCCGAGACAGGACGTAAGTCGCGGGCCTCTGACGGGGCACCGGCATCGCCGCCCGCCGTGTCGGATCCCAAAACCCTTCAACGAATCGCACAGAGAACAGATGGCGAGGCAAGGTTGCTTGGTCGAAAGATCAACGCGGCCGAGAGCGCCTCTGGCGGCCTGGCCGCGTCAGGACATACATCATGAACAATATCGCTGAAATCGCCGACATGGACCGCAGGACAGTCCTGCATCCTTTCACCTACCTGAAGGACTATGCGCAGGGCGAAGCCGATCCCACCATCATGGAAACGGGCAAGGGCGTCCGTATCAAGGACGCAACGGGTCGCGAATATATAGACGGCTTTGCGGGCCTATACTGCGTGAATATCGGCTATGGCCGTACCGAAGTGGCCGAGGCGATTGCCCGGCAGGCATACAAGCTGGCCTATTATCACTCCTATGCCGCTCACACGACCGAAGAACTCGCAAGACTTTCAGACCGGCTCGTCCGGATGGCGCCGGGCAACATGTCGAAGGTCTTCTACGGCCTGTCGGGCTCCGACGCGAACGAAACACAGGCCAAGATCGTCTGGTACTACAACAACCTGCGCGGAAAGCCGCACAAGAAGAAGATCATCGCCCGCGAGCGCGGCTATCACGGATGCTCGGTGATCGCCGGCTCCATGACCGGGCTCAGCTTCTATCATGACCACATGGACCTGCCGGTTTCCGGCATCCTGCGCACCGGCGTTCCGCATTTCTATCGCGGCGCCCACCCGGGAGAAACCGAGGAGGCTTTCTCGCAGCGTCGCGCCGACGAGCTTGAGGCCCTGATCATCGCGGAAGGCCCCGACACGGTCGGCGCATTCATCGCCGAGCCGGTCCTTGGAACGGGCGGCATTACTCCGCCGCCGGCCGGCTACTGGCCGAAGATCCAGGCGGTACTGCAGAAATACGACGTATTGCTCATCGCCGACGAGGTGATCTGCGGCTTCGGACGTACCGGCTCCATGTTCGGCTCGGATCTCTATGGCATGGAACCCGACCTGGTCACCGTCGCCAAGGGACTGACGTCTGCCTATGTCCCGCTCTCCGCATCCATCGTCTCGCAGAAGGTCTATGAGGTCATGGAGGAAGCGACCCCGCGTGTCGGCTCCTTCTCGCATGGCTACACCTACTCGGGCCATCCGATCGGCGCCGCGGCGGCAAACGCCGTCCTCGACATCGTCGAGCGCGAGGATCTCGCCGGGCAGTCCGCCAGGAAGGGCGCCTATCTGATGGGGCGCCTGAAGGCTGCATTCGAGCAGAATCCGATCGTGGGCGAAGTGCGCGGCGTCGGCATGCTGGCGGCAGTGGAGTTTGTTGCGGATCGCGACACCAAGGCTGCATTCGACCCTGCTCTCAAGGTCGGCGCCCGGATCTCGCAGGCGGCACGCAACCGCAATCTGATCGCCCGGGCAATGCCGCATGGCGACATCCTGGGCTTCGCGCCGCCGCTCGTCATGACCGAGGCGGAGATCGACGAAATGGTCTCCATTGCCAAGGCCTCCGTCGACGAGGTTCTGAAGGAACTCGACAGCCAGGGCGCCGTGAAGAGCTGATGAATGACCAGCCGACTGGAGAGCCCGCGCGCATGAAGGACGTCCTGAAGGTCCACGATCTCGTCAAGTCTTTCGGCACGACGCGCGTGTTGGATGGCGTCAGCTTTCGCATGCGGCAGGGGGAGGTCATCTCCCTGATCGGCTCCTCCGGCTGCGGCAAGAGCACGCTGCTTCGCTGCGTGAATTTCCTCGAGGTCCCGAGCTCCGGCCAGATCGAAGTCCTCGGCGATGCGATCTCGGCCAGCACCGACAAGCGGGGTGAAAGCGTGATCGTCAATGCGGCAAATATCGTGCGATTTCGCCGGCAGATCGGCATGGTTTTCCAGAACTTCAATCTCTGGCCGCACCGCACCGTGCTCGGCAATGTGACGGAAGCGCTGGTCTATGTCCTGAAACTGTCGAAGAAGGAAGCCACCGACGTCGCGCTGTCTGCCTTGGCAAAGGTAGGCATGGCCGATTTCCGCGATCGCTACCCGCAACAATTGTCGGGTGGGCAGCAGCAGCGGGTCGCGATCGCCCGCGTTCTCGCGATGCGGCCCAAGCTGATGCTGTTCGACGAGCCGACATCAGCGCTCGACCCGGAACTGGTGGGCGAGGTGCTGAAAGTCATACGAACCTTGGCCGAGGAGGAAGCCACCATCCTTCTCGTCACCCACGAGATGCGGTTCGCACGCGATGTGTCGGACCGGATGATATTCCTGCAAAAGGGGCGCCTTGAGCAGGACGACACGCCGGAGGAACTGTTTCGCAATCCCGCTTCGCAGGCGGTGAGACAGTTTCTATCCAGCGTCATGCCGGCCAACGCCTGAGGGCGGGCCACAACAACAACCATAAAGGGGTAACAGAATGATCAGCAGCAAGTTCATCAAGGCCATACTCGCATCCAGCTTCCTCCTGATGGCCGCCGCCGGTGTGGCGTCGGCGGAAGAAGGCGTTCTCCGGGTCGGTACCGAGGGCGACGCGCCGAAGTTCAGCATGGCCGATGCCAGCGGCGACGTCAGCGGTTTCGACGCCGATATCGCCAAGGGCCTCTGCGCCGAGCTCAAGCTCACGTGCAAATTCGTCGTTCAGACCTTCAGCTCGCTTGTTCCGTCCATGGATAGCGACCGCTTCGACGTCATCATCTCCGGTCTCAGCATCACCGACGAGCGTGCCAAGAAGATCGACTATTCCATTCCCTATGCCACGACGCCCCAGTATTTCGTGGTGGCGAAGGATTCACCGCTTGCGGGGCTGAAGACGCTGGCCGAGATCGAGAAGGGTCTTGAAGGCAAGAGCGTCGGCGTGGTCACCGGCACCACCTATGCGAAGTTCGTCCAGAAGAACGTGCCTTCGGCCGATCTCAAGACCTATGACGCGACGACCCAGCAGCTCGCCGACCTCGCGAGCGGCCGCATCGATGCCGCTTATGGCGACTCGCCGACCTGGCAGGATTTTCTGTCGACCCCGGATGGCGCGAACTTCACCAAGATCGACGTGAAGGTCATGTCGATGGACGACCCGGAGACGCTCGGCAAGGGCATGGGCGTCGGGATGAAGAAGGGCAACACGGAACTGAAGGCCAAGATCGACGCAGCGCTCTGCAAGATGATCAACGAAGGCAAGGTCAAGGAAGCCTCGATGACCTGGTTCCAGGACGACTATACCATCCCTTGCAAGAAGTGATCCTTTGACAAGGAGACCTGCCTCGAGGCTCTTCGGGGCAGGTCAACGGGATGGTGCTTATGTTGACTGATTTTTGGGTGCTCATGGTGGAGCAGGGTTGGGCTCTGGCTCTGCTGAAGGGCAGCCTTGTGACCGTGGCCATCGGCTTGCTGGGTATGGTGCTGGGCTTCGTCGTGGCCACCCCCCTGGCCGTCCTGCGCTGGAAACAGGTGAAGGGGATTTCGCAACTTGTCGATGCCTACAGCGTCGCAGTCCGTGGCGTTCCCGGTCTGCTGGTGATCTACCTTCTGTTCTTCGGTTCGCTCGACTGGATCCGTTCCGTGACGACGGTCTTTGGCTTTCAGCAGGCTGCCGAAAATGCCTATCCGTTCATCATCGGGGTCCTGGCCATCGCCGTCATCTCCTGCGCCTATTCCATCGAGGTCATTCGCGGCGCGCTGGAAGCTGTGCCCCCCGGACTTTTGGAGGCAGCGGATTCCCTGGCGCTACCCTGGAACGTCACCTTTTTTCGCGTCACGCTGCCCTTGGCACTGCGGCTTGCGCTCGGCGGCATCAACAATGTCTGGC
Source organism: Rhizobium sp. PAMB 3174 (assembly GCF_052908375.1). Classification (NCBI taxonomy): domain Bacteria; kingdom Pseudomonadati; phylum Pseudomonadota; class Alphaproteobacteria; order Hyphomicrobiales; family Rhizobiaceae; genus Rhizobium; species Rhizobium sp. PAMB 3174. The sequence goes on along the minus strand of NZ_CM128608.1, from coordinate 3,916,611 downwards.
AGATGACCATCAAGGACACTTCGCTGATTTCGGTGGTCGGCCTGCAGGAACTCATGCGTACCGCTGCGATCGCGGCTGGCATAACCCGCTCTCCCTTGCTGTTCTACTGCATTGCCGCGGTGGTGTTTTTCGGGATGACGGCGGTGAGCCAATCCCTGTTCTCGATTGTCGAGCGCTCCCTCAATCGTGGCTTCGGGGGGCGATGACCATGGATCTCGACATCATCGGCTACGCCGTCCCGTTTCTGCTCACCGGCACGAAAGTCACACTGCTGATCGCGGTGTTCGGCATTGGTTTCGGCCTGCCATTCGGTGTTCTCGTGGGCCTTGGGCGCGGCTCGAAAAACAACCTCATCCGCCGCCTCTGCGACATCTATTGCGCCGTTTTTCGCGGCACTCCCATGCTGGTTCAGATCTTCATCATCTACTACGGCCTGGCCCAGGTGGGTTTCATACGACATAACCCGGTCATCTGGTGGATGATCGGCGACGGCCTCAACGCCGCCATCCTGGCCGTGGTGCTCAACACCGGCGCCTACACGGCGGAAATCTTTCGAACCGCCTTCCTCTCCCTGCCGAAGGGTCTCATCGAGGCAGCCGAAGCCTGCGGCATGTCGCCCTGGTATGTGTTCGCCAGGATCAAGTTTCCATTGGCGCTTCGCCAGGCGCTTCCGTCCTACAGCAGCGAAGTCGCCATCATCGTCAAGGAGTCGAGCCTCGCATCGACGATCACCGTCCTCGAGATCACCGGCTATGCCAAGCGGCTGATGAGCGAGACCTTCGCCATCATGGAAATCTTCATCATCACCGCCGCCTTCTATCTCGCCATCAACGTCGTCGCGCTGACGTCGCTGAAACTTCTTGAACGACGCCTCTCGTTCACCCGGTAAGCACCCCTTCAGAAAGGTTCATCATGTCCAAGCTTACATTCATCGACCAGAACAAGCTTCCCGAGCCGCGCAAGGGCCAACCGCTGCCCGAACGACTTCTCGAAGGCGATCCGCGTTTCCTCTCCTGGGATATCGCGCAGACCGAAGACGGTCAGGTCTCCTGTGGCTTGTGGGAGGCAACCCCCGGTGCCTATCGGTCGATCAAGGGCAAGGTCTTCGAATTCTGCTACATCCTGTCCGGCGTGTCCGAACTGACGGAAGACGGCGGCGAGACGCGCCGCATCAAGGCCGGGGATTCCTTCGTCATGCATCCCGGCTTCGAGGGTGTGTGGAAGGTCATCGAAACGACCCGCAAGATCTGGGTGGAGCGTAGCTGATTTCCACCGCGCCACCCGCCGCAACATCGACAAGGTGCCTTCAATGTCTGCATCCGCTCTCACTTCGCTTCAATCGACGCCCTACTGGTGGGACGATTGCGATTTCCAGTCCCTGCCGGTGCAGCCGGTCGGCGCAACCTGCGACGTCGTCATCGTCGGAGGCGGCTACACGGGGCTTTCGGCGGCAATCGAGCTAGCCCGGGCCGGCCGGCACGTGCAGCTCTTCGACCGGCAGCCCCTGGGCAAGGCTGCGTCCAGCCGCAATGGCGGCATGGCCAGCGGCAGCATACGGCCGAGCCGGAAGGCGCTGGTCAAGCGCTTCGGAGAAGCGCGCGCCAACGGCATTCTTCTGGAAGGCAAGGCGGCGCGCGAGGATCTCCGGCATTTCGTTGAGGAAGAGAGGATCGATTGCGACTTCTTCCTCTCGGGCCTTTTCGATGGCGCCATGACCCCCGGGGAAGCAGACGACCTGCGCCGACATGCGGATTTCCTGCATCGGATGATCGGCATCGAGGCGTTTCCCGTCGAGAAGGCAGATTTGGGCAGCTATATCGGCACGGACCTCTATATCGGTGGATTTGTCCGGAAGGACATCGGCGGTCTGCAGCCCGCAAAACTCCTCGCCGGGATGATCCGGATCGCGACCTCCACCGATGCCGTGATCCACGAGAACACGGCGGTGCTCGGCTGGAGTGAAGAGGCCGGTGGTGTGAGGGTGCGAACCCAACGCGGCGAGGTCCTTGCGAAGAAGCTTCTCGTCTGCACCGGCGGATACACAGATGCATTCGATCCCTGGCTGCGCCGCCGCCTGGTGCCCGTGCGCAGCCGGATCATCGCCACCGAGCCGCTCGGAACCGAAGTCATGGACCGTCTTATGCCGGCGCGCATGATGTATGGCGACATGCGCAAGCTCAGCTACTACTACCGGCCGTCGCCGGATGGCACGCGCATCCTCTTCGGCGGACGGGACGGCACGACGGAAGGCGATCCGAGCGCACCGACAGTACACCTGCAGGCCGAACTCGCACGGCTCTTTCCCGACCTGCGGGGCGTGGGGATCACCCATAGCTGGTTCGGCTACGTGGACATGAACCGCGACATGGTTCCACGGATGTTTTCCAGGGGCAATACGGTCTATGCCACCGGCTATTGTGGATCGGGCGTTGTCTGGGCCCGCTGGCTGGGCAAGAAGGCCGCCTTCAAGATCCTTGGCGACAAGGACCAGGCCCGCAGCGCCTTCGATATCGACACGCCACCCAAAGCCATTCCCTTCTACAGCGGCCGCCCCTGGTTCATCCCGATCGTCTATTCCATGTACGAGCGCCACGACAGGAAAACCCTGCGGCACCGGAACCGTCACTGATTCCGAGCGGAGTCCAGAGCGACACAAAGCCCCGAGAGGGGCTTTGTTTGTATTGCGGGGAATATTGGTTGCGGGGACCTGATCACACCGAGACCAGAACATTCAGCCAATCTTCTGGGGACTGGCTAACCTGCAATCACCAGACCCAAACGAAAAACCGTGGTTGGTGCTACGACTTTCATTGACAACGGGGCACCTTCACGGTGGTCATCGAAGTTGCCATCGCCCTGGCCGAAAGGCGGACAGAGCAGCGATTGCTGCCTCTGTGCCGGCGACATTGCGCAGTTCGACAATCGACATTGCACCATGGCAAGCCTCCGCCTGCGTCAGAATGCCAAAGGTCATTTGAAGTTTTGGTCCCGTAAGCCTTGCTCACAAGCCTTCTCGTTGAAAACGACAATTTCAAAACGATTGAGGTGCTGCCGTTTTCCAGAGAGTGCGGTTCGAGCTTGGTCGCTCCGCTAAGCGTCAACCTCTTTCTCCAATGCTGCCGGACAGAATCCTGGAGTCGCATCTGAAGCCGCAGCCCTGAGGTTCACCCCAAGGATGTTTCTCGAGCGACATTGCAATTCTTGGTACAGGGTCCCATATGCTAGTCAGTGGCAGCCATTGAACGGGCACTGCCATTTTCTGGGCGGCACTCACCCTGGCCCCAATCAAGGAGGACGGTATGTCTTCCGACCTTAATCAGCCAATCAGCAGCTACGACATCAGCATCATCAGGACCGTGCTTCGGCGCGCTGGGTTCCGCCATGAGGAACCATTGTGCGAGCTGGACCGCGGTGCAGCGCGCCATGCTCTGAAACTTTACCAAAGAGGTCTCCGGAGCTCCGGCGATCTGATTGGCGCCGTCACCCTGTGGGCCGATGAGGCCGTCAGCGCGCGGCGCAAGGCCGGCGTTCAGGCCACGAGCCTGTGACCCTCGCCTTCCCCAACTCAACCCGGACCTACGACGAGACGCGCGGCGTCATTCGCTTCATCGGGCATGACGGTCTGAACCAGGTGCTGTTTCTCTTGCCTGTCGCCGTGTTTGATCGCCCGGGCACGCCCGAACGCCCGAAGGAACGCGACTATCTCATGGCATTCGATCGGGCGCGCGAGCGCATCCTGAAGACGGCTCGTGCAGCCTTCCAGTCCCGCCGACGAGACACAATAGAACTCGATCTCAGTGCCTTCGGGTCGTCCCTCCAGTCGCAGACATGATGACGGCGATCAGGCGTTCGGTGAAATTCGAAGAAGGGGCGGTCATGGCTGATCGCCTGCGGACCGGGGTGGCCCTGTGCGATCCACAATCAGGCATCTGGAAGCAGGTTGATCTCGGCGAAGCCGAAGCTCTGTTGCGATGGGAGGATGAAGGCGGCAGCCCACGTCGCGGCGATGCTGCCGCCTGACGTTCGCAAATCGATCGCCACGCATAACTCAGCCTACGACTTTAGACGAGAGTTCGACACCATGTTCTGAAGGGAACGCAGATGACAAAGCCAACCCGTATCGCCTTCATCGGCAATTCTCTTCCTCGCCAATGTGGCATCGCGACGTTCACCGGCGATCTCTCCCACGCCATGGCTGATGCGTCGCAATCCGTCCGCGCGAGCATCGTCGCCGTGACGGATGCCAAGCAATCCTACGCCTATCCGGAAGACGTGATCTTCGAGATACGGGAGGATGAAGTCGAAGATTACGTGACCGCCGCGCGGGTCTTGAACGAAGGGCGGTTCGATGTGGTGTCGCTACAGCACGAATTCGGCATCTTCGGAGGTCCCGATGGTGACTTCATTCTCATGCTTTTGAAGAACCTGCGAGTTCCGGTCGTCACCACCTGCCACACCATCCTTGCCGAGCCGAGCCCGTCTCAACTCCACGTGCTGCAGAAGATCGCGGCGCACTCCAGTCGTGTCGTTGTCATGGCAGAGAAGGGCCGTACCCTGCTCACGGAAATCTATGGCGTGGCGGCGCGCAAGATCGACGTCATCGCCCATGGCATACCCGACCGCCCGTTTCACGATCCGGACATGGCCAAGCTGGACCGTGGCTACGCCGGGCGTCCCCTTATCCTGACCTTTGGGCTCCTTTCTCCCAACAAGGGCATCGAGGTGGTCATCGACGCCATGCCGGCGATCTTGAAGGACAACCCCGAGGCCTTGTACATCGTCCTCGGCGCCACCCATCCAACGCTGCTGCGCCAGCAAGGTGAAGCCTATCGCGACGGGCTGCGCCAGCGCACCGAGCGACTGGGCGTCGATCAGGCTGTGCAATTTCTCAATCACTTCGTCGACCTGCCCACGCTTCTCGACTTCATTGCCATGTGCGATGTTTACGTGACGCCCTATCTGGACGAGGCGCAGATGACCTCGGGTACGCTTTCCTATAGTTTCGGCATGGGGAGCGCGGTGGTTTCGACACCCTATTGGCATGCCTGCGATCTCCTTGCGGACGGACGTGGCCTGCTGGTTCCATTTGACGATGCGCCGGCAACAGGCAATGCAATTGCGTTCCTGCTCGGTGATGACGCCGCCAGAATGACCATGCGCAAGGGGGCTTATGATGCGGGCCGCTCGATGATCTGGTCGCATATCGCATTGCTCTATCTCGACAGCATGGCCAAGGCCCGCGACGCTTATCGAACCAAGCTCATCGGCAATCTCATCACTTTGCCGATCGACCGCTCGCCGCAGCGGACCGCTTTGAAGCTCGGCCATCTGCATTCGATGTGCGACGACACGGGCATCACCCAGCATGCCGTGTTCTCCGTTCCCGACAGGTCGCATGGCTACTGTGTCGACGACAATGCGCGAGCCCTGCTTCTATCCTCACTCCTTTCGGCCGCCGGCGAGACGGGCATCGCGGATCGGATGACGGCCTGCTTTGCCGCCTTTGTCGAACACGCATGGAACCCGGACACCAACCGCTTTCGCAACTTCATGAGCTACGACCGACGCTGGCTTGAGGACGAGGGCTCCGAAGACAGCCATGGCCGGACGCTGTGGGCGCTTGGGGCCTGCGCCCTGTCCGACGCGGATGCGCCCCGCCGTCGCTGGGCGAGCGCACTCTTCGCCAAGGCGATGCCCGTCACGCTCGCATTTCGTTCGCCGCGCGCTTTGGCCTTCACGCTTCTCGGCCTCAATGATTATTGCACGGCCAACCCGGAAGACCCTCAAGCCCTTGCGCTGCGCATTCGGCATGCCGAACATTTGATGGACCTGGAACGTCAAGTTTCCAAGGGGGGGCGCCGCTGGTTCGAGGAGGGACTGTCTTATGAGAATGCCCGCCTGAGCCAGGCCTTGATCGTGACGGGCCTGGCAACCAGCGTTCCGGCTTTTGTCGACACTGGCATTGCCACTCTGCAATGGTTGATGATCCGGCAGAGCGGGGATGAGGGCCAGTTCCGCCCCATTGGGACCGATGGCTTCTTCGAGGTCGGACGCCCGCCCATGCCGTTCGACCAACAGCCGGTCGAGGCGACGGCAACGATTTCAGCCTGCCTTGCGGCGTATGAAGCGACTTCGGACAAGAGCTGGATCGAGACTGCAAACAGGACCTTCGATTGGTTCACGGGCAGCAACGACCACGGCATCTCGCTCGTCGACCCGGAGACGGGCAGTTGCCGCGACGGCCTGCATGTGGATCGCCCCAACGAAAACAGGGGAGCGGAATCGGTACTCTGTTACCTGATCTCCTGCGTTGAGCTCGGTCGCGCAAACCAGATGCTACGCCCCGCTCGTCCAAGGCTCGGCGCCAGGCAATTGTCATGAGCCGTCCCACCCGGACCAAGAATGTCGAAGGATCAACCTTGCCCCAGTCCAGCCTCCTCAATCGGCAGGCGCACTATTTGAAGCCTGATCCGACCCGCGTCATCGTTCGTCCCTTCAAGCCGTCGACCGAACCGCGGGATCTCGCTCCGCGCGACAAGACCAGGGCCAATGAAATTGTCGATCGCGTGCTGTCCCTCGACGCCGTCTCCACTGCCAATCAGTTGCGCGAAATCCTCGCCAACTTTGATGGCCGGCATCGCAACCTGCTCAGACAGTTCGAGCTGAGGGCGGACGCGATGGAGGATGCCCTTCTGCACCACCCGCAGTTCAGCCAGCAACAACGGCAACTGGTTGGGGCCTATTTCCTGAATGAATATTCGTTCGAAGCCGCCGCCCTTTTCAATCCGAGCATCGTGCCGCATCCCGATCAGTCCGGGATGCAAGATGGAAGCCGCCGGCTGATCATCAGTCTGAGGGCCGTGGGAGAGGGGCACATCTCCTCCCTCACCTTCCGTTGCGGAGTGATCGATCCACACGGGGCCGTCACCATCGATGCGCCGACGCAATTGGCTGGACTGCCGGACATCCATGCCAGTGACGGCCTTGCGCCTGCCGGCTGTATCCGGCTGAGCTTTAAGAGTGATAGCGACCTCAGCGAGCGCGTGATCTTTCCCGCGACAGAGGCCCAGTCGAACGGCATCGAGGATGCCCGTTTCGTGGCCTTCGAGGACGCAGGCAAGACGAGCTATCTGGCGACCTACACCGCCTATAGCGGTTCTTCGATCCGCTCGGAGCTTCTGGAAACGAAGGACTTCCTGAATTTCACCCTGACTCCGTTGCGCGGACCCGCCGCCCGCAACAAGGGCATGGCGCTCTTCCCTCGGCGCATCAACGGCCGCTACGCGATGATTGCCCGGCAGGACAGCGAAAACCTCTACCTGCTCTATTCCGACGACCTTCACCATTGGGACGAGGGTCGCCTCCTGATGAAGCCGGAATTTGCCTGGCAGTTCGTCCAGATAGGCAATTGTGGGTCTCCCGTCGAAATCGATGAGGGATGGCTCATGTTCACGCACGGCGTAGGCCCGATGCGTCGCTACGCGATTGGCGTGACCCTCCTCGACAAAGAAGACCCCAGCATCATCCTGTCGCGTACGGTCGAGCCGTTGCTGCAGCCGGAGCCGACGGAGCGAGAGGGCTATGTGCCCAATGTCGTCTATTCCTGCGGAGCCATGAGGCACGGCGATCTGATCGCCTTGCCTTATGCGGTCTCGGACACCTATTCCAATTTCACAACGATCGAGATCCGCCGGCTTCTGGAAACCATGCACCCGCCGGGCCCGCTTTTTGCGGGCGCGGCGGGCGAACACTCCCGCTCCAGCGGCATAGGGCCATGAGCCTCCAGCGTTTGAAAGCCCTCTTCCTAGGGGAAGTACTCCCAAGCTGGAGCAAATCGGGCTTCGAGGAAACCTGCGGGCAGTTCGTCGAGCATCTGGAGCTCGACGGATCACCCCAAAGGTCGGGCGAGGTGCGGACCCGCACGGTGGCGCGTCAGATTTATGTGTACGCTCATGCGGCCCATCTCGGCGTCGCCCCATCCGGATCACTCGCCATGGCAGAGAGAGCCTTCGCCAACCTCCATCGTGTCGCCTGGGTGGACGGCAAGCGCGGCGGCTATGGAAGAGCCTTCGATCGCCACAGCGAAATCCTGATCGACCCCACTCGCGATCTTTACGACAATGCCTGTGTCGTGCTCGCCCTTTCCTGGCTGCTCACGGCCACGGGAAACGCCATGTACCGACATCAGATCGACCTGACGCTTCGTGCGATCGACAGGACACTGACGGACGAATTCGGCGGCTGGGCTGAAGACAGCAACGGCACCCTGCCGCGTCGGCAAAATCCCCACATGCATTATCTCGAAGCGGCACTGGCCTTGTGCGAAAACAATCCGACGCCTTTGCATTTCCGGTTGGAAGACAAGGCGTTCGCCCTCCTGCGGTCGCATTTTTTCTTGGAACCGAAGGGACCCTTGCACGAGCTCTTTGGACCTCGCTGGGAAATCGCCGAACGCTATGGATCAGACAGACTTGAACCTGGCCACATGTGCGAATGGGTCTGGTTGACTGCCCGGCACGATGTTCTCGCCGACAGCAACCATACCCGGATCTGTCTGGATCTGTTTTCAACCGCCCTTGCCATCGGGCGCACGGAGGGCTCGTCCTTCCTGGTCGACTCTGTTTCCAGAACGCCGGCCAGTCCGTCGAGACGCCTCTGGCCCCAGGTGGAAATGCTGAAGGCCATGGTCACGCTGCATGAACGCCTTGGGGTTATCCGATATCGGGTCGATGCCGACGCATTGGCCTCCGAAATCATTGGCCTCTACATGACAGGCGTACCTCAAGGTTGCTGGCACGATCGCCTGGATCTGAATGACTGCTCGATCGCTCAGACTATCCCCGCAAGCTCTCTCTATCATCTCTGGACGGCAGTCGCGGATCAGGTCGAAAATGGCGAACGTGCGCGCTCGCAATCCGTAGTGATAGCTTCGTGAGCATGTTGGAGAGCTGGTGCTTCAGAATTGCAGAGAAAGGATGGAGCGGCAGCCAGTCGAGCGCCTATCGAGCGGAATGTCCCCATCCATCAAAGAAGGCACACCACATCCCCGACCTTCAGCACGCCGGTGGCGCCAGGCGCGCAGTAGACGCCCATGTTGCGTGCGCCAAACTTCATCACATTGCGCAGAATCTCGGGGTCATTTTCCAGCCCCTCCTGTGCGAGGATGGTGAAGCCGCAGCGTTTGGTCGGGGCGATCACCGTTCCATCCACGAATCCAAGGCGGATGAGCCTGTCGATCCAGCCAAGTTCGGCAAAGCCGGTGACGTCGCTCTCTGCGTCCATGAAGATGTTGGGTCGAAAGCGGCGCCGGTCGGGGTTACCTGCCGGGTGAAGGGATTTCAGGTGTTCGACGGATGCGCTGGTCAGGAGATGCAGCGGCGAAACATCGTAGCGATCGACGGCAAAGGAGGTTGCTTCTCCGGTAGCGGCCGAACGCTCGTAGGGCCTTAACTCGACAGCGAATTCGAAGAACACGGTCAAGGCTGCGGTAAGGTTAGGCGCCTCGATGCCAAGCCATTCGTGACCGGGAACCTGAACCTCGATCCCTCCCGTTTGCGCGGTGCGCGATTTCACGAACACCGCCTTTTGCCAGCGCTTGTCGCGTTCGGGGTGAGCGACGATGCCCGTCTCGGCATCGACAAGAGCGTAGCGCCTGTCGCCTTCCATCCCGGCCGGCGATACGGAGACCTCGTCCAGCCGCTCACCAGTCACGGAACTCACCGGATAGCGCCAAAGCTCCTTGATTCTACCCACGCGCCGCATCTAGTGCATCACCCCGATCGCCGACGGCATTGTCCCAAAGACGGGCTTGAAGGTTCTGGTGAAACCAGAGGCGTTTTCGATCATCGGCATTTTGGAGTTGGCCAGCAAAGATTTTGCCCTTTCCATGTTAACGCGCGAATCCGCCTGAGCCGGTGACAATCCGGTCGTCTTCACAGTTTTCTGGAGGGGAGCGCGTGGCCGTTCCCCTTGCACCATCGTCCCGCGAAGCAGAGTGAACAGAAGTGCCCAAAGGTGAAGTCGGACCGATCGAACCCTGAATCGAAGCAGTCCTATTGTTTATCAGTAGTGCGGAGGCGTAATGACCCACACCACCTTCGTCGGCTTGTCGCCGCTGTTGGCGCAACGATGCGTTTCGGTGCTCTTGAAGGAAAAACTGTCTCCCTCTTCGAGCTGGAAAAACACGCCCGATACCCACAGATCCAGACGCCCCGAGATCACCAGTCCCGCTTCGACGCCGTCATGGCTATAATCGCCACTGTCGGAGCCGGGCTCGATGGTGCTCATCAGGAGTTCGAGAGGGCCGCCAAGGTTCGGCGACAGAAGCTCTTCCTCAATGCCTATCCCGGTAAACACAAACCGCCGTCTGTTATGGGCACGGACGACGATATCGCGCTCCATGCTCGGGACGTCGTCCGCATGAAAGAACCAGTTCATGTGAACGCCGAGAGTGCCGCTGATCTTCTTGAGGACACCGATCGGCAGCTTTGTCTGGTTGCGCTCGATCTGGCTGAGATAACCTACGGAGATCTCAGCCGCGTCGGCCACCTGCTGTAGTGTGAAGCCCTTGACCTTTCTAAGTTCCCTGATCTGTCCGCCGATCTCTGCCTCGCGGACAATGTCCTCCGTATTGAGCTTTTCGACCGCAGGTAAGTTTCTACGTGGCATGGGCATTCCTCAGCAGAAAATCAGAAATATGTGCATTCTGGGTGCAGATACAGACACTGCCTGATGTTCGAGTCAAAACCTTCCATGAAATTTCCATCGCGGTTTTTCAAGCGTTTTTTATTTCGAATACGACGTTGAATATTTATTTGTGAAAAATCGATGTCATTTTTTCACACTTGTAAAATATTTTTTGATGTGAAATGAATTGAAGCGTCCAAATTTTACGGACGACGGCACTGTCCCCATTTCAGGGAAAAAAGCGGGCCCGATACCGGAGTGGGAAAATGAGACATCTTGAACGGGACGCCGCTTTGGGTGGTTCCTACGTCAATCACGTGTGCCCTCTGATTAAACCGCAGCACGCTTTTCGCGTCGGACCGGCGGTGCGTGCCGCCCTGAACTGTCATCAGCGAAAATCATCATCTCCGGTGGTCGCGCACTCGGCTCTTCGCCGATCTGTTCGACGTACGGCCAGAGTTCGAGACGTCCCTCCAACACGATAGTTTGGTGACGGGAGCGGCTTCGCTCCAGCAATTCCAGGAGACTGCAATGTCCGAACTTCCATCAAGAGCCCGTGTCGTCATCATCGGTGGTGGTGTCGTCGGCGTCTCTGGCCTTTATCATCTTGCCAAAGCCGGCTGGACCGACTGCGTGCTGCTCGAGAAGAACGAACTGACCTCCGGCTCGACCTGGCACGCGGCCGGCAACGTCCCGACGTTCTCGTCGTCGTGGTCGCTGATGAACATGCAGCGATATTCCACGGAGCTTTACAAGCGCCTGGGTGCCGAGGTCGACTACCCGATGAACTACCATGTGACCGGCTCGCTGCGCCTGGCCCATACCGACGAACGCATGCAGGAGTTCCAGCGGGTCAAGGGAATGGGCCGCTATCAGGGCATGGACATCGAGGTGCTGGGGGTCGACGAGATCAAGTCGCGCTATCCATTCCTCGAGATGCATGACCTGAAAGGTGCACTCTATGATCCGAACGACGGCGATATTGATCCTGCTCAGTTGACGCAGGCTCTGGCCAAGGGTGCCCGCGACATGGGGGCGAAGATCTTTCGGTTCTGCCCGGTCACCTCGGCTCGCCGCGAGAATGACGAATGGGTAGTTGTCACCGAGAAGGGCGAGATCCGCTGCGAGTTCGTCGTCAATGCCGCCGGCTATCGCGCGCAGGAGGTGGGCCGGATGTTCCGCCGCGAGGTGCCGATGGCCGTCATGAGCCACCAGTACATCCTGTTCGACGAAATTCCAGAGCTTGCCGCGTGGTCCCGCGAGAACGGCCGCAAGCTGCCACTTCTGCGCGACGTCGACAGCTCCTACTATCTGCGCCAGGAAAAGAACGGGATGAACCTCGGGCCCTACGAGCGCAACTGCCGCGTCCACTGGAACACGGCGGAAGATCCAATGCCTGCAGACTTTTCCTTCCAGCTCTATCCTGATGATCTCGACCGTCTGGAATGGTATTTGAACGATGCAGTCGAGCGGGTCCCGATCCTGGGAACCGCCGGCCTGTCAAAGGTCATCAATGGCCCCATCCCCTACGCTCCCGACGGCAATCCGCTCATCGGACCGATGCCTGGCGTGCCGAATGCGTTCGAGGCCTGCGTATTCACCTTTGGGATTGCCCAGGGCGGAGGTGCCGGCAAGGTGCTGGCGGAATGGATCATCGAAGGACAGACCGAATGGGACATGTGGTCCTGCGATCCTCGTCGCTTCACGGACTATACGGATCCACAATATTGCGTCGACAAGGCGATGGAGATCTACGGCAACGAATACGCCATCCATTTCCCGAAGCACATGTGGCCCGCAGCCCGCGACCGGAAGCTTTCGCCGATCCATGACCGCATTCAGGCGCTCGGCGGTCAGTTCGGACCCTTCAACGGATGGGAGCGTGCCAACTGGTATGCCCAGCCGGGAGACGATACATCCGAGCATTCCACGGAAACGTTCAGGCGCGATGGCCCCTGGGAGAAGCGCGTCCGGGAAGAGTGCCTGGCCGTCCGTGACCATGCCGGCATCCTTGATCTTCCGGGTTTCTCCCGCTTCAGGGTCAGCGGTCGGGGCGCACGCCAGTGGCTTCTGGGTTTGACCACCGGTCTCGTCCCGAAGACAGGCCGCATAGGTCTCGCATACTTCGCCGACGAAAAAGGCCGTATCGTCACTGAAATGTCCGTGATGGCCGTAGATGAGGACGAATTCCTGCTGATCACCGCGGCGGCCGCGCAGTGGCACGACCGGGACTGGCTGACAAAGCACCTGCCTGCCAACGGCGACATCTCGATCATTGATGTCACCGACCAATATTCTTGCCAGATCCTCACGGGCCCCAGGTCCCGGGACATTCTGGCAGCCGCCGCGCCAGCGTCCGATCTTGCAAGAGGCTGGCTCACGCATCAGACAATCGAGATCAATGGCAAGCCATGCCGCATCGTCCGCGTATCCTTCGCTGGCGAACTCGGTTGGGAACTGCACAGCCGGGTCGAGGACACGGCCTCGATCTATGACGCCGTGACGGAGGCAGGGAAGGCCTTCGGACTTCGGCCATTTGGGATGTTCGCGCTGGATTCCCTGCGATTGGAAAAGGGTTATCGCACGTGGAAGGGCGACCTCTCCACCGACTACACGGTCCTTCAGGGTGGCCTGGACCGCTTCATCAAGTTCGACAAGGAAGACTTCATCGGAAAGGCCGCACTCGCCCTCGAGAAGCAGGCCGGTGTCAAGAAGCGCTTCGTCACCCTGACGGTCGAGGCCGGTGAGTTCGACGCGCCATACATGTCCACGATCTGGCATGGCGATACCATCGTCGGCGAGACGACCTCCGGCGGGTATGGTTACAGGACAAACAAGTCGATCGCTCTCGGCATGCTCCGAGCCGATTTGCACGAACCGGGCACGAAACTGGAAATCGAAATTTACGGCCAACGTCATGCCGCAACGGTCCACGCTGACGAGCCACTTTGGGATCCGCAGAACGAGAGAATTCGCACATGAGCAACATTCCATCCCACGCACGCGTCGTCATCATCGGAGGCGGCATTTCGGGCTGCTCGGTCGCTTATCACCTGGCCAAGTTGGGCTGGAAGGACATCGTGCTTCTCGAGCGCAAGCAGCTTACATCCGGCACCACCTGGCATGCCGCCGGCCTTATTGGCCAGCTCCGCGCCTCGCAGAACATGACCCGGTTGGCCAAGTACTCGGCCGATCTCTACGTCAAGCTCGAGGCCGAGACGGGCATCGCCACCGGCATGCGCCAGAACGGCTCCATAACCGTGGCACTAACGGAAGAACGCAAAGAGGAGATTTACCGCCAGGCGACGCTCGCACGGGCATTCGATGTCGATGTCACCGAAATTTCGCCCCAGGAAGTCAAGAACCTCTACCCCCATCTCAACATTTCGGATGTCGTCGGTGCCGTCCACCTGCCGCTCGACGGTCAGTGCGATCCTGCGAACATCGCCATGGCGCTGGCCAAGGGCGCACGGCAGCTCGGTGCCCAGATTGTCGAGAACGTCAAGGTGACGGCCGTCCATAGCAAGGATGGGCGTGTGACGGGCGTGTCCTGGTCGAAAGGCACGGATGATGGTACGATCGCCGCCGACATGGTCGTCAACTGCGGCGGCATGTGGGGACGCGACCTCGCGGCCCGGTCCGGCGTGACCCTGCCTCTGCATGCCTGCGAGCACTTCTACATCGTTACCGAGGCGATCGAGAACCTCTCGCGCCTGCCTGTCCTTCGGGTGCCAGACGAATGCGCATACTATAAGGAAGATGCCGGCAAGATGCTGCTCGGTGCATTCGAGCCGGTCGCAAAGCCGTGGGGCATGGATGGCATCCGGGAGGACTTCTGCTTCGACCAGCTTCCGGAAGACTTCGATCACTTCGAGCCGATCCTTGCCCAGGCGGTAAACCGCATGCCGATGCTCGAGACCGCCGGGATCCACACGTTCTTCAACGGGCCGGAGAGCTTCACGCCGGATGACCGCTATTATCTCGGCGAGGCGCCGGAGTTGAAAGGGTACTGGGTTGCCGCCGGCTACAACTCCATCGGCATCTCCTCCTCCGGCGGCGCAGGTTTTGCGCTTGCCCAGTGGATGAACGATGGCGAGCCGCCGTTCGACCTTTGGGAAGTGGACATCCGGCGTGCCCAACCATTCCAGAAGAACCGCAGCTATCTGAAGGAACGAGTGACGGAGACCCTCGGCCTTCTTTATGACGACCACTTCCCATACCGCCAGATGGCCACATCGCGCGGCATCCGTCGTTCGCCGCTGCACGAGCATCTCAAGGCAAGGGGGGCGGTCTTCGGAGAGGTCGCGGGTTGGGAGCGCGCCAACTGGTTTGCCAGGGAAGGGCAGGAACGCGAATACAGATATAGCTGGAAGCGTCAGAACTGGTTCGAGAACCAGAGGGAAGAGCACCTTGCCGTTCGAAACGGGGTCGGGCTCTTCGATATGACCTCGTTTGGCAAGATCCGGATCGAGGGTCGCGATGCGCTCGCCTTCCTCCAACGGATTTGCGCAAACCAGATGGATGTCGCGCCGGGCCGTATCGTCTATACCCAGATGCTCAACAGCCATGGTGGCATCGAGAGCGATCTGACCATCACCCGATTGTCGGAGACCGCATTCTTCGCCGTCGTTCCCGGCGCGACCCTTCAGAGGGATCTCGCGTGGATGCGCAAGCATCTCGGCTCGGAGGAGTTCGCGGTCATCACCGACGTCACTGCCGCGGAGTCGGTGCTGGTCCTGATGGGTCCGAAGTCGCGCGAGCTGATCCAGCGCGTCAGCCCGAACGATTTCTCGAACGAGGCATTTCCGTTCGGGACGGCACAGGAGATCGAGATCGGAATGGGTCTCGCCCGGGCGCATCGCGTGAGCTACGTCGGCGAACTGGGCTGGGAACTCTATGTCTCGAGCGACCAGACGGCCCACGTGTTCGAAGCGCTCGAGGAGGCAGGCAAGGAATTCGGGATGAAGCTCTGCGGTCTCCATGCGCTCGACTCGTGCCGCATCGAGAAGGGCTTCCGTCACTTCGGTCACGACATCACCGACGAGGATCATGTCCTGGAGGCCGGCCTTGGATTTGCCGTCAAGCCTTCCAAGGGCGATTTCATCGGCCGCGATGCCGTTGTCAGGAAGAAGGAGGAGGGTCTCAAACGTCGCCTGCTTCAGTTCAAGCTTCGCGATCCCGAACCGCTGTTGTTCCACAACGAAGCTCTGGTGCGCGACGGACAGATTGTCTCGATCATCACCTCCGGCAATTACGGTCACTTCCTGGGTGGTGCCATCGGCATGGGCTACGTGCCTTGCAAGGGAGAAACCGAGGAGCAGGTTCTCGCATCGGTCTACGAGATCGAGATCGCCGGCAAGCGCTACGTCGCCGATGCCTCCATTCGTCCGATGTACGATCCGAAGTCGGATCGTACCAAACTCTAACCCGCTCGATAAGGATCAGCACCCTGTCTATCGCTGACACGCAGAAGCTGACAAGCCAATGGATGCGTTCACGACGGACCGGCAGTTCCAGAAGGAACCACGTATCCTGGCATCCGTAAATTCTCGACGCGTTGACAATAAAAAACCCGCCTTTGGGGCGGGTTTTTTATTGGTTGCGGGGGCAGGATTTGAACCTGCGGCCTTCAGGTTATGAGCCTGACGAGCTACCGGGCTGCTCCACCCCGCGTTATTGATGAGCCGACTGTGGATCTTTGCCACATGAACCGGGATTGGCATGCCCGGTTGTTTCGTTTGTCCGTCCTCGGCCCTTTGGGCCTGCGGTTGGACGGGGCTGCTCCACCCCTCGTTATTTCTGGGACCTGTGCGGTCTGCCTCAAAAGCAAAAGGCCGCTTTGGATGCGGCCTCGTCTTGGGCATGAGGCCCTTGGGTTTGTGAATGAGAAGATTTGTTTTGCCTTTTGCAGACCTGGCAGCGACCTACTCTCCCGCGTCTTGAGACGAAGTACCATTGGCGCTGGGGCGTTTCACGGCCGTGTTCGGAATGGGAACGGGTGCGGCCGCCCCGCCATAACCACCAGGTCGGCAAAGGGCAAAACATGAGAAGCTGGATTTTTGATCGCGTTTGGGCCTGTCCGTCTGGCACTTGCCGAAGCGAAGCTTCGCAAGGCCGAACGGCCGTCGCGCCTTGTGGCGCGGCCCGTCCGGAGCGTAGCGGCGAAAGCCGCGACAGCGTCAGGACAAGATGATCATCTTTTGTCGATGATCATTGATCAATGAGAACGATCAAGCCGATCGAGCTATTAGTACCGGTAAGCTTCATGCATTGCTGCACGTCCACACCCGGCCTATCAACGTGGTCGTCTTCCACGGCTCTGATAGGGAACACTCGTTTTCAGGTGGGTTTCCCGCTTAGATGCCTTCAGCGGTTATCCCTTCCATATATAGCTACCCTGCTATGCCGCTGGCGCGACAACAGGTCCACCAGAGATATGTCCATCCCGGTCCTCTCGTACTAGGGACAGATCCTGTCAATATTCCTACACCCACGGCAGATAGGGACCGAACTGTCTCACGACGTTCTGAACCCAGCTCACGTACCGCTTTAATTGGCGAACAGCCAAACCCTTGGGACCTGCTCCAGCCCCAGGATGCGATGAGCCGACATCGAGGTGCCAAACAACCCCGTCGATATGGACTCTTGGGGGTCATCAGCCTGTTATCCCCGGCGTACCTTTTATCCGTTGAGCGATGGCCCTTCCACGCGGGACCACCGGATCACTATGACCGACTTTCGTCTCTGCTCGACTTGTCAGTCTCGCAGTCAGGCGGGCTTATGCCATTGCACTCGACGACCGATTTCCGACCGGTCTGAGCCCACCATCGCGCGCCTCCGTTACTCTTTAGGAGGCGACCGCCCCAGTCAAACTACCCACCATACACTGTCCCGGATCCGGATGACGGACCGCGGTTAGACATCCACGAAGATAAGGGTGGTATTTCAAGGATGGCTCCACAAGAACTGGCGTCCCTGCTTCAAAGCCTACCACCTATCCTACACATGCCTTGGCGAATGCCAGTGTAAAGCTATAGTAAAGGTGCACGGGGTCTTTCCGTCTGACCGCAGGAACCCCGCATCTTCACGGGGAATTCAATTTCACTGAGTCTGCGTTGGAGACAGCGGGGAAGTCGTTACGCCATTCGTGCAGGTCGGAACTTACCCGACAAGGAATTTCGCTACCTTAGGACCGTTATAGTTACGGCCGCCGTTTACTGGGGCTTCGATTCAGAGCTTGCACCCCTCCTCTTAACCTTCCAGCACCGGGCAGGCGTCAGACCCTATACGTCGTCTTGCGACTTCGCAGAGCCCTGTGTTTTTGATAAACAGTCGCTACCCCCTGGTCTGTGCCACCCTCATCTACTTGCGTAAATAAGGGTCACGCTTCTTCCGAAGTTACGCGTGCAATTTGCCGAGTTCCTTCAACGCAGTTCTCTCAAGCGCCTTGGTATACTCTACCTGACCACCTGTGTCGGTTTCGGGTACGGTCTATACGGTGGAGCTATTTCCTGGAACCGCTAAGCAGCACTGACAATCCAATAAGTCAGTACAACAGTCGCAATCCGTCACTACCACCAGGCCCACGAATATTAACGTGATTCCCATCGACTACGCGTTTCCGCCTCGTCTTAGGGGCCGGCTAACCCTGCTCAGATTAACTTTAAGCAGGAACCCTTGGTCTTTCGGCGAGGGGGTCTCTCACCCCCTTTATCGTTACTCATGTCAACATTCGCACTTCCGATATCTCCAGGACCCCTCACAGGTATCCCTTCACAGACTTACGGAACGCTCCGCTACCACGTGGATAAATCCACATCCTCAGCTTCGGTGCATGGCTTTAGCCCCGTTACATTTTCGGCGCAAAGACCCTTATTTAGACCAGTGAGCTGTTACGCTTTCTTTAAATGATGGCTGCTTCTAAGCCAACATCCTGGTTGTTTTGGGATCCTCACATCCTTTCCCACTTAGCCATGACTTGGGGACCTTAGCTGGAGGTCAGGGTTGTTGCCCTCTTCACGACGGACGTTAGCACCCGCCGTGTGTCTGCCGAGTAGTACTCCCCGGTATTCGCAGTTTGGTTAGGATCAGTAAGACGGTGAGTCCCCATAGCCCATCCAGTGCTCTACCCCCGGGGGTATTCGCTCGACGCTCTACCTAAATAGATTTCGCGGAGAACCAGCTATCTCCGAGTTTGATTGGCCTTTCACCCCTAGCCACAAGTCATCCCAATCTATTGCAACAGATGCGGGTTCGGTCCTCCAGTTGGTGTTACCCAACCTTCAACCTGCTCATGGCTAGATCACTCGGTTTCGGGTCTAATGCAACATACTATGGTCGCCCTATTCAGACTCGCTTTCGCTACGCCTACACCTACCGGCTTAAGCTTGCATGTTACACTAAGTCGTTGACCCATTATACAAAA
>NZ_CM128608.1:3602500-3892500 GCF_052908375.1 Rhizobium sp. PAMB 3174 | reverse complement strand
TCCGCCGAGGCGAAGAAAATCTGGCCATCCACATGGTAGCTGCGCACGGTCCCGTCCTCGCTGCGGCTCGAGCGGACATGGAAGAGCTTCGCGACCTTGCCGGCGAAGAAGATGCCGGACAGGAGCACGCCGACCAGCACGCCCTTGGCGAGATCATGCGTCCCGACGACGGTCACCACGGTTGCCAGCATGACCACCGAGGACTGCCAGGGATTGGACCTGAGATCCAGGATCGAGCGCCAGGAGAAGGTACCGATCGACACCATGATCATCACCGCGACGAGAGCCGCCATCGGGATGATGCGGACGATGTCGTCGAGGACGAGGATCAGGAACAGGAGGAACGCGCCGGCGACAAAGGTCGAAAGCCTGCCGCGACCGCCGGAGGTGACGTTGATCACCGACTGGCCGATCATCGCGCAGCCGCCCATGCCGCCGATCAGGCTGGCGGCGATATTGCCCGCCCCCTGACCAATGCATTCCTGGCTCTTGGAACTGGTGGTGTCGGTCATGTCGTCGACGATCTGCGCGGTCATCAGCGATTCGAGCAGGCCGACGGCCGCCAGCGTCACCGAATAGGGGAAGATGATCTTCAGCGTCTCGAAGGTGAGCGGCACATGCGGCAGCGAGAAGAACGGCAGGCTGGACGGCAGCTCGCCGAGGTCGCCGACCGTGCGCACATTCATGCCGAAATAGAGCGAGATGCCGGTCAGCACCGCAATCGCCACCAGCGGCGAAGGGATGACCTTCGTCACGCGCGGAAAGAGATAGATGATCGCAAGCCCGCCGGCGATCATATAGTAGGTCGCCGTCGGTACGCCGATCAGTTCCGGCAGCTGCGCCATGAAGATCAGGATCGCCAGCGCATTGACGAAGCCGGTGATCACCGAGCGCGACACGAAGCGCATCACCCTGCCGAGTTTGAAGAAGCCCGCGATGATCTGCAGGATGCCCATCAGAAGCGTCGCTGCGAACAGATAATCAAGTCCGTATTGCTTGACGAGCGAGACCATGACGACCGCGGTCGCCGCGGTCGCGGCCGAAATCATGCCCGGCCGGCCGCCGGTAAACGCCGCCGTGCAGGCGATGGCGAAGGACGCAAAAAGACCGACCTTGGGGTCGACGCCGGCAATCGCGGAAAAGCCGATGGCTTCGGGGATCAGGGCGAGCGCGACGACAATGCCGGAAAGGATGTCGGCCCGGATGTTGCCAAACCAGGAGCGGTAATAGGGGGAGTGTGTTTTCATATGTCCGTCAAATATGGCGAACCGGCTCTAGGAGCGCGCCGGCATCATGCACATCGAAATGGTGTTGTCTGGCGGATAGGCGGCCAGAAGAGCCATCCGGAATTGCACCGGATCCATATGGGATGTGTTCTTATAGCCCGACGGATTGCTGCATCGCAATGAGAAAAGGACAAGTTTCTGCCGCAATGCCGGGAGGCACGCGGCAGAAACGCTTACTGGGTGAGCCGTCCCGCCGCATATCCGCCGCCGATGGCGACGTTGAGCGTGACGTAATCGGCCGCCATCTGGCGGACGGCCTGCGCGAGGTTGGCCTGCGCGGTCGAAACCGAGCGCTGCGCGTCGAGAACGTCGAGCAGCGACGACGCGCCGTCCTTGTAGCTCGCCGTCGAAAGCTCCAGCGCCTCGCTATAGGAGGCAACTTCGGCACGCGATGCGGAGACGGCCTTGGAGTCGCGCGACAAGGCGACCATGGCGTTTTCGACTTCCTCGATCGCGTTCAACACGGTCTGCTTCCAGGCGAGATAGGCGCTGCGGGCAGCCGATTCCTTGCTCTGCACATTGGCCCTCAGCGCGCCACCGTCGAAGATCGGCAGGTTGAGCGTCGGTCCGAAGGACCAGCTGGTGATGCCACCGCTGGCCCCATTCGACTTGATGTAGGACGGCGAGATCGAGCCGCTGAGCTTGATGCTCGGGAAAAGCTGGGCCTTGGCAACGCCGATCTCGGCAACAGCGGCCGCGAGCTCGCGCTCGGCCTTGCGGATGTCCGGACGGTTGCGAACGAGGTCGGCTGGAATGCCGGTGCGAACCGCGTCATGCGCCACCGGCTGGCCGCTCGACTTCGACAGATCGGAGACGAGCGAGGCAGCCGGCAGGCCGATCAGGGTCGCGACATGGTGGGCCGACTTGCGGAAGCTTGTCTCCAGCGTCGACATGTCGGCCAGCGTGGAATTGACGAGGCCTTCGGCCTGCACGACGTCGAGGCGCGAAGCCGCACCCGCGTCGAGGCGGAACTTGGTCAGCTCCAGCGTTTCCTGGCGGGACTTCAGGTTGTCGCGGGCAATCGCCATGCGTTCCTGATAGTAACGCACGTCGATGTAGGATGTGACGAGATCGGACAGCAGCGACAGGCGCGCCACATCGGCGCTGGCATAGGCGGCATCGAGCGAAGCGCGGGCGCTTTCCTTGGAGCGGCGGTATTCGCCAAACAGGTCGAGCAGCCAGGAGACCGACAGGCCGCCCTCGCTGGTGGATTTGTTCGTCCGGCCGGAATAGCTGCCATCGGAGCCGCTGTAGGTCTGCGATCCGGATGCCGTCAGGCTCGGCAGCGAACCCGCTCCGGCCGAGAGGACGCTGGCCTCGGAAGACTGGATACGCTCGACAGCCTGCAGCACGTCGAGGTTCTGCGCCAGGCCTTGCGCCACGAGACTGTTGAGGCGCTGGTCAGTAAACGCAGTCCACCAAGGCTTCAGGCTCACATTGCCGATGCTGGCGTTGCGGCCTTCGGAAAACTTGACCGGAAGCGGCGTTTGCGGCGCCTCGTAATCCGGTCCGACCATGCAGCCGGACAGGGCAACGAACATCAAGGGCGCAAATCGACGAATGGAAAGCGTCATGTTATTCCAACTCTGGTACTGCTGATGACCCCTCGGGCCGGCGTGAGATCTCACCCGGCCTTATCGGCGCAGAGAGTGCCCTGAATGGCGGTTTCATACAATCCCGGCAGGTGACGATCGGGTCACTCATTAGGATCGGCTGACTTATCTGCCACACCTGGCTTGCGCAGGGCCTTCGTTCCGGCGAACTCGCGGATCACCACGAAGAAGCTCGGAACGAAGAAGATGCCGAGCAGCGTCGCCGCCAGCATGCCGCCGAGCACGCCGATGCCGATCGAGTTCTGGGCCTTGGATCCCGCGCCGCTGGCGACGGCGAGAGGCAACACGCCGAGAATGAAGGCGAGCGACGTCATGACGATCGGCCGAAGCCGGAGCCGCGCCGCCTCCAGTGCCGATTCCATCAGCCCCATGCCGGATTCCTGCCTGTCTCGCGCAAATTCCACGATCAGGATGGCGTTCTTCGCCGCTAGGCCGATTGTCGTCAGCAGCCCGACCTTGAAGTAGACGTCGTTGGATTGCGAAAACAGCGTGGCCGCGACAAGCGCGCCGAACACGCCGATCGGCACGGCCATGATGACGGAGAACGGGATCGACCAGCTTTCATAGAGGGCGGCAAGGCAGAGGAAGACCACCAGAACCGAGATTGCGTAAAGATAAGGTGCCTGGTTGCCGGAAAGCCGCTCCTGGTAGGAAATGCCTTCCCAGGCGACGGTATAGCCGCCGTCAATCTCCGAGACGAGGCGTTCCATCTCGTCCATCGCGGCGCCGGAGCTGACGCCCGCCCCCGCCGACCCACTGATGGAAATGGCATTGGTGCCATCGAATCGCGCCAGCGAAGGCGATCCCTGCACCCATTCGACACGCGCAAAGCTCGAGAAGGGCACCATGTCGCCGCTGGTGTTGCGGGCATACCAATAGTTCAGGTCCTCCGGCTGCATCCGGAAGGGCGCATCGCCTTCGACATAGACAGGCTTCAGGTCGCCGTTGAGGTCGAAGTCATTGACATTGGTGCCGCCGTAGACCGTCGACAGCATTGCATTGACCTCGCTGAGGCTGATGCCCATAGCACCGGCCTTTTCCTGGTCGATGACGATCTTCATCTGCGATTCAAGCGACTTCGAATTGCCGCGGATCGAGTTGACCAGGGAATTCTGCGCGCCGAGTTCGGCCAGTCGGTTGGCAGCGCTGTTGAGCGCGGTCACTCCCTTATTGCCGGTGTCGACAAGATACATGGAGAAGCCGTTGGTGTTGCCCATGCGAGGAATCGCGGGCGGCTGCAGCGCGAAGACCTGCGCGTCGCGAATCGTCGAGAAGAATCGCATCGCCCGTCCGGCGATCGCGCTCGCGCTCTGGTCTGCCCCCTTGCGCTCGTCGAAGTCCTTGAGCTTGACGAACAGCATGGCCGAATTCTGACCCGAGCCGCCGAAGCTGAAGCCGAGGGCCGCGAACACCGCCTGAACGTCGCCCTTCTCCTGAGTCAGATAATAGTTCTCGACCTTCTCGACTACCGCCTTCGTGCGATCTGTCGTTGCCCCGTCCGGCAGCGTGACCATCGTCATCAGGACACCCTGGTCCTCCTGCGGCAGGAAGGAGCTCGGAATCCTGGTGAACAGCCCGGCGCAGCCGATGCCAATTGCCAGGAAAACGACAAGCACCCGTATCGGCCGCTTCAGAAGCCCGCCGACCGTCTTTCCGTATCCGTTGGTGGCGCGTCCGAACCAGCGGTTGAACCATGCGGCCAGCGCATTCGGTTCCTTGTCGTGGTCGATCGGCTTCAGCATCGTGGCGCACAGGGCCGGGGTCAGGACGATTGCGACCAGCGCCGACAAGAGCATGGCCGAGACGATGGTCACCGAGAACTGCTGGTAGATGATCCCGACGGATCCGCCGAAGAAGGCCATGGGAATGAAGACGGCGGTCAGCACGAGCGCGATGCCGATGATCGCGCCGGTGATCTCGCCCATGGACTTTTCCGTCGCCGCCATGGGCGACAGGCGTTCGGTCGCCATCAGGCGCTCGACGTTCTCGACCACGACGATGGCGTCGTCGACGAGAAGGCCGATCGCCAGCACCATTGCGAACATGGTGAGCGTGTTGATCGAAAACCCGGTCAGCGACAGAATGCCGAACGTGCCGAGCAGAACGACTGGCACCGCAATCATCGGGATGAAGGTCGCCCTGAGGTTCTGCAGGAAGATGAGAAGCACAAAGAAAACGAGGACAATCGCTTCGACGAGCGTTTCGACGACCTTCTCGATCGACAGCTTGACGAAGGGCGTCGTGTCATAGGGATAGACGATCTCTACGCCGCTCGGCAGACCCTTGCCAATGGTGGCAAGGGCGCTTTCGACGCGTTCCGACGTATCGATCGCATTGGCGCCGGTGGCGAGGTTGACCGCGAAACCGGCGGACGGGCTGCCGTTGTAGCGCGATTCCGATCCGTAGCTCTCCTGCCCGATTTCGATGCGCGCCACGTCACCGAGCCTGACGGTGGAGCCGTCCGCTTCCGTCTTCAGGATGATCGCCTGGAAATCGCTGACCGTCCTCAGCTGGCTCTGGGCGGTAACCGTGACGTTGATCTGCTGCCCTTCGACAGCCGGCAGGCCGCCCAGCGAACCGACGGCAACCTGCTTGTTCTGCGCCTCGACCGCCGATGTCACGTCACTCGGGATCAGCTGGTACTTGTACATCTTCATGGGATCGAGCCAGATACGCATGGCGTAGCCCGAACCGAAGACATTGATCGATCCGACACCCTCAACACGCTGGATCTGATCCTCGATCGAGGTCGACATCAGGTTGCCGAGCTGCGCGGAGGTGCGCTTGCCATCGGTCGACACGAGCGCACCCACCATCAGGATCGAGGTCGAAGAGCGTGTCACGCGCACGCCCTTCTGCTGGACGCTGTCCGGCAGCTGCGATTCCACCAGCTGCAACTTGTTCTGCACCTGGACCTGCGCAATGTCCGGATCGATCGAGTTGCCGAAAGTCAGCGTCACCGAGGCAGAGCCGGTCGATGAAGACGACGTCATATACGTCAGGTCATCGAGACCGGTCATCGCATTCTCGATGACGGTCGTCACCGAATTCTGCACGGTATCGGCGGAAGCGCCGGTGTAGGTGGCGGAAATGCGCACCGTCGTCGGCGCGATGTCCGGATATTGCGAAATGGCCAGCGTATAGATCGACAGCGCGCCGCCGAGCATGATGACGATCGCGATAACCCAGGCAAAAATCGGTCGTCTGATGAAAAAGCTTGCCATTCAAAAATCCTGTATGGGAATGCCGTCTTGAAAGCGGGGTCAGGACCTATTTGGTCGGCTTTGCTGCGGCGCCGTCCCCTTGCGCTTCCACGTCATGCGCGACGCCGACCTTGTCCAGCGTCACCTCTTTGGTCTTCACGGCCATGCCGTCGGAAATGAATTGCAGTCCCTCGACGATCAGCTGGTCGCCGTCGGCAATCTGCGACTGGACGAGCCAGCTGTTGTTGGAAGCGGTGGCCTTGGCGAAGGTCCGCGTCTCGACCTTGCCGTCCTTGCTGACGAATTGCGCCGTCAGATTGCCTTCCGAATCGCGGCTCGCTGCCCGCTGCGGGATCAGGTAGCCCTTCTGTTCGCCGACGGTCAGCGTCGCGCGGACGAACATGCCCGGCACCAGCATGCGCTTCGGATTGGGGAAGGACGCGCGGATGCTGAAGGAGCCGGTCGCTTCGCTCACCGTCGACTTCGGCACATCGAACGTCCCCGTCTGGTCATAGCGCTCGCCGTTTTCCAGCGTCAGGCTGATAGGAGCCTCACGAACATTGCCCGTCAGTGACCCGGATTCGAGTGAGTTGCGGAAACGCAAGAGGTTCACGCTCGAATCGCTAAGATCGACATAGATCGGATCGGTCTGGCGAATGGTGGTCAATGCATCGCTCTGGCTTGCCGTCACGAGGTTTCCGACGCTGAAGGCGGAAACATCGGCGATGCCGTCGAAGGGTGCGCGGATTTCGGTATGCTGCAGATTGATCTTGGCCGACTGCAGCGAGGCCTGTGTCGAAGAGACGTCTGCCTTGGCCTGCAGGAGCGCCACCTGGGCTTCGTCGAGCGCGATCTCGGTGGCCCCGCCGCTCTTGACCAGTCGCTGATAGCGTTCGTAATTCGCTTCTGCGGAAGGCACGCTCGCCTGCGCCTTGGCCAGCGCCGCTTCGGCTTCCGCAACGGCGGCGACATAGGTGTCGTCCTCGATCTTGAAGAGCAGGTCGCCTTGTTTGACCGGCGTCCCCTCCTTGTAGGCGATTTCCTGGATCATGCCGCCAACCTGCGGCCGGATGTCGGCGGAACGGAAGGAGACGGCGCGACCTGGCAGCACGATGGTCACCGGAGCCGTCACGGCTTGCAGCTTCATGATGCCGACCGTGACTTCACGCCCGCCGGGAGGCCCTCCCGCCTTCTTGCCATCGCCTGAATCGCTACAGGCGGAAAGCGCAAACAAAAGCGGTGCGAGAACAAGGAAAATGCGTCTTTTCATGAAAATCCCGAAATATTGCGCGGCGACCGATAAGCATGCGCTAACATGTCACATCGGTGGCTGCCAATTAATTTCCGGTAATCTAACATCAATCGCCCGCATGACCAGCCCGCGGGCGGATGCCTTATTCCGGGAACAGATGCCGGAGATGCTCGCGAACCCGCGCAAGCGGCGTATCGAAGCTGTCGTCGGGAACGAACGGGCTGCCCGTAATCATCTCATAGGCTTCGATATAGACCTTCGAGGCCTCCGCGATCAGCGATGCGGGAATTTCCGGAATATCGTCCTTGTAGGGGTCGCAGCGTTCGACGACCCAGGCGCGAATGAAATCCTTGTCGAAGCTCTGCGGCCGCCTGCCGGCTTGAAAGGCTTCGTCGTATTTCTCCGAGAACCAGTAGCGCGAGGAATCCGGCGTGTGAATTTCATCGGCAAGGATGATCTTGCCGTTCTCGTCGGTGCCGAACTCGTACTTTGTGTCGACCAGGATCAGACCGCGTTCGGCCGCCAGCTCCTGCCCGCGGGCAAAGAGCGCCAGCGCATAGCGGGAAACCGTGTCCCATTGCTCCTGCGTCAGCAGACCCTTTTCGATGATCTCGGCCGGCGTCAGCGGTTCGTCATGGCCGCCGTCGAATTCCTTGCTCGTTGGCGTGATGATCGGCGCCGGCAGCGCCTGATTGTCCCGCAAACCGTCCGGGAAGGTCACGCCATACATGGTGCGCTCGCCCTTCTTGTAGAGGGTGAGGATCGATGTCGAGGTGGTGCCGGCGAGATAGCCGCGCACGACGATTTCGACCGGCAGGATATCGAGACGCTTGCCGATCACGACGTTGACGTCCGGATAGTCGATGACATGGTTCGGGCAGATGTCGGCAGTCTTCTCGAACCAGTAGCGCGCCGTCTGCGTCAGAACCTGGCCCTTGTAGGGGATGCAGGTCAGGATGCGGTCGAAGGCGCTGATGCGATCGGTCGAAATGATGACGCGGCTGCCGTCCGGCAGGTCGTAATTCTCGCGCACCTTGCCGCGGTAATAATTCGGCAGTTCCGGAATATAGGCTTCGGTCAGGATGCGCACATCGGCCTCGCATGATGTCTTTGCCGCAACGCGGCGATTGCTGATCCGCGATAGCAAGAAGGCTTGGTGTTGGCAAGGATCGGGGCCGCCATCTTCCCCCGCGTCCGAGCCCGGTGTAAGACGAGCGCTTCGTCTTCGAACCTTGAGAGCAAACCATGGACTTCGTTCCAAGTCTCCCCACCCTGCTCACCTTCGCCGCCGCCTGCATGCTGCTGACGCTGACGCCGGGGCCGGACATGACGCTGCAGATTGGCCGGGCGCTGAAGGATGGCCGGACGGCCGCCTTCATGGTGCTGCTCGGCACCAATATCGGGCTGGTCATCCACACGGTCCTGGTCGCCTTCGGCGTTTCGGCGCTGATCGTCGCCTCGCCGGCCGCCTTCTTCGTGCTGAAGACCGGTGGCGCCGCCTATCTCCTCTGGCTTGCCTTCCACGCCATCCGCAAGGGCTCGAATTTCGTCATGGCGGCGGAAGCCGGCGTCGAGCGGCGCGGTTCGCACATGGAGGCGCTGCTGAACGGTTTCTGGGTCAACCTGCTGAACCCCAAGGTTGTCATCTTCTTCATGACATTCCTGCCGCAGTTCGTGCAGGCCTCCGATCCGCATGTGACCGGCAAGCTGCTCTTCCTCGGCTTCTATTTCATCGTCCTCGCGCTGCCGGTGACAATCGCCATCATTCTCGCCGCCGGTTGGCTGTCAGGATGGCTGATGGCCAATCGCCGCGTCCTGCGCTGGATCGACTACACCTTTGCCGGTGTCTTCTCCATCTTCGCGGTCAAGATCTTCTTCACCCACGCCCGCTGACGGCAAGCAGCGGGCAAGTCGGCGCTCCAGGAAGCGCTTTTCCGCACTCGACTGCGACAGGTCGATCGCGCTGCGATAGGCGAGACGCGCCGCCTCGATCTGTCCGGAGCGGACGAGAAGATCGGCATGCAACGCATGAAATGGCTGATACTGAACGAGCGCCGGCGCGATCGGCCTCAACAGCGCAAGTGCCCGTTGCGGGCCTTCATGGAACGATATAGCGGCAATCCTGTTCAACTCGAACACCGGATTGTTCGCCATGGATGTCAGCACGCCGTAAAGCAGTGCGATCTGCCGCCAGTCGGTGCGTGCGAAATCCGGCGCCTCGGCATGCAGCGCGGCGATGGCCGCCTGGAGCTGATAGGGGCCGGCCCTGCCGCGCCGCATGGCGGTATCGAGCAGTTTCGTGGCGCGGACAATCTCTTCGTGATCCCACAGCCGACGGTCCTGCTCCTCAAGCGACAGCGGCGTTCCGTCGGACGCTGTGCGCCCATGCCGGCGGGCGTGATGCAACGCCATCAGTGCAGCCAACCCTTCGACCTCGGCCTCGCCGGGCAACAGGCTCATCACAAGGTGGGCAAGGCGGATAGCCTCCTCGCAGAGATCGGTGCGCAGGATCTGGTCGCCGGCCGCGGCATAGCCTTCGTTGAAGGTGAGGTAGATGACCGCCAGGACGCTTTCCAGCCGCTCGGCCCAACTCTCCGGGCCCGGCACCTCGAAGGCGATCCCTGCTGCGGCAATCTTCTGGCGCGCCCGCACCAGCCGCTGCGCCATGGCCGTCGGACTGTCGACGAACGCGTCGGCAATCTCCTCCGTCTTCAGACCGCTGACGGACCGCAATGTCAACGCCACGCAGGTTTTCCGATCGATCGCCGGATGGCAGCAGGCAAAGATCAGCTTGAGGCGGTCGTCTTCGATCGGCTCGTCCCGGCGCTCGTTCGCCTCAGTGATCGCGTTTTCCAGAAGAAAGGCGATATCTCCGGCCTTCCCGTCGAAATTGGCCGCGCGCCGCAGGCGGTCGATGGCCTTTCGCCGCGCGGCCTGCAGGAGCCAGGCGGCCGGCGATTGCGGCAGCCCGCTTCGCCGCCAGTGCACGAGCGCCGATTCCATCGCATCCTGAAGACTGTCTTCGGCGAGCTGAAAGTTGCGCAGCGAGCCCACGAGGACGGCCAGCAGCCGCCCCTGGTCTTCGCGCGCGATCCGTTCGACCGCGCGCGAGACTGCATCGGCGCATTCTTCCGCGCCGGCTGGCATCAGCGATCGAACACCATGATCGGCCGCACCTCGACCGAACCGGTCGCAGCGTGCGGGATCATCGCCGCATAGCGGATGGCCTCGTCGAGGGACTGGCAATCGAGGATGTAGAAACCGCCGAGCTGTTCCTTGGTCTCGGCAAACGGGCCGTCCATGGTCTCCGTCTTGCCGTCGCGCACCCGGACGGTCGTCGCTGTGCTGGCCGGCTGCAGCGCGTCGCCGGCCACATAGACGCCGTCGGCATGATAGGTCTTGTTGCAGAGTTCGTAGCCGCCCATCATGCGGCCGAAATTTTCCGTTCCCGGAGCGGGCGAAGTCTGGGGATCCGAATAGATCAAGGCAATGTACTTCATGGTGAACCTCCGTTCGAGCAGCCTGCGCGACTGCCGCACAGGTCACCGCCTTGACGAACAGGATAAGCTCACATCGACATTGCCGACGCAATTTTTTTTCGAAGGCCGAAAAAAGCGGATCAGTCGTCCTCGCCGTGGCCGGCGATCATCATCGCCTCGAAGGCCAGCCGCTCGGTTTTGCGCATCCGCTCCGACTCGGACTTCAGCTGACCGCAGGCCGCGAGAATGTCGCGACCGCGGGGCGTGCGGATAGGCGAGGCATAGCCGGCGCTGTTGACGAACTCGGCGAAGGTTTCGATCGTCTCCCAGTCGGAACACTGGTAGTTCGTGCCGGGCCAGGGATTGAACGGGATGAGATTGATCTTGGCCGGGATGCCCTTCAGGAGCTTCACCAGATCGCGGGCATCTTCCAGGCTGTCGTTGACACCCTTCAGCATGACGTACTCGAAAGTGATCCGACGGGCGTTCGACAGACCCGGATAGGCGCGGCAGGCCTCGATCAGCTCCTTCAGCGGATACTTCTTGTTGATCGGCACCAGCATGTCGCGCAGTTCGTCGCGCACCGCATGCAGCGAGATCGCCAGCATCACGCCGATCTCCTCGCCCGTGCGGTAGATTTCCGGCACCACGCCGGAGGTCGACAGCGTGACGCGCCGCTTCGACAGCGACAGGCCGTCGCCGTCGGTCGCGATCAGGAGCGCAGTCTTGACGCTTTCGAAATTGTAGAGCGGCTCGCCCATGCCCATCATCACGATGTTGGTAACCTTGCGGTCGCTCGACGGGATCATGGCGCCCTGCGGCACATCGCGATCCGGGAAGTCGCCGAGCCGGTCGCGCGCCAGCAGCAGCTGCGACAGGATTTCCTCGGCCGTCAGGTTGCGCACCAGGCGCTGCGTGCCGGTGTGACAGAAGGTGCAGGTGAGCGAACAGCCGACCTGGCTCGAAATGCACAGCGTCCCGCGCCCTTCTTCCGGAATGTAGACGGTCTCGACCTCGACGGGCCGGCCGGCGCCGCGCGGCGGAAACCGCAAGAGCCACTTGCGCGTGCCGTCATTGGAGATCTGCTCCTCGACGATTTCCGGACGGGCGATCGAGAAATGCGCCTTCAGCATTTCGCGCATGTCTTTCGAGACATTCGTCATCGCGTCGAAATCGGAGACGCCGCGCACATAGATCCAGTTCCAAAGCTGCGCCACGCGCATCTTGACCTGACGCTCCGGAACGCCCTTTTCGGCCAGCGCCTTGCCCATCTCCTCGCGCGTCAGCCCGATCAGCATGGGCTTTTCAGTCATGCCGAAGCGTGCAGGGCCACCTGTCTTTGCCACGTCGGATACGAGTACTGCGCTTTCGCCGGTCATGATCGGCAATCCTGTCTCTTCAAGAATTCGAAAAATGCTGTCGGGCCGGTCACGGTCGCGGATCAGGGTGTCAATTCCCGCCGACCAGTCGCCAGCCTCATCGGGCTGCGGCCTTGAAGGGCGCCCTTTAGCACCAAAACAGCAGTCCGTCACCCCCGGCGCGGTTCAGGGCGCTCGGCCAAAGGAAAAGGCCGGGAAGCCCGGCCTTTCCGAAACGCCTGAATACGGTCGTCCGCTTCAGGGACTACTTGCAGCTTTCGATCTTCTGCAGCGCCGCGGAAATGCCCGACAGCGAGTAGGAATAGCTGGTCGCGGTCCCACGCAGGGAGGTCGCCTTGACGGTCATGTTGGTGCCGGCCTTCATCGCCGCGACGAGCGAAGGCTCCTCGGCGGCGTTTTCGAGCCAGGCGGCCTTATCCTTGACGAACATGACGAAGGTCTTGCTGTCGATGACGACGTTGACCTTCGAATCCTGCTTCAGCGTATATCCCATCATGGCCTGCGGCTCGTAGGCGATGTTCTGGCCGGGGCGCTGGGAGACGATGAAGAAATTGTCGCCATGATCGACGTTGGCCGGTTCCTTCTTGGTCGGAACCGACAGAACGTAGCAGACCGTGCCATTGCCCGACTTGTAGGAATAGGCGCCCCAAGCCTTGAACTGGTCGATACGGGTCGGCTTCTCAGCCAACGCACCGGTTGCGGTGACGAGAACGATCGAGAGTGCTGCGGTGAGACTTCTTACAAACATGGATTTCCTGCCGGTTGGTATCTTGGTCCCGGGAACGGAGGCCCAGGCAGACAGTTAAGCGGTCTGGCTCATTTTGGATTCATCCTGGTTACCAAACCGTCAACGAGAACGATAAAAGTCAGATGATAAGGCCGCGCCCACCGGCCGTTCGGGATGTCTTTGCGATCTGACCCGTTACCATCTCCTTGCCAAAGACAGAACAAATCTGGCGAGAGTTTGGCGCATTTGGCCAAACTCTCGCCATCATCGCTACGGTTTCATGGAATCATCCGCAAGGGCCCTGTCCGCCGCCTCGTAATGTCCCTCTTTGATATGGCCGCTGATCATCGCGATCGCGGCCGTCAGCACCGCCATGTCGTCGGAAAAGCCGATGACGGCGAAGAAGTCGGGAATGATGTCGGCAGGCATGACGAAATAGGCAAGTGCAGCCAGCAGGATGCCCTTGACCTTTCGCGGCGTGTGCGGATCGGTCGCGCAATAGAAGGCGGCGACCGCATCACGGCCGAACGGAAGCTGGCGGACCGCCTTCTTCATCGTCGGCCAGAACTTGTCGCGCACTCTCTTCTCGCGCCGATCCTGGGTCCTTTCGTCGCCCGGAAGCAGAATTTCGCCATACTTTATGTCGTCCATCGAAATCCCCCTTTCTGTAGGTTTCGGCATTGAGATGGTGATTTTCGTCCCGGTTTGCCACTGAAATCGGACGTCCGGCGTCCGAAATCGTCACTCTCCGGCAGCGTCATCCATTTCGGCTGCGAGCATGAAGTCGAGGTCGGTCAGTCCGTTTGCCGAATGCGTCGACAGCGTGACGTCCACCTTGGAATAGACATTGAACCATTCCGGATGATGATTGAGCTTCTCCGCCTTCAGCGCTATCCGCGTCATGAAGGCGAAGGCTTCGGTGAAGTCGGCGAATTTGAAACTCTTCGAGATCGACGTGCCGTCGGCATTGACCTCCCAGCCCGAAAGCCCTTCAAGTTTCGATGTGATCATGGCCGGTTCCAGTCTGTCATGTTTCATGGATGTTCTCCCGCTTCTTCCGCAGCCTCCGCAACGATCAAAGGGACCGCCGGTGAAATGACTGCCTGCAACGTGCTTTTCGTCTGTCTCGGCAACATATGCCGTTCGCCTCTCGCAGAGGGTATCTTTATGAAAACCATTGAGGAGGCGGGATGTTCCGCACGGTTTGCCGCCGATTCGGCCGGCACCGGCGCATGGCATCAGGGTGACCCGCCGGACAGCCGCTCCATCGCGGTCGCCCGCAAGCATGGCATCGACATTTCCAACCAGCGCGCCAGACAGGTGCGTCCCGAAGACTTCGAGACCTTCGACCTGATCCTCGCCATGGACCGCAACAATCTCGACCACCTCGCCCGCATCGCGCCAGCAACGCCGCGGCTCGGAATCCACCGTTTCAGCGACTATGCACTTGGCCAGCCGTCAGACATTCCCGATCCCTATTATGGCGGCGCGGATGGCTTCGAAACGGTCTACAGCATGCTCTTGACCGGTTGCGCCTCGCTCGTCGAGAAGCTCGGGAACCGGTCGTGAAGCGGAAAGACCTCTTCCGTCAGATAGGGCCCGCCACCGACGGATTCCTTCGACGACAGCAGCACGAAGCGTGAAACGACGAAGGGCGCGGTATGAAAATCCCCGCGCCCCGCAAGATAGTGTACCACGTCGTCCAGCCTGGACGCGCGCAGTCGCGCCAGCGTCACGTGAGGCGAGAACTTTCGCGGGTCCGGCGGCAGCCCGATCCTCTGGCAGATACGCTCGATTTCTCCCTGCAGCTGGTACATTTCCGGCGCCTGGGTCACACCCGCCCAGACCGAATGCGGCTTCTTCGACCCGAAGGAACCGATACCGTTCAGACTGATTTCGAATTCGGGCCGATCTATCCGGTCCAGCCGATCGACGATCTCGTCGGCTGTGCGTCCGTCGACGTCACCGATGAAGCGCAGGGTAATGTGATAGTTCTCGACGTCGATCCATCGAGCTCCAGGCAATCCTCCGCGCAACAATGAAAGACTCATTGCCGCATGACGCGGAATTTCGAGGGCGGTAAACAGTCTCGGCATGGCGAGCTCCCCGAATCTATGACTGGTATTCACAACCGATCATGCATTCAAATGGTACGCAAGTCCTTAATTTTTATTCACTGAATCCCGCTGATGAATTTTTCGGCAAGCGGGAGCGACTTCTCCACCATGATGTCGACGCCCTTTGCATCGGGATGCATTCCGTCTGACAATTGCGTGCCCTTCACGGTCACCACGCCATCGAGAAAGAACGGATAGAGCGGCAAATCGTAGGTCTCGGCAAGCTGTGGATAAATCGCGTTGAAACGCTTGGCATAGTCCTCGCCCATGTTGGGCGGCGCCATCATGCCGACGAGCATGACCGCAATACCGCGCTCCTTGAACCGCTCGATCATGGCGACCAGGTTCTTCTCCGTTTCCTCCGGCGCAAGGCCGCGCAGAGCGTCATTGGCGCCGAGTTCGAGGATGACGCCGTCGGTTCCGTCCGGCACCGACCAGTCCGCCCGGGCAAGCCCGTCGCGCGTCGTGTCGCCGGAAACGCCGGCATTGCTGATCGACACGTCGAAACCCTTGGCCTTCAGTGCCGCCTCCAGCTTTGCCGGATAGGCATCGCCTGCCGGCAACTGGTATCCGGCCATCAGGCTGTCGCCGAACCCGACCAGCTTGAGTTCTTTGGCATCCGCCACTCCGCCGATGCCGGCAAATAGGCCCGTCATGACGAGGAATTGAACGATTGCGGCTTTAAATGACATGGAGGCTTTCCTAGATTGTTTTGATCTCGGGCGCTGGAGCACCGGATTTCCTTGCAACAATATAGGGCGCCGCATCGTGAGTGAAACCATCATCGAAATGCGCAACGCGGATCTGACGCTCGGCAACGGAGCCGTCTCGGTCCATGTCCTGAAGAATGTCGGCCTGAAGATTGCCAAAGGCGAATCGGTTGGCATCGTCGGGCCGTCCGGCTCCGGCAAGTCGACGCTGCTGATGGTGATGGCCGGGCTGGAAAGGCTCGACAGCGGCGAGATTCACCTCGGCGACGCGGCTCTCCATGCCATGCGCGAGGATGAGCTCGCCGATTATCGCGGCCGCAACATCGGCATCGTCTTCCAGTCCTTCCACCTGATCGCCAACATGACCGCGCTCGAAAACGTCGCCGTCCCGCTGGAGCTCGCACGGGTCAAGGATGCCTTTGACATCGCCAGGCGGGAATTGACCGCCGTCGGATTGGGTGAGCGCATGCACCATTATCCCGGCCAGCTTTCGGGCGGCGAACAGCAGCGCGTCGCCATCGCCCGGGCGCTGGCACCCTCTCCGGCGGTCCTGATCGCCGACGAGCCGACCGGCAACCTCGATACTGAAACCGGCCGGCAGATCGCCGATCTCCTGTTTGCCCAGCAGGCGGAGCGCGGCATGACGCTGGTTCTCGTCACGCATGATCCGGCGCTCGCCGCCCGCTGCTCGCGCCAGATCCGCATGCGGTCAGGACAGATCGAACCGGCCGCCTCAGCTGTCACTGCCGACAACAGCCAGGCGGCGCTCGCATGAACCAGGCGAAATTCCGTCTTGGCCTTGCATGGCGGCTGGCATCGCGGGAACTGCGCGGCGGCCTGAAGGGGTTCTACATCTTTCTCGCCTGCATCGCGCTCGGCACTGCGGCGATTGCCGCCGTCAACTCCATTTCCGGCGCCATCACCGGCTCGATTTCCTCACAGGGACGCGACTTGCTCGGCGCCGATCTGCGCTTCGAACTGAACAACCGGGAAGCCTCTTCGGACGAACTTGACTATTTGCAGAGCCTTGGCGACGTCGCCGTCTCCACCGGCACGCGCTCGATGGCCCGCAAGGCGGACGGCTCCGACCAGTCGCTGGTCGAGGTTAAGGCGGTCGACGACGCCTACCCGCTCTACGGCAAGCTCGAAACCACGCCCTCCGAACCGGTCGCACAGTTGCTGTCGGAAAAAGACGGCAGCTACGGAGCGATTGCCGCGCCGATACTGCTGGACCGGCTTGGTCTCAAGGTCGGCGATCCGCTCCTGCTCGGCGAGCTGAAACTCGTGGTCGCCGCCCGCCTCGACAACGAACCCGACGCGCTGTCCGAAGGCTTTGGCTTCGCGCCCCGCCTGATCGTCAGCCGCCAGGCGCTGTCTGTCTCCGGCCTTGTGCAGACCGGGAGCCTCGTCGAAACCGCCTACAAGGTGAAGCTGCCTCCCGGTCACGCTCCCCTTGCCCGCATCATTGATGCCGCCAAGGCAAAATTCCCGGATGCCGGCTGGTCGATCCGCTCCAGCGCCAACGCCACGCCGGCGCTCACCAACAATATCGAACGATTCACGCAATTCCTGACGCTCGTCGGCCTGACCGCGCTGATCGTCGGCGGTGCGGGCGTCGCCAATGCGGTCCGAGCTTTCCTCGATTCCAAGCGCACGACGATTGCAACCTTCAAGTGCCTGGGCGCGCCCGCATCCGTCGTAGTGATGATCTATCTCATCCAGATCATGATGATCGCCACCGTCGGTGTCCTCGTCGGCCTCGTCATCGGCGCGATCGCACCGTTCATCGCGCTCAAGTTTCTCGCCGGCATCCTGCCGGTCAGCGGCGAAGCGGCGCTCTATCCGTCAGCGCTGGCGATTGCGGCCGTCTTCGGCTACCTCACGACGCTCGCATTCGCCATCCTGCCGCTCGGCCAGACGCGGGAAATACCGGCGACCGCACTTTTCCGCGAACAGGGTTTCGAGGGACGCCGCTGGCCGTCATGGCCTTATCTCGCCGTTGCCACCGCCTCGCTTCTGGCGCTCGCCGGTCTGGCGTTGCTGATGGCCGACGACCGCTTCATCGCCGGCGTCTTCATCGTCGCGACAGCCTGCGCCTTCGTCGTCCTGCGCGCGGTTGCCGCCGGCATCGCGGCAATCGCCCGTCGCGCGCCGATCGTCAGTTCGCCGGCCCTGCGCCTCGCGATCGGCAACATCCACCGCCCCGGTGCGCTTACATCCCCCGTCGTGCTGTCGCTCGGCCTCGGCCTCGCGCTTCTGGTCACGCTCACCATGATCGACGGCAATCTGCGCCGCGAACTGACCGGCAAGATCCCCGATCAGGCACCGAACTTCTTCTTCGTTGGCATCCAGGCCAGCGAGATCGATGCCTTCCGAACGCTGGTGAAGGAAAAGGCGCCCGAAGGCAAACTCATGGAAGTGCCGATGCTGCGCGGCCGCATCATGGCCTTCAACGGCGAGGATGTGGCCAAGATGAACGTGCCGCCCGGCGGCCGCTGGGTTCTGCGCGGCGATCGCGGCATCACCTATGCCGACGCGCTGCCCGAGAACTCGACATTGACCGAAGGCAAGTGGTGGGCGCCGGACTATGCCGGCGAACCGCTCGTGTCGTTCTCGGCGGACGAAGCACGCGACTTGGGGCTGAAGCTCGGCGACACCGTCACGGTCAACGTCCTTGGCCGCAACATCACCGCGAAGATCGCCAACTTCCGCGATGTCGAATGGCAATCCCTGTCGATCAACTTCGTCATGGTCTTCTCGCCCAATACCTTCCGCGGCGCACCGCACGGCTGGATCGCAACGCTGACGGATGCGGGCGCCAGCGGCACCGAAGAAGCCTCGATCATGCGGGAGGTGACCAACACCTTCCCCGCAGTGACCACCGTCCGGGTCAAGGACGCGCTGGACCTCGTCAACAAGCTCGCCGGACAGATCGCCACCGCGATCCGCGCCGCAGCCGCCTTCGCGCTCGTCGCCTCCATCCTGGTGCTCGCCGGGGCGCTGGCGGCTGGCAATCGCGCCCGCACCCACGATGCCGTGGTCTTGAAAACGCTGGGCGCGAAACGCACGACGCTGATCCGCGCCTTTACCTACGAATATCTGATCCTCGGTGTCGCGACCGCAGTTTTCGCCCTGCTCGCCGGCACCGCAGCGTCCTGGTATGTGGTCGAGCAGATCATGCATCTGAACGCTGTTTTCCTGCCGGAGGCGGCGATTGCGACGCTCGTCATCGCGCTTGTCGTGACCATCGGGGTCGGCCTCGCCGGCACCTGGTCGGTGCTCGGAAAGAAGCCGGCTTCGGTCCTGCGGGAGCTGTAAAACAGGTCGGGCTTAATTAACCAGAGCATTAAAAATCGGTAAGGTTGGGCTCACCCCGATAAATTCGGAGTGATCAGGTCTTGTATCGGATGAAATGTCACCTCATATTTCGATGTGAAATAAAAGTTCCCCGCGCGGGCGCATGCTGACAATGCTTAAGGCGCATATGTCGAAACGCATTGCCGGGCTTCACCAAAGAGAGGAAAACTATGGCAGATCTTCGCAATTTCCAGACCCAAGCCGGCGTACGCGCCGACACGGCCGTGGATCAGGGCCTGCGCGCCTACATGCTGAAGGTTTACAACCTGATGGCAGGCGGCGTTGCGCTGACCGGTGCCGCAGCTTACGGCCTTTCGGCGTTGGCAACGACGTCTGATCCGTCCCAGGCCGCCGCACAGATGGGCGACATCATGCTGACCAGCCTGGGTGTCGCCATCTACACCTCGCCGCTGCGCTGGGTCATCCTGCTGGCTCCGCTGGCTCTCGTCTTCTTCCTGAGCTTCCGTGTTCAGAAGATGAGCGCTTCCGCCGCGCAGACGACCTTCTGGGTCTATGCCGGCCTGATGGGCCTGTCGCTGTCGTCCATCTTCCTGGTCTACACCGGTGCGTCGCTGACGCAGACCTTCTTCGTGGCTGCAGCCTCGTTCGGCGCCCTGTCGCTCTACGGCTACACGACGAAGCGTGACCTCTCCGCCATGGGCTCGTTCCTGGTGATGGGTCTGTTCGGTCTGATCATCGCGTCGCTGGTCAACCTGTTCCTCGCATCTTCGGCGCTGGACTTCGCGATCTCCGTCATCGGCGTACTGATCTTCGCCGGCCTGACCGCGTGGGACACCCAGAAGATCAAGGAAAACTACTTTGAAGCCGATGGTAACGAAGTGGCCAGCAAGAAGGCGGTCATGGGTGCACTCACCCTGTACCTCGACTTCATCAACCTCTTCCTGTTCCTGCTTCGCTTCATGGGCGACCGCCGCTAACAGCGAACGGACGAAATGGAATGACGGAGAAGGCGGCCCCACGGGCCGCCTTTTTCTTTTATCGTGGACGATGAATCGAATCCGGCGTAATCGGGGTGCAATGACAATCGATTCGTACCGGTGATTGCATATGACCGAAATGGCAGGCGCGAGCATCTATCAATATGCACTGGTCGCCGCCGTTGCGTTCTTCGCCTCCATCCTCGGCGGCGTTTCCGGTTACGGGACCGGACTTCTTCTTCCACCCGTCCTCATCCCGATCATTGGCGCGCAGGCCGTCGTGCCGGTCATCGGGCTCGCCTCCATCCTGACCAATCTCGGCCGGCTGGCAGCCTATCGCGACAAGATCGAATGGAAGAAGGCCGGGCTGGTGCTTGCCGCCGCCCTGCCCTTCACGCCGCTCGGCGCCTACGCCTACACCTGGCTGTCGGGTACGGCGGTCACCATGCTGATCGGCTGCATGATCATCATCCTCGTTCCGGCCCGCCGCGTGCTGGCGCGCCGCAAGGCCGTTCTGCCGCCGGCAGGCCTGGCAGCGGCAAGTGCCGGCTTCGGATTGATGGTCGGAGGCACAGCCGGTTCGGGCGTCTTCCTGATTTCCATCCTCCTTGCCGCGGGCCTGAGCGGTGCATCGGTGATCGCCACCGATGCCGGCGTGTCCTTCCTGCTCGGCATCGCCAAGACGGCTGTTTTCCAGGCCTCGGGCTTCCTGCCGTCCGCCATGTGGATCATGTCGATCCTCATCGGCGTCTGCGCAATCCCGGGCGCATTCGTAGCAAGGCGGCTGACCCGGCGTATGTCTGACCTCCACCACG
Organism: Rhizobium sp. PAMB 3174; assembly: GCF_052908375.1. Taxonomy (NCBI): domain Bacteria; kingdom Pseudomonadati; phylum Pseudomonadota; class Alphaproteobacteria; order Hyphomicrobiales; family Rhizobiaceae; genus Rhizobium; species Rhizobium sp. PAMB 3174. Next base: position 3,871,624 of record NZ_CM128608.1, on the reverse strand, counting down.
TCTACCTCCTCGACGCCGTCGTCATTTTCGGCGGAGCATTGATTGTCGTGGAGGCCTTTCGCGCCGGCCTCTGAGATGCAAAAAGGCCGCCCCGAAGGACGGCCCTTTCAATGTGATCAGGCTTTCGCCGCTTACTTCCAGTCGCGGATATCGACGAAGTGGCCGGCGATCGCGGCCGCCGCAGCCATGGCCGGCGAGACGAGATGCGTGCGGCCCTTGAAGCCCTGACGGCCTTCGAAGTTGCGGTTGGAGGTCGAGGCGCAGCGCTCGCCCGGCTTCAACCGGTCGTCGTTCATCGCCAGGCACATGGAGCAGCCCGGCTCGCGCCATTCGAAGCCGGCCGCCTTGAAGATCTTGTCGAGGCCTTCGGCTTCCGCCTGTTCCTTGACGAGACCGGAGCCCGGCACGACCATGGCGCTGACAGTCGAGGCGACCGTCCTGCCTTCGACAACCTTGGCGGCGGCGCGCAGGTCTTCGATGCGGCCATTGGTGCACGAACCGATGAAGACGCGGTCGATGGCGATATCCGTCATCTTGGTGCCCGCCTTCAGGCCCATGTAATCGAGCGCGCGCTTCTTGGACGTGCGCTTGTTCTCGTCGGCGATATCGTCCGGGTTCGGAACGACGCCCTGGATCGAGACGACGTCTTCCGGCGACGAGCCCCAGGAGACGATCGGCGGCAGGTTGGCGGCGTCGAGAACGACGACACGATCGAAGTGCGCGCCTTCGTCGGAATGCAGCGTCTTCCAGTAGGAGATTGCCTGTTCCAGCTCCTCGCCCTTCGGCGCGCGCGGCTTGTTGGCGATATACTCGAAGGTCTTCTCGTCCGGCGCGATCAGGCCGGCGCGGGCGCCGCCTTCGATCGTCATGTTGCAGACGGTCATGCGGCCTTCCATGGAGAGCGAACGGATCGCCTCGCCGGCAAATTCAATGACGTGGCCGGTGCCGCCGGCCGTGCCGATCTCGCCGATGATCGCCAGGATGATGTCCTTGGCGGTCACGCCTTCCGGCAGCTGACCATCGACACGCACCAGCATGTTCTTGGCCTTCTTCTGGATGAGCGTCTGGGTGGCGAGCACATGCTCGACTTCCGACGTGCCGATGCCGTGCGCCAGAGCGCCGAATGCACCATGCGTCGATGTGTGGCTGTCGCCGCAGACGATCGTCATGCCCGGCAGGGTGAAGCCCTGCTCCGGCCCGACGATGTGGACGATGCCCTGGCGCTTGTCCTTTTCGGAATAGTACTCGACGCCAAAGTCGGCGGCGTTCTTGGCAAGCGCCTCCACCTGGATGCGGCTTTCCTCGTTCTTGATGCCTTCGACACGGTCCGGCGTGGTCGGCACGTTGTGGTCGACGACGGCGAGCGTCTTCTGCGGCGCGCGCAGCGGCCGGCCGGCCATGCGCAGGCCTTCGAAGGCCTGCGGCGACGTCACTTCGTGAACGAGGTGACGGTCGATGTAGAGAAGACAGGTTCCGTCGGCCTGTTGGTCGACCAGATGGTCGTCCCAGATCTTGTCGTAGAGTGTGCGGGGTGCGCTCATGGCTTCATATCCGTCTTGTTTTTTAAAATGGGAGCGTGCAGTCGTCCGCAAGGGCTGCGGCAGTCATTGCGTCAGGATAGGCGGCTGGTGAGCGCCCCGGAAACGCGCGCGAAAAAGCGTGCCGGCAGACGCTTGTGGTCCTGCAGCACGTAGATATGAGGCGCGAGACATCCGAATTTAGATCCCATGGGCGGGGCTCATACCAATTTTTCGCCAGAGTGGCAATTCATATCGTCAGGCCGAACGGGCCGTCTTGTCGCGCCCGCCCTCGACGCGAGACGGCATCGCGCTCATTCTCCGCTCCAGCCTGCGCAGGAGAAGCGACAGCCCGATCGTCAGGATCAGGTAGACATAGGTGACGATCGAATAGGTCTCGAAGAAGCGGAACGAGCCGGACGCGTAGACCTTGCCCATCTGCGTGATGTCCGCGACGCCCAGCACGGAGACGAGCGACGAGTCCTTGACCATCGACACGAAGTCATTGGAGAGCGGCGGCAGGATGATGCGGACCGCCTGCGGCAGGACGACGAGCCGGAAGCGCTGGAAGCGCGAGAGCCCGAGCGCTTCGGCTGCCTCGATCTGCCCCTTGTCGACCGACTGGATGCCGGCCCGGAAGATTTCGGCGATGAACGAGGCATAACCGAGCGTGAGCGCAATGATCGCCCGCCACATCAGCGAAACGTCGCGCACCAGAAGCGGTTCCATCGCGCCTCGCTCGATCAGCGGCGTCATGATGAAATTGAAGGCCGCAACGATGCCCGGCGCGCCGACAAAGGCGACATAGAAGAGCAGGACCAGCATGGGTATGCCGCGCACCACCTCGACATAGAAGCGCGCGATCTGCCTCAACGCCACATGACCGGCCATGCCGAGGAGCGCAATGCCAAGGCCGAAGACGGTCGCCAGGCTGAACGCGACGATCGTCACGAAGACCGTGGTCCACGCCCCCTTCAGCACCACCTGGAAGACCTGCGCATAGATGTCGTTGACCGCGATGACCACAGCCAGCGCCAGCCCGATCAGGACCAACGTATAGAGCCACCAGGGGCGATCGCCCCCATTGGCGGGCTGCGTCAGCATGGTCATGAGCGTGTGCCCCCGCCATTGCTTCCGCGCGAGCACCCCTCCCCAACCCCTCCCCACAGGGGGGAGGGGCTATCCAGCCCGACCCAATTCCTATTTTTGGGCAAGTGGCGCGTCATGTGAATGCGTGAGTTGCGCAGGAGATGTGCAGCACGGAGCCCCTCCCCCTTGTGGGGAGGGGTTGGGGAGGGCTTACAGCCATTTTTGACCGACAGCTCAAGATTGCGATCACTCGCCCATCTTGTAGTCGAGGAACCACTTCTTGTTCAGCGCATCCATGGTGCCGTCCGCCTTCATCGAGGCGATGGCGGCGTTGACGGGTGCTACGAGGTCGGAGCCCTTCTTGAAGATGAAGCCGAAATCCTCGGAGCCAAGCGGAGCGCCGACGATCTTCAGCCCGCCATTCGACTGGCTGACATAGCCCTGGCCGGCCGTGTTGTCGGTCAGCACCATGTCGACGTCGCCGGTCTTCAGCGCCTGGACCGTCGCACCGAAGGTCTCGAAAAGCTTGATGCGCGGGTTCTGCTCGTTGCCGTCCAGCACTTCGTAGACGGCTGTGTAGAACTGCGTCGTGCCCGGCTGCGAGCCGATCAGCAGCTTGTCATTGGCACCGAAGGTCTTCGCATCCGTGAAACGGTCCTCGTCCCCGCGCACCAGCATGAACTGCTCGGAGCGCATGTAGGGATCGGAGAAGTCGACCTTCTCCTTGCGGTCGTCCTTGATAGTGATGCCATCCATGCCGATATCGAACTGGCCGTCGGAAACGGCCTGGATCATCGCGTCCCAGCTGGTGTTCTGGTAGGAGACCTTGGCGTTCAGCCGCTTGGCGATCTCGTTCATCGCGTCATATTCCCAGCCGATCTGCTCGCCGGTCTTCGGATCGACGAACTGCAGCGGCGGATAGGCGTTTTCCGTGACGACCACGATCTCCTTGCCGCCGAGATCCGGCAGCCCGTCCGCATGTGCGGTGAGCGGAAGAAGCGAAAGGGCGGCAAGCCCGGCGAGAAATGCGCGTCTCAGCGGCATGGAAATCTCCTGGATTATGGCGGCGAAACACTGTCACAACAGGACGGTCGATTGCAAGGCGAACGAGAGGAAGACCCGCGACTTGCAAACGTGACGGTTCCCTGAACCTGCCTATCGGCGAAAAAGGTGCCTTCTTTCAAATGTCACCGCCCGCTTCTATCTCAAAATTCCCCGGATCGACGCGCAACGCTGCGCATGATCGCATCGCCATCCAAGGCTGAACAGGAAAGGGATACTCCGATGAAATTGATGCCGACCCTCGCGATTGCCGTAAGCCTCCTTGCCGGCACGGTACCGTTCGCAACGCCGGCCTCCTCTCAGGAAGCGGTCGTTGCCGCCGCCGACAAGGAAGCGCTGTTCACCAGCCCCGATCCCAAGCTCAATGCCAACAAGCAGGTCGCCTATCACATCATGCGCGATCTCCTGGAGGCAAATCACTGGGAGCTCGCCGACAAGTATCTGACCGAACGCTACATCCAGCACAATCCGAACGCCGCCTCCGGCCGCCAGTCGGTCATCGACTTCTTCGTCAAGGTGCTGAAAGCGAAGCCGACGCCAATCCCGGAGAAGCTCGGCCTGCCGGTGGTCTTCGTCAACGCTGAAGGGGATTACGTGACGGTTGCGACGGTGCGCACCGAGAAGGATCCGAAAGACCCGACCAAGACCTACACCACCACCTGGTACGATACCTGGCGCTTCGTCGACGGCAAGGCGGATGAACACTGGGATTCGTCCCCGAAGTTCTGATCCGAAACATCAGGCAGAAACAGGAAAAGCCCGGCGATAACATCGCCGGGCTTTTCAAATTCGGGATTGAACCCGCAATTATTCGGCAGCGCCGTCCTTGGCTGCTTCTGCTGCCGCTGCAGCTTCAGCGGCTTCTGCTGCTGCCTTTTCGGCGGCCAGAGCCTCTGCTGCTGCGATCTTTTCAGCTTCCAGACGTGCCTTCTCTTCAACAACGGCCTGGCGCTCGGCGTCGTTGAGCTTGCGGGCGCGGACGTTGGTGTTTTCGGAGATACGGGCAGACTTGCCGCGACGGTCGCGCAGGTAGTAGAGCTTGGCGCGACGGACCTTACCGCGACGGACGACTTCGACGCTCTCGACGAGCGGGGAGTAGACCGGGAATACGCGCTCGACGCCTTCGCCGTAGGAGATCTTGCGGACCGTGAAGCTTTCGTTGATGCCGCCGCCGGAGCGGGCAATGCAAACGCCTTCATAGGCCTGTACGCGGGTACGGTTGCCTTCCGTCACGCGAACGTTGACGCGAACGGTGTCACCCGGGGAAAATTCCGGAAGCTTGCGCTTGGCTTCAATCTTGGCGGCCTGTTCGGCTTCCAACTGCTCGATGATGTTCATCGCTTAAACCTCTGATTTCTTCTAAAACAGCCAGAGCGCTCGACACGGTGTCCCTTGGCACTTGGCCTCCGGACATGCCCTTGCGGGCGGGAGCGGGTACGCGGTTCTTTGTTGCTGGTTTAGGGGGTTTTCCCCATGTCCGCGTGGGCCTCTACACGAGAAAAGGTCCGTTGTCATCCCCCTGCCCGCCATTTTTGCCGTCTGGCGGCCGGAATTGAGCGGTTGCGACGGCTGAAGTGCCGGTCTATTCATCCATGGTCGCATGAGGGGGGATCATGACGCTCATTTCCATCTGCCTGCTGTTTCTCGCCGGCCTCCTGTCGGGCATGGTCAATGCCATTGCCGGCGGAGGCACGTTCCTGACCTTCGGCGCCATGACGCTGGCCGGCCTGCCGCCGATCACGGCGAACGCCACCTCCTCGATCGTGCAGTTTCCCGGCTATATCACGTCGGCGCTCGCCTATGGGCGGGAGATCCGCGGCATGTGGCGGGCAGCCATCATCCTCGGCATAGTCTCGGCCGTCGGCGCGCTCGGCGGCTCGCTTCTTCTCCTGTCGCTGTCGAACCCGTCCTTCCGCAGCCTCGTACCCTGGCTCCTTCTGGCCGCGACCGCGCTTTTCGCCGCCGGACCGAAGCTGAAGCCCAGGACCGAGAAGGAGCATCCGCCGCACAATGCCAAGGGCATCGTCAGCCAGTTCCTGACCTCCATCTATGGCGGATTCTTCGGCGCCGGCATGGGCATCATGATGCTCGCTTCGCTGACGATCGCAACGGGTGGCGATTATCACCGCCTGAACGCGTTGAAGAATTTCCTGGCCATCATCATCGCCGCCGTTGCCATTATCGTCTTTACCGCCGGCGGGGCGATCAACTGGCTGTATGCGATCGTCATGCTGCCTGGCGCAGCGCTTGGCGGCTATTCCGGCGTCTGGGCGGCGAAACGCGTGCCGCAGCACATCCTGCGCTGGCTGGTCGTCGCCGTCGGGCTGTTCCTGGCGGTCTATTACTTTCTGAAGTGACCGGCTGCCCGGTTATTTAAGCAGGTCCGGGCGCCGCTCTTCCGTCAGCTTGCGGGCCTCCGCCTCGCGCCACTCGGCGATCTTCTTGTGGTTGCCGGACGTCAGCACCTCCGGGATCTCCCGGCCTTCGAAGACCTGCGGACGCGTATAGTGCGGATGCTCCAGCATGCCGCTCTCGAAGCTTTCATGCGTGCCGGATTCGTCATTGCCCATGACGCCTGGCAGGATCCGCACGACAACATCGAGCAGCGTCAGGGCCGCCGGCTCGCCGCCCGACAATATATAGTCCCCTATGGAAACCTCTTCGAGCTGCCGCGCGTCGATGACGCGCTGGTCGACACCCTCGAACCGGCCGCAGACGATGACCACGCCTTCACCGGCCGCAAGTTCCCGCACGCGGGCCTGCGTCAAAGGCTTCCCACGCGGGCTCATCAGCAGGCGCGGTCTCGCATCATCCGCGATCGAATCGATCGCGGTCGCCAGCACATCGGCCCTCAGGACCATGCCCGCTCCACCACCGGCAGGCGTATCGTCGACGCTGCGGTGCCTGTCGGTGGCGAAATCGCGGATCTGCACTGCCTCCATCGCCCATTGCCCGCGCTCCATCGCCTTGCCCGCCAGCGAATGGCCGAGATGACCGGGAAACATCTCCGGATAGAGTGTGAGAACGGTGGCCTTGAACGTCATTCGCCGTCCCTTGAGGGGCGGCGCTTGCGGCTTCCGGGACCGTCGGTGTCCGTGTCCACCAGACCGGCGGCGATCGGATCGATCAGCAGCTTGCCCTCTTCTAGGTCGATCTCGAGAACCGCGGCTTCGGAAAACGGAATCAGCACCGGCCGCTTGCCCGGCCCCTTGACCTCCAGCAGGTCGCCGGCGCCGAAATCGAAGACAGCGCTGATGGTGCCGTAGGAGGTCCCGGTGTCGTCAACGACCTCGAGGCCTTCGAGATCCGCATAGTAGAACTCGTCGTCGTCGAGTTCCTCGTCCGGCAGGTTCTCCCGCTCGATATAGAGTTCCAGGCCGTTCAGCGCCTCGGCGGTGTTGCGGTCGTTGATGCCGCGGAACCGCACGATTGCGACGTTCTTCGCCGACCGGATCTCGAGCACCTCAAACACGCGGCCGTCCTCGGCATGCAGCTTGCCGTAATCGCCAAGTGACAGCGGATCGTTGGTATAGGACTTCACGCGCACTTCGCCGCGGATGCCCTGGGCACCGCCGATCGTCGCCATGAGAACCGGATTTGTCAGCTTCGCCATGAAGCCCCCTTCATTCTTAAATTTCCGCCTCTCTTAATCCGAGCGCCCACCGCTTCACAAGGAAAACCGTATCTGGGCGGGAGAGTTGCACAGGCGACCGGCGGGCCTTATGCCGGAAGACATGCTCGTTCTTGAAAACATCATCACCGATCGCGGCTCGAAATACGCGGTCTCCGGCGGCCCCTGCAAGTCGGCGGAAGAGGCCAAAGCCTTCATCGCCGAACTGAAGCGCAGCAAGAAATTCGCCAAGGCGACCCACAACACCTGGGCGCTGGTCTGCGCCGACGGGGCGATCAAGGCCGACGATGGCGAGAGCGGCGCCGGCATGATCATCCTGCAGATGCTGCAGCACGAAAACCTCACCGACCACATCGTCGTCGTCACCCGCTGGTATGGCGGCAAGCATCTGGGTGGCGACCGCTTCCGTCACGTGCAGAACGCCGTCCGGGCCTATCTGACGGAACTTGGCGCAACCCCACAAAGATAAAGGCTCCCCCGCACAAGGCGGAGGAGCCTGCATTCGAAAAATCTCGAAAGGTCGAAAGCCTTACTCGCCGGCAGCTTCCGCAGCAGCGGCAGCGGCTTCGGCAGCCTTCATTTCCTTTTCCTTCTGGCGCTCGACAGCCTTCTTGCCCGGCTTTGCCTTTTCCGGGTTGCTGCGGGCGTCGCGCTTTGCCAGGCCGGCTTCGTCGAGGAAGCGCAGAACGCGGTCGGTCGGCTGTGCGCCCTGCTCGATCCAGTGCTTGACGCGGTCGCCGTCGAGGCTGATGCGCTCGGCATTGTCCTTGGCCAGCATCGGGTTCCAGTGGCCGATCTTTTCGATGAAGCGGCCGTCGCGGGGCGAACGGGCGTCAGCGACGACAACGTGGTAATACGGGCGCTTCTTGGAGCCACCGCGGGCGAGACGAATTTTCAGTGCCATTTCATTTCTCCTTCAAGGCATGTCTGACCGCTTCGTGTGAGCGGCATGTTGGTTACTTGCCGTTATGTTCGGCAGCGATTGCTTCATGGTGCCGGATCACTTCCCTGATGATGAAGTTCAGGAACTTCTCGGCAAAGTCCGGGTCCAGATTGGCCTCCTTGGCAAGCCTGCGCAGGCGGTCGATCTGGTATTCTTCGCGCGCCGGATCAGACGGCGGCAATTCGTGCGTGGCCTTCAGAACGCCCACGGCCTTCGTGCAGGCAAAGCGTTCGGCCAGCATGTGAATGAGCGCCGCGTCGATGTTGTCGATCGACTGACGGTACTTTGCGAGCTGGTTTCTGATTTCGGAATCGGTCGTCATTCAGTTACCCTCTCACTTCTTCTTCGGCAGACCGGGAAGGCCCGGAAGGCCGCCACCGCCAAGCCCGGGCAGCTTGCCGCCGCCGAGACCGGGAAGGCCACCCGGAAGTCCGCCCATGCCCTTGCCAAGACCGGAAGCTTCGGCCTGCTTGGCCAAGGCTTCGAGCTGCTTGGGATCCATGCCCGACAGGTCCGGCATGCCGCCGCCCATCATGCCGCCAAGCCCCATCTTGCCGGCAAGGCCGCCCATCATCTGCTTCATCATGCCGCCGCCCTTGCCCTTGCCGCCCATGGCTTTCATCATGTCGGCCATCTGGCGGTGCATCTTCAGAAGCTTGTTGATGTCGGCGGCGTCGGTGCCGGAGCCGGCTGCAATGCGCTTCTTGCGAGAATGCTTCAGGATATCGGGATTGGCGCGCTCGGCCTTGGTCATCGAGGAGATAATGGCGAGCTGGCGCTTGAAGACCTTGTCGTCGAGGCCGGCGGCAGCGATCTTGTCCTTCATGCCCGACATGCCGGGCATCATGCCCATGATGCCGCCCATGCCGCCGAGCTGCTGCATCTGCTTGAGCTGTTCGGAAAGGTCGTTCAGGTCGAACTTGCCCTTGGCCATCTTCTGGGCCATGGCCGCCGCCTTTTCGGCGTCAATCGTCTCTGCCGCCTTTTCGACCAGCGAAACGATGTCGCCCATGCCGAGAATGCGGTCGGCGATACGACGGGGATGGAATTCCTCCATCTCGTCCATCTTCTCGCCGGTACCGATCAGCTTGATCGGCTTGCCGGTGACGGCACGCATCGAAAGGGCTGCACCGCCGCGGCCGTCGCCGTCCATGCGGGTCAGCACGAGACCGGTGATGCCGACGCGCTCATCGAAGTTGCGCGCGAGATTGACGGCGTCCTGACCGGTGAGGCTGTCGGCAACCAGCAGGATTTCGTGCGGGTTGGACTTCTTCTTGATGTCGGCCATTTCCACCATCAACGGTTCGTCGATGTGGGTACGGCCGGCGGTATCGAGGATAACGACGTCATGGCCGCCGAGCTTGGCGGCCTGCACGGCGCGCCCGGCGATCTCCGTCGGCGACTGGCCGGCAATGATCGGAAGCGTGTCGACGCCGGCCTGGACGCCGAGCTGGCGAAGCTGCTCCTGGGCTGCCGGACGGCGCGTGTCGAGCGAGGCCATCAGGACCTTCTTGCGCTCGCGGTTCGTCAGGCGCTTGGCGATCTTCGCCGTGGTCGTGGTTTTACCGGAGCCCTGAAGGCCGACCATCATGACGACGACCGGAGCGGCGGCATTGAGGTCGATCGTCTTGCCTTCGGTGCCGAGCATCTCGACCAGCTCGTCATGGACGATCTTGACGACCATCTGCCCCGGCTTGATCGACTTCAGCACGGCGGCGCCGACGGCCTTCTCGCGCACGCGGTCGGTAAAGGAGCGCACGACTTCGAGCGCGACGTCGGCTTCGAGCAGCGCGCGGCGGACTTCGCGCAGCGCTGCCGAGACATCGCTTTCCGACAGGGAGCCACGTCCGGTCAGTCCATTCAGAATGGCGCCAAGACGGTCCTGGAGGTTTTCAAACATCAGCTCTTCCTTTTCGCATCCGGGGGAATCGGTTCCCGGAAACGTGGTTTACCGTGACGCGTAAAACAAGGCGCAAAGCCAAAAAGCACCCGAGGGCGCAACGCGCTGTCGGGTGTTGACCTCCGGGATCTCTTTATACCTTCACGGGTCCCGGTCGGCGGCTTCAAGCTTGTCACTTGTCAGCAGATGGCGCGGGTAAACAGGAAATGCCGCAGAAAGTCAAGGCTTGCCGCGCTTCTGGGTCAAAAGCACGCCGGCGACGATGAGGACGACCCCGAGGCCTGCCGCCCAGAAGGCCGGAGGATGACCGCCGGCGGCGTCAAAGGCAATGCCCGAGACCATCTGGCCGGCAATGACCAGAAGCGCCGTGTTGGCGGCGCCGATGCGGGCGATCAGCCAGCTGCCCGAGGCGACGAAGATAACACCCAGCGGCCCGCCGATATAGGCATAAAGCGGCGCGTCCGCAGCGCCCGGCAGGAAAAGCTGTCCCAGAAGCAGGCCAACGACAGTCAGGAAGGCGAAGCCGACAAGGTGATTCCAGAACGAGGCGATCAGCGGCGAGGTCGAAAGGCTCAGCCGACCGTTGACCTGGCGGCTGACGACCACCAGCATTCCGGCGAGGATAGCAAGCAGGACGGGCAGGATCGTCATACAGCCCTCGCCCCGAAGACAATGATGAGGAGGCTTCCAGCCGAAATCAGCACCACGGACAGGATATCGCGAAGGGTGATCCTGCGTGCCGCCATGCCGAAGAGCCCCCAATGGTCCGAGGCGAGGCTGAACACCACCTGCCCGGCAAGCCCGAGCGCCAGCGTCCCGGTCAGCGCAATGGGTGAATTGACCGTGATACCGCTCAGCATGACGGTGACCGCCCCGGAAAGACCGCCGAGATAGGCCCAGAGTGGCGCCCGGCCGGCCGTCGTGGACGTATCAGGCCGCGGCCAGCGTCCGCGATTGAGCATCAGCAGGTAGACAACCGCCGCAATCGTGCCGGTGCCATGCGCGCACCAGGAGGAAAACAGCGGCCCGCCGAAATGCGCGAGCTCGGCATTGAAATGGATCATCAGCGTCAGAAGCCCGCCGGATGCGAGGGCGGCAAGGATGTGGAGCGGGCTCATCCGCCCGATAGCGATGTTGGTCATCGGCAGGTCACCGGAGGAAGAAGAATACAGGAAGGCGATTTGGCTGCAAACTGCCTTTCCCGACGTCACAACACAAGCCAGAGAAGAGGAAGCAAACGCAGACCGGATTTAAAAAATAGGAATATCAAAAACTTACACAGCATGCAGCCGACGCATAAATTATGCGGCCGCGACCGGAGACCACGCCGCATGCCGTAAGGCGCATGCCAATAATCGATCAGCTGATTGAAAGTTGCCGTGGAGAGTCCCAGTTTAACGCATTGACGACAATGATATGGCCGGATCTTTCATGCCCAAGAACCCCTATTACGCCGGTCCTGTGTCGGACCATTTCGACGGAACCCGCTTCTTCAATCCGGACGGCGTCGAGCCCGGCGGGCTGAGCGCACTTCTGAAATGGCAATTCTGGGAAAGCCGCTCCAAATGGCCGGAGAGCCTCGAAAGTCCCTTTCCCCGCAGCCGGCCCGCGGCCAGGATCGACGGCGACGCGCTTCGCGTCACCATGGTCGGTCACGCCACCTTTCTCATCCAGGTTGCCGGCCTCAACATCCTGACTGATCCCGTCTGGTCGAAACGGGCAAGTCCGCTTTCCTTTGCCGGGCCGAAGCGCGTCGTCGAGCCGGGCATCCGGCTGCAAGACCTGCCGGATATCGACATCGTCCTCGTCACCCACAACCACTACGACCATCTCGACATCGCCTCGCTGCGCAAACTCCATCAGGCGCATGCACCGCACATCGTCACGCCGCTCGGCAACGACGCCATCATCCGCAAGGCAGCGCCAGCGGCGAAGCTCAGCGTCATGGACTGGGGCGACCGTCTGGAGCTCCCGAACGGAGTGACAGTCGATGCCGAACCCTGCCACCACTGGTCGGCCCGCGGCATGGGCGACCGGCGCATGGCGCTGTGGGCGGCTTTCGTGCTGACCACGCCCGCCGGCAAGATCTACCACGTTGGCGACACCGGATTTCACGACGGCATCAACTATCGTGCGGCGGCGGACAAGCATGGCGGCTTCCGGCTCGCCAACCTGCCTTTCGGCGCCTATGAGCCGCGCTGGTTCATGAAGGGCCAGCATCAGAACCCGGAAGAGGCCGTCATGGGCATGCAGCTCTGCAACGCCGCCCATGTCGCCGGCCATCACTGGCGCACGTTCCAGCTGACCAACGAGGCGATCGAGGCGCCGAAGCAGGCGCTCCACCATGCCCTCGATGAAGCCGGCATCGCCCGCGAGCGCTTCCGGCCGATGCACGCCGGCGAGGTCTTCGACGTACCGATGGCCTGAACAGCCGCGAAATCACTGGAAATCGGCGATGATATCCGCCATATACAGGCCGAAATCCAACAGGTTCCGGTAAACGATGACTGACGACCGCGTAGAATTTGCGAAGATGAACGGGCTTGGCAACAAGATCCTCGTCGTCGACATGCGCGGCCGCAAGGATCAGGTGACGCCCGAGGCGGCGATTGCGCTGAATGCCGATCCCGACACCCGTTTCGACCAGATCATGGCGATCCATGATCCGAAGGCGGCCGGCACCGACGCTTGGATCGACATCCTGAATTCCGACGGAACCAAGGCCCAGGCCTGCGGCAATGGCACGCGCTGCGTAGTACAGGCGCTCGCCGCCGAAACCGGCAGGAAGGCCTTCACCTTCCAGACGGTCGCCGGCATCCTCAATGCGCGCGAGCACGAGGACGGGCTGATCTCGGTCGACATGGGCCAGCCGGTCTTCGCGTGGGACAAGATCCCGCTCGCCGAGGAGTTTCACGACACCAGCCGGATCGAGCTGCAGATCGGGCCGATCGACAATCCGGTGCTGCATTCGCCTTCGGCCATGTCGATGGGCAATCCGCACGCGGTTTTCTGGGTCGACCGCGACGTCAACACCTTCGATCTCGAGCGCTTCGGGCCCCTGCTCGAAAACCATCCGATGTTTCCGGAAAAGGCGAACATCACCATAGCCCAGGTGACATCGCCGACGACGATCACGACGCGGACATGGGAGCGCGGCGCCGGCCTGACGCTTGCCTGCGGCTCGGCCGCCTGTGCCACCGCCGTTTCCGCCGCCCGCACCGGCCGCACCGGTCGCAAGGTGACGATCACGGTTGCCAGCGCCATTCCGCCGGGCGTGCTCGAACTCGAATGGCGCGAGCGCGACAACCACGTGATCATGACCGGCCCGGCCGAATGGGAATGGTCCGGCGCCGTCAGCCCGAAGACAGGCGACTGGTCGCGCGAAGCCGAAAGCGGAGCAGAGGCGCAGTGAGCGGCGTCGAAGTCATAACCTTCGGCTGTCGTCTCAATACCTATGAATCCGAGGTCATGAAGGCGGAGGCCGAAAAGGCCGGCCTGAACAATGCCGTCCTGATCAACACCTGCGCGGTGACCGGTGAAGCCGTCCGCCAGGCGCGCCAGGCAATCCGCCGCAAGCGCCGCGAACATCCAGACGCCCGCATCATCGTCACCGGCTGCGCCGCCCAGACGGAGAAAGACACCTTCGCCGCCATGGCGGAGGTCGATGCCGTGCTCGGCAATGAAGAAAAGCTCAAAAGCGCCTCCTACCGGTCGCTTCCCGATTTCGGCGTTACGGCCGAGGAAAAGCTCCGCGTCAACGACATCATGAGCGTCACCGAGACCGCTCCGCAGATGGTCCGGCACATCGACGGCCACGTGCGCGCCTTCATCCAGGTGCAGAACGGCTGCGACCACCGCTGCACCTTCTGCATCATTCCCTATGGCCGCGGCAATTCCCGCTCGGTGCCCATGGGCGCGGTCGTCGACCAGGTCCGCAAGGTCGCCGACAGCGGCTACCGCGAGGTCGTGCTCACCGGCGTCGACGCGACCAGCTACGGCGCCGACCTGCCGGGCGAGCCGACGCTTGGCCTGCTCGCCAAGACGATCCTGAAGATGGTGCCGGAGATCCGCCGGCTGCGGCTGTCGTCGATCGACAGCATAGAGGCCGACCGGCACCTGATGGACCTGATCGCCAACGAGCCGCGTTTCATGCCGCACCTGCATCTCTCGCTGCAGCACGGCGACGACATGATCCTGAAGCGCATGAAGCGGCGGCATTCCCGCGCCGATGCGCTGGCCTTCTGTCGCGATGTGCGCAGGCTGCGTCCGGAGGTGAGCTTCGGCGCCGACATGATCGCCGGCTTCCCGACGGAAACCGAGGACATGTTCGCCAACGCCGAAAGCCTCGCCGAGGAGATCGGCATCGCCCACCTGCACGTCTTCCCCTATTCGCCGCGCCCCGGCACGCCCGCCGCCCGTATGCCGCAACTCGACCGAGCGCTCGTCAAGGAACGCGCCGCCCGTCTGCGGCTGACCGGCGAGCGGCTGCATGCGGCCCATCTCGACCGTCTCGTCGGCAGCCGCCAGACGATCCTCGTCGAAATGAACGGCATGGCGCACACGGAAGACTTCACGCTTGCCGACGCCGGCGAATTTATGCCGCGCGAATTCGTTTCGGTGCTTGTCACCGGCCACAATGGCAAGCATCTTGAAATCAAGACGGTCGCCGCCGCGGCGGCCTGATCATCGAATAACACGGACACTGCATGGCTCTCGGTTTCATCAAGAAGGTCTTCACATTCGGCAAGGACAAGCCGGTTCAGGCGGTCGAAAAGCCGCATGACGAGGTCACTGCCGAAGACGTGCTGGCAGAAGCCGAGGCGATAACGCCCCTCGAAACGCTCGAAGAGGCGTCGACGGACGTAACCGAAGCGCCAGCGACAGAGGACCTGACACCCCCCTCTGTCCCTTCGGGACATCTCCCCCACATGGGGGGAGATCAGGAGGACGAGGCTACTTCGTCTGATAACGAGCCACCCCTCCAGCAAGAGCCCTCGGCCGCAGCCATCCCGGAAGACGAGCAGAAGGCTGAAATCGACTCCGAAGAGCCCGCCGCCGAGGAAACAACTGCCCCACCGGCCACGTCGGCAGTGGAAGAGCCCTCCACCCCACCAACCGCCGTGGTTGAACCGGATACCGCTCCCGAGGCTATCGACGACGAGCAGGACGCCACCCCTTCGATCTCCCCCCCTGTGGGGGAGATGTCCGTCAGGACAGAGGGGGGTGCGCCCGATGAGTTCGAGGACGCTGCCACTCCCGTCACTCCCGCCCTCCCCAAGGGCTTCGCCACCGCCGAAAAGACCGTCCAGCCGGACGCTCCACTCGTGCCGCCGCCGAAGCTTTCCTGGTTCCAGCGCCTGCGCGCCGGCCTCGCCCGCACGTCGCAGCAGCTCTCCGGCCAGATCGCCGCGCTGTTTACCAAGCGCAAGCTCGATGACGACACGCTGCAGGAACTGGAAGACCTGCTGATCCAGGCCGATCTCGGTGTCGAGACGGCGATGCGGGTTACAGATACGCTCGCCTCCGAACGCTACGGCAAGGATGTGAGCGGCGAGGACGTCTCGCGCATCATGGCAAGCGAGATCACCAAGGTCCTGTCCCCGGTCGCCAAGCCACTGGCGCTCGACCTGTCGCACAAGCCGCATGTCATTCTCGTCGTCGGCGTCAACGGCACCGGCAAGACGACGACCATCGGCAAGCTGGCGGCGAAGCTCTCCGGCGCCGGCCTCAAGGTCATGCTGGCCGCCGGCGACACCTTCCGCGCCGCCGCGATCGAGCAGCTTAAGATCTGGGCCGACCGCACCAAGTCCGGCTTCATCGGCACCAAGATCGGCGCCGACGCCGCGGGCCTGGCCTTCGATGCCTTCAAGCAGGCGAAGGAGAACGGCTCCGACGTGCTGATCATCGACACGGCCGGCCGGCTGCAGAACAAGACCGAACTGATGGCGGAGCTTGAAAAGATCGTCCGAGTGCTGGCCAAGCTCGATCCGGATGCGCCGCATACCGTGCTGCAGACGCTGGATGCGACGACCGGCCAGAACGCCATGAACCAGGTCGAGATCTTCAAGAACATCGCCGGCGTCAACGGCCTGATCATGACCAAGCTCGACGGCACGGCGCGCGGCGGCATCCTCGTCGCCATCGCCGCCAAGCACAAGCTGCCGGTCTATTTCATCGGTGTCGGCGAAGGCGTCGACGATCTGGAGCCCTTCGAGGCGGCGGATTTTGCCGAAGCCATTGCCGGATTGACACCATAATGCCCAAAATGGGCTTCAAGCAGCCCCGCACATCAACCCGATCGAGCGGAGCATCAAGGAAGTGCAGAGCGTGACGAACGTCGAAAACAGGCCCGCAACCAAGGAAAACCCGCTTCTGAAGCTGGCGCTGGAGCTGGGGCCGCTGATGGTCTTCTTCTTCGCCAACCTGCGCGGTGCCTGGCTGACCAAGACCTTCCCGGCGCTGGAGGCGCTCGGCGGGCCTCTGTTCGTGGCAACCGCGCTGTTCATGGCCGCGACGATCATCTCGCTCGTCTGCTCGAAGATCATCGTCGGGCACCTGCCGATCATGCCCTTCGTCTCCGGCATCGTCGTCCTCGTCTTCGGCGGCCTGTCGATCTACCTGCAGAACGAAACCTTCATCAAGATGAAGCCGACGATCATCAACACGCTGTTCGGCGTCGTGCTGCTCGGCGGGCTTTTCTTCGGCAAGAGCCTCCTCGGCTACGTCTTCAACGCCGCCTTCGAACTGACCGACGAGGGCTGGCGCAAGCTCACCATCCGCTGGGGCCTGTTCTTCCTGTTCCTGGCGGTACTGAACGAAGTCGTCTGGCGCAATTTCTCCGACGACACATGGGTCGCCTTCAAGGTATGGGGTACCATGCCGATCACCATCCTCTTCACCATGGCGCAGATGCCGCTGATCATGAAGCACACAGTGGAGACGAAGGAAGAAGAAACCGGAGCCGCCGAGTGAACGTCACGGGTGCAGCGTCCGAAAAGAACAGTTCCACCAGCTTCTGGCTCATCGTCTTCCTTGTACTCATCGCCGCGCAGGCGATCAGCCTGTATCTGATGGGCCGGGTGCCGATCTGCACCTGCGGCTACGTCAAGCTTTTCGAACCGGGCGTCAATACGCCGGGCAACTCGCAGCATATTTCCGACTGGTACACGCCGTCCCACATCATCCACGGCTTCCTGTTCTATCTCGCTGGCTATCTCATCTTCCGCCGCCGGTCCTTCGGCTTCCGCCTGACCTTTGCGGCCATCATCGAGATCGCCTGGGAGCTTCTGGAAAATTCGCCGATCATCATCGACCGCTACCGTTCCGCGACGATCGCCAACGGCTACGAGGGCGACAGCATCCTGAACTCAGTGATGGATACCGTCGCCATGGCGATCGGCTTCTTTTTCGCTTCAAGGGCGCCGATCTGGCTCACCGTCCTGATCGCGATCGGGTTTGAACTCCTGACCGGCTGGATCATTCGCGACAATCTCACGCTGAACGTGCTGATGCTGGTCTGGCCAGTCGACGCCATCCGCGAATGGCAGGCGGCACTTTAGGAGGTCAGCTTCCGGCCTTCGCGCTGGCCAAAGCCTTCTCGATTGCCGGGAAAAGCCCTTCCTGCAAGCTGAGGTCGTCGAACGGGCCGACGCGCTTGTAGACAATCGTGCCATCGGCGGCCACCAGATAGCTTTCCGGAATGCCGTAGACGCCCCAGTCGATCGCCGCCTGTCCCTTGGGATCGACGCCGATCGCCGCGAAAGGATTGCCGAGCTCGCCGAGGAAGCGCAGCGCGTTGTCCGTCTTGTCCTTGTAGTTGATCGCCACGACGTTCAGCCGCGGGTCGTTAGCGAGCTGCATCAGGATCGGGTGTTCCTGGCGACAGGGAACGCACCAGGAGGCGAAGACGTTGACGAGCGTCAGCTTGCCCTTGATGGCGGCGTCCGTCAGCGCCGGACGGTCGGAACCCTCAAGCGGCGGCAGGTTGAGCGAGGGGGCCCTCGTGCCGATCAGCGCGGACGGGATCGTCGAGATATCCTTGCCGTTGACGTCCTGGTCGTAGAGCATCTTTCCCGCCGTGCCGGCGATGACCGCGAAGACGGCGAGCGGCAGGAGGGCAAGCACATAACGGCTCATGCCCCGCTTCGGCTGCTCGCTGGGGACTTGGGTGTCGTCGGCCATGTCAGCTGGTCTCTTTTTCCTGTTGCGCCGAGCGGCGGCGGATACCGGCCGCCTCCAGCGCCTTCAATTCACGCTGCCGGGCCCTGCCGTCGACAAAGATCCAGCCGATCAGGATGGCGATAATCGCAACCGTCAGGCCGTAGGCCCAGTAGATGTAGAATGCGTGATCCACCCGAGCTCTCCCGTCAGTTTGCGTTGCTGGCCATGCGGGCGGCGATGCGGCGCTGGGCCGAGACGCGGCGGCGCCAGATCTCGTTGCGCATCGCCATCAGATGCAGCGTGAAGAACAGGAAGGTGAAGGCGAACGCCATGGTGAACAGCGGCCACAGGAATTCCGGATCGATTGCCGAACCGCCCATCCGCATCACGCTTGCCGGCTGGTGCAGCGTGTTCCACCATTCGACCGAGAACTTGATGATCGGGATGTTGACGAAGCCGATGAGGATCAGCACTGCGCAGACCTTCGCAGCCTTGGACGGGTCGTCCATGGCGCGGTTGAGCGCGATCAGGCCGAGATACATCAGGAACAGGATGAAGACCGAGGTCAGCCGTGCATCCCACACCCACCACGTCCCCCACATCGGCTTGCCCCAGAAGGAGCCGGTGATCAGCGCGATCAGCGTGAAGGCGGCCCCGAGCGGCGCGGCGGTCTTGTGGGCGACGTCGGCCAGCGGATGGCGCCAGACCAGCGTGCCGATCGCCGACAGGGTCATGATCGTGTAGCACATCATCGACAGCCAGGCGGCCGGCACATGGATGTACATGATCCGGACCGTATCGCCCTGCTGGTAGTCGCCTTCCGTCGTGAAGCTCAGATAGAGCCCGACGGCCATGAGGACGATGGTGATGGCCGCCAGCCACGGAATGAGCCGTGTCGCCAGCGCCAGAAAGCGGGTCGGGTTGGCGAGATCGCCGATCTTGGAAAGAGAGAGGCTTGTTCCGTTCATGGCCGCTTCATACCCCGATACGGGAAGCCCCGCAATTGATCCTGGTCAAGCCTGGCGTTCAAATCCGCGTTAGTCGGAAGCATGCCGGAGCGCCAGCGCCGCGCCAAGCGGACCGATTGCCGCAAAGAACAGCATGATCGCGGTCAGGAACATGAAGGGCGGCAGGAAGGGCGCCGGATCCTCGACCGCCGCATAGGTCGCCGATACCCCGAAGATCAGCACCGGGATCGTCAGCGGCAGCACCAGGATGGAAACGAGCAGCCCGCCGCGCGGCAAGGCAACGGCCACGGCCGCACCGACCGCACCGATGAAGGTGATCGCCGGGGATCCAACCAGAAGCGTGACGAAGGCCGCCGCGATCGCCGTCTCGCTCATGTTCATGAACAGCCCGAGCAGCGGCGAGGCGATGACCAGCGGCAGCACGGTGGCCGTCCAGTGCGCCAGGCACTTGACGAAGACCGTCAGCGCCAACGGCGTTTCCTGCATGAGGATAAGGTCGAGCGACCCGTCGTCGCGGTCGGCCTGGAACAGCCGGTCGAGGCCGAGAAGTGCTGCCAAGAGCGCACCGATCCAGATGATTGCCGGGCCGATGCGCGCCAGGAGATTGAGATCGGGGCCGACCCCGAACGGAATGACCGCGACCACCGTCAGGAAGAACAGGATGCCGATCAGCGCCCCGCCGCCGGCCCGGATCGACAGTTTCAGGTCGCGCAGGAAGAGAGCGGTCATGGATGTGCATTTCCTTCTGGCAAAAACCCCTCCCCAACCCCTCCCCACAAGGGGGAGGGGCTAACCCGGCATACGACGCTCGTTGCGGAATGAGGCCCGGCCGCGAGTCTTCTCCCCCACTGTGGGGGAGATGCCCGGCAGGGCAGAGAGGGTCTTTTGACGGCAGATGACAAGGTCGCCAAGATCAAACCTCCTCCTCCAGGTACTCGAACCCCTTCATCGTCAGCTCCTTGGTATCCTTGAGCCCGAGCGGCTGGTGGGTGGCGGCGATCACGATGCCGCCGATGGCGAGGTGGGTTTCGACCAGGCGGGCGAACATCCG
This sequence comes from Rhizobium sp. PAMB 3174, assembly GCF_052908375.1. Taxonomy (NCBI): domain Bacteria; kingdom Pseudomonadati; phylum Pseudomonadota; class Alphaproteobacteria; order Hyphomicrobiales; family Rhizobiaceae; genus Rhizobium; species Rhizobium sp. PAMB 3174. The sequence goes on along the minus strand of NZ_CM128608.1, from coordinate 3,851,303 downwards.
GTCGGCGCTGGCGTCAAGGGCCGCGGTCGGCTCGTCGAGCAGCCAGACCGGGCGATAGGCGGTCAGGAGCTTGGCCATGGCGAAACGCCGCTGCTGGCCGGCCGACAGGTAGCCGTAGGGAAGATGAAGGATGCCCGCCAGGCCGACGACCTCCGCCGCCGCGCGGATATCGACGCGCATATTGCCGTCGAAATCGCCCATGAAGGACTGCCAGAAGAGGAGGTTCTCCTCGACCGTCAGTTCCTGCTTCATGGCATTGCGGTGGCCGAGATAGTGGCTCGCTTCCCGCAGCGGATGCTCGGTCGAGCCATCAACGCCGGTAAAGACGACGCTTCCGGTCTCCGGCCGAATGAGGCCCGCCAGCACGCGAATCAACGTCGACTTTCCCGAACCGTTCTTGCCGGTCAGAAGCAGGGCCTCGCCGGATTGAAGCTCGAACGCGATGTTGCGGAACAGCAGATCCTCCCCGCGCCGGGCGGAAACATTTTCGACGGTGAGCTTCATGAGCGAAGGCGTATCCTGTCTCGGTCCTGCGGCAAGCGATTTTGCGCATTGCAAAAAATATAGAAATTGACCGCTGAATGGTCTGGCACCTTTCTTAGAAATTATCTATAACGCCCGCAACCACGCCAGCGGCCGGCGTGTTCATTATCCAAGCGCCGAACATGAAAACCTTTCTGGTTCTCACGTGCGGACAGCGGAAATGGTCGCACCCGCATCCCATTTGCGCTTCAAATGCGCCGGGCGTTCGCACGTCAGTTTTGGCTGATCAGACGAAGCGGGGTTCTATCCGTGGCTAAATCACTGGACAGTTTCAATTGTCGCACCACCTTGTCCGTCAACGGCAAGGACTATGTCTATTTCTCGATCCCGAAAGCCGAGGCCAACGGTCTCGCCGGCGTTTCGAAGCTTCCCTATTCCATGAAGGTTCTTCTGGAAAACCTGCTTCGCAACGAAGACGGCCGCTCGGTTACCAAAGCCGACATCGAAGCTGTCGCCGCCTGGCTTGCCAACAAGGGCAAGACGGAACATGAAATCGCCTACCGTCCGGCCCGCGTCCTCATGCAGGACTTCACCGGCGTGCCGGCCGTCGTCGACCTCGCCGCCATGCGTGACGCGATGGTCAACCTCGGCGGCGATCCGGAAAAGATCAACCCGCTCGTCCCCGTCGACCTCGTCATCGACCACTCGGTCATCGTCGACGAATTCGGCACCCCGACCGCATTTGCCCGCAACGTCGAGCTGGAATACCAGCGCAACGGCGAGCGCTACCGCTTCCTGAAGTGGGGCCAGCAGGCGTTTGAAAACTTCCGCGTGGTTCCGCCCGGCACCGGCATCTGTCACCAGGTCAACCTCGAATATCTCGGCCAGACCGTCTGGACGAAGGACGAGGACGGCGACACCGTCGCCTACCCCGACACCTGCGTCGGCACCGACAGCCACACCACGATGATCAACGGTCTCGGCGTTCTCGGCTGGGGCGTGGGCGGCATCGAGGCCGAAGCTGCCATGCTCGGCCAGCCGGTATCCATGCTGCTGCCGGAAGTAGTCGGCTTCAAGCTGACCGGCAAGCTGAAGGAAGGCTGCACGGCAACCGACCTGGTCCTGACCGTCGTTCAGATGCTGCGCAAGAAGGGCGTGGTTTCCAAATTCGTCGAATTCTTCGGCCCCGGCCTCGACAACATGACGCTCGCCGACCGCGCGACGATCGGCAACATGGGTCCGGAATACGGCGCGACCTGCGGCTTCTTCCCGGTCGACGGCGAAACCGTCAACTACCTGACCATGTCCGGCCGCACTGAAGAGCGCATCGCGCTCGTTGAAGCCTATTCCAAGGCGCAGGGCATGTGGCGCGATGGCGACGGCTCCGACCTCGTCTTCACCGACACGCTGGAACTCGACCTCGGCGACGTCGTGCCGTCGATGGCCGGCCCGAAGCGTCCGGAAGGCCGCCTCGCGCTCGAAACCATCGCGCCGAACTTCGCGACCGCTCTCGAGAACGACTACAAGAAGCCGGGCCAGCTCTCCAATCGCTACGCGGTTGAAGGCACCGACTACGATCTTGGTCATGGCGACGTCGCGATTGCCGCGATCACTTCCTGCACCAACACCTCGAACCCGAGCGTCCTGATCGCCGCCGGCCTTCTCGCCCGCAACGCCGTTGCCAAGGGCCTGAAGACCAAGCCGTGGGTCAAGACCTCGCTCGCTCCCGGATCGCAGGTGGTTGCGGAGTATCTCTCCAATTCGGGCCTGCAGAAGGACTTGGACTCGCTGGGCTTCAACCTCGTCGGCTTCGGCTGCACGACCTGCATCGGCAACTCCGGCCCGCTGCCGGCCCCGATCTCCAAGACGATCAACGACAAGGGCCTGATTGCCGCCGGCGTTCTCTCCGGCAACCGCAACTTCGAAGGCCGCGTGTCCCCGGACGTCCAGGCGAACTATCTCGCCTCCCCGCCGCTCGTCGTCGCCTACGCGCTCGCCGGTTCGGTCCAGATGGACCTGACCTCCGAGCCGATCGGCGAAGGCAAGGACGGCCCGGTCTACCTGAAGGACATCTGGCCGTCGTCGAAGGAAATCCAGGAATTCGTCATGAAGTACGTGACCCGCGAGCTTTACGCGGCCAAGTACGCCGACGTCTTCAAGGGTGACGAGAACTGGCAGGCCGTGCAGGCCCCATCGGGCCAGACCTACACCTGGGACAATGATTCGACCTATGTGCAGAACCCGCCCTACTTCGTCGGCATGGGCATGCAGGCCGCTGGCGTCACCGACATCAAGGGCGCCCGCGTCCTCGGCCTCTTCGGCGACAAGATCACCACCGACCACATCTCGCCGGCAGGCTCCATCAAGGCCGCATCGCCGGCTGGTGCCTACCTCACCGAGCATGGCGTCGGCGTGGCGGACTTCAACCAGTACGGCACGCGCCGCGGCAACCATGAAGTCATGATGCGCGGCACGTTTGCCAACATCCGCATCCGCAACCACATGCTCGGTCCGAACGGCAAGGAAGGTGGCTACACCATCCACTATCCGTCGAAGGAAGAGATGTCGATCTACGATGCGGCCATGAAGTACAAGGAAGAGGGCGTTCCGCTCGTCATCTTCGCCGGCGTCGAATACGGCAACGGCTCGTCGCGTGACTGGGCTGCCAAGGGCACCAACCTGCTCGGCGTCCGCGCCGTCATCGCCCAGTCCTTCGAGCGTATCCACCGCTCCAACCTCGTCGGCATGGGCATCGTGCCCTTCGTCTTCGAGGAAGGCACGACCTGGGAAAGCCTCGGCCTGAAGGGTGACGAGACCGTGTCGATCGAAGGCCTCGACGGCGTAAAGCCGCGCGAGAAGAAGATCGCCAAGGTCACCTACGGCGACGGCACGGTGAAGGATATCCCGATCATCTGCCGCATCGACACGCTCGACGAAGTCACCTACGTCAACAACGGCGGCATTCTGCAGACGGTTCTCCGTCAGCTGGCCGCCTGATACAGATGGCATCCCGATCCCCGGGCTTCCCCCGGGATCGGGAGAGGCTTGCGAATAACAAAAGCCGCCGGGTGAGAGATCACCCGGCGGTTTTTTATCGTGCATGGCTTACTGCGCTTTCAAAAGCTGCCTCACTTCGGAATCCGCGCCTCGTACTCCTCCTTCAGCGCGAGCCAGTGATCCCAGAAAGGCTCCGGCCGGGTGCCTGAAATCCTGGCGGCGAGGATGTCGAGATGGGCGTGCCAGCCGGCGCCGATCATGACTTCGTTCTTGCGGTCCGAGATGCGCTTGTGAACGAGCGTCAGCAGCACTTTGTCGCCTTGCGGGTCGAGGTCGATCACCACCTCGCCGCGTTCGCCCCAGGCAAAGGCCAGCCGGTAGGGCGCATGCAGTTCGGTGATGCGGGTCTCCATGCTGTGCTCGTCGCCGAAATCGGCCGGACGGTTGCCCGGCGGATCGGTCAGCTCGTCGTTGCGCCAAGTCAGCTTGAAGGGCGCGCCGACCGCCATGGTCATCTCTCCGCCGGCAAGCCACTGGCGGCGCTTGTCGCTGTCGGTGAGATAGGCCCACACCCGCTCGACGGGACCGGGAAGCAGTCTTTCGATCTTCAGCGTCGCGGGCTCGGTCAGTGTGCCGTAGCCATCCAAGGTGAGGGTATCGGTCATTCTCTCTCTCCTTTTTCGGGATCGTTGGCATTGTGCTGGTCGTCATTGCGCAAGAGCTGCTCCAGCATGTCGAGACGGCCGGTCCAGAAGCGCTCGTAGACGCTGAGCCATCGGCTGGCGGAGGCGAGCGGGCCTGGATCGAGACGGCAGAGATGGACCCGCCCGCGCACCTCGCGGCGAATGAGTCCGGCATTTTCCAGCGCCTTGATGTGCTTCGACGCGGCGGCGAGCGACATGGAGAAGGGCTCCGCGAGCTGGCTCACGGTCTTCTCACCATCGATCAGGTCGCCGAGCATCCGGCGACGCGTTGCGTCGCCAAGGGCGTGGAAGATGATATCGAGCTCAGGATCTTGTTGCTTAACCATGCGGTTGAATATACATGACCACAGACAATAGTCAACCACATGGTTTAATATCAATCACGGTGCAGCCGCTGCCCTCGCCGGGTGACGGCTGTGGACGAATATGCCGGATGGCGCTTGTCGTTAAAATTTCCGTTCGCTTATTAGCAATTCGGTAAATACCGGCCCCTAGTTTGGGCCGGCGACAGGGCTTGGGACAGACAATACGGGAAGGTCACTCACCGATTATGCCAGCTTTGAGTTCTGTCACGCGGGTTCTTCGCAAGTCATTGACGCTGAAGATATTCGTCACCTGCTTCGCCTGCATTCACCTGCCCCTGATTGCCGCCGTCGCCTATCTCTCCTTCGGCTTTGCACTGGATACGAAAAGCATCCTCATCCTGCTGACGGCCGCCACGCTCGTCGGCACGGTCTCCTGTCTCGTGATCCTCAATATCTATCTGCGTCCCCTGCGCGCCATGGCCTCGGCGCTGCGCGCCCACCAGCCCGGTGGCGCGCCCTGGAGCCCGTCATGCCCCGGCAGGGAGGACGAGATTGGCGTCCTTTCGGATGCGATCGACGCGATGACCCGGGACATGGGGGCGACGGTGAAAAGGCTCAGCCGGCAGGCATTGTCCGACGATATGACCGGCCTCGGCAATCGCCGGTGGCTGACGGAACGGCTGGAGGAGGAAATCGCCAAGGCGGGACGGAGCGGCAAGCCGCTGTCCGTCGTGCTGTTCGACCTCGACAACTTCAAATCGATCAACGATCGCCACGGGCACGACGTCGGCGACAGCGTGCTGGTTGCGACCGGCGAGGTCTTGCGCACCTGTCTGCGCAGCTTCGACATCGCGGCCCGCATCGGCGGCGAGGAATTCTGCATGGTTCTGCCCGATACACCGCTGGACGAGGGCTGGCAGATCGCCGAGCGTGTCAGGAAAGCGATGGAAAATCTCAGGCTGGAGCCGCTTGCGCGCGGCGGCATCACGGCGAGTTTCGGGGTCACCGAAACACGCGGAACCGAATGGCTGCGGGATGTCTTCAAGCGCGCCGACGAGGCGCTCTACAGCGCCAAGGCAGCCGGCCGGAACCGCACCCTGCGGGCCCGGCCGGCGGAGCAACGTTCACCCATGGCCGGGACGGACAAGGTGCAATACCCCGAAGCATGACCGCTAGGGGGTTATGGGATTTCCCGCCCGGTCGGTCAGAACTTTCCGGCCGTCCGTTTTCGTCAGCAGCCGGTCCTTGGTGGAATAATGCACGATATCATTCTGGGACCGCGTCCCAACGACAAGATAGCGCGCATCGGCGGTCGACCGGTTTTCCAGCCGGTGGCCGAGCGCAACGCCGGCCTTGAAGGTCGCAGCATCCCCAGGCCTCATGACTGTCTCCGTGTCACCCTCCAGCAGCACCACCTCGCCTTCCAGCATATAGACGAATTCATCTTCGCACTCATGCCAATGCTGGTGGGAGGATTTCGAACCCGGCGGCAGCACCTCGAGAAAGGCGCCGAACTGGGTGAGGCCCCCAGTGTCGCTGAAGAGCGCCGCCCAATAGGTGCCAAGCTCCGGATCGGGATTGGATGGGTCGGGACGCTCAACTATGGCGTCGGCCAGTCGGATGACGGGCATGGAGGCTCCTCTGTATTCTCGTGGGAACATGACTTCCCGTCGAGGCTCGCCGATCCAGCTCAGGTACGCAAGGGAGTGCGTGCCTTGGTGATCGATATTCACTCTCGCCACGCTCACCCCAAAGTGAATTCCTGTTGAAGCGCGCCTTCACTATGTTCAGGATAATCACTCGGATAGAAGAGGCGGCGCCATGCCCGCCTCACAGGGAATGAACATGAAAACGATCATGACTGCACTGACAGCGCTGCTGCTGTCGGGCGGACTGGCAAATGCCGACGGCACGCCGAAAGGCGTCGTGGAACTCTTCACCTCTCAAGGGTGCTCCTCCTGTCCGCCTGCCGACGCGGCGCTCGGCAAGCTGATCCAGCAGGGGGACATTGTCGGCCTGTCCTACCATGTCGACTACTGGAATTCGCTCGGCTGGCCCGACACGATGAGCGCACCGGCCTTTACGGCTCGCCAGTACGGCTACGCGAAGACGCTCGGCCGCAGCGGCGTCTACACGCCGCAGGCGGTCCTCAACGGACGCGACCACATCATCGGCTCCGACGTTGCCGGCATCAACGCGCGATTGACGAAGCAGCAAGCCGATGGCGAAGGCATGACGGTTCCCGTCCGCGCGGCGATGAACGGCAACGAACTCGATATCGAGATCGGCAAGGGCACCGGCAAGGCCGACGTCGTGGTGGTCTACTTCAACGACAAGCGCACAGTCGACATCAAGGCCGGTGAAAACAACGGCCGGACGGTGACCTACTGGCACAGCGTGACGGACGTGCAGACCGTCGGCATGTGGAATGGCAGCGACCTGAAGATCAGCCTGCCCAAGAGCGTCTTCAAGAACGTCAAGGGCAATGGCTGCGCCGTGTTGCTGCAGGAATATGCCGAGGACGGCACGCCGAAAGCCATACGCGGCGCGACCACCGTGATGGCGAAGAACTGACCTGTCATGTCTTTGGAATGTTGCTGCCGGTCTCCGGAAAGGAAGTGGTCCGGCCTTGGCTCATTTTGGGGCTGGGGTTGGGGGCAATGAACCAGGACCGGACCATGATTGGCGCTAGGGCGCCAGGCAACGATCACACTGTCACCCGGAAATGCGGCTGAGTTTTGACTGAAATGCGGCGCGTGCGGGATTAATGGCCCGCAACCGGCGCTACCCGGCGGAACCATCGCTCCCCTTGCATTTTGCGACATCTGGGGCAAACTGACATGACGTTGTCATGTTCATGCTGCGGGAGAGATATGACTGATTCGACAGAAGGGCCTTACCGCTCGGAGAACGTGTCGGGCACTTCGCCGATCGTTGTCGATCTCCAGGAGTACCGCAAGGCCAAGGATCCGCTGCCGGTCACGTTCCACCGCCGAGAACTCGATCTCATCCTCAGGATCTACGGCCGCATGGTCGGCGAGGGCGAATGGCGCGACTACGCGATCGATCACCTGAAGGATCGCGCGGTCTTCTCCATCTTCAAGCGATCCGGCGAAATGCCGCTTTACCGCGTCGAGAAGAACCCCAAGCTTGCAACAAAACAGGGCGCATATTCGGTGATCAACACCGATGGCCGCATCCTCAAACGCGGCCATGAATTGCAGCAGGTCCTCAAGGTGTTCGACAAGGTCCTGAAGCTCGTGGACAAGTAGCCGCCGTCGGCCGGCAGATCAGAACGTCGCGGTCACCGGATCGGGCCCGATCCGCGCGGAAGCCGAATCGAGACCGTCCAGCGTCGCCATGTCGTCGGCATCCAGCGAGAAGTCGAAGACCTGGAAGTTTTCCGCGATTCGATCCGGATTGACCGACTTGGGGATGACGACCAAGCCGTTTTCGATGTGCCAGCGGATGATGATCTGCGCCGGCGTACGGCCGTGCTTCTTGGCGATGCCGGCGATCGTGTCGTTCGACAGCAGCTTGCCCTGACCCAGCGGGCTCCAGGATTCGGTGGCGATGCCGAGGGCGGAGTGCACATTGCGCAGCGCACGCTGCTGGAAATCCGGGTGCAGCTCGACCTGGTTCAGCACCGGGGTGACACCGGTTTCCGAAATGATCTGCTTCAGATGCTCGGCACCGAAATTGGAAACGCCGATCGAACGGACGCGGCCCTCCTCCTTCAGCTTGACGAAGGCCTTCCAGCTGTCACCGAAGAGACCGCGATGCGGCGACGGCCAGTGGATGAGATAAAGGTCGACATAGTCCGTTCCGAGCCGCTTCAGGCTTTCGTCGAATGCCTGCATCGTCGAATCATAGCCCTGGCGGTCGTTCCAGAGCTTGGTCGTCAGGAAGATTTCGGAGCGCGCAACGCCCGATGTCCGGATGCCCTCGCCGACGCCGTGCTCGTTCTCATAGACCGCCGCCGTATCGACATGGCGATAACCCGCCCCTATCGCCGCACGAACCGCAGGCGCCGCGGTCTCGTCCGGTGTCTGCCAGACGCCGAGGCCCACCTGCGGAATGGAATTGCCATCGTTGAGCGCGATTGTTGGTTGACTGCTCATGCTGATCCTCCAGATTGTCTCTTGAGTTTTCCACCGGATCGGCGGCACCGGCAGTCGGAATGACGCCGGCAAGGAATTCAGGTCGAACCTATACCTAGGGCAAGACATGAATTTGATAACCCCTGCCGCACATCCTTCGGGCCTAGCCCGAGAGAGAGGTATGATATGCCACGTCTGATGCTGTTGCGCCACGCCAAGTCCGCCTGGCCGGATGGGGTGGACGATCACGACCGGCCACTGGCCCCCCGTGGCCAAAAGGCGGCGCCGGCAATGGGCGCATATATGGCAAGGGAAGGCCTGGTCCCGGACCGGGTTATCGTCTCGACGGCTTTGCGCACGCGCCAGACCTGGTCGCGGGTTCAGGCCCATGTGGCGAAAGATGCGGACGCTGGGTATCTCGGCGACATTTACGAAGCGCCGGCCGAACGCATTGCAGACGTCATCCGAAGCCAGACATCAAGGTGCACCACTCTTCTGGTGATCGGGCACAATCCGGGACTTCAGGATCTGGCGCTGGCGCTCCTTCGCGACGGCGAGGACACGGGTAACCTCGCTCGCAAGTTCCCGACCGCTGGCCTAGCCGTCATCGACTTCTCCGAGGCGGACTGGTCGGGCCTCACACCGAAGAGCGGCCGGCTGGAACGGTTTGTGACGCCTCGTGGCCTCTCGTAGCGAACGTCACAGGACCTTGACGACAGTTCCATAGCGGGCAATGGACAACAGCTTGCGCATGTCCGTGAGGCTGACCGCCACGCAACCCTCCGTCGGGCGATATCCGGGGCGGGCGAGATGCAGGAAGATCGCCGATCCCCCGCCACGCCGACGCGAGGGAATGTTCCAGTCCATCACCAGGCAGACGTCATAGAGGTGATCCTCCCGCATCAACGTCTCGTGGCTCGCGGGAAACGGAGCATTGACAAGACGGTTATAGGCAGGATGGTTCGGCGCATCGCACCACAGCATGCCCGGTTTCAGCGCAATCAGCGGGAGGCGCGTGGCGGGCCGCATGATCCGGTCGGCCCGGTAGAAGCCGTACAGGAGCCGCATCGCCGCCCGCGGCGTCTTGCCGTCCCCTTCCCGCTTGCTACTGCCGATCCCTGACCGCCCAAGCGCGGTCGGGATGGCCAAATGCTCCAGCCGCAGGAGGCCGCGCCGCGCGTCCAGCGGGCTCCGCCGAACGGCGATCACGCTGTTTTGTCTTGGCTTTATCATTCCGCCGGTTGTATTGACCCGTTTGTTCACAGACTTTCGCCCTTGCTGGCTCTCCAATCGGGACAGGCATTTTGCCTTATCCCGGAAAAACCGGTACACCATTCCCTGATTTGCCAGAACGATTTTTCGTCCGGCGGTCAGCCATTGCTCGAGAAAAGGCACACGCATGACAGCCCGTACCATCTTGCTGGTCGATGACGATGACGATCTCAGGGAGACGCTGACGGAACAGCTCTCGCTCTATGACGAATTCAACATTCTTCAGGAAGCGACGGCAACCAAGTGTATCCAGACCGCGCGCGCCAACCCGGTCGATCTTCTGGTCATGGATGTCGGCCTGCCGGACATGGACGGCCGCGAGGCGGTGAAGCTCCTGCGCAAGGGCGGCTTCAAGGCGCCGATTATCATGCTGACGGGCCACGACACCGATGCCGACACGATCCTCGGCCTGGAAGCCGGCGCCAACGACTACGTCACCAAGCCGTTCCGCTTCGCCGTCCTGCTCGCCCGCATCCGGGCGCAGCTCCGCCAGCACGAGCAGAGCGAGGACGCGACCTTCAACATCGGCCCCTATCTGTTCAAGCCGAGCCAGAAGCTCTTGACGGACGAAGCCGGCAAGAAGATCCGGCTGACGGAAAAGGAAGCCGCGATCATCCGCTTCCTCTATAGGGCCGAGCAGAAGGTCGTCACCCGCGACGTGCTGCTGGAGGAGGTCTGGGGCTACAACTCCGGTGTGACAACCCACACGTTGGAAACCCACGTCTACCGCCTGCGCCAGAAGATCGAACGCGATCCGTCCAATGCGGAAATTCTCGTAACCGAAAACGGCGGTTACAAGATCGTACCGTAGGATCCCCGCTGAATGGCGCTCAACACCGATATCAACATTCTGTCGAAAGTGCCGCTGTTCAAGGGACTGAACGGCGATCAACTGCGGCTGATCGCATTCGGCGCTGAACATCTGCACTTGAGCGCCGGAGGCGTTCTCTTCCGCCAGAACGAACCGGCCGACTGCGCCTATGTGATCGTCCATGGCAGCCTGCAGATGCTTTCCGTCGACCGCGCCGGGAACCAGGAGGAACAGGCGATCGCCCTGCCGGGATCGCTGATTTCGGAACTGGCGCTGATTTCCGCCGTCAGCCGCAAGCTGACCGCCGTGGCACGCGAGGACTGCGAACTCCTGAAGATATCCCGCGCGCTCTTCTATCGGCTGGTCGAGGAATATCCCGACATCGGCGGCATCGTCGAGGAACGCCTCAGGGAAAACTTCAGCGCCCTCATCAGCCGCATCGCCTCGATGCGGCATCGCTTCCAGTAACGGCTTATCTGCTCAAATATCGAAATGTGCCGTAACCGGGACGTGGTCTGAAGGCCGCTCCCAGCCGCGCGCTTCCTTCAGCACATCGACCCGTGTCAACGCCGGCGCCAGATCCGCCGACGACCAGATATGGTCGAGGCGGCGACCACGATTGGCGGCTTCCCAGTCCTTGGCGCGGTAGCTCCACCACGTGTAGAGCTTTTCCGTCATCGGCACGTGCTGGCGCATCAGATCGACCCAGGCGCCCTTCTGCATGACCTCCAGAAGCCCCTCGGTCTCCACCGGCGTGTGGCTGACGATCTTCAGAAGCTGCTTGTGCGACCAGACGTCTTCCTCATAGGGCGCGATGTTGAGATCGCCGACGAGAATGGACGACACGCCTGCATCGGCTTCGGCATGCAGCAGCTTCATCTCCTCGACGAAATCGAGCTTGTGGCCGAACTTGGGATTGATCGCCCGGTCCGGCTCGTCGCCGCCGGCCGGCACATAGAAATTGTGCAGCCGGATCTTGCGGTTGGCCTTCTCGAAGACGACCGAAACGTGCCGTGCGTCACCTACCTGGCAATAGTCGCGGCTGGCAATCTCGGTGATCGGAATGCGCGAGGCGATCGCCACGCCGTGATAGCCCTTCTGGCCATGGATCGCCAGATGCTCGTAGCCGAGCGCCTTCAGCGGCTTTGAAGGGAATTGGTCGTTGGAGCACTTCGTCTCCTGCAGGCAGATGATATCCGGCTGCTGGGCCTTCAGGAACTGCTCCACGATGGGCATGCGCAGCCGCACGGAATTGATGTTCCAGGTGGTGATCGAAAGTGTCATGGCGGGCCTCGTCGGATTGCCCCAACGGTTTAGGCAAATTTGCCGGCCTTGAACAGGAAAGGCGGTGCAGCCTTTCGGCGCACCGCCTCTTATCCACAGGGGCGTCGTCGAGACGACCTGAAGTCAGCGTCCGCGACGGACCTCGTCATAGGGGATCTCGAACACCCGGCGACCGAAATCAACGCCGGTCTGGACGTTGAGGATCATCACCGTCGTGTCCTTGCCCTGCGCGTCGCGGATGGTCCACTGGCGCAGGTCGAAGGTCTTCGGATCGAACATCATGGTGATGGTGGAATCGCCGAAAATGGTCTTGTTGCCCATGACGATGGTGGTGAGATCCTGTTCCGACTTCACGCCGCGGACCATGTCGTCGGACAGGTCGATGTGGTCGGCCAAGAGCAGGCTGAGCGGCGTCTTCGACAGCGGATAAAGTTCCCATGTGCCGAGCTTCATGTTGCCGATGACGACGGCCTTGCCATCCGAAATGACGCGCATCGGCGACGGATCGGCATAATTGAACCTGAGCTTGCCGGGGCGTTCGATATAGAACTTGCCGCCGGTCTGATCGCCACGGGGGCCGAACTGCACAAATTCGCCCATCATGGTTTTGACCGAGGAGAAATGATCGGCGATCTTCTGGGCGGACGCGCCTTCAGCCGTCGCCGCAAAGGTCGGACGGACGGACGCAAAGAGGGCGGCAGCGGCCAGGCTTCCTGCGAACTGACGCCGTGTAAGACTATAAGCCGGAAGACTTTTTGTGTTTTTCATATCGTTTTCCTTGCACAGACCCACCGTTTGCCAATCAAACTAGGCTTCTTCGTGACATCGGCAAGGCGCTGACCTCACCTTTTCGTGTCCCCGATCAGTTGTGGCCTTCGATGATGTCCCGCTCCGTCGGCACCAGGATTTCACGCTTTCCGGCATGGTTGGCCGGGCCGATGATGCCCTCCTGCTCCATCCGCTCGATGAGCGAAGCGGCGCGGTTGTAGCCGATGCCCAACCGACGCTGGACGTAGGACGTCGAGGCCTTGCCGTCGCGAAGCACGATGGCGACCGCCTGGTCGTAGGGATCGTCCGAATCGGCAAGATTGGAGGTCCCGGACGGCCCGCCGCCCTGATCGTCATCCTCGTCGTCATCCGCAGTGATCGCGTCCAGATATTCCGGCGCGCCCTGCGTCTTCAGGTAGCTGACGATCTCTTCGACTTCATTGTCGGAGACGAAGGGACCGTGGACGCGCTGGATGCGCCCGCCGCCGGCCATGTAGAGCATGTCGCCCATGCCGAGCAGCTGTTCGGCGCCCTGCTCTCCGAGAATGGTGCGGCTGTCGATCTTCGACGTCACCTGGAAGGAGATACGGGTCGGGAAGTTCGCCTTGATGGTACCGGTGATGACGTCGACCGACGGACGCTGCGTCGCCATGACGACGTGAATGCCGGCGGCACGCGCCATCTGCGCCAGACGCTGGACCGCGCCTTCGATGTCCTTGCCGGCGACCATCATCAGGTCGGCCATTTCGTCGATGATGACGACGATATAGGGCATGGCCTGCAGGTCGAATTCTTCCGTCTCGTAGATCGCCTCGCCCGTCTCGCGGTCGAAGCCGGTCTGGACGGTGCGGGTGATCTGCTCGCCCTTGGCCAGCGCCTGCTCGACCCGGCTGTTGAAGCCGTCGATATTGCGCACGCCGATCTTGGACATCTTCTTGTAGCGGTCTTCCATCTCGCGCACGGTCCATTTCAGCGCGACGACGGCTTTCTTCGGATCAGTGACGACCGGCGACAGCAGATGCGGGATGCCGTCATAGACGGAGAGTTCCAGCATTTTCGGGTCGATCATGATCAGCCGGCACTGTTCCGGCGACATGCGGTAGAGCAGAGACAGGATCATGGTGTTGATGGCGACCGACTTACCGGAACCGGTGGTACCGGCGACCAGCAGGTGCGGCATCTTGGCCAGATCGGCGATGACGCTCTCGCCGCCGATCGTCTTGCCGAGCGCCATGGCGAGTTTCGCCTTGCTGGTCTCGAAGTCGCGGCTGGCGACCAGTTCGCGCAGATAGACCGTCTCGCGCTTCTGATTTGGCAATTCGATGCCGATCGCGTTGCGGCCGGGAACGACGGCGACACGCGCCGAGATCGCGCTCATCGAGCGGGCGATGTCGTCGGCGAGGCCGATGACGCGGGACGACTTGATGCCGGGTGCCGGTTCCAGCTCGTAAAGGGTGACGACCGGGCCGGGACGCACATGGATGATCTCGCCCTTGACGCCGAAATCTTCCAGCACGCCTTCCAGCATGCGGGCATTCTGCTCGAGCGCTTCGGGGGACAGAGTCACATCGCGCGCTATGCTCTTCGGCTCGGCCAGCAGGTGGACGCTCGGCAGCTGGAAGCCGTCCGGATCGATGAACGAGCGCTGCGCCTCGCGAACAAGCCGATTGCCGGGCTTGGGTGCTGCGGCCGGAGCGACGACGCGTGCGCCGGAAGGAGCAGCAGCGGCAGGTGCCGCGGGGGCGATCCGGGCAGGCGAAGGGACCGGCTGCGGCTGGACACGCGGCGCGACCCGCTGCGGCTCCACATCGAACGGCGGATCGTCGTCGTATTCGTCCTCGTCATCGACCGAGATCGAGGGCGCGGAGACCACATGGCGCGTTGCGGGGGCGTAGCCCGCATCGAGTTCCGGTTCGCGACGATCGAAACCGCCACGCACTTCCGGTTCCACGACCGGCGGTGCGTTCAGCGTCACGAATTCCTCGTCGTTGAAATCATAAGGCTCGCCCGGATCGAAGGTCGACCTGCCACTGCTGAACTTCAGGCCCAGGCGTCGCGAGAACCAGGCGCGAACGGTGTAGGCGTAGTGCGCCAGCGCGCCAAGCGCGAGGAGCCCCGTGCCTTCGCGCTCGTCGTCTTCATCCTCTTCGTCATCGCGGCTGCTTTCGGCGATCGTCCGTGCCTGCGGCTTGGAACCCGGCATCTCGATGCGCTCTTCGCGCACCGGCGCTTCCTTGCCGACGAAGCCTGCCGCGAATGCGTAGAGCCAGAGCGCCGGCACCGCGAAGATGGTGGCAAGCACCATGGCGAAAGTGCCGGTCGGATAGGCCCCGACGAAAAGCGCCGGGAACCGCAGGATCATGTCACCGAGGAAACCGCCGGTTCCGTTGGGAATCGGCCAGGTGACCGGCGCCGGAAAGCAGCCGACGACGGCCGCAACGAGAATGGAGCCGACGATCCAGGCGATGACACGGGCCGGAACGCGGTTGACAGGACGGCCGGCAATCAGCGCCAGCGACCAGGAGAGCACGGGCAGCAGCGCAAAGACGCTGGCAAGGCCGAGGGACTGCATCACGAGATCGGCGAACACCGCCCCCGCGGAGCCAAGGATGTTCGTCGGCCGGTTGTCGGTCGCATAGGACAGGCTCGGATCGTCCACGTTCCAGGTCGCCAGCGCGGCGACCGCCAGAGCCAGGACGATGAAAATGCCGAGCCCGGCGAAGGTCTTCACCTGCCGCAGGGCGAACCCGGTCAGGGAAAACCGATCCGCGCGACTGTCCATTGCTGCCGAAGTGCTTCTGCCCATACCTACAATCCACTTTTACTCAAAGACGGTCGGGTGGGACGAGCATGCAGATGGCGATCCGCAACGGATGCGGCGACGGCGGCATGATCTCGAGACCCCAGCCCGGATTCCGGGATATGCTAGGGACCGTAAACCACGGCGGTTAATGCCACATTAACCATGCACACCTAGGCAGCCGGCGGGCAAAAAAAGACCCGGACCTTTGTCAGGCCCGGGCAAGGAAGCTCCGGGTGAACCGGAACCGCTTATTGCAGATTGGCAGACGGCGCGGCCAAAGCCGCGCCGTCCAGGCATTAGGAATGATAGGCTGCTTCGCCGTGCGACGAGAGGTCGAGACCTTCGCGCTCGGCTTCCGGCGGAACGCGAAGGCCGATGACGATGTCGGTGATCTTGAACAGCACGGCAGAACCGATACCCGTCCACAGGATCGTGACGAGAACGGCCTTGGCCTGTACGACCACCTGGCTGGCGACGGAGAAATCCTCCGCACCCGTGCCACCGAAGGCGCTGGACGTCAGGACGCCGGTGGCGATGGCGCCGAAGATGCCGCCGATGCCGTGAACGCCGAAGACATCCGCGGTGTCGTCATAGCCGAACTTGTTCTTCACGACCGATACGAAGAAGTAGCAGAGCGGAGAAACAAGCGCGCCGAGCACGATCGCACCCATCGGGCCGATGGTGCCGCAGGCCGGGGTAACGGCAACCAGGCCGGCGATCATGCCGGAAGCTGCACCCAGCATGGAAGCCTTGCCGCGGGTCATCTTTTCGACGAGCGACCAGGACAGCGTTGCAGTTGCGGTGGCAACGAAGGTGTTGACCGCAGCGAGCATTGCACCGCCCGTTGCTTCCAGGTTGGAACCGGCGTTGAAGCCGAACCAGCCGAACCACAGCATCGCAGCGCCGATGAAGGTCATCGTCAGCGAGTGCGGAGCCATCATGTCGCGACCAAGGCCTTCACGCTTGCCGATCATCAGCGCGCCGATCAGACCGGCAACACCGGCGTTGATGTGAACGACGGTACCGCCGGCGAAGTCGAGAGCGCCCCAGCCGAAGATCAGGCCATTGGCATCCCAGACCATGTGGGCAACCGGGAAGTAGACGAAGGTGACCCACAGGCCGCAGAACAGAACGGCGGCGCCGAACTTGATGCGCTCAGCAAAGGCACCGAGGATCAGGGCCGGGGTGATGGCTGCGAAGGTCATCTGGAACAGGATGAAGATGTATTCCGGAATGACGGCGTCGGAGAAGGTCGCGGCCGTGCTATCCGGCGTCACGCCGGACAGGAACATCTTGGCGGTGCCGCCCCAGAACGCGCTGGTGCCGCCGCCGAAGGCGAACGAGTAGCCGTAGAGTACCCAGATGATCATGACCGTGCAGGCGACAACCGTGCACTGCATGAGCATGGACAGCATGTTCTTGGTGCGCAGCAGGCCGCCATAGAAGAGAGCGAGGCCCGGAATGATCATGAACAGCACGAGCAGGGTGCTCAGGAACATGAAGGCGGTGTCGCCCTTGTCCGGAACGGGAGCAGCGGCTGCGGCATCCTGGGCAACCGCTACGACGGGCGCAAGAAGGGCGGCGGAAGCAAGGCTTACACGGCCGAGAATGGAAGAAACTTTGGAAAACGACATAATGAGAAAACCCCCTTGTGGCCGTAACTTATAGCGCTTCGGAATCGGTTTCGCCGGTGCGGATCCGGACAGCCTGATCCAGCGTGTAGACGAAGATCTTGCCGTCGCCGATCTGGCCGGTCTTGGCGGAGGAGCCGATGGCTTCGATGGCCTTTTCGACCATGTCGGAGGAAACGGCGACTTCGATTTTCAACTTGGGCAGAAAGCTGACGGCATATTCGGTGCCGCGGTAGATTTCGGTATGCCCTTTCTGGCGGCCGTATCCCTTCACTTCGGTAACGGTCAGGCCCTGAATGCCGACAGCCGTGAGAGCTTCACGCACTTCGTCGAGCTTGAACGGCTTGATAATGGCCATAATGATTTTCATCTGACATCCCATCCTTTTCTTGCATCGCAGTTGCGGTGCAGTCTGATCCAGCCGCGCAATCACATCTGCAGCCAGCCGGATATATCCATACAAGCGGCGTGCCAGTTTTCGCGTCGCAGGCCTGGGGATGGAAAAAAGATTCATGGAACGCGTCGTACGGGCCCGTGAATCAGGGATGTGACAGTAAGGAAAGCTTAAAAGAAGGTGAATCCGCCTGCCGGCAGCGGGCGCTCAGAGTTGCCTCATGGATAGGCACCAGAAGGCAGATGTCGTAAATTTGCCATTTTATTGCCCTGAAAATAGGCAAATTGATTATTCGATACGCAAGATAGCCTGCCTCGGAGCATCACTTCGTACCGACACGCCGCCGACGGCAGCCCTCATCCTTCGAAAATTGGGAAGTGGCCCTTGGGTCGGACGTCAGGCAGGCGTGCGGCGACGAATCAGGCCTTCCTGCGCCACCGAGGCAACCAATGTGCCGTCGCGGCTGTAGAGGCTACCTCGTGTCATGCCGCGTGCGCCAAAGGCCGACGGACTGTCCTCGACGTAGAGAAGCCAGTCATCGAGCGTGCACGGGCGGTGAAACCACATGGCATGATCGAGGCTGGCAGCCTGCACGGACGGATCGAAGACCGAAACGCCATAGGGAAACAGCGACGTATCGAGCAGCGTCATATCCGACAGGTAGGCCAGCACCGCGGCCTGGAAATGCCGCATGTTCGGCACCGGCCCGGTGGCACGAACCCAGACATCCTGGAACGGTGAAAGCTTCTCCTTCGAAATATAGTGCTTCAGCGAAACCGGCCTGAGCTCGATAGGCCGCTCTCGTGCCCAATAGCGCCGCACCGGCTCCGGCGCCTGTTCGAGATAAAGCTCCTTGAACTGCTGTTCGGGAATCAGCTCTTCCGGCGACGTGACCTGAGGCATGTCGAACTGGTGATCGAAGCCGGGCTCATCGATGTGAAACGAAGCCGACATGGAGAAAATCGGGTTGCCATGCTGGATCGCCAGCACCCGGCGATTGACGAAGCTCGCGCCATCGAGCGGCCGCTCGACCTGGTAGACGATCGGCACCGACGGATCGCCGGGGCGCATGAAATAGGCGTGCAGCGAATGCACGAACCGGTCTTCCGGCACCGTGCGCTGCGCCGCCATCAGCGCCTGACCGATCACCTGCCCGCCGAACACCCGTTGCCAGCCGACCTTCGGGCTGTTGCCGCGAAACAGGTTTTCCTCGAGCTTTTCGAGATCCAGCGTCGCGATCAGGGTTTCCATCGCCGTGGGCTTCTCGTCTTCTCGCGACATTTTGGACCGTCTCCATGCAATAGGAACTTTGTTGGGTTTCATCTATATAAGAGCGCAACACATTCTCAAGAGGAGCAGACCGATGCTGGATATCGTGATCGCAGGTGGTGGCTATGTAGGGCTTTCCGTGGCTGTGGCAATCAAGCAGGCGGCTCCCAACCTCGCGATCAAGGTGATCGAGGCGGCGCCGCCCGGCGTATGGCAGAAGGAAGAGCGCGCCTCCGCCATCATCGCCGCGGCTTCGCACATGCTGGAAGTGTTCGGCGTGTGGGGAGATATCGAGCCGGAAGCGCAGCCGATCGAGAAGATGATCGTCACTGATTCGAAGACCGGCGATCCCGTGCGCCCGGTGTTCCTGACCTTTGACGGCGACGTGGAGAAAGGCCGGCCCTTCGCCCACATGATCCCCAACAAGGTCATGGTCGGCGCGCTGCTGAAAGCCTGCGACAGGCTGGACATCCCGGTGATCTACGGCACCACCGTCGCCTCCTTCCAGAACGGCGACGCCGACGTCACCGTTCAGCTGAGCGACGGGCAGGAGCTGAAAAGCCGGCTCCTGGTCGCCTGCGACGGCGCGCGCTCGAAGCTCCGCGACATGGCCGGCATCAAGATCGTGCGCTGGGATTACGGCCAGTCCGGCATCGTCACGACCGTCGAGCACGAGCGTCCGCATAACGGCTGCGCCGAGGAACATTTCCTGCCCGCCGGCCCGTTTGCCATCCTGCCTTTGAAGAACAACCGCTCCTCGCTGGTCTGGACAGAGCGGACGGAAGACGCCAATCGGCTGGTGGCCTCCGACGATTTCATTTTCGAGGAAGAACTGGAGCGCCGCTTCGGCCACAAGCTCGGCGCGCTGAAGGTCGTTGGCGACAAGAAGGCCTTTCCGCTCGGCCTGACCCTGGCGCGCTGCTTCATTGCGCCGCGGCTGGCGCTTGCCGGCGACGCCGCCCACGGCATCCACCCGATTTCCGGCCAGGGCCTCAACCTCGGCTTCAAGGATGTCGCAGCGTTGGCGGAGACGATTGTGGAAGCGTCGAGGCTTGGCCTGGATATCGGGTCAGTGAACGTGCTCGAGCGCTACCAGACCTGGCGCCGCTTCGACACGTTCCGCATGGGCGTGACGACCGACGTCCTCAACCGCCTGTTCTCCAATGACATTGCGCCGGTGCGCATCGCCCGCGACTTCGGCCTCGGCCTTGTGGAGCGGATGCCGATGGTCAAGAGCTACCTGATCGGCCAGGCGGCCGGCGTCAATGAAAAAGGAAATCCCCGCCTGCTGGTCGGCGAGCCGATCTGACGGCGCTCAGTCCTCGATCGTCCGGGCTTCAGATACCAGCATGATCGGAATCCCGTCACGGACGGGATAGGCGAGCCTTGCCTTTTCGGAAATGAGCTCGTTGGCCTTGCGGTCGAACGTCAGCCGTCCCTTGGTCAGGGGACAGACCAGAAGCTCCAGCAGTTTCGGATCGACGTTTGAGAGCTTGTCGGCCATGTCCACCCTACTGCAGCAGGGGATCGCTGCCGCCGCAGCTGCGGGCAAGCAGGATTTCGGTGATGGCGATCAACGTCTCGGCCCGCGTCTTCAGGTCCGGCGCCTCGAGTAGCGCCTGCTTCTCCGCCGGCCCGAATGGCGACATCATCGACAGGGAATTGACGAGGCTGCGATTGCTCGCATGCGCGATACTGTCCCAGTCAGCGTCGAGCTTGTTGGCGTCGAGATAGGCGCGGAAGGCCGCCAGCAGCCCCTTGCGGTCGACCAGCTTGTCCTCTTCGTCCGACATTGAAAGATCTGTGACGAACGGCATGCAGTGGACCCGGCGATACGGTCGGCCACCCTGGATTTCGTCCATCACCCGGAAACGGCAGATGCCGGTCAGCGAGACGATGTAGCGCCCGTCGCCTGTCTCGGCAAACGAGGTGATACGACCGATGCAGCCGACCGAGCAGAGGTCCGGCTTGTCGCTGTACTTGTCCTTGATCTCTTCGCCGCAGAGCGCTGGCTGTACCATGCCGATCAGCCGGGAGCCGGCGAGCGCGTCGTCGAACATCGACAGATAGCGTGGCTCGAAGATGTTGAGCGGCATCTGTCCCATCGGCAACAGCAATGCGCCGGAAAGGGGGAAGACCGGAACCGTCTCGGGTAGATCTTCGCGCTTTATATACCGTGCGTTGCCCGCATGCATTGCATGACGTCCTGTGCTGTTCCTCTTGTCGTCCAAACGCTGTTTTCGTCACAACGCGTATCTGCAAAGATGGCCCCTGCAGCAGAAAAAACAAGGGTCGTCAGATCAACGCCGGAGCTTCCCTCCTCAGGAGAAGAGAAGCGTCGAGAGCTTGCGCCGTGCGGCAATGGTGGCCGGATCCTTGAAGCCCCAGGCATCGAAGAATTCCAGGAGCTGGCGGCGTGCCGCATCGTCGCCGAAAGTGCGGTCCTTGCGCATGATCAACAGCAGATGATCGGCCGCCTCGTCGCGGTTGCCCTGCACATTCAGGATCTTTGCTAGCTTCATGCGCGACTCGTGATCGTCCGGGTCGAGCGCCAGCTTGTGCTCGAGTTCCGCCGGATTGCCAAGCTTGCGAGCCTCTTCGAACTGCTCGAGCTTCTTGATCACCGACTGGATATCCGCATCCGCCATCAGCTCGTCGCCGATCTGGTCGAGCAACTCCCTGGCGCGCTCCTGCTGGCCGGCCGCAATCATGCAGCGGGCAATGCCGGCGATCGCCTTGGGGTTCTCCGGATCGGCCTGCATCACGGCGCCGTAAAGCTGGCCGGCCGAGTTGAAGTCGCCATCCGCCAGAAGCTGGTCGGCTTCTTCCAGCACGCCGGCGATCTCGGCAGCCTGATCGGCGCCTTCCGGTCCGGAAATTTTCTCGATGAACTGGCGGACCTGGCTTTCCGGCACCGCGCCCATGAACCCGTCGACCGGCCGGCCGTCGACAAAGGCGATGACGGCCGGGATCGACTGCACGCCTAGCTGTCCTGGAATGGCCGGATGATCGTCTATGTTGAGCTTGACGAGCTTGACCCGGCCGCCAGCCTCGGCGACCACCTTTTCGATCACCGGCGCGAGCTGCTTGCAGGGGCCGCACCAGGGCGCCCAGAAGTCCACCAGAACCGGCTGGTTGCGCGATTCCTCGATGACATCCTTCATGAAGCCGGCCGTCGTCGTGTCCTTGACATGGCCGCCCGTCGGCGCCGCGCCGCTGTTGACCGATCCACGCATCACGCCGTTGCCGTATCCACCGTAGGGATTGTCGAAGCCGCTCATTGGAATCTCCCGTGCCGGCCCGCCGAGGGCCGCTTTAAACTTGGCCTTTAGATGTTGAGCTCGCCGGTCACTTTCAAGACGAGCGGCTCATGTCCCGTCGCCCGCATGAAGGCCATGAGGTCATCGCGTCCGATCGACGTCGTCGCATCGTTCGAAAGCGGATGGCAATTGATGATATCATGCTCCATCAACTCTTCGTCGAGAATGAAGGTGACATTCTTGCCGCCATCGTTGATCGCACCGAACGCCGTGACGGAGCCCGGCAGCACGCCGAGATATTCCATCAGCTTCTCCGGTTTGCCGAAGGACACGCGGCTCGAAGCCCCGATCACCTTGTGCACGGCCTTCAGGTCGACCACCGCATTCTCCTCGACGGTCAAAAGGAAATACTGATCCTTCTTGTCCTTGACGAAAAGGTTCTTGGTGTGGCCGCCGGGGATCTCGTCGCGCAGGGAGACGGACTCGGAGACCGTGAACACCGGCTCGTGCGTCTTGGTCGAATGCTTGATCCCCAGATCGTCGAGGAAACGGAAGAGGTCGTCGGCTGTTTTCGGCATGCGCTTGTTCGTCTGCATTGGTTCGCGCCGGTCATCCGGCTCATCGTCCTCTGATACGAGCCCCGTCGGTATTTGGCAATCGCACTTTGCGGCAAACCCCAGAACCCCTGCCGTTCAACGGCTTTCGCGGACCGCCAAAAATTTCTTCGCCGATTTGTCTTTTACCTGTTGCATTTGGAAATTGGTTGAGCCATATAGCGCCCGTCGCCGCAAGCGACACACCTCGCAGCCAACCACTTACCCCGGCTGCGAACGATGAGCGGGTGTAGCTCAGGGGTAGAGCACAACCTTGCCAAGGTTGGGGTCGAGGGTTCGAATCCCTTCGCCCGCTCCAGTTTCTCCGAAAATCGAGAATGACAGACGAGTGCGCTGACGCGCACGTTTCGTCATTTTGGCACGCCTTCTCCAGACGTCGCATGCAGATGGAGAGATTTTGCGCGGCCGTCATCCGGCCGCGCTCCAATTCAATTTCTCAACGCTTGTCCTCGTCCGAAGCAAATCCCCATTCGCCTGCACCGAGTGCCGGGGCGGCCTTGTCGAGCGCCATGGGGCTGCGTGACAGCTGGATGGGGGTTCTAAGACCCGGCAGGCCTTCGGGCTCGATCTTCAGGCCGCGGGCGGCGATCTGCTTGTCGCCGATCGCTTCGGCGACCGTGTTGATCGGGCCGCCGGGAACGCCGGCAGCCTCGAGCGCGGCGATCAGTTCATCTTTGGTGCGAGCTGACGTCTTTTCCGAGATCATGGCGGCAAGCGCCACCCGGTTTTCCACGCGCGCCGGATTGGTCGCATAGGCTGGGTCGGCGGCAAGACCGTCGAGCCCCAGCATCCTGCACAGCGCGGCAAACTGCCGGTCATTGCCGCAGGCGATGATCAGGTGTCCGTCCGAGGCCGGAAACACCTGGTATGGCACGATGTTGGGATGCGCATTACCCATGCGGTGCGGCACCTTGCCGCCGGCGAGGAAATTCATCGCCTGGTTGGCAAGAACGGCAACACCGACATCGAGCAGCGACAGGTCGACATGCTGGCCGAAGCCGGAGCGTTGACGCTCCGCAAGCGCCGCCTGAATGCCGATCACGCCGTAAAGCCCGGTGAAGATATCGATCCAGGCGACACCGACCTTCTGCGGCTCGCCCTGCGGCTCGCCGGTCAGGTCCATGATCCCGCACATGCCCTGGATGAGGAAGTCGTAGCCGGCGGTCGCGGCGCGCGGCCCGTCCTGGCCGAAACCCGTGACGGAGGCGTAGACGAGCCGCGGATTGAGCTTCGAAACGCTCTCGTAATCGAGCCCGAACTTCTTCAATCCGCCGACCTTGAAGTTCTCGATCAGCACGTCGGCCTCTGCGATCAGCGCCTTGACCCGGGCGAGATCCTCCGGATTGGCGAAATCGCAGACGACGGAGGACTTGCCGCGATTGGCGGCGTGGAAATAGGCGGCCACCTTTTCGGTGCCGCCCTTGCCGTCAGGCCGTTCGATGAAGGGCGGCCCCCAGGTGCGGGTGTCGTCGCCGCCGGGGCTCTCCACCTTGATCACCTCGGCGCCGAGGTCGGCGAGCGTCTGGCCGGTCCAGGGACCGGCAAGGATGCGGGCCAGCTCGACGACCTTGAGGCCTGCAAGCGGCGCTGCGCGCGAAGCCGTCATCAGAAGAACGCCTGGATGCCGGTCTGGGCACGGCCGAGGATCAGCGCATGAACGTCGTGCGTGCCCTCATAGGTGTTGACCGTTTCCAGGTTCTGCGCGTGACGCATGACGTGGTATTCGATCTGGATGCCGTTGCCGCCGTGCATGTCGCGGGCCTGGCGGGCGATGTCGAGCGCCTTGCCGCAATTGTTGCGCTTGACGATCGAGATCATTTCCGGCGCGAAACGGCCGTCGTCCATCAGACGGCCGACGCGCAGCGATCCCTGCAGGCCGAGCGCGATTTCCGTCTGCATGTCGGCGAGCTTCTTCTGGAAGAGCTGCGTGCCGGCAAGCGGCTTGCCGAACTGGTGGCGGTCGAGGCCGTACTGGCGGGCGCGCAGCCAGCAGTCCTCGGCGGCACCCATGACACCCCAGGAAATGCCGTAGCGGGCGCGGTTGAGGCAGCCGAACGGACCGCCGAGCCCCTCGATGTTCGGCAGAAGCGCATCCTCGCCGACCTCGACATTGTCGAGCACGATCTCGCCGGTGATCGAGGCGCGCAGCGACAGCTTGCCACCGATCTTCGGCGCCGAAAGACCCTTCATGCCCTTCTCCAGCACGAAGCCGCGGATCTTGCCGCCATGCGCTTCCGATTTCGCCCAGACGACGAAGACGTCGGCGATCGGTGCGTTCGAGATCCACATCTTCGAGCCGATCAGGCGGTAGCCGTCATCGGTCTTGATCGCACGCGTCTTCATGCCGCCCGGATCGGAGCCGGCGTCGGGCTCGGTCAGGCCGAAGCAGCCGATGAATTCACCGGACGCAAGCTTCGGCAGATACTTCTTGCGCTGCTCTTCCGAGCCGTAGGCATAGATCGGAAACATCACCAGCGAAGACTGGACGCTCATCATCGAACGATAGCCGGAATCGACACGCTCCACTTCGCGCGCCACGAGGCCGTAGGAAACATAGGAGGCGCCTGCCCCACCGTATTCCTCCGGCACCGTGACGCCAAGCAGGCCGGCCTTGCCCATTTCGCGAAAGATCTCCGGATCGGTCGTCTCGTTGAGATAGGCGTCCTCGACCCGCGGCAGCAGCCGGTCGGTTGCAAACCCGGCGGCGGCATCACGGATCATCCGCTCTTCGTCGGACAGCTGGTCGTCGAGGAGAAAGGGATCCTCCCAGGCGAATGCCCCGCCTTTGTGGGAGTGAGCGGAATTGGCTGCCATCGGAGTTCTCCTTCAGAAAATTGCGGTCATCAGCTTAGCGGCTCGATTGATGATGTACATAGCCATTGGACCGGCGAAGCAACAACGCTGATTTGTCGTTGGATGATGCATGGCATGCATAGGCTGGAGGGGGTTCCCCAAATGAACTCGCGGAATTTCACATTGCCGTGAGGCGACCAAAAACAGGATATTCCTGCTCATATTATCTGCTATCGACCGCTGCAGGACATGGTTTCGTCCATTCACGCCACAAGCACATTGATGAGGATTTCATGAGCAGTTCGAATTTTGCCGCCGCACTTACCGCAAGGTCTCCCCTTGTCCTGTCGATCCTGAGGATCGTCACCGGCCTCACCTTCATGGAGCACGGCACGCAGAAGCTTTTCAACTTCCCGGCATCCGAACGCGGTGCCGTCGAGCTCTTCTCCTTCTTCGGCTTCGCGGGCACTCTGGAATTCGTTTTTGGTGCGGCCATCATTCTCGGCCTTTACACTCGCGTCTCCGCCTTCATTCTGTCCGGCATGATGGCCGTCGCCTATTTCATGGCCCACTTCCCGAAGAGCTTCTTCCCCGTCCTTAACGGCGGCGACGCGGCGATCCTTTTCTGCTTCGTCTTCCTGTACCTCGTCTTCGCCGGCGGCGGCTCGCTGAGCCTCGACCGCAAGATCTTCAATCGCGATTGAAGCAAAAGAAAACGCCGCGGCCAGAGGATGGTCGCGGCGTTTCCGGTTTCAGTGGCCCTTTGCGGCGGGCTATTCGAGCGCCCGGCCCTGGTCGAGATACCATTCAACGAAGGCCTTCACGCCCTCTTCGACCGTGGTCGACGGCGTATAGCCCGTCAGCGCCTGCAGGAGATCCGGAGCGGCGAAGGTGCGCGGCACGTCGCCCTTCTGCATCGGCAGCATCTTGCGGATCGCCGGCTGTCCCATCGCCTTCTCGATCGTTTCCACGAATTCCATCAGCCCGACCGGCTGGCCGCCACCGAGATTAACGACACGGAATGGCGCCTGGTGCGACAGCGTATCGGTCACACCCGGCTTGGTGACGCGGTTCGCCTCGGCCGGCGCAATGGCGGAGAGCCGCGCGATCGCCTCGACCAGATCGTCGATATAGGTGAAATCGCGGCTCATCTTGCCTTCGCCGTAGATCTCGATCGGCTGGCCGTCGAGCATCGCCTTGGCGAACTTGAAAAGCGCCATGTCCGGCCGGCCCCAGGGACCGTAAACGGTGAAGAAGCGGAAGGCCGTGATCGGGAACTTGTGGAGATGGGCATAGCTGTGCGCCATCAGCTCTGTCGCCTTCTTGGTGGCGGCGTAGAAGGTCAGGGGCTCGTCCGTCTTGTCGCTTTCACGGAAGGGAACCTCCGGATTGGCGCCGTAGACGGATGAGGTGGACGCCAGCATCAGATGGCCGATCTGCAGCTCCTTCGCCAGCTCCAGGATGTTCCAGGTGCCGACAAGGTTGGAATCCAGATAGGCCTTGGGATTTTCGAGGCTGTAGCGCACGCCGGCCTGGGCCGCGAGGTGGATCATCACATCCGGCTTGGCATCCATCACCGCCTCGCGCAGGAAGCCGTTGTCCTCCAGCATGCCGATCCGCCCGGCAAAGGACGGAAACTGCGCCAGCGCCGCGTTGCGCGCTTCCTTGAGCTTGAGGTTGTAGTACCGGGTCATCCCGTCGATGCCGAACACCTCGTGTCCGTCTTCCAGGAGACGCCGTGCGAGGTGAAAGCCGATGAACCCGGCCGTACCGGTGATGAAATAACGCATGCCCGCTTCCTCATTCGCTTCAAAGGCCCTGCAATGCCGGGCCGCGGAGCGCGGTCTAGCGCATTGCGGCACGGATGAAAACCCGCACCTGCGGTTCGCGGCGCCATGCCGCGCGAGGCAAGGAACTATTCCGAGACGATCTTGACGCGCTCGCCCGGCGACAGGACCTTGCCGGACGGGAAGCCGTTGATGAGCTTGAAGAGCTCGAGCTTGCGCTCGGTGCCCATCATCCGGCCCGAGAGACTGCCGATCGTATCGCCCTGCGCGACGGTCACGACGCGGATGCGCAACGGTTTCAGGCTTTCGATTTCCGCCGGCGTCATCCGACGGAAGCTAGAGCGCACCGTTTCGGCGACCTGCGGCAAGCGCGGATCGCCCTTCGGCACGGCGGTGAGGATGCGGTAGATCTGCTTGCCGTCGCGAATGACGGTAACGTCGAAGTCCCATTTGTCGGCCGATGCCTTGGCGTTTGCCGCCTCCAGGCCGTTGATCTTCAGCGTCGTGATGCTGGCCGGGTCGAGACCGGCCACCCATCCGCTGGAAATGTAGTTCGACAGGCTCTGGCGGCGGTTGTCTGTCACGCCATCGAAGCGGATTGCCACATCGCCGGGGCCGGTCGCCAGCACCGCCTCGACCTTGTTGTCGATATGGAAGCCTTCCGGCACCGTGAAGCGGATGCCAAGCTTGCCGTGCATGAAGGTCTGGCCGCGGACATAGCCTTCCTGCGGGCTGTCGCCGAAAAGCAGGCCGTCGATGCCGTCGAGATAATAGCCCTGCCCGACATCGCCGACGCTGCCCTCGGGCCCGAAGGCGCGGGCATGGCGGCGGGCAAGTTCGATGCGCTGCGGCGCGCTTGGATGGCTCGAAAGGAAGTCGAGGCTCGGATCGGAGTCCGGATCGCTCGACTGGAAGCGGGCATAGGCCTCCATCGCATTGAGGAACCGGGCGGCGGCATAGGGGTCATAGCCGGCTTCGCCGAGCGTGCGCACGCCGATGAGGTCGGCCTGCAGCTCCTGGTTTCGCGAGAAGGCGGCAAGGCGCAGCTTGCCGCGGGCAAGCGCCTGCTTGCCGGCAAGATCGCTGGAGAGCACTTCGGCGACAACCTGGCTGGCGATCACCTCCGCCTCTTCGCGCTTCTGCCGCTCGATGCCGTGATTGGCCGTCACATGCGCCATTTCATGCGCCAGCACGGCCGCCACTTCCGACGCGTCGTCGGCAAGCGCCAGCAGGCCGCGGGTGACATAGAGATAGCCGCCCGGCAGAGCGAAGGCATTGATCGCGGGCGAATCGAGAATGGTGATGCGGTAGGACTGCTGCGGATTTTCGGAGACGGCGGTCAGCGATCCGGCGATCCGGGCGACAAGCCGTTCCGTTTTCTCGTCCTTGTATTCGCCGCCGTAGCTCGCGACGATGCGCGGATGCTCCCGTGCGCCCATCTGCGCACGCGGGTCGTCCTTCTGGACTTCCTCGACGATCTGCGGATTGGAGGAGGGCGCGACATTGGCTTCGTAGGTCTGATCGAGAAGCGACTGGCAGCCCGAAAGGGCAAGCGTCACCACGAGCACGGACAGACGGCCCGCACGCTTGATTTCAACAAACGCAGGTTCCATCGCCCGAGCAGCGAAGGCCTTGAACCTCGGCTGACGTTCCCTCGTAAGCAGTTCCGCAGTCTCCCTGTTCACGCCGCGCGACAACGCATTGGCGAATCTCTCAAAACCCGTCAGCCTTCACAGGTCCGATCGCCCACCCTCTATCCGATTTCCCGGCGATTTGCCTAGAGGATCGCAATCATTCCGCTCAACCGTTGCAAAGCTGCAAGCGTCAGGGACCTGATCGGCTTGCCATCGGGTGGCGTCCAAATTGTGGCGATGCAGGTTTCAGCCGCAATTATACCGGTACGACGGGTTTCAGGCGACCCAGTCGACCTTCAACAATAGGAACGATTGCGTGTGCGATCTGTTCCAGTTCGGCTCGATCATGGCTGATCATCAGCACGGTCTTTCCGGTTTCCGCCTGCAGATCCCTGAGAAGATCCGCCATGGTGCGGCGCAGGTCCGGGTCGAGCGCGGCAAAGGGTTCGTCGAGGAGCAGGTAAGGCCTGTCGCGCACGAGCGCCCGGGCAAACGCGACGCGCTGGCGTTCCCCGCCCGAAAGCGAACCGGGCAATCTTTTCTGGAAACCGGACAATCCGACCCGCGCAAGCGCGTCGCCGACCCGTTCGCGGTCACCCTGCGTCAGCCGCATTGACGGGCTGATGCCGAGGCCGACATTGGTAAAAAGGTCGAGATGGGCGAACAGGTTGTTGTCCTGGAAGATCAACGAGACCGGGCGCTCGGCCGGTGCCAGTTCTGTCACGTCGCGACCACCCAGCCAGATCTGGCCCGACTGCGGCGTCTCGAAGCCGGAAATCAGATTGAAGAGCGTCGACTTGCCGGCGCCGGAGGCACCGGTGACCGCGGTGATCCGGCCGGCGGGAAACTCGCCGTCGAACAGAAAGTCGCGGTTCCCCAGGGTGAGCCGCACATCCGCGAGGCGGATATCGTTGACTTCAGCCCTATCCATCCCGGCTCTCCTTTTCCGCACCCTGGCCGACCGTACCAGCAACCGTCAATGCCAGGCAGACGACGCCGAGCAGCAGCGCCAGCCCATCGGCATCCGCGGTGCGATAGCTGCCAAGCCGGCTGAACAGCAGCCATGGCAGCGTCATGAAGCCGTCCGAGCCGAACAGCGCCACCGCGCCGAGGTCGCCAAGCGACAACGCCATTGCGAAGGACAGCGCCATCAGAAGCGCCTTGCGCAGCAGAGGCCAGTCGACCAGCCGCAGTTTCGACAGGCCGGACATGCCGAGGCTGGCGCTGAGCCGTGCCGTCCGCTGGCGGTGGACCTCGACCGCCGGATGGAGGATGCGCACCACGAACGGCAAGGCCATCACCGTGTTGATCAAGAGGACGAGATAGGGTGCCGCCGACGTGGTGACGCCCACCGACCGCAGGACGAGAAACCAGCCGGTACCAAGAACGACCGGCGGCACCAGCAGGACGAGTGACGAGGAAGACCCGATCGCCGTTGAGAAGGCTCTGGCGACAAGCGTTCCGCCGCCGTCGGTCTCCAGCTGCGCACGCACGAGCGCAATCCCGATAAGCACCGCAAACAAGCCGGAGAAGAAGGCGATCGTCAGGCTGGTCACCGTTGCCTGCCAGAAGACGGGTTCGCTCACAAGCCTGGCGAGATCGGCACGCATGCCGGCCGCCGCAACCATGGCCAGCGGCGACAGTACGAAAGCGGTCGCGACGGCAATGATCGCACCGTCGACAGCCTTCGCAGCAGGCGGCCGGGCATCCGGCCGGCGTGCAGTTCGACCGGTCGTCGTTCCGTGGTCCTCCGGCACCGGCAGGAACGCCATCAGCGACAGGAGAATAGCAGTAATGACGATCTGGATGACGGCCAATGAGACGGCGCGGCCGGGATCGAAATCGAAACGCAGCGCCTGATAGATTGCCACCTCAACCGTCGTCAACGCCGGACCGCCACCAAGTACCAGCACCAGCGTGAAGGAGGTGGCGCAGAGCATGAAGATCAGCCCCGCGACACCGGGCAGGTGCCGGCGCATGACCGGCCACTCGACGAAGCGGAAAATGCTCCCGGAGCGCATGCCGAGCTGCGCCGACAGGAGCCAGTATTCGTTCGGCACGCGATCGAGACCGGCCACCAGATAGCGGACGGCGAGCGGCATGTTGAAGAAGACATGGGCGAGCAGGATGCCTGACAATCCGTAGATGTTTACGGGACTGTCGAGGCCAAGACCGAGGAGAGCCTTGTTCAGCATGCCCTGCCGACCCCAGAGACCGAGCAGGCCCAGAGCGCCGATCAGCACCGGCAGGCCCATCGGCACGGCCATCAGCCGCAGCACCCAGACACGGCCCGGAAACTGTCTTTGACGTGCGAGCGCGCGTGCCACGGGAATGGCGAACAGGATGGAAAGCGCAGTGGAGAGGCCAGCTTGCCACAACGTGAAGATCAGTACGCGCCGGATATAGGGATCGCCAAGCGGCGAGATCGACAGGCCCGATCCGCCGTAGCTCAAGAGCGATCCGATCGCCACGCCGACGAACAGTGAGAGGCAGGCGAGGCCCATGGCCCCGCCGATGATCGCACCTCGTCTGTCCCGGCCGGCAATCTGCATCGAAACGTCAGTTGACCGCCATCGCCGCCAGCCATTCGTCGATCCAGGCCTTGCGGTTCTTCTCGACAGTGTCGGGGTCCATCAGGAAGGTTTTGTCCGGATGGACAAGCGTGTCGAAGGCGGCCGGAAGCGGCGCGGAAGTCGGGGCTGCCGGCATCATCCAGTTGGTTTCCGGAATGATGTCCTGGAAGGTCGGGCTCACCATGAAGGTCAGGAACTGCCGGGCGAGATCCTTGTCGGCCGCCGTCTTGGTCACACCCGCAACCTCGATCTGGATGTAATGGCCTTCGGAGAAGCTTGCCGCCTGGTAGCGGTTCTCGTTCTCGGCGATCATGTGATAGGCCGGAGACGTGGTGTAGGACAGCACCATCGGCGCCTCGCCCTTGGTAAACAGGCTATAGGCTTCCGACCAGCCCGGCGTCACCGTCAGCACGCGGTCCTTGAGCTTGCCCCATGCCTCCGGCGCCTTGTCGCCGTAGATCGACTTCACCCAGAGAAGCAGGCCGAGGCCCGGCGTCGACGTGCGCGGATCCTCGATGACGATCTTCTGCGACGGATCTCCCTCGACCAGGTCCTTCATGCTTTTCGGCGGTTCGGCCATCGACTTGGTATCGTAGACGACGGCAAAATGACCGTAGTCATAGGGGACGAAGACGTCGTCGGAGAAACCGCCCGGAACCGAAACCTTGGACGTGTCCACCTCCGCCGGCACGAAAAGCCCGGTCGACTTCGCTTCGGCGATGAGGTTCGTGTCGAGCCCGAGCACGACGTCGGCCTTGGTGCCTTCGCCCTCCAGCTTCAGCCGCGTCAGCAGCGCAACGCCGTCCTCGACACCAACGAATTTGACTGTGCAGGCGCAGGTCTTCTCGAAGGCTTCCTTGACCTTGGGACCCGGGCCCCAGTCGGCAATAAAGCTTTCGTAGGTGTAGACGGTCAGCACCTTGTCCGCGGCAGATGCCGGCAGAACGAATGACAGGGCCGCAACGGCCATGGTGAGCGAAATCGTCAGTCTGCGCATCAGGCGCCTCCTTATGTTTTACATGTTGGGATAGCGCGCTGATGAGATGCGTCTAATCCCTCCGCCGGTGTTAGCCGGATCAGGTTCTGCGGGTTGGCCTCAGGCCTCTCAGCGCCATTCCAGCATCGTGGAAGGTGCACCCCGTTAGATCTGCCGCGAGATTTACTGTGCCGGCGGCTTTATGACAAGGAAATTCGACGATTGCCGCCGCCGGTTTCCCTTTCCATTGCCGGCGATTTTGCGCTATTGCGCTTGTCCCATGACGCTCTTCACCATTCTTCTCGGCGGCGACCTTGCCGTAACCCCGCGGCTTGAGGCGGCCTCTGCCGGCGCGCGCTACATTGCCGCCGACGGCGGCATGCGACACGCCCGTGCGCTCGGCATCACGCCGGAGCTCTGGGTCGGCGATTTCGATTCCTCCACCGAGAGCCTGAAGAAGAACTGGCCGGACGTGGAGCGCCGTGATTTTCCGCCAGCGAAAGCGGCGACCGACGGCGAACTCGCGGTGCAGGTGGCGCTCGAACGCGGCGCGACCGCACTCGTTCTTGCCGGCGCGCTGGGCGGCGAGCGCTCGGATCATGCGCTGATGCATCTGCTGCACGCCAGTCACCTGGCCGAGAGCGGCCTCGACGTGCTGCTGACGTCGGGAATCGAGGAGGCCTATCCGCTGCTTCCGGGCGACCGGGAAATCGATCTGCCGCGCGGCAGCCTCTTCTCCGTGCTCGGACTGACGGCACTGTCCGGCCTGACACTTGCCAATGTCCGCTATCCGCTGCAGGCCTTTGCCTTGCCGTTCGGATCGACGCGGACGATTTCCAATGTGGCGGAAGGCCCCGTGCGCCTGTCGCTCAAATCGGGCCGGGGCATTTTCCTCGCCCGCCCCTATGACATGACAGGAGCCTGACCTTTGGCGCCCCCCATTCTCAAACTCGACGACATTCACTTGAGCTTCGGCGGCGCGCCGCTTCTCGATGGCGCCGGCCTGCAGGTCGAGCCCGGCGATCGCATCTGCCTTGTCGGCCGCAACGGTTCGGGCAAGTCGACGCTCCTGAAGATCGCCGCCGGCCTTGCCGAAGCACAGTCGGGCGAAGTCTTCCGTCACCCGTCCGCCACCATCCGGTATCTGGAGCAGTCACCCGATTTCGGCGACTTCGCCACCGTGCAGGCCTATGCAGAGGCCGGCCTCGGCCCCGGCGATGATCCCTACCGCGTCACCTACCTGCTGTCGCATCTCGGATTGACCGGCGAGGAACATCCTTCGACGCTGTCGGGCGGCGAAGCCCGTCGCGCGGCGCTCGCCCGCGTCATGGCGCCGGAGCCGGATATCCTGCTCCTGGACGAGCCGACCAACCATCTGGACCTCACCACCATCGAATGGCTGGAAGGCGAACTGAACGGGAGCCGCAGCGCGCTCGTCGTCATCTCGCACGACCGCCGCTTCCTCGAAAAGGTCTCCAACGCCACCGTCTGGCTCGATCGCGGCACTTCGCGCCGTCTCGACCGGGGCTTCGCCTTCTTCGAGGAATGGCGCGACAAGGTGCTGGAAGAGGAAGAACTCGAGCAGCACAAGCTCGGCCGCGCCATCGAACGCGAGGAACACTGGCTGCGTTACGGCGTGACCGCACGACGCAAGCGCAACGTCCGCAGGCTCGGCGAACTGCACGCCATGCGCGCCGAGCATCGTTCGCATCGCGGCCCGCAGGGCACGGTGCAGGCAACGGCGGTGGAAGCGCGTGAATCCGGCAAGCTCGTCGTCGAGGCGGAAAAGATCACCAAGAGCTTCGGCGACAGGACGATCGTTCAGCCGTTTTCGACCCGCGTCCATCGCGGCGACCGCATCGGCCTAGTTGGCCCCAACGGCGCCGGCAAGACGACGTTGCTGAAGATGCTGACCGGACAACTGGCGCCCGACAGCGGCACAATCAAGCTCGGCACCAATCTGGAAATCGCCACGCTCGACCAGAAGCGCGAGGACCTGAACCTCGAGGACACGCTCGCTCACTACCTGACCGATGGTCGCGGCGAGAACCTGCTCGTCAACGGCGAGCAGAAGCATGTGACCGGCTACATGAAGGACTTCCTGTTCCAGCCGGAACAGGCGAGGACGCCGATCCGCAATCTGTCGGGCGGCGAACGGGCACGGCTGATGCTCGCCCGCATTCTGGCACGGCCGTCCAATCTCCTGATCCTCGACGAACCGACCAACGATCTCGACATCGAGACGCTCGACCTTTTGCAGGAGATCGTTTCCGGTTTCGCGGGAACCGTCATCCTTGTCAGCCACGATCGTGATTTCCTCGACCGCACCGTGACCTCGACCATCGTTCCCGCCAATATCGAGGCGCCAGACGGACGCTGGATCGAATATGCCGGCGGCTATTCCGACATGCTCGCCCAGCGCAGGGGCGCCGAGCAGGAACGCAAGAAGGCGGAAAAGGCAGCCGAGAAACCGAAGAGCGATCAGCAGGCGAAGCCGGCCGCCGACAAGAACAAGGGCAAGCTGTCCTACAAGCAGAAGTTCGCGCTCGAAAACCTGCCGAAACAGATGGAAGAGGCCGAAGCCAAGGCGGCGAAGATCGAGGAGAAGATGGCGGACCCGAACCTCTTTACCAAGGACCCCGCCGGCTTCAACAAGCTTGCCGCCGAACTCGAGGCCCTTCGCGCGAAGATCACCGCCATGGAGGAAGAGTGGCTGGAGCTGGAAATGCTGCGTGAGGAGATGGAAGGCTGAGCACGAGTTTCCGCCTCTACTTCGCCTACGGGTCGAACATGCTGCCGGCGCGGCTTTCCGCGCGCTGCCCGAGCGCCCGGGTCGTCGGCATCGGTTCGATAGCCGGCTATGCGCTGGATTATTCCAAGCGTGGCCGGGATGGATCGGGCAAGGCGACGATCGTTCCGGCGGAACCGGCGGACCGGGTCCACGGCGTGCTTTACCGGCTTCTGGCCGATGATATCGTGCTGCTGGACGAATTCGAAGGATATCGGCGCGGCTATGACCGACTGGACGAAGTGCCGGTCGAGCAGGCAGGCGCCTCAGACGTGCGGACAGCCTGCACCTACATCGCCGAAGATGATACCCGCGATGCGGACCTTCTTCCCTTCGACTGGTACCGCGCCCTCGTCATCGCCGGCGCCGTCGAAAACGGCCTGCCTCGCCCTTACACCGAAAGTACCCTCGTCGTTACCGCCGTAGCAGACCTCAACGAGCGCCGGCAATCGCAGCTGGAAGCGCTTCGGCTGCTGAAGGACGGCGGCCATGCCCACCTTCTGGAGCCGCTGACGGCGCCCCATTTCAAGCTCATGCATCTGCGCGGCTAGGTCGGCTCCGTTCAAAGTCCAAGGCTATCCATCGCCCGCTTGAGGGGTTAAGCATCGGATCATGTCGACCAACATCATCATGATCCTCACCGCCGCAATCGCGGCGATCATCCTCTTCCGGCCGACGCTGCTCGCTTCGCCGACATGGCGGGCGACGGTGACACCGCTTGCCTCGATCATCGGCTCCGGTTTCCTCGTGGCCGGTCCCGTCCTTGCCCATGTCGCCGGCAACTGGGCCTGGGCGGCCATGCTGTTCCTCTGCGTTGCCGCCTACATGTTCGGGGCCGCGATCCGATTCAACATCGCGCATGTGGAAGAGATGATCGAGGCCGGTGAGACGGGGCCGATCCTGTTTCTCGAACGCGCCTCCGATCTGGCGCTTGCCTTCGCCTATTTCATCTCGGTCTGCTACTACATCAATCTCTTCGCCTCCTTCGCGCTGAAGGCCGACGGCATCGTCGATCAATGGACAGGCAGGATCATCGCGACCGTCGTCATCGGCGCACTTGGATTGATCGGCACGCTGCGCGGCTTGCGGGCGCTGGAGCATGTCGAGGTCGCCGCCGTCGCCATCAAGCTGGCGCTGATCGCCGGCCTCATCACCGCTCTCGCCTATGCCGCCTTCCTCGCGTTCAACGGCGGCACGTTTCATCTGGCGGAAATCAACCACGACACCGGCGGGGAAAGGCTGAGCGTCCTGCTCGGACTGATCATTCTCGTCCAGGGCTTCGAAACCTCCCGCTATCTCGGAAACACCTATGACCGCCGGACGCGCATTCGCACGATGATCTACGCGCAGGGGATCGCAACGGCGATCTATCTCGCCTTCATCCTGCTGGTCACGCCGTTCTTTCCGACGGACCTGCCGGCCGTCGGCGGCGAGACTCAGATCATCGACATGGTCGCCTCGCTGGGCAGCGCGGCCGCCCCGCTCGTCATCCTGACGGCCCTCGCATCGCAACTTTCCGCCGCCATGGCTGATTTGAACGGCGCCGCCGGGCTCGTCAACGGTGCGACACGCGGACGCATTCCGGTCAGGGGCGGCTATCTCGCGACCGCGCTGGTGGCCATCGCGGTCACCTGGTCGGCCGACATCTTCGAGATCATCTCCTATGCTTCCAAGGCATTCGTTCTCTACTACGGAATCCAGTGCGTTCAGGCACTTTTGGCAACATTGGAAGTAAAGAAGCGCGATATATTGCCGCAGAGAATTGTGTTTATCGCGGGTATAGCGCTTGCCGTTCTGGTGCTTGTTTTCGGCACGCCGGCCGCTGCTTAAGGCTTTTCTGACATTACGAGCTTGTAATTTTCCTGCCCGACTTTGGTCACATTTCGGGCAAAGCGTTTCCTTGTTCGCGCCACGGTCCGACCGGCCGGGGAGCGGGCACGCCACCACAACGAAGTCGAAAACAAGCCTCTAAGAAATCAGATTCGGGAGTGATGCGATGAATCGCTTACGCCGCCTTTCATCGGTGACCATGGTTACCGGTGCCGCCTTGCTGTGCTCAATTCCTGCCATGGCCCAGCAGGCCGACATGAAACCCTCGGGCCTCTGGCTCACCACCGATTATCCGGCCATTACCGAACGCATCGGGGAGGATGCGACCCTTTCCCTCAGTCTTGCCAATTCCAACGAACCGCCCGCCCGCGTCGAATTCAGCGTCAACGGCCTGCCGGACGGTTGGAAATGGGAGCTTGACGGCGGGGGCAAGCCGGTCAAGGCCGCCATGGTCACCCCGGACGAGAACCGCAGCCTGCAGTTGAAGGTCAGCGCGCCGAAGGACGTCAAGGCCGGCACCTACGACTTCACCGTCATCGGCCAGACCGCCGACGGCCAGTCGCTGAAGCTGCCGATCACCATGACGCTCGCCGCCGCCGACCCCGACAAGGTGACGATCGAACCGAAGCTTCCGGCACTCCGCGGCACGCCGCGGTCCAATTTCGATTTCGACCTGACGATCAAGAACGACAGCGCCGAAGACCAGACCTTCAACCTGCTCGCTGACGCGCCG
Organism: Rhizobium sp. PAMB 3174; assembly: GCF_052908375.1. Classification (NCBI taxonomy): domain Bacteria; kingdom Pseudomonadati; phylum Pseudomonadota; class Alphaproteobacteria; order Hyphomicrobiales; family Rhizobiaceae; genus Rhizobium; species Rhizobium sp. PAMB 3174. The sequence continues at coordinate 3,813,494 of NZ_CM128608.1, read as the reverse complement.
GCCGGCTTCCAGACCACCTTCAAGGAACAATATGGCAGCCAGGAGCTGACCAGCCTGCCCTTCAAGCCCGGCGAGACCAAGACCGTGAAACTCTCGGTCACCCCGCCGCGTGACATTTCCGCCGGCCAGTATCCCGTCGCCGCCGGCGCTTCCAACGACAAGGTGAAGGCCGCAACCAAGCTGTTGCTCGACATCACCGGCCAGCCGAAGGTGGCGCTCGCCGCCCCCGAAGGCCGCCTCTCCGGCCGCGCCGAAGCCGGCAAGGAAGAAACCTTCGACTTCACCGTCTCCAACTCCGGTTCCGCACCGGCCGCCAACGTTGCGTTGAATGCCAGCGCGCCGCAGGGCTGGAAGATGGAGGTTGATCCGAAGTCCATTCCGGAACTCGCTCCCGGCAGCGACCAGAAGTTCGCCGTCCACATGACGCCCTCCGACAAGGCGATCGCCGGCGACTACATGGTCACCGTGTCGGCCCGCGGCGACGGCGTGTCGGATAGCTCCGACTTCCGCGTCACCGTCACCACCTCCACCATGTGGGGCCTCGCCGGCCTCGGCGTCATCGGCTCCGCCGTGATCGTTCTTGCTTTCGCGGTTGCCCGGTATGGCCGCAGATGAGCACGCCGGTCATAGAGGCGAAAGGCCTCCGGAAAGCCTATGGTCACCACATTGCGGTGGATGGCCTTGATCTGACAGTCGAGCGGGGCGAGGTCTTCGGCCTGCTCGGACCGAACGGAGCGGGCAAGACGACGACCATCCTGCTCCTGCTCGGCCTTACAGAACCCTCCGGCGGCGAGGTGCGTGTCCTCGGACACGACCCCTACCGCGATCCACTCGCCGTCAAGCGGCGGGTGGGCTACCTGCCAGATGCCGTCGGCTTCTACGACTCGATGACGGCCCGGGAGAACCTCGCCTACACCGCGCGGCTCGCCGGCATTCCCGGCGATGAGGCGGCAAGGCGGATCGTCGCGGCGATGGATCGCGTGCGTCTCGGCCATGTCATCGACCGCCGCGTCGCCACCTTCTCGCGCGGCATGCGCCAGAGGCTCGGCATTGCCGATCTCCTGGTGAAGGCCTGCGAGGTGGCGATCCTCGACGAGCCGACCTCGGGCCTCGACCCGCAGTCGACGCAGGAACTGCTCGACCTGATCGTCAAGCTTGCCGGCGAAGGCATGACCATCGTGCTCTCCTCGCACCTTCTGTCCATGGTGCAGTCGATCTGCTCGCGGGTCGCGCTGTTCAGGAAAGGCAAGGTCGGCCTGATCGGCAAGGTCAGCGATCTGGCAAGCCAGGTGCTCGGTGGCGCCTATGTCATCGAGATCGATGCCGAGAACTGCGATGTCGCGGCCGTTGGCGGCGCCATCGACGGAGTGAGCAACGTAACCACCATCGGCACCGGCCGCTACCGCATCGACGCGGCCCGCGACGTACGCGACGAACTGGCCGAAAAGATCGTGCAATCGGGCGGCAGGCTGAAGGGCATGTCCATGGACCGCTCGAGCCTTGACGAGGTCTATGTCCGCTATTTCGAGGAGGGTGACCGCGATGAAGCAGCGTGAAGGATCACCTTTCAAGGGTCTCGCAACCGTTGCCATGAAGGAGGCGGCCGATCACATGGGCAGCCCGCGCATGCACCTCGTCATGCTGCTGGTCATCCTGACGGCGATCGGCTCCATCTACGGCGCCATCGGCCAGATCAAGAACACGGTCGGGGAGGATCCCTTCCTGTTCCTGCGCATCTTCACCACCGCGCAGGACCCGTTGCCGTCGTTCATCGCCTTCCTCGGCTTCCTCCTGCCGCTGGTCGGCATCTCGCTCGGCTTCGACGCGATCAACGGCGAGTATAACCGCCGCACGATGAGCCGCATCCTGTCGCAACCGATCTATCGCGACGCGCTGCTTGCCGGAAAATTCCTCGGCGGGCTGATGGTGATCGGCATCTGCCTGATCACCCTCTGGCTGCTGGTCACCGGCATGGGCATTATCATGCTCGGCCTGCCACCTTCCGGCGAGGAAATCCTCAGGGGCCTGACGTTCCTGCTGATCTCGCTCGCCTATGCCGGTGTCTGGCTGGCGATCTCGCTCCTGTTCTCCACGCTCTTCCGCTCGCCGGCGACCTCGGCGCTGGCAGGCCTGACGCTGTGGCTGATCTTCACGATCTTCTGGAGCATGATCGCGCCGCTGATCGCCAGCGCCATTGCGCCGGCCGATCCCTTCAACCCGGTCACCATCGTTCACCAGGCGGAAATCGGTCAGGCGCTGTCGCGCATCTCGCCGAACACGCTCTTCGGTGAGGCGACGATGGCGATCCTCAACCCCGCTACCCGCTCGCTCGGCCTCGTCTTCATGAGCCAGTTGCAGGGGGCGATCATGGGCATGCCGCTGCCCTTCGATCAAAGCGCACTTCTGATCTGGCCGCAGCTTTCCGGCCTGATCGCAGCCATGGTCGTGGTTTACACGATCGCCTATGTCTCCTTCCAGCGTCAGGAGATCAGAGCGTAGGGCGTGCCGCCTGAAAGGCGGGGACCGGTTTTGGAGTAGCGGTGTTCTCCTTAGGCAGGCCGGTCTCCGCTTTCGCTCTGCAGAACCCGGCGGAAGTCAATTCCGCCGGGTTTTCTGTTGCCCGCGTCCGTCTCAGGCAATAGGTCTAAGGCTGTTGAACAGCGGGAACGAACGAACGATGCGTTTTGAAGGAACGGAAGAATACGTCGCCGGCAAGGACCTGATGACAGCGGTCAATGCCGCGATCCGGCTGGAGCGGCCGCTGCTGGTCAAGGGCGAGCCCGGCACCGGCAAGACGGAGCTTGCCCGCCAGGTGGCGAGCGCGCTCGGCCTCGACCTCCTCGAATGGAACATCAAGTCGACCACCAAGGCACAGCAGGGCCTCTACGAATACGACGCGGTCTCCCGCCTGCGCGACAGCCAGCTCGGCGACGAACGCGTCCATGACGTGAAGAACTACATCCGCAAGGGCAAGCTCTGGCAGGCCTTCGAGGCGGACCGCAAGGTCGTGCTGCTGATCGACGAGATCGACAAGGCCGACATCGAATTCCCGAACGATCTTCTGCAGGAACTCGATCGCATGGAGTTCCACGTCTACGAAACCGGCGAGACGGTCTCTGCCGCCAACCGGCCGATCGTCATCATCACCTCCAACAACGAGAAGGAACTGCCGGACGCCTTCCTGCGCCGCTGCTTCTTCCACTATATCCGCTTCCCCGACGCGGAGACGCTGGAGCGCATCGTCGAGGTTCACTACCCCGGCATCAAGCAGTCGCTGGTTCGCGCCGCCCTCACGCAGTTCTACGAGATCCGCGAGACGCCGGGCCTGAAGAAGCGCCCGTCGACCTCCGAGGCGCTCGACTGGATCCGCCTCCTCGTCGCCGACGACGTCGATCCGATGAGCCTGCGCGGCGATGCGAAGAACGCCCTGCCGAAACTGCACGGCGCACTGTTGAAGAACGAGCAGGACGTCCATCTTTTCGAACGCCTGGCTTTCATGGCAAGGCGAGACGGCTGAAGCTTTCGCTCACCAACACAAAGTCCCCTCCCCAACCCCTCCCCACAAGGGGGAGGGGCTATCTCCCGCGACACTCTTCACCCACCCCCTAACCTGATCATCAGGATGCTTATGGCAGCAGAGGCAGATTCGTCGGCAAAGCCCCTCCCCCTTGTGGGGAGGGGTTGGGGAGGGGCATGGCGCATGCCCACATTCCCCTGAGTGCGCTTTTTCTTGATTCTCATTCAACTTGGCGCTATTTCATAGGCGTTCCGTGGTGATTTGGCCGGCCGGCTTGCAGCCACGTTAAAGAAGTCGCTAAAAAGGGCCGCGGACAAACGAATGTTCCAAGGACCGGTTGCGATTTCGCCGCCGGTTTTTTTGTCTTTGGGCTATCGCCCGACCGCATGAAGGATGACTACGATGCCGATCAGAATTCCAGACGAACTCCCCGCCCGCGACATTCTCGTGCGTGAAGGCGTTAAGGTCATGGATGAGAAGACGGCGCTCCGGCAGGACATCCGGCCACTGCAGATCGGCCTCCTGAACCTCATGCCGAACAAGATCAAGACGGAGACGCAGATCGCCCGCCTCGTCGGCGCCTCGCCGCTGCAGGTCGAGCTGACGCTGGTGCGCATCGGCGGCCACAAGGCGAAGAACACGCCCGAGGACCATCTGATCTCCTTCTACAACACCTGGGACGAGGTGAAGGACCGCAAGTTCGACGGCTTCATCATCACCGGCGCACCGATCGAGACGCTGCCCTTCGAGGACGTCACCTATTGGGATGAGTTGAAGCAGATCCTCGACTGGACCGAGACCAACGTCCATTCGAGCTTCTTCATCTGCTGGGGAGCGATGGCGGCGATCTGGCACTTCCACAAGGTGCCGAAATACAATCTGCCGGCAAAGGCCTTTGGCGTGTACCGCCACAAGAACCTCAAGCCGGCATCGCCCTATCTCTCCGGCTTCTCCGACGACTTCCAGATTTCCGTCTCGCGCTGGACAGAGGTGCGCAAGGAAGACCTGCGCGCAGGCTCGGGCCTGGAGCTGCTGATGGAATCGAACGACACCGGCGTCTGCCTCATTTCCGAGGAAAAGTGCAACCGGCTCTACATCTTCAACCACGTCGAATATGACTCGACGACGCTGGCGGAAGAGTATTTCCGCGATGTCGAGGCCGGCACGCCGATCAAGCCGCCGCACAACTACTTCCCGGATGATGATCCGACCAAGCAGCCGCTCAACCGCTGGCGCAGCCACGCCTTCCTGCTGTTCGGCAACTGGATCAACCAGGTCTACCAGACGACACCCTACGATCTCGCCGAGATCGGCCTCGACCGGATGGATCAGCGGCTGACAGGCTGACCGCGCCGGCCTATAGTCGCCTGCATGTTCATCCCGTTCTTCCTGAGCCTGAAGCAAGCCGGTGTCCCCGTGACGCTGAAGGAGTTTCTGACGCTGCTGGCAGGCATGGAGGACGGACTGGTCGACTATGATGTAGAGGCCTTCTACTACCTCGCCCGCACAGCGCTGGTGAAGGACGAGCGCTTCATCGACCGCTTCGACCGGACCTTCGCCGAATATTTCCGCGGAGTCGAGGCCGTTTCAGGTTCGGAAGCGGGTCCGACGGACGCCGCCATACCCGAAGAGTGGCTTCGACGGCTCGCGGAAAAGCATCTGACGGAGGAAGAAAAGAAGCTCGTCGAGAGCCTCGGTGGCTTCGAAAAGCTGATGGAAACGCTAAAGGAGCGGCTCGCCGAGCAGAAGGAGCGCCACCAGGGCGGCAACAAGTGGATCGGCACCGCTGGCACCTCGCCCTTCGGTGCCTATGGCTACAATCCGGAAGGCGTGCGCATCGGCCAGGAAACCTCGCGCCACCGCCGGGCGGTCAAGGTCTGGGACCGCCGCGACTTCGCCAATCTCGACGACACGGTCGAGCTCGGCACGCGCAACATCAAGGTCGCGCTGAAACGGTTGCGGCAATGGGTGCGGCAGGGAGCGCCTGACGAGCTGGACCTCAACGGCACCATCCGCGCCACCGCAGAACATGGCTATCTCGACGTCCAGACGCGGCCGGAGCGGCGCAACGCCGTCAAACTTTTGATGTTCTTCGATATCGGCGGCTCGATGGACGATCATGTCCGTGCCGTGGAAGAGCTGTTTTCCGCGGCCAAGGCGGAATTTCGCCACATGGAATATTTCTACTTCCATAATTGCATCTACGAGGACGTCTGGAAGGATAACAACCGCCGCTACGGCGAGCGCACCCCGACGATGGAACTCCTCAATACCTACGGACCCGACTACAAGGCGATCTTCGTCGGGGATGCCTCCATGGCGCCCTACGAGATCACCCATCCGGGCGGTTCCGTCGAACATTGGAATGCCGAGGCGGGGGCGGTCTGGCTGAGACGGATTACCGACCACTTCCGGAAATCGGTATGGCTCAATCCCGTCAAGGAATCCTATTGGCACTACACCACGTCGATCGGCCTGCTGAACGGCCTCATGGCAGGCCGGATGTTTCCCCTGACGCTTGGCGGACTGGAAAAGGCTACGCGGGAATTGTCTTGAAGTCTGCCCTGCTCCATGTATGCAATTGCCTGCTTCCAGCAGGCGGCACGAAAGTCAATCAACCGAAATGACGAAGAGGAATGGGAGATGACGGTCAAACCGTTGGAGCGTGAAATTTTCGGCCATACGGATGCCGGCGAGCCGGTCTATCGCGTGACGATCCGCGGTGGCGGACTGACTGCCAACGTCATGACCTGGGGATCCGTCATCCAGGATCTTCGCCTCGAAGGCCACCAGCCGCCACTCGTGCTTGGGTTCGAAGACTTCGGCAGCTACCCGAAATATTCCTCCAACTTCGGCGCCACACCGGGCCGCTGCGCCAACCGCATCGCCGGCGGCAAGTTCACGCTCGACGGCAAGGCCTATCAGCTGGATCTCAACGAGAAGGGCGTCAATCACCTGCATGGCGGCGCCAACAACATCGGCAAGCAGAACTGGGTGATTGCCGATCTGAAGGAAGACAGCGTTCGCCTTGAGATCGTCGATCCGGACGGCCGTTGCGGTTACGCCGGCAACTGCTCGATTTCGGCAACCTACACGGTTCACGGCGACGGCGTCCTGTCGGTCGTATACGAGGCGACGACGGACCAGCCGACGCTCGCCAACCTCTGCCAGCACAGCTATTTCAATCTGGACGGCAAGGCCGACATCCTCGACCACGACATGCTGATCGCCGCCGATTACTATCTGCCGACCGATGCGAACCTGATCCCGACGGGAGAACTTCGGCCGGTTGGCGGGACGCCGTTCGACTTCCGCCAGATGCGGCCGATCCGCATGCTCGAGGACGGCAAGCAGGTCGGCTACGACCACAATTTCTGCCTGTCGACGGAGCGTGGCGCCAAGCGCGCCGTGGCGCTGGCCAAGAGCAGCAGTTCGGGGGTCGCCATGGAAGTGCGCACCACCGAACCCGGCGTGCAGTTCTACGCCGCCGTCAAGCTCGCCACACCGGTCCCGGGCCTTGAAGGCCGTACCTACGGCGCGTTTTCGGGATTGTGCATGGAGACCCAGGTCTGGCCGGACGCCATCAACCACGAGAGCTTTCCCAGCCCCGTGCTGCGTCCAGGTGAGGTGCTGCGCCAGGAAACCGACTACGTCTTCACGAAGGGTTGAAAACCCAAGCCAAAATAAAAGCGGCCCCGAACGGGGCCGTTTTTTGCAAGTATGATGCGACCCGCGTCTAAAGCATGGCGAGCATCGGATCGGCCGACATAAGAGCGGCCTTGAGCTTTTCCATCGCCCGGTTTTCGATCTGCCGGACACGTTCCTTGGAAATCCCGAGTTCGGAACCCAGTTCTTCCAGCGTCACGCCGTCTTCGGCGAGCCGGCGGGCGCGGATGATCTTCATTTCCCGGTCGTTGAGCGAGTCGAGCGCATGGGTGAGCCATTCGCGGCGGCGTTCGCTGTCGATCATGTCGGAGACCTGCTCGTCCGGCAGCGGCTCATCGCTCGCCATCATGTCGATGCGCTCGCTGCTGTCGTTGTCGCCGGCAATCGCCGGCGCCTGCAGGGAGGCGTCCGGGCCGGAAAGACGGGCATCCATGGTCTGCACGTCGGACACGCTGACGCCGAGCGCGGAGGCAATTTCCTGGTGGATCGCCTGAGCCGTCAGGTGCGTGTCACCCTGGGCAAGCTTGGCGCGCAGCCGCCTGAGGTTGAAGAACAGGGCCTTCTGCGCCGAGCTGGTGCCGCCGCGGACGATGGACCAGTTGCGCAGGATATAATCCTGCATCGACGCGCGGATCCACCAGCTTGCATAGGTTGAGAAACGCACTTCACGTTCAGGATCGAAGCGAGCGGCCGCCTCCAGGAGACCCACATGGCCTTCCTGAATGAGGTCGCTGAGCGGCAATCCGAAATTACGAAATTTGTTGGCCATCGAAATAACCAGGCGCATGTGCGACATGGCGATGCGGTTGCGCGCACCCTGGTCGTGGCTTTCCTTCCAGCGCACAGCAAGATCGTGTTCCTCCTCGCGGGCGAGGTACGGAGCGCTTCTGGCTACCCTGCTGAGCTGACGGTCTATGGCAATGCTATTCATCAGACTTCTCCTGGGGCAATTAAAGTCTTAAATCTATGAAAAGCGCCAAACCCCAATGGGTTCAGGTCGCTTCATCCTTATTCATCCGCGCAACCTACGTCGGTACAACGATCCAACCGCGAAATTGTTCACTACCCGCCAGCAAGAAAACAATTAATAAGTCAGGCGAACAATTATTATGTGAACCCAGTTTCGCGGCAATGCAATGGCAGAGGAAAAAAATCACACGAATGTGAGAGTTTGGGAGGTCTCTTCAAAAAAATAAAACCCGGCGCTGAGGCCGGGTTTTGGGAGATCGCAGGTGATGCAATCAGCGCTTACGCGGCTTCTTCTTCTTCCTGGGCAGCATCGTCTTCGACAGACTTGCCGCGCTTCGGACCCTTGGCAAGATTGACCTCGATCAGGCGGACGGCCTCGGTCTCGGACATCTTGTTGACGGCGGCGATTTCGCGCGCCATGCGATCCAGGGCAGCTTCATAGAGCTGACGCTCCGAATAGGACTGCTCCGGCTGGTTTTCGGCGCGGTAAAGGTCGCGAACGACTTCGGAAATCGAGATCAGATCGCCGGAATTGATCTTGGCATCATATTCCTGCGCGCGGCGCGACCACATGGTGCGCTTGATGCGGGCCTTGCCCTGGACGACCTTGAGGGCGCGATCGACGAAATCCGTCTCGGACAGCTTGCGCATACCGATGCTCACGGCCTTTGCCACCGGAACCTTGAGGCGCATCTTGTCCTTCTCGAAATCAATCACGAAAAGTTCGAGCGTCATGCCCGCCACTTCCTGCTCTTCAATGGCGGAGATCATGCCGACGCCATGAGCCGGATACACGATGGATTCGCCGGTCTTGAAGCCGTGGCGCGTCGAAGATTTTTTCTGCTGGGTCGTCATTCGATTCAAAAACTCCCTGTTACACTGCCGGCCCAACAAGGCCGGAGTCGGGTCAGTGAGGCCCGGATAAATGAAATGCACGGACGGGTACATTTCCTCTGCTCTGGTCGAATGCATGCAGAGAACAAAACGCTCCGAAGCTCGAAATCTGTAGACAGCATCAACGACGATGCCGATTTCGCGTGCGAATTGTTTTGTAGCTTTCGTGATTATTGAGGCACATAGCTGCCGCGTGGTGGACCAGATAGAGAATGTCTACCACAAAAATATGATAAAATCAATCAATACATGCCCGTCGGGCATCCCCGACGGTTGACCGCCGGCGTGCGGCGGAATCCTTCAATCGCAACCTTCCGTAACGGAAGGAAATACTCTCCGCTCAATCGCCAGAACCGGGCTTCTCGGAGAAGAACTTTTCAAACTTGCCTTCCACGCCGTCCATTTCGGTCGCTTCGGGAAGCGGGTCACGTTTGGTCGTGATATTTGGCCAGATTGAGGCGTATTCCGTATTTATTTTCAGCCACTTGTCGAGACCCGGCTCGGTATCCGGCTTGATCGCCTCGGCGGGACATTCCGGTTCGCAGACGCCGCAATCGATGCATTCATCGGGATGGATGACCAGGAAATTCTCGCCTTCGTAGAAGCAGTCCACGGGGCAGACTTCGACGCAATCTGTGTATTTGCAGCGAATGCAGTTATCCGTCACGATATATGTCACGAGACACTCCAGCTATGCTAATTTGGACGATCAGCCCTGACGTCCAGAAATACCGGGGAGCGCGGTTATCCGGCGCTCGACCGGAGAATCCAATGCGCTCATTTCATTTGTGAGGTAACGGCTTTGATCCCTTATGGCAAGGGCATTCCGTTTCCGATTTCGGCCTTCTGGAGGCAGAGTTTTCTAATCGTCTTCCGACTTCAGCCGATCCACCGCCCGCCGTTCTTTCTTGGTCGGACGACCCGTTCCCGGCGTGCGAAGGGCCTGTTCGAGAGGCCTGAGGCGTTTTGTCTCACCAGGCGGCGGCGAGAAGTCCTCGTAGAGGCGCCGCGCCTCCTCGGACGGCCCGCGACGAAAGCCTCCATCCCGCATGACCACGACGATGTCGCGGCTGGCAAGCGTCGCCTCGATCCGGTCGCCGATCTTGACCTGCGCGCTTGAGGAGGTGACACGCTCGCCATTCACCCGGATCTGGCCCGAGCGAATGTAATCCTGCGCCAGCGTGCGTGATTTGACGAGGCGGGTGAAGAATAGCCACTTGTCGAGGCGCTGTCGCGCCGCTGCAACCGGATGGCCTTCCTCCGCCATCGCTTACTTCTTCATCTGTTCCTTCAGCGCGGCGAGCTTTGCGAAAGGCGAATCCGGATCGATCGGCTTTTCCTTGCGCGGCGGCTTGGCCTGCTGCTGATGGCGGTCGTTGCGCTGGCCCTTGTCCGGACGCGGACCGTCATGCCGTTGATTGCGGTTCGGCTTGCCGCCCTTGCCGCGATTGTCACGGTTTTCCCGATTTTCGCGCGGCTGGTCCTTGCGGCCATCTTCGCCGCGATTGGAGCGTGCCTGCTTCTGCTGGCCATGCGGACGGCGCTGCTGGTGGTCGGAACGACCGCCCATGCGCCAGAGCAGAACCGGCTTCGGCTCTTCTGCAACGGCCTCCTCGGCGGCAGACGCATCCGTCTCGGACTTTTCGGCGACCGTCGCATCGGCTGCCTCGGCCACTGCCGCGGGAGCCTCCTCGGCTACGGCAGCGCTTTCGGCGGGAGCAGCACTCTCCTCGCCATCGGCATCGTCACCGGCGTCTTCGTGTTCGGCGCTCTCGGCCTCTGCGCTGGCCTTGTCGGCCTCGCCCTCGGCGGCAGGCGTCTCGCCACCCTGGCTTGCCAGGAATGCCGCGGCTTCTTCAGCGGAAACCTGGTCGGCACGGTAACCGAGACCCTTGAGGATTTCCTCGATGTCGTCCGGCGTAGCCCCAAGGATCGACAGCATGCCGGTCGTCGACGTGAACCGGCGGCCGTCATAGGCGCCGTCGGGCCGAGCGCCCGAACCCGGCTTCCACTGCAGGAGCGGACGGATCAGGTCCGCCAGGCGCTCGAGAATGTCGATGCGAACAGCGCGCTTGCCGAGGAAGCGGAAGCCGGCGAGCTTGTAGAAGGCGCGTTCATAGGTGTTGTCGGTGACGATCGACGTGCGGCCGGCGGCCAGAACCGGGATCAGGTCGCCGTAGCCGGGCTTGTCCAGGCCGTCATTGGCGAGCGCCCAGAGAAGCGTGATCAGTTCCGCCGGCGCCGGCTTCAGGAGAAGTGGCATGAAGACATGGTATGCGCCGAACCGCACGCCGTATTTGCGCATAGAGCTGCGCGCATCCTGATCGAGCGACTTCACGTCGTCGGCGACGTCGCGGCGGAAGAGAACGCCGAGGTTCTCGACCAGCTGGAATGCCAGGCCCTTGGCGAGACCCTGCAGGTCTTCGGCACGCGACAGGTCATCGAGCGGCTTCAGGACGGTCGCGATGTGGTGATTGACGAAGCGCTCGACGCGGGCGGTCGCGTGCTCGCGCGCATTGCTGCTCAGCTGGTCGTCGGCGAGCAGGATGACGCGCGGATGCAGGATGTGATCGCCGGACGAAAGCCGTGCCACGGGTTCGCCCCGCCAGCGGACGTAACCATCCGAACCGATGACGAGGTCGCTGTTGCCGGACGCGTAGAGACGCGCGGCGCGCGCTTCGTATTCCAGCGACAACGCCTTCTGGGCCGCAGCCTCGACCGCCTTCTGGTCAGGCCCGTTCCCCCCGGTGACCGGCGAAAACCGGAAACCGGCCAACTGGCCGACGTGATGTCCTTCGACGAAGACATCGCCATTCACACTGATTTCTGCTTCCAGCATCGCATTCTCTCTAAGCCGCTTCATGAGCACAGAAGTCCTGCGATCAACAAAGCGTTTCGTCAACCTCTCATGTAACGCGTCGGACAGCCGGTCCTCGATTTCACGCGTCTTTTCTTGCCAGTGTGTCGGATCGGTTAGCCACCCTGGGCGATTGGACACATAAGTCCAAGTTCGAATTTGCGCAATGCGCGCCGACAAAGTATCGATTTCCCCGTCCGTCCGGTCCGACCGCCTGACCTGTTCTGCCATGAAAGTCTCGTTGACCACACCATGGCGAACGAGATCCGAATAGAGCGTCGAAATCAGGTCGGCGTGTTGTGCGTGGGTGATGCGGCGATAATCGGGCAGCGCACAGGCTTCCCAAAGCTTCTCGACCCGCTCCGGCGTGGTGGCGAGATCGATGATCTCGGGATAGCGCGCCAGCAGTTCGAGCGCTTCGTGGTCGATTGCCGGCAGCGCCTTGGTCAGGCCCGGCACCTGTGGCGGCGTTTCCAGGCTGCGGCGCAGGGCGTTGAGCGAAGAATAATCGAGCGCCTTGGTCCGCCACTGCAGCACCTTGACCGGATCGAATTCGTGATTCTGCAGGCGCTCGACCAGTTCCTCGTCGAATGGTTCGGCGCGGCCGGTAACCCCGAATGTGCCGTCGCGGACGTGGCGGCCGGCGCGGCCGGCAATCTGGCCGAGTTCGCCCGGATTGAGATTGCGGTACTGGAACCCGTCGAACTTGCGGTCCTGGGCAAAGGCGACGTGATCGACGTCGAGGTTCAGCCCCATGCCGATCGCATCGGTGGCCACCAGATATTCGACGTCACCTGCCTGATAGAGGCCAACCTGGGCGTTTCGGGTTCGCGGAGACAACGCGCCGAGCACCACTGCCGCGCCGCCGCGCTGGCGGCGGATGAGTTCGGCGATCGCATAGACCTCCTCCGCCGAGAAGGCGACGATGGCGCTTCGCTGCGGCAGGCGCGTGATCTTCTTCTGGCCGGCATAAAAGAGCTGCGACATGCGCGGCCGGTCCACAAGCGTAATGCCGGGAAGCATCTGCCGCAGGATCGGCCGCATCGTGTCGGCGCCAAGCAGCAGCGTCTCCTCGCGGCCTCTCAGATGCAGAATGCGGTCGGTGAAGATGTGTCCACGCTCCAGGTCGCCGGCGAGCTGTACCTCGTCGATCGCCACGAATGCGGCATTGGTTTCCCGCGGCATCGCCTCGACCGTGCAGACGGAATAGCGCGCACCGGGCGGCGAGATCTTTTCCTCTCCCGTCACCAGCGCGACATTGGCGGCCCCGGCGCGCTCCACCAGCCTGTTGTAGACTTCGCGTGCGAGCAGGCGCAGCGGCAGGCCGATGACCCCCGTACCGTAGGCCAGCATTCGCTCGATGGCATAGTGGGTCTTGCCGGTATTGGTCGGACCGAGCATGGCGGTGACACCGCGGCCGCTCAGGATCATGGGTTGGATCGTCACTATCACACCACGCAAAAACGAGAGGGTGACCGCCCCCGGCGAGGAAGGCTGGAACACCGCAAGACACATGGCGACTAAGGGCGGGCGAGGCAAGCCCCAACTTCGAGGGTGACCGAAATTCGAGAGTCAAACCAAACGGTTAAGATTCGGAACAGCAAAGGAACGAATCAGCGACGAATCGCTGACTCGCACGGATTCAGGCTTTGTTCACCGCTACATCTTCCACCCGAACGACGCCGTGACACCAGATAGTGAATCAGGAATTCCTTGCAGACGCAAGATGGACGGTCCGGCGTTAATAGATCCTACCGGTTTGCTAATGTCGGCAGACGGCGGCACCCCTTCGTAAAGAACCGACCAAGGCGGCGAAAAACAACCTCCCGATTAACCTTCGGTCCAAAGCTGGAACGAATCAGCGACGAATCGCTGACATCAATGTCTTCCCGATCTGTTCACCGCTAAATATGGTGTATTTACAATATTTTAACCATAATTTTCGAGCAAATGAAGCATGCGGGACAGCATTGCAGCGCCTGTTGTTAACCTTTGAGCCCCACTTCAGGCGTTCAACCCGGAGGCACGCGCCTCTGCCAAGAAGGACCGGCTGATTGGAAGATGATCACCGGTCACCGTCTCGACCATCACCTTGCCGCCGCTGCGATAGACATGCTTCACGCCGTCAAGTGCGATCCAGTGCGAGCGGTGGATCTGCAGACCCTTTTCCGGGGGGCATTCGGCCACCGCATCCCGCAGACGCATCAGCAGCAATTCCCGCCCTTTCAGCGTCGTCACCTCGACATAGTGATCGCTGACGGAGATCGAAACGAGCCGCCCGCGTTTGGGCAGCGGCAGGCGGCGGAGGATGGCCGGCAGACCATCCTCCGCACCCGCGTTGATGCCGACTGGCACCTCGTCCGCCGACCGGCTGTAGAGCGCGAATAATCCGGCGACCAGAACGCTGATGAAGACGCTGTAGGCGGTAAGCTCCACGATCTGTGCCGGCGCAAGCATTTGCCATCCGAAGGCGGCAACATTGATAGCTGTAACCGCTATGGCCGCTGGAATGCCGGCGCTGACCCCGACCGTCATGAACCGCCAGGGCTGCCGCCATCCGCGCTCCAGCACGACATAATTCCACCATGTGCCGACAAAGTTTCCGGCGACGAATGTGGCAACAACCAGGGCGCCCCAGTAAAGGCTGCGCTGAGGCAGGGAAAGCGTCGTCATCGTCTGGAAAGGACCGGAAACGACCAGCAGCACCGCGACCAGGGCCAGTGCGCCCCAGGTTCGCCAGCTCGAAAATTCATCCTGCATTTCACGAAGCGCGAGCTGCAGCGGCGCGCCGCCCACGTAGCCCTCACGCATTATACGAACCCGTCATTGCCCTCATTCTCCGGCGGCGACATGCCAGACCTCCGTTCGCCGCACCTTTCATCCTGAGTAATGGAGCACATGACATCATGCAAATGCCGATCGACATCCTCACCCACACGCCCAGCTGGGTATGGCTCGTTCTCGCCCTTCTTGTCTTTCGCGGGCTGAAGAGGACAAAGACACGCGAAGTATCGCAGAACTCGCTGATCCTGCTGCCGGCGATCCTCACTCTCCTTGCGCTCCGCCGGCTGGTCATGGCCGGTTTCGATGCGGATGTCTTGGCGGGAACCGCCACCGGCATCATCCTGGCATTCGTCATCCTTCTGTCGATCAAGCCGGCTCGGCAGACCAGGCGCCTGCCGAACGGCAAGTTGCTGCTGCAGGGAGAGTGGCTTTCACTGGGGCTGCTGCTGGTCATCTTCGCGGTCAACTACGTCGATGGGGTCCTCACCGCGATCGATCCTGCCGCAGCAGCGAGCCAGCCAATGCAAATCACCTGGAGCTTCGTCAATGGTCTCTCGGTCACCTTGATGGTGGGTCGCTCGATCATGCATCTGCTGGCGGGAAACAACAGTCCGGCGACGTCCTCGTGAATAGGGAAAAGCAGGCGCCAAAAGCGCGGACTTTAACCTTCAGGCCAAAGCCGGAACGAATCGGCGACGAATCATTGACACCACAAGTTTCCTGCTTTGTTCATCGCTAAATATTGTATTTTTACAATATTTTAACCATATTCTCATCTGCCGGATGCGCCAAATTGGAGCGATTTTGACCCGGACGTTAACCTTTGCTGAAAGCAAAAATGGCGCCCGAGGGCGCCATTTCCGGCAACATCCACTATTGCCACAATCAGACGAAGAACTGTCCGCCGTTCGCAGAAATGGTCGACCCGGTGATGAAGCCGGAATCGTCGGAGGCGAGGAACAGCACGCAGCGGGCGATCTCCTCCGGTTCACCAAGCCGGCCGACCGGGATCAGCGGCAGGATGCGTTCGTTGAGCACCTTTTCGGGAATGGCGCGCACCATCTCCGTGCCGATATAGCCCGGGCAGATCGCATTGACGGTGATGCCCTTCATCGCGCCTTCCTGGGCAAGCGCCTTGGTGAAGCCGAGATCGCCGGCTTTCGCGGCCGAATAGTTTGCCTGTCCGGCCTGGCCCTTCTGGCCGTTGATCGAGGAAATATTGATGACCCGCCCGAAGCCGCGGTCACGCATGCCGCTCCAGACCGGATGGGTCATGTTGAACAGACCCGTCAGGTTGGTGTTGATGACGGCGTTCCACTGGTCCGGCGTCATCTTGTGGAACATCGCGTCGCGCGTGATGCCGGCATTGTTGACCAGAATGTCGACCGGCCCGAGCTCCGCTTCCACCTTGGCCACGCCCTCGACGCAGCTCTCGTAGGACGACACGTCCCACTTGAACACCGGAATGCCGGTTTCGTCCTTGAACTTCGCTGCCGCCTCGTCATTGCCGGCGTAGTTGGCGGCAACCTTGTAGCCTGCATCCCTCAATGCGATCGAGATCGCCGCGCCGATACCACGCGACCCACCCGTAACGATGGCCACCCTGCTCATGATGTATTCCTCCCGAGATGCCCGTAACTAAAACTCTCGCCGGTATTTTATGCGGTTGTTGAGGCCTGCCGCCCGGCATGATACGGCAGGCCATCTCCCCTAGTGACAATCAGCGCTGATCACATCGCCTCGACGCACATGGCAACGCCCATGCCACCGCCGATGCAGAGTGTCGCAAGGCCCTTCTTGGCGCCGCGGCGCTTCATTTCGAACAGCAGCGTGTTGAGCACGCGCGCACCGGACGCGCCGACCGGATGGCCGATGGCGATCGCGCCGCCATTGACGTTGACGATCGACGGATCCCAGCCGAGGTCCTTGTTGACCGCGCAGGCCTGGGCGGCGAATGCCTCGTTGGCTTCCACGAGATCGAGGTCGCCGACGCTCCAGCCGGCCTTCTGCAGGGCCTTGCGCGATGCCGGGATCGGGCCGGTTCCCATGATGCTCGGATCGACGCCGGCGGTTGCCCAGGAGACGATGCGGGCCATCGGCTGAATGCCGCGCTTGGCGGCTTCCGCCTCGCTCATCAGAAGCGTCGCGGCCGCGCCGTCATTGATGCCCGATGCATTGGCCGCCGTCACCGTGCCATCCTTTTCGAACACCGGCTTCAGCTTGGCGATGCTCTCCAGCGTCGCGCCATGGCGGATATACTCGTCGGTGTCGACCACGACGTCGCCCTTGCGGGTCGAAATCACGTGGGCGACGATCTCGTCCTTGAACTTGCCCGCCTTCTGGGCGGCTTCGGCCTTGTTTTGCGAAGCGACCGCGAATTCGTCCTGAATTTCGCGCGACAGCTGCCACTGCTTGGCGACGTTTTCCGCCGTGTTGCCCATGTGGTAGCCGTTGAAGGCGTCCGTCAGGCCGTCCTTGATCATGGTGTCGATCATCTTGTAATCGCCCATCTTCACGCCAGCGCGCAGGTGCTGGCAGTGCGGGGCCATCGACATGGATTCCATGCCGCCGGCAATCACGATGGATGCATCTCCGGTTGCGATCTGCTGGGCGCCGAGCGCGACGGCGCGCAGGCCCGAGCCACAGAGCTGGTTGAGGCCGAAGGCGGTCGCTTCGATCGGGATGCCGGCGTTGATCGCCGCCTGGCGCGCCGGGTTCTGGCCCTGGCCGGCGGTCAGGATCTGCCCGAGGATCACCTCGTTGACGTCGCTGGCGTCGACACCGGCCCGCTCCAGCACGGCCTTGATGACGGTCACGCCGAGATCATGCGCCGGGACATTGGCGAAGGCGCCATTGAATGAGCCGACCGCTGTGCGGGCCGCGCTGGCGATGACGATGCTTGGTTCACTCATGGGTGCCTCCTCATTGGCGCTATTGTCCATTTTCTCGAAACTGACAAAGCTTGAATGCGAAGTCAAATGACTTCAATGAGATGAAACAGGTCCTCGCGCCAGCTTCCCGTGAAGCTCGAAGTTGAATTCATGCATTGCACAAATCGATTGTAACGACCGGCAATTTGCGCTTACAGTTCCTATCTAAGAGGAAACGCTGGACGTTTTGGGAGCAGGAGTTTGCAATGGCCAAGAATGGCGATCAGATCATCATAAAAAAATATGCCAATCGTCGTCTCTACAATACCGGCACCAGCACATATGTGACCCTCGAAGACTTGGCCGAGATGGTCAAGAAGGGGGAAGAGTTCACCGTTCAGGACGCCAAGTCAGGGGAAGATCTGACTCATTCCGTTCTCACCCAGATCATCTTCGAGCAGGAATCCAAGACCGGGAACACCCTTTTGCCGATTTCCTTCCTGCGCCAGCTGATCACCTATTACGGTGACCAGATGCAGATGGTCGTGCCGAGCTTTCTCGAACATTCGATGAAGGCGTTCGGCCAGCAGCAGACGGAAATGCGCGAGCAGATCGGCAGGGCCTTCGGCGAAGCACCGCTTGCCAAGAACCTGCAGATGCCGATGCAACTGATGGAAGAACAGGTCAAGCGGAACACCGAAATGTTCCACCAGGCGATGCAGATGTTCTCGCCCTTCATGACCCCGCCGGCAGCCGCGGAGGAAAAGAAGGCGGAGAGCAAGGACATCGACGAACTGAAGGCGCAGCTGAAGGCGCTTCAGACCAAGCTCGACAATCTCTGAGAGACCGAAATGCGAATGACGTCGATCGTGGCTCCTGATCAGAGCCCGATCGATACGTCGCGACCGGCCGAGCGAATGGAGATGGTGAAGCCCGCCACGACATCGATCAGCGACATTGCCATCAGGATGAAGAAGATCTGCGTCGCGGCATCGCGCACGAGCAGGAATTCGACCAGAAACGCGATGAAGATCAGCATCGACAGCATGTGATTGAGCAGCGAAGCGGAGTTGTGCATCGTCGCCTTGAGGATCTCGAAGAACAGCGCCACCAGCGAGACGACGATCAGAATATCGCCGAGGCTGAGCGTCCAGTCAGCGCCCGAGAGCATCTGCACCGACGTGAGGACGCTTCCGAGCGCACTGACGCCATCCGCGCCGACAAGTCCCAGCATTACCGCATTGTAGAGCAGGAACGGCACGATCATCAGTGGCAACGCAGCAAGCATTACATAAACCTCATCCGGAGTGTCATTTCAGGCGGATCGGATGGAAAAGCTCTGCAAATGCAGCCGCTCGCGAATCTCGCCGCAACGCACAATACTTTATGCGGGTAGCGAGACAAATACAAAAAGGCCGGCGCGAACGGCCGACCTCTTTTAAAATCGCAGTGAAGCGGAACCGCTAGGGGTTATGCGCTTTCCTTCGGCGTCAGAACCTGGCGGCCGCGATACATACCGGTCTTCAGATCGATATGGTGCGGACGGCGCAGTTCGCCGGAGTTCTTGTCTTCAACATATGCCGATGCCTTGATGGCGTCGGCCGAACGGCGCATGCCGCGCTTGGACGGGGTCGTTTTCTTCTTCGGTACAGCCATTTGACTTACTCCACTGGACGGACGGCATATGCCATCAGCCGCCTTGTTGGCCGAAATGGACATGCCCCTATTTCGGAAATTGGGCCGGCTTATACATGCGCAAGCGGCGTTTGGCCATACCCCACAGGGATTTTTTTAGTGCCGCCGGGCACTCTCCTTCAGACTTCGTCCTCAGGTACCACCCATGTCTCCCTGGCGGCATCCGCCGCCCATGCCTGGAAGGCCGGGTGGCCAGTGACAGCGGTCATGTAGGCAGCCGAGACGTCGTCGACCGGGAGCATGTAGCTTCGGAACCGGCTGCCGACCGGTGCATACATGGCGTCGGCAGCCGAAAATGCGCCGAAAAGGAACGGCCCACCGGAATCCGAGAGGCATTCGTTCCAGATCGTCGTGATGCGGGCAACGTTGGCCAGGACATCGCTTCCGACGTCCAGCGTCTGCGGCGGATAGCGCAGGTTCATGGGGCAGGCGTTGCGCAGCGCCTGGAAGCCTGTGGCCATTTCCATCGACACCGAGCGCGCCCGGCCCCGCGCCTTGCGGTCCTGAGGCCAGACGCCGGCATCCGGAAAAAGCTCCGCGGCATATTCGATGATCGCCAGAGATTCCCAGACCTTGAAGCCGTCATGGACGAGAAGCGGCACCTTGCCGGTCTCGGACACCGCCTTGATGGCCGGGTTGCCACCCGGAAAGTCGAACGGGATGACCTCGTCACGGAAGGGAATTCCGGCCGCCTTCAGCGCCAGCCATGGGCGCATGGACCATGAGGAATAGTTCTTGTTGCCGACATACAGAAGAAGTTCGCTCACGGCTGTCTCCAAAAATGCTGATGGACCAGACGTTAGCCCAGGCGGCGGCTCCACGACAAATGAATAGGTTTGCCGTCAATCATAAATGCATTTGATGTATTCGCCGGAAGCGCGGGCCCGCCGCTCGACGATCGAGGCCAGCCGCTTCATGCCGGAGCTCGGCTTGCCGGCGTTGCGCTCCAGCGGATTGGGGAGAGAAACCGCCAGGTAGGCGGCCTGCCGGCGCGTGAGCTTGGAGGCCGGCACATTGAAATGATAGTGGCTCGCCGCCTCTATGCCGTAGATGCCCGGCCCCCATTCGGCGACGTTCAGGTAGAGCTCCATGATCCGCCGCTTTGACCAGACCGCGTCCGCCGCCAGCGCCAGCGGCAGCTCGAGCGCCTTGCGCAGGAAGGAGCGACCGTTCCAGAGAAACAGGTTCTTGACCGTCTGCATGGGAATGGTGCTGGCGCCGCGGGTCGCCTCGCCGTCCAGCGCGTCGTCCACCACGCCCCGCATCTGCTCCCAGTCGACCCCGTCATGGAAACAGAACTGGCCGTCTTCCGACATCATCACCGACTGAACCAGCACCGGCGCGACGTCATCGAGCTTGACCCATTGGCGGGAATAGCCCTGGAAGGTGACGAGATCGGCGATCATCAGCGTCGAGACGGGATGCACCGGCAGCAGGTAGACGAAAATCAGAAGGTAGGGCAGGACCAGAAGAAAAAGGGCGATACGGACAATCCGCCGAAAAATGGGACGCACACGGTTGCCCGATAAAAAACGCCAACTGGCCGCCACTGATCTTTCCCCCTGCCGGTTTCTTGTGGTGGTCCCGGTCAAAAATGCATTCCGGACGTCACTTAAAACATGGCCCGCAGCCGATGACCAGCCCCGCCGGCCATGTTTGAAATCCATTGCCAGTTTGCCGCCGCCATGCCAAAGAGCGAGCATGATGACGAACGCCACCACCCTTGCAAACCGCCTTGCCGACAACGCCCGCAGCGTGGAGATGTTCCTTGCCGAAGTCCTCGGGGCGGGCTTGCTGGACGACGAAATCTGCCGACCGGCAACCTTGCTGGATGCCATGCGGCACGCGGTGCTAAACGGCGGAAAACGCCTACGACCGTTCCTGGTCCTCGAAGGCGCCCGGCTGTTCGGCGGCAACCCGGACGCTGCGCTGAGGGTCGGCGCGGCGCTGGAACTCGTCCACTGCTACTCGCTCGTCCATGACGATCTGCCGGCCATGGACGACGACGACATGCGTCGCGGCAAGCCGACGGTCCACATCGCCTTTGACGAAGCCACTGCCATTCTTGCCGGCGACAGCCTGCTGACCTACGCCTTCGACATCATCGCCGCGGAGGAAACGCCGCTTTCCGCCGAGGCACGGGTGGAGCTCCTGCGCATGCTGGCGCGCTCCTCCGGCATCGGCGGCATGGCCGGTGGCCAGGCCCTGGATCTCGCCGCCGAGAAGCAGGCGCCCGACGAAGACGGCATCGTCATGCTGCAGGCGATGAAGACCGGCGCGCTGATCCGCTTTGCCTGCGAAGCCGGGCCTGTCATTGCCGGCGCCTCTTCCGAGGACAGGCAGCGAATGCGCCAATACGGCGAAACGCTCGGCCTCGCCTTTCAGCTTGCCGACGACCTTCTCGACCTGACGTCGGACGCCGCCACCATGGGCAAGGCGACCGGCAAGGACGCCGCGCGCGGCAAGGGCACGCTCGTATCCCTGCACGGCACCGATTGGGCAGAGGCGCGGCTCTCGTATCTCGTCGCGCAGGCCGAGGAACTGATGGCCCCCTTTGGCGCCGCGGGTGGCATTCTGATCGAGACGGCGCACTTCGTCGCCAACCGCAAGAGCTAGAAAGGCAAGTATCGTGAGCAAGTTCTGGTCGCAGATCGTCCATGATCTCCAGCCCTATGTGCCGGGCGAGCAGCCGCGCATTGCCGATCTCGTCAAGCTCAACACCAACGAGAACCCCTTCGGTCCCTCGCCAAAGGTGCTGGCCGCCATTCGCGCGGCGGCCGAAGACGGCTTGCGCCTGTATCCGGACCCCTCGGCGCTGGACCTGCGTCAGGCGATCGCCCGCCATTATGGCGTCTCGGCGGAGGAAGTCTTCGTCGGCAACGGGTCCGACGAGGTGCTGGCGCACGCCTTCCAGGCCCTGCTGAAGCACGACCTGCCGCTCCTCTATCCGGATATAAGTTACAGTTTCTATCCGACCTATAGCCGACTATATGGGATCACCGCCGAGACCGTTCCGCTGGATGCGGACTACGGCGTCTCCATAGCCGACTATGATCGTCCGTGCGGTGCGATCATCCTGCCCAATCCCAATGCGCCGACCGGCATGGCCTTGCCCTTGTCGGCCATCGAGACGCTGCTGCGCAATCACCCGGATCAGCCGGTTGTCATAGATGAGGCCTATGTCGATTTCGGCGCCGAGAGCGCCGTTCCGTTGACGAAGACCTATCCCAATCTCTTGGTCGTGCAGACCTTTTCCAAGTCCCGCTCGCTTGCCGGCCTTCGCGTCGGCTTCGCCATCGGCCAGCGTCCGCTAATCGAGGCGCTGGAACGCGTCAAGGACAGCTTCAATTCCTATCCGCTGGACCGGTTGGCCCAGCTCGGCGCGATTGCGGCGATCGAGGACGAGGACTGGTTCGAGACCTGCCGGGCGCAGATCATCGCCAACCGGGAAGCGGTGACGAAAGCGCTTGTCGAACGCGGCTTCGACGTGCTGCCATCAGCGGCAAACTTCGTCTTTGCCCGCCACGCCTCGAAGTCAGGCGCCGAGATCGCCGCCGGCCTGCGCGAAAAGGCGGTGCTCGTCCGCCATTTCAACAAGCCGCGGATTTCCGACCACCTGCGCATCACCATCGGCACTGCGGAGGAATGCGAGCGCCTCATCGCGGCGCTCGATGCCATCCTCTAGCCGATCCTGAAGTTTGTCGCATGGTCGGGCGTTTCGACGCCCGGCAGGTTCAGCGGGTCGGAGATCGGCGCTCCGACCGAGAACGTGATCGGAACGACGCCTGCCCAGATCGGCAGCGCATAATCCTCCTCGTCGTCCTTGGGTCCACCGGTCCGCACCTTCGCGGAGGCTTCGTCGATCGGCAGTGACAGGACCATGGTCGCCTTTGTCTCCTGCGCCGAAACCGGGCGCAGCAGATCCCAGCGGCCGGGGAAATAGGCCTCGATCATGTTGCGGAACTTGATGAGCTTGACCTCGGGATCGTCGATCTTCGTCGCCTTGCCGTAAATCATCACCGACCGGAAATTGACCGAATGGTGCATCGCCGAGCGCGCCATCACCATGCCGTCGAGCATCGAGACCGTCAGGCAGACATCCGCACCCGCCGAAAGACGGCCCGCGCGGCTGGCGCTGGAGGAATGCCAGTAGACATGGTTTCCCTCGCGCCATTGCAGATTCGGCGTCACCGCCGGCCGGCCATCCAGTATGTAGCCGACGTGACAGAGCGGCATCGCATCGAGGATCCCATTGACCGTTTCCCGATCGAAATGTCCCCTCTCATGCATCCGCCGCAGCCGCGTCCGTTCCGTCTTGTCCATCACATCGCTCATAGGCCAACTCCTTTGCTGGCTCGGAGATAGGACAGTTTTGGTTTGTGAAAAATATCCAATAATGTAG
This sequence comes from Rhizobium sp. PAMB 3174, assembly GCF_052908375.1. Lineage (NCBI taxonomy): Bacteria > Pseudomonadati > Pseudomonadota > Alphaproteobacteria > Hyphomicrobiales > Rhizobiaceae > Rhizobium > Rhizobium sp. PAMB 3174. The sequence continues at coordinate 3,789,840 of NZ_CM128608.1, read as the reverse complement.
AAATTGAGCAAACCAATTTTGGATACTCCATTGTTATCGCTCAGTCTCGACCGCCACGCGGCCCAGCCGCTCTTTCAGCAGATCTACGCGCAGCTGCGCGACCGCATCGTCGCCGGCGACCTGAAGCCCGAAAGCCGACTGCCGCCGAGCCGGGCCCTGGCCGTCGAACTCGGCGTCTCCCGATCGACCACCATCGCGGCCTATGAGCAGCTTTCGGCCGAGGGCTACATCACCGGTCGGCAGGGTTCCGGCTATTATCCGAGCCGGCTTGCGGAAGCAGACCTGCCAAAAGGTCCGGCGCAGAGGTCCGAACCGATCCATGCCGGCAAGACAGGGCGCACGCTCCCCCTTTACCCCGGCCTGCCCGACATGCGGCTTTTCCCTTTCCGGCAATGGAGCCGGGCGATTGCCCGCGTGGCGCGAACCGAGCCGGAAGCCATGGTCATGAATGATGACCTGTTTGGCGACCGGCGCCTGAGGCGGGCGATCGCCGCCCATATCCACGACTGGCGCGGCGTTTCGGCGACCGAGGACCAGATCGTGGTGACCGCGGGTTCGGCCGATGCACTCGAAATCTGCGTCCGCGCGCTGATGCGCAAGGAGGATTGCATCGCGCTGGAAGATCCGGGCTTCGAGCGTCTACGCCATTTCACCGACAGCCTTGGCACGCGAACCATATGGCTGGACATCGACGCCGACGGTGCCCGGCTTCCGAACCCGTCCGGCGCGCAGCCGCGTCTTGCGGTCCTCACGCCATCCCATCAGTTTCCTCTGGGAGGCATCATGTCCGCCGGCCGGAGGGTGGAATTCCTCAATTGGGCGGTCCGCAACGACAGCTTCATTGTCGAGGACGATTATGACAGCGAATTCCGCTATGCTGGCCGGCCGATCCCCGCGCTGGCAAGCGTCGACACCTCCGGCCATGTCCTCTATGTCGGCAGCTTCTCCAAGGTCTTCACCGCCGGCCTGAGGCTTGGCTATCTCGTCGTGCCGGAGAACCTGGTCGATACCTTCGCCCGCTGCGTCGCGCATTTCGGCGCCCGCGCCTCGATTTCGGCCCAGCGGCCGCTGGCGCATTTCATCGAGGACGGCGAGTTCCTGCGCCACATACGGCGGATGAGGCGCATCTATGCCGAGCGGCACCAGGCGCTGATCGAAGCGCTGTCGACACACCTGCCGCCATCCTGCCGTTTCGACAATCACCACGCCGGCATGCAGGTGACGGTCCTTTTGCCGGACGGCTGCGACGACCGGACGGTCTGCGAAAAAGCGCGCCGGCAGGGCCTGTCGCTCCTGCCGCTGTCGCCGCACTATGCCGGCAGCCAGCCGCGGTCGGGTCTCGTGCTCGGATTTGCGGCCTATACGGCCGATGAAATCACGACGGCTGTCCGTCGCCTCAGCGGCTGCCTGTCCGAATTCGGCCTGTGACCTGCCATCAATCCTGCTCCAGGAGGCGCGGCCCGGATCCCTCCCGTCCGAGTGCATCGTAGGGGTTATGCAACGGACAGCGATCGACGGAGAGACAGCCGCAGCCGATGCAGCCGGACAGCCGGTCCCGAAGCCGGGTGAGACGCGCGATCCGGTCGTTCAGGTCCGCATGCCAGGCAGCCGACAGGCGCTCCCAGTCCTGGCGGTTAGGCGTCCGGCCGTCCGGCAGCGTCGAAAAGGCGCCGGCGATTTCCTTGAGCGTGATGCCGGCGCGCTGCGCCACTTTGATGATCGCGATCCGGCGCAAGACGTCGCGGCCGTAGCGCCGGTGATTGCCGGCATTCCGCCAACTGCGTATCAGCCCCTCTGCCTCATAGAAGTGAACCGCCGAGACCGCCACGCCGCTGCGCGCCGCCACCTCTCCGACGGTCAGCTCGCGGCGGATTTCGAATTTCTCGCCCATGCGAAATTTTCCTGTTGACCTCAAGTAATGTTGAGGTTGTAGCGTGCCCTCATTATCACAGCAACGGGAAAGAATGCATGCAGGAAGAGAGACTACGAATCGCGGTGCTCTACGGCAGCACACGGGAAGGCCGGCTCTGCGACCGCATCGTCCGCTGGGCAGTGGGCGAGATCGAACGGCAGGACCGCTTCACGGTCGACATCATCGATCCGCTGGAGATGACGCTTCCGGCGCGTCACGGAGGCCATAGCGAGGGGCTCTTCGATCTCTGGCTCCGGCTCGATGAAGCCGATGTCTTCCTCATCGTGACGCCGGAATACAACCACTCCTTCACCGCGCCGCTGAAGCAACTGATCGACAGCGGGAAGGATCAATGGCGGGCTAAGCCGGTCGCCTTTGTCTCCTACGGCGGCATTTCCGGAGGCTTGCGCGCGGTCGAACAGCTCCGCCTTGTCTTCGCCGAACTGCATGCGGTGACGATCCGCGACGTCGTCAGCTTCGCAAATCCCTGGGGCCGCTTCAATCAGTCCGGACATCTGTCGGATGGCGCCGGCGAGAGAGCCAAAATGGCCCACCTGCTCGCGCATCTAGACTGGTGGGGATCGGTGCTGCGCGACGCCCGTGCCAAGGCACCCTACGAAGAGATCGCCGCCTGAAGGTTCCCTTCCCCTATCCGAATTGCCGCCTGCCCCCCGTGACATTCTAGCGAGGTGCAGACCCCGAGGCGGCAAGTCCGCTCCCGCCTTTCTCCCCTTGAAAGGCGGGAGCAATTTGCGACGGAGGTGGCATTTTCATACCGTTCTTCCTATGGTCGCCGACGAATGAAATACAGACGAACGGGCGGATAATGACCATCGGAGTTGTCGGAACGGGCGCAATAGCAGCGGCCATCGTCGAAGGACTGAGCACGAACGAAAAGACCGCGCCGGAAATTCTCCTGTCACCCCGCAACGCAGAGATCGCCGCGTCACTCGCAGCCCGCTTTGCCAATGTCTCCGTTGCAGCCTCGAACCAGGCCGTGCTCGACGGCTCCGAGATGGTGCTGATCGCAGTGCGTCCGCAGGTCGCCGTGGACGTGCTCAAAGACCTGACATTCCGTGCCAATCATCATGTCGTCAGCCTCATGGCGATCATCGGGCTCGATGAGGTGAAGGCGATGGTCTCGCCCGCCGAGAGGGTGACGCGCGTCATCCCTCTGCCCTCGACGGCGCAGCGCATGGGCCCGACGCCCGTCTATCCGCCCGACGCCGATGTGGCCGCGCTGTTCAACATTCTTGGCGTCGCTATAGAGGTGAAAAACGCCGCCGAATTCGACGCGCTGACGGCCGCGACCGCCAGCATGGCCTCCGTCTTCACCTTCGCCGAAACCATTGCGCAGTGGCTGGCCGGCCAAGGCATTCCCTATTCAGAGGCGCGCCGCTTCGTCGCCACCATGATGCGCGGTCTCACCAATACGGCCATGCTGAACGCGGAAGCGAGCTTCGCTGAACTGGCCGACGAACACACGACGGCGGGCGGGATCAACGAACAGGTCCTCAAGCACCTGAAAGAGAACGGCGCCTTCGACCAGCTCGCGGAAGGACTGGACGCGGTGCTGAAGCGCTTCAAGGACGCTGCCGGCTGATCGACCCAAATTGCAGCGGTGACAAGAGTCGGCTTGCCTGCGCGTCGGGGTCGCAGCAACAATCGGCTACCCCTGCCGATGAGGACCCCATGGACCTGCCGACTATCCTGCCGCATCTCGCGGTCGCCTGGAGCGTTTACTTCCTTGCCGTCATCAGCCCCGGCCCGGCGACGCTCGCCATCGCCGGAACGGCCATGGCCAATGGCCGCAGCCGCGGCATGGCGCTCGCAACGGGCGTCATCACCGGTTCCTTCATCTGGGCGATACTGGCGGCACTCGGCCTATCGGCCCTGCTCACCCAATTCGCCTACGCGCTGACAGGATTGAAGATTGCCGGGGGATGCTACCTGTTGTGGCTCGGCTGGAAGAACCTTCGCTCGGCCGTCAAGGCGGACTACGGGTCCGTCGCAAGGATGAGCCATGAAGACCTGCCCCTGAAGGTCTTCTATCTGCGGGGTCTCGGCATCCACCTGACCAATCCGAAGGCCATCTTCGTCTGGATGTCGCTGGTCTCGCTCGGCCTGCCGGCGCACGCACCGTCCGAGGTGGTCTATATCTTCATCGGTGGCGCGATGGTGATGGGCTTCATATCCTTCAACATGCTCGCCGTGCTGTTCTCCACGGAACCCATGGTCCGTGGCTATGCGAAGGCGCGCCGCGTCATCGAAGGGGCTATGGGATTGTTCTTCGGCCTGGCGGGATTGAAGCTTCTGACCAGCCGGATCTAACTATTCCGCCGCCTGCGAGCCGGAGCCAAAGCGCTTCTCGATATAGTCGATCACCATCGCCTCGAAATCCTCGGCGATCTTCGGACCGCGCAGCGTCATCGCCTTCTTGCCGTCGATGAACACCGGTGCCGCAGGGCTTTCGCCCGTGCCGGGGAGCGATATGCCGATATCGGCGTGCTTGGATTCGCCCGGACCGTTGACGATGCAGCCCATCACCGCGACGTTCAGCGCCTCGACGCCCGGATATTTCTCGCGCCAGACCGGCATGTTCTTGCGGATGTCGCTCTGGATGCGCTGTGCCAATTCCTGGAAGACGGTCGAGGTCGTACGGCCGCAGCCGGGACAAGCCGCGACAACAGGCACGAACTGGCGGAAACCCATGACCTGCAGGATTTCCTGCGCCACCTGCACCTCGCGGGTGCGGTCGCCATTCGGCTCCGGCGTCAGCGAGACGCGGATCGTATCGCCGATACCCTGCTGCAGGACGTAGCCCATGGCGGCCGACGAGGCGACGATGCCCTTCGATCCCATGCCCGCTTCGGTAAGCCCGAGATGCAACGCATGGTCGGAGCGTTCGGCCAGCATGGAATAGACGGCGATCAAATCCTGGACCTGCGACACCTTGGCGGAGAGAATGATGCGGTTGCGCGGCAGGCCGATCTCTTCCGCGAGCTCGGCCGACAGCAGCGCCGACTGGACGATGGATTCACGTGTAACATCGCGCGCCGACAGCGGAAAACCGTTCTTCTGGTTTTCGTCCATCAGCCGGGTCAGGAGTTCCTGGTCGAGCGAGCCCCAGTTGACTCCGATGCGCACCGGCTTGTCGTAGCGGATCGCCATCTCGACGATGTCGGCGAACTGCTTGTCCTTCTTGTCCTTGAAACCGACATTGCCGGGATTGATGCGGTATTTCGCCAGCGCTTCGGCGCAGGCCGGATGGTCGGCGAGCAGCTTGTGGCCGATATAGTGGAAGTCGCCGACAAGCGGCACGTCGAGGCCCAGCCGTTCCAGGCGCTCGCGGATCTTCGGCACGGCAGCGGCACTTTCGTCGCGGTCGACGGTGATGCGGACGATCTCCGAGCCGGCCTTGTAAAGCGCCGCCACCTGCGCGACGGTGCCATCCACGTCCGCCGTATCGGTGTTGGTCATCGACTGCACGACGACCGGTGCGCCGCCGCCGACGATCACGCCGCCGACATCGACGGCGACCGAGGCACGGCGCGGTTTCGGATCAAAGTCGCGGATCGAGGACATGGTTCGGGCTTCCCGGAAAGCTGGAGACTATGCCATTCAGGTGGATCATGCCCCCGTCATTGTCAACACCCGTTCACGCTGCGTCGGCATGGCTCGCCAGCCTGGAGAGCCCAAGAACCACCATGATCAGGATGCTCAGGCCCGCATAGAGCGGCGCAAAGCCGGTATGCTCTGCGATGAAGCCGATGATCGACGGCGCGAACAGCAGGCCGGAATAGCCGAGGAAGGTGGCGACCGAGATGCCGACGCCTGGCGGCAGGCCGGGCAGGTTGCCGGCAGCCGAGAAGGCGATCGGCACCATGTTGGATATGCCGATGCCGCAGACGGTGAAGCCGAGGATCGCAACCGTCGCGTTCGGCGCAAATCCGGCGATCAGCAGGCCCGTCATCGCGGCAAGCGCGCAGATCCGCAACGTCATGACGGCACCGAAACGGTCCCGCACGAAATCGCCGGCAAAGCGCATGGCAGCCATGGTGAGCGAGAAGCCTGCAAAGGCGAAGCCGGAATGGGTGAGCGTCGTCCCGAGTTCGTTGCGCAGGTAAAGCGCGCCCCAGTCGAGCACCGAGCCTTCGGGAATCATCGAGAACAGCGCCATGATGCCGATCAGCCAGGGAAGCGGCGTCAGCGGCAGGCTGACCTTCAGCTTCTCATCCTCGGGATGCGGTGCATCGGTCTCGATCTCCGCCCATGCCACGAGAAGCAGCATCGTCGCCAAGGCGGTCAGGACGAGCGTATGCCCGACGACACCGAGGTGAACGATGAGATAGCCACCCGTCGCGGCGCCGATCAGGCCGCCGAGGCTCCAGAAGCCGTGGCAGGACGACATGATCGCCCGTCCCATGCTTTTCTCGACGACAACGGCATTGGCGTTCATCGCCACGTCCATCGCCCCTATCATGCCGCCGAAATAGAAGAGCGCGGCAGCGGCCAGCCACCAGTTCGGGGCGAATGTCAGCATCAGCATGCCCGGCAGCAGCAGGAGCGCTGTGACGCGCGAGACCAGGCGCGAACCGCGATGGGCAATCGCAGCGCCCGCAAACGGCATCAGCACCAGCGAGCCGATGCCGAAGGCCATGATCATCAGGCCCATCTCACCGCTAGTCAGACCCAGACGATCGATGAATTCCGGAATTTTCGGCGCCCAGTTGCCGATCATGTAGCCGTTGATGAGGAACAGCAGGCTGACGGCAATACGCTGCTTGGGCATGAAGGGCGCGCGAACCGGCAGCCCGGGAGACATCTGGTTCATGGATCAGACCTTTTCAGGCAGAAAGGCGGGAGACGGCTGCAGCACCTTGATGCCGAGCCCGTGGCAATGGGTCAGGAATTGTGGATCGGCATCGCCTTCGAAAGCCGCGATGCCGCATGCCGCCAGCGGAGCGACGGCGAAGGGGGCCGCGGTGCCGAGCTTTTCGGACGTCACTGCTGCCATGACGGACCGGCTTTGCTCGACGACATGGCGCTTGAGGATCGAATCTTCGTAGCCGAAGCTGGTGACGCCGGCGTCCCGGTCTATGCCGCAAGCACCTAGGATGCAGAGATCGGGCCGCAGGCGCTTGACCTCGCTCACCGCCTCCGCCCCCACGGCTGCTCCGGTTTCCCGATCGATTGCGCCGCCGATCATGATGACGTTGACGCCTTCATGCTCCATCAGCGTCGCTGCGATGATCGGTGCGTTCGTGGCGGCGGTGATCTTCAGTGTCGGCGGCAAAGCCTTCGCGATGGCGAGATTGGTGCTGCCGACGTCGAAGAAGACGAACATGCCGTCCTGGATTTCGCCGACCGCGACCGCGGCCAGCGCGGCCTTGCGCTCCGGATCGAGCCGGGTGCGCACCGAAAGACCGCCGGGAAACGGCGCCGGCGGCAGAGCGCCGCCATAAACGCGTTCGCAAAGACCGGCTGCCGCCATGTCCCTCAGGTCACGGCGGATCGTGTCTTCGGACACCCCGAATTCTTCGGCGAGGTCGGCGGCGATCACCTTGCCGGAGGCGGCAAGACGCTCCTGGATCAGCGCGTGGCGTTGTTTGAGAAAGAGATCGGGCTTCATGGATTTCGGCTCAAATCGGTAAAAACATGCATAAACGTGCATAATGCATCACAGCGTTGCGGGCAAGATGCTATTTCTGCAACCGATCCGTCGGACGAATGCCTCTGAAGGAAAAAGGGCGACCCAAAGGCCGCCCTTGCTGTTCCTCAATGTCTCGAAGCGTCAGCTTGCGTAGACGATCAACAGATCCTTCGCGTCGATCTGGTCGCCCGCCTTGACCAGAACCTCGGCAATGACGCCGTCCTTTTCCGCGTGAAGCGCGGTTTCCATCTTCATCGCCTCGATGGAGAGAAGAACGTCGCCCTGCTTGACCTCCTGACCGGTCGCAACGGCAACCGTGGAAATCACGCCCGGCATCGGTGCGCCGACATGGGCGGCATTGCCGACATCGACCTTGCGGCGAACAGCGCCGCCGGCCGCGCCGTGCGCCCGGTCCGGAACCTTGATGCGACGCGGCTGGCCGTTCAGTTCGAAGAAGACGGTGACCATCCCCTTCTCGTCCGTATGGCCGATTGCCTGGTTGAGCACGACCAGCGTCTTGCCCTTTTCGATATCGATCAGGACCTCGTCGCCGACCGGCAGGCCGTAGAAATAGTTTGGCGTCGGCAGCGTGGAGACGGGACCATAGGTCTCGTGCGCCATGGCGTAATCGGTGAAGACCTTCGGGTACATGAGATACGAGGCGAACTCGAAGTCGTTGACCTCGCGTTCGATCTTCTCCTCGATCGTCTTGCGCTCGGCGGCAAGGTCAGCGTCGGGCAGCAGCGAGCCCGGGCGCACGACATAGGGCTCATCTCCCTTCAGCACCTTCTTCTGAAGGGCTTCCGGCCAGCCGCCGGGCGGCTGCCCGAGGTCGCCCTTGAGCATGGAAACCACCGATTCCGGGAAGGATACATCCTTCGCCGGGTTTTCCACGTCGGCAACCGCCAGATCCTGACTGACCATCATCAGGGCCATGTCGCCGACGACCTTGGAGGACGGCGTCACCTTGACGATGTCGCCGAACATGCGGTTGGCGTCGGCATAGGCCTGCGCGACCTCGTGCCAGCGGGTCTCGAGACCGAGCGAACGGGCCTGTTCCTTGAGGTTGGTGAACTGGCCGCCGGGCATTTCGTGCAGATAGACTTCCGATGCCGGTCCCTTGAGATCGCTTTCAAATGCTGCGTACTGGTTGCGCACGGCTTCCCAGTAGAAGGAGATGCGGCGGATCCATTCCGGATTGAGGCCCGGATCGCGCTCCGTCCCCTTCAGCGCTTCGACGACCGAACCGAGGCAGGGCTGCGAGGTGTTGCCGGAGAAGGCATCCATGGCGCTGTCGACCGCGTCCACACCCGCATCGACGGCGGCGAGCACGGTCGCGGCCGAAATGCCGGACGTGTCATGCGTGTGGAAATGGATCGGCAGGCTGGTTGCTTCTCTCAACGCCTTGAACAGGATCGTCGCGGCAGCGGGCTTCAGGAGACCCGCCATGTCCTTGACCGCGATGATATGCGCACCGGCCTTTTCCAGCTCGCTGGCAAGGGCGGTATAATATTTCAGGTCGTATTTCGGGCGAGCCGAGTTCAGGAGGTCGCCGGTATAGCAGATCGCCGCCTCGCAGAGCTTGTTCTCCTCGGCGACAGCATCCATCGACACCCGCATGTTTTCGACCCAGTTGAGGCAGTCGAAGACGCGGAAAAGATCGATGCCGCCCTTCGCCGCCTGGCGGACGAAGTATTTGACGACATTGTCCGGGTAGTTCTTGTAGCCCACACCGTTGGCGCCGCGCAGCAGCATCTGCAGAAGCAGGTTCGGCGCCGCCTCGCGGACCATCGAAAGCCGCTCCCACGGATCTTCCGTCAGGAAGCGCATGGAGACGTCGAACGTCGCACCGCCCCAGCATTCCAGCGACAGAAGCTGCGGCAGGGCGCGGGCATAAGTGCCGGCGATCGTCGCGATGTCATGCGTGCGCATGCGGGTGGCGAGCAGCGACTGATGCCCGTCACGCATGGTCGTATCCGTCATCAGGACGCGCTTTTCGTTGCGCATCCAGTCGGCAAAGCCCTTCGGCCCAAGCGTGTCGAGCAGCTGCTTGGTGCCGTCCGGAATGGCGCCGTTGATATAGGGAATGACAGGCTTTGCAGCATCCGGGTTCGGCTCGGCGCGACCCTTCGTTTCCGGATGGCCATTGACGGTCACGTCGGCGAGATAAGTCAGGATCTTGGTGGCGCGGTCCTGGCGCTTGACCTGCTGGAAGAGCTCCGGCGTCGTGTCGATGAAGCGCGTCGTGTATTTGTTGGCGCGGAAATCCGGATGGCTGATGATTGCTTCGAGGAAGGTCAGGTTCGTCGCCACGCCGCGGATACGGAACTCGCGAAGCGCACGGTCCATACGCTGGGTGGCTTCCAGCGGCGTCGGCGCCCACGCGGTCACCTTTTCGAGAAGCGGATCGTAGAACCGGGTGATGACCGCGCCCGAATAGGCCGTGCCGCCGTCGAGACGAATGCCGAAGCCGGTCGCGCCGCGATAGGCGGTGATCCGGCCGTAGTCCGGAATGAAGTTCTGCTCCGGATCTTCCGTGGTGATGCGGCACTGCAGCGCGTGGCCGTTCAGCCAGATGTTTTCCTGCGCCGGCACGCCCGATTCCGGCGTGCCGATCTCGGCGCCGTCGAGGATGTGGATCTGCGCCTTGACGATATCGATGCCGGTGACGACTTCGGTGACCGTGTGCTCGACCTGGATGCGCGGATTGACTTCAATGAAATAGAATTTGCCCGTGTCGGCATCCATCAGGAACTCGACGGTGCCGGCACCGATATAGTTCGTCGCCTCGCCGATGCGGATCGCATAGCTGGCGAGTTCCTGGCGCTGTTCTTCATTGAGATACGGCGCGGGAGCCCGCTCCACGACCTTCTGGTTGCGCCGCTGGATGGAGCAGTCGCGCTCGAACAGGTGGACGACATTGCCGTGCATGTCGCCGAGGATCTGGCTTTCCACATGGCGCGCCCGCTCGACGAGTTTTTCGAGATAGACCTCGTCCTTGCCGAAGGCGGCCTTCGCCTCGCGCTTGGCTTCCATCACCTCGCGGGCGAGATCCTCTTTCTTGCGAATGGCGCGCATGCCGCGCCCGCCACCGCCCCAGGAGGCCTTCAGCATCACCGGATAGCCGATCTCCTCGGCCATTCTCTCGACCTCGGCCATGTCGTCCGGCAGCGGCTCCGTGGCCGGCACGACCGGAACCCCGACGCTGATCGCCAGGTTGCGGGCGGCAACCTTGTTGCCGAGCTGGCGCATGGTTTCGGCCTTCGGACCGATGAAGGTGATGCCGGCGGCATCACAGGCGTCCACGAATTCCGGGCTTTCCGAGAGCAGGCCGTATCCGGGGTGGATGGCGTCGGCACCGGACTGCTTGGCGACGCGGATCACCTCCTCGATCGACAGATAGCTCTCGATCGGGCCCAGATCACGCTCGAGGTGCGGGCCGCGGCCGACCTGGTAGCTTTCGTCCGCCTTGAAGCGATGCAGCGCCAGCTTGTCTTCTTCCGCCCAGATGGCGACCGTTTTTATGTCCAGTTCATTGGCCGCGCGAAAAACGCGGATGGCGATTTCAGATCGGTTGGCAACAAGAATCTTCTGAATGGACAAGACAGTCTCCTCAATTCGCCACGTGCACTTATGCTGCACTGCGAAGAAGAGTCTTAACGGCTTGTCGCAATAAGTTCAATTTCCTTGGCGACAGTGGAAGAAAATTTCGTATCGCAGCCTGCGATCAGCCGATCAGCCCCATGCGAAGCGCCGTCGCGACGACATGCTGGCGGTTCTTTGCCCTCAGCTTGTCCTGGATTCCGTTCATGTACCAGTCGACCGTATGACTGGAGATTTCGAGGATCTGGCCCATTTCGTTGGAGGTCAGGCCATCGGCGAGATAGTTGAGAACCTCGAGCTCCCGCTTGGTCAGCTGCGTGTCGACATTGGCGAGAAGCTCCAGCTCGCCCGACTTGTTGGTGATGTCCATCAGCCGCCAGAAGGCGCGATCGGCAAAGGCGGAGAAGAGCGACAGCTCCATCGGCCTGAGCTCGATCAGCACGCCGCTGACGGACATGTTGCCGAGCAACCCGGTCCGGCCGTGCACGGGGAACACGTAGCCATCCTCAAGCCTGAACTTCTTGGCCTCCGCCATCATGCGCTCCATACGCTTGCGATGCGGGTCGGTGCGAAAAATGGAGAGAGCGTGGCGCCAGCGGAACGGCCGATGTGCGACCTGCAGATAACGGATCGTCGGATCGCTCAGGATGAATTTCTTGGCGGTGTAGACCTCCGGCCAGCCCTCCGGCCAGCGCCCGCAAAGAACAAGGCTGCTTATGTCCTCGACGGGCTTGGGCTGCCGCAAAACACCGTAATATTCGAAGCCGAAGAGCGTGATGACGCGTTCCAGCTGCTGGACGACACGCTCATAGCTGTCGTAGTCGTCCGCACGCTCCAGAAACTCGAGTAGGGCGTCAATCTTCACATCGCCCCCCGATCAACGAGACCGCGTCGCGCTTGTACAGGGGAGGGGCAAAGATCACACATAATCGGCATGATACATTCGCTCCCGGATGAAAAAGTGATTTGCGGCTATTCCGCAGGCGTTATGACGGAACATTTATATGGTTTCTTGCTTTTTATCCGGATATTTCACGTCAGAACGAAAATTGCCTTTTTTCGGATGCAAACGGCCAACCGTTGTCTCACAATATCTCCACGGCCTTCGGCAAGGACTACGAATCCGTGAAGACGTGAACAAATTTAAACAAGAGATTGTATCGTGTCACTAGCCCACGTTTATTTTCAGGCGCTTCGCTACCTCGCAACTTACCGTTTGCGTGTATGGATCATCGTCGTCGCCAACATCGTCCTGGCTGTCATCACCATCGCCGAACCCATCCTTTTCGGCAAGATCATTGATGCGATCTCAGACAAGACGGATGTGACCCCGATCCTCATTGCCTGGGCGGGTTTCGGCATCTTCAACACGATCGCCTACGTTCTCGTCGCGCGCGAGGCCGACAGGCTGGCTCACGAGCGCCGGGCGCACCTGCTGACGGAAGCCTTCGAGCGGATCATTTCCATGCCGCTGTCCTGGCATCACCAGCGCGGCACCTCCAATGCGCTGCACACACTGCTGCGCGCATGCGAGACACTGTTCGGCCTCTGGCTGGAGTTCATGCGCACGCATCTGGCCACCGCCGTCTCGCTCACCCTCCTCGTCCCGACCGCATTGGCGATGGACGTGCGCATGACCGCCGTCCTCATCGTCCTCAGCGTCCTCTATCTCCTGATCGGCCGAGCCGTGATCGCGCGCACCAAGGAAGGCCAGCAGGCGGTCGAAGGGCACTATCATTCCGTGTTCGCACATGTGAGCGACAGCATTTCCAACGTCTCGGTCCTGCATTCCTACAACCGTATCGAGGCCGAGACGCGGGCACTGAAGAACTATACGCGCAACCTCCTCGATGCGCAGATCCCGGTGCTCGACTGGTGGGCGATCGCCAGCGCCCTGAACCGCATGGCCTCCACCATCTCGATGATGATCATCCTGATCATCGGCACGATTCTCGTCCAGCGCGGCGAACTGAAGGTCGGCGAGATCATCGCCTTCACCGGCTTTGCGAACCTTTTGATCGGCAAGCTGGACCAGATGCGCGGCTACGCAACGCAGATCTTCGAATCCCGCGCCAAGCTCGAGGATTTCTTCGAGCTGGAGAAGGAAGCGGCCATCCGGCAGAGCGATCCGCCGGACGCGATCGACCTCGGCAAGGTCAAGGGCGATGTCGAGTTCCGCAACGTCTCCTTTGATTTCGCCAACACGACGCAGGGCGTGCGCAACATGTCCTTCGCCGTCAAGGCGGGCCAGACCGTCGCCATCGTCGGTCCGACCGGCGCCGGCAAGACGACGCTCATGAACCTCCTGCAGCGGGTCTACGATCCGCAGGACGGCAAGATCCTCATCGACGGCATGGATATCTCGACCGCCACCCGAAAGTCGCTGCGCGCCAACATCGCCGCCGTGTTCCAGGATGCCGGTCTGCTCAACCGCTCGATCCGCGATAACATCCAGATCGGCAAGGAAGCCGCCACGCCGGAGGAAATCGCCCAGGCCGCAGAAGCTGCAGCCGCCGTCGAGTTCATCGAAGGCCGGCAGGATGGTTACGAGACGCATGCCGGCGAGCGCGGCAACCGCCTGTCCGGCGGCGAGCGCCAGCGCATCGCCATTGCCCGCGCCATCCTGAAGAACGCTCCGATCCTCGTGCTCGACGAAGCGACAAGCGCGCTCGATGTCGAAACGGAAGGCCGCGTCAAGGCGGCGATCGACAGGCTGCGGAAGGACCGCACGACCTTCATCATCGCCCACCGCCTGTCGACGGTGCGTGAGGCCGACCTCGTCCTCTTCATCGATCATGGTCAGATCGTCGAAATGGGCGGCTACCAGGAACTGGCGGAGAAGAGCGGACGGTTCGCCTCCCTGCTGAAAGCGAGCGGCATTACCGAAACGCCTGCCCTGGAAGCGCGCGGCCCTGACGGGACCGAGGCGGCCTGAACGAGCGCGGCCGTTCCCATTCAGCTTGGAGACCATCACGAAGGCCAATGAAAAAGGGGGCGTCTCGCCCCCTTCTGCTTTGAGCACCCGGATCCTGTCCGGGCAGATGCGTTTCATTCCGTTGCTTATTTCAACGCCTGTATCGGCGTCGCCGGCAGCATCGGCTTGGTCCGCTGCGGCTTCTTTACGCCCTGCTTCTTCTTCTGGTCGCGATCGTCCAGCCAGTAGGCGATGCCGAACTGGATGACGATCCCGAGCAGCACAAGCGAGATCCCCATGGCCGCACTGTCGCCCATGCCGGCCATCAGCACCTGGGCAATCATCGCCAGGATGGTGCCCGACACGAAGATACCGAGAGAATGACGGCCGAGCACCGAAAGCGGATTGTTGACCGGACGGCGGGCGGCGGCCGAAAGGAACGGCACCTTGACGACCAGGTAGGCCAGCGCCAGCACATGCAGAAGGCGCGGCAGCGACAGATAGGTCTTCTCGAAGCCACCCAGCACCTTCGGCAGCAGGCCGAGCGTGATGTCCAGGTTCCACCAGGACAGGGTCACCCAGAAGGCCGACAGAATCACATAGCCTGCTGCGGCGAGGAACAGGACCGGGTTCCAGTAGATCGTGCCGCCTCGCTGCACATGGCGCATCGACACGATTCCGATCACGAACAACAGCTGCCAGGAGAGCGGATTGAAGAACCAGACGCCGTCCATCAGCATGTTGGCTGGCGCGATCTCATAGAGACCCGCAATGAACCACAGGGCGATGGAAAGCGTGACGAGCAACCGCGGGCTCTTCGATTCGAGCCACAGGATCGCCGGCACCATGAGAAGCAGGGCGGCATAGAGCGGCAGGATATTGTTGTAGCCGAACTGGTGGCCGAGCAGGAAGATGGCAAGCATGCCCTTCGCCGGTTCGGCAAGTGCAGGCGCGATGGCGATCTTCTCCAGCATGTCCGGCTGATGGAACCACCAGGCGCCCAGGGCGAAGACGGCAAGGGTGGTAAACGTGCAGGCAATGTGCGCGCCGTAGAGGACAAGGGCACGACGAACGGCCTTGATCGACATAGAAAGGCGGTTGCCGACACCGTATTTGCGGCCGTAGGCGAGGCCGATAGCGATTCCCGAAATCAGCACGAATGCTTCGGATGCGTCGGAGAAGCCGAAGTTCTTCGATGTCCAGTGCTCGAACATCTGTCCGGGCACGTGATTGATGAAGATCGTGATCAGCGCCAGAGCCCTGATCACGTCAAGCCGGGTATCTCGTTGGGCGGGCTTCGCCGCCGGAGCGCCTGCCCCGCCGGGCAGCGCTCTCGTGTTAGCGTATGACAGCATCAATTCACCCTGCGGAGAGACCTTATGCCGCTCCGTTCCAAACTTTTTCGTTTCTATGGCCTAAAGGTCGGCAAGACGCTCAGGATGCTTTGCCGACCAAAATCGCATTCGCGGAAGACTCAACGGCCTTCCCATTCACGCGGACACTATAGCCTTCATCGTCAGGCCGTTTTTGGACCTCAATACGGCAACTCTCGGACCCGCCGGAAAGTTCCGCCTCAAAACCATCCCAATGCGCCGGAAGCATGGGAGCGACCAGCACATCACCGCCGCGGCGGCTGATGCCGAGCACGGACTCCATGATGGCGCGATGCAGCCAGCCGGCCGAGCCGGTGTACCAGCTCCAGCCGCCGCGGCCGCTCTTTTCGCGCTCGCCATAGATGTCCGCGGCAACCACATAGGGCTCGCAGCGATAGGTTTCGGCATCCTCGGGCGTCAGCGAATGATTGACCGGGTTGAGGATCGAAAGGCAGCGCCAAGCGTCCTCCGGACGACCGAGCTTGGCAAGCGCCATCAACACCCAGATTGCCGCGTGGGTGTACTGGCCGCCATTCTCACGCACGCCGGGCGGATAGGCCTTGATATAGCCGGGATCCGCCTTCGACGTTGCAAACGGCGGATCGAAGAGACGGATCAGGCCGGCCTGCTCGTCGACGAGCTTGTCGACGACCGCGTCCATCGCCATGCCGGCCCGCTTCGGGTCGGCCAGTTCGGAGAGCACGCTCCAGGACTGCGAAATGGAATCGATCCGGCATTCCTCGCTTGCGGCCGAGCCGAGAGGCTGGCCGTTATCGTAGAAGCCGCGGCGATAGTAGCTGCCGTCCCATCCGGCGCTTTCGAGCGCCTTCAGGAGGTCGTCCAACCGGTTTTGCCAACCGGTCGCGCGCGCCTCGTCGCCCCGCTGCTGCGCATGCGGGATGAAGGACTTCAGCGCATTGGCGAGGAACCAGCCGAGCCATACGCTTTCGCCCTTGCCCTTCTCGCCGACGCGGTTCATCGCG
Source organism: Rhizobium sp. PAMB 3174 (assembly GCF_052908375.1). Taxonomy (NCBI): domain Bacteria; kingdom Pseudomonadati; phylum Pseudomonadota; class Alphaproteobacteria; order Hyphomicrobiales; family Rhizobiaceae; genus Rhizobium; species Rhizobium sp. PAMB 3174. The sequence continues at coordinate 3,773,402 of NZ_CM128608.1, read as the reverse complement.
TCGTTCCAGTCGCCGCCGAGCATCAGCGGCAGGCCCTGCGGGCCCGTGCGAGACAGGGCAAGGTCGAGGCCGATCGCGACGTGCTCGTAGAGCGACGCCGTTTCCTGAGCCACATCCGGCTTGAAGAAGGCATCATGCTGTCCGGGGAACAGCACCGGGCCGTGAATGAAGGGCACCTCCTCGTCGAGCAGGGTCAGGTCGCCGGTCACGTCGCTGTAATGGGCGGCGGCATAGGCGAGCCAGACGACGTCGTCGGCGATATGGGTGCGCACACCGGCGCCGCTTTCCGGCAACCACCAATGCTGCACGTCGCCCTCCTGGAACTGCCGGGAGGCGGCACGCAGGATCTGGTTGCGGGCAAGCGACGGATCATAGGCGAGCATCGCCAGGCTGTCCTGCAACTGGTCGCGGAAGCCGAAGGCCCCGCTCGCCTGATAGAAGCCCGCCCGCGCCGTGATCCGGCACGACAGCGCCTGATAGGGCAGCCAGTAATTGACCAGGTTGTTGATCGACGTGTCGGGCGTCTTGATCCGCACTTTACCGGTCAGCTCGGCCCAGTAGTCCTGGTTTTCCTTGAGCACCGCGGCGAACGCAATCTTGCGCATGCGGCGGATGATGTCGCGGGCGGCCTGCTCGCTTTCGCCGTCACCGATAAGGAAGCAGACTTCCCGCGTCTCGTACGGGGCAATCGTGATCGTCGTGCAGAGCGCCGCGCAGGGATCGCCAATCGTGCCGACATTGCCGGACAAATCGGACATGGAGGCGACCGCTTCCGGCAACAGGACAGAACCGTGCCGGCCAAGGAACTCCGACGACGAGGCCGTGACACTCGCTTCCTTCTCGCTACTGAGGAAGAAGGCCGTGCGCTGCGAATAGTCGACGCTGTAGGGGTTGCGCGCAAACAGCGCTCCCGTCTTTTCGTCCTGTGATGTCAGGATATAGGGAACGGTCTTTTCCCGACGATTGCCGAGCACCCATTCCGCATAGCCATAGACCTTGACGTGACGCGTCTCCATGCCGCTGTTACGGATGCGGATGCGCGTCAGCTTCGCAGGCATGTCGCGGCTGGCCGTCTGCGTCATCTCGATGTCGAGACCGTCCTGCTGCGACTTGAACTGCGAAGAACCGAGCCCGTGCCGCGCCTCGAAATGGACGTCGGGACGCAACGACAGCGCCGGGACCGGTGCCAGCACCTGTCCGCTGTCGACGTCGGCGATGTAGAAGGCTTCGCCGCTGCGGTTGATCACCGGATCGTTCGACCATGACGTCAGCTGGTAGTCGCGCGAATTGCAGCTCCAGGTGAAACCGTTGCCCTCGGCGCTGACGTGAAAGCCAAAGTTCTCGTTGGCGATCACATTGACCCACGGATGCGGCGTCGACTGGCCGCTCGACAGACGGACGACATATTCCTTGCCGTCCTTCGAGAAGCCGCCGAAACCGTTCCAGAAGTCGAGGTCGGACCCGTCCGCCGGATGGTCCGCGGAAGGCGCGGGCAGCGCCAGCGGCTTGGCCGGCAGCTTTGCGGTCGTGCCGGCATTGGCCGACTGGTGCAGGCCGATAGCGCGCACGATCTGGTCCGTGAGCTTGCCGTTTCGGGCATGGAACACGGCGCGCGAAGCCGACAGCAGCGCTCTCCAGGTCTCCTCGCTCATCAGATCGCGGCGAACAGAGAACACATGCGGACGTCCGACTTCGGACTGGGTCCGGCGGCGCAGGTTCTCGCAGAGAATGTCGATTTCCTGCTGCATGTCCTGCGCATAGGAGGTGGCACGCTCATTGACGATGACGAGATCGGCGATGACGCCGCGCAGCCGCAGATAGCTCTGAGCCGTCAGCGCTTCGCGGACGATATCGAGGTCGAGATCGTCGTTGATGCGGACAGCATAGATCGGAAAATCGCCGGAGATCGACAGCGGCCAAAGGGCCGACTGCGCCTGCAGGCCGCTGCGCACCGTGCCGGCGTCGGCCCTGAGGTCGGTATCCGGATAGACGAGGCAGCGTCCCAACTGGCTGAAGGCGGAAGCCTGCGCCGACGTAACGCCGATATGGCGCATCTGTACCTGCGCACGCGTCCAGGCATGCGCCATCTCATGCGCGAAGGATTCGGGATGACGGTAACGCTCGATCGCCTTGTCGGCCTCTTCGCGCACCGGTGCCGCAATGGTCCAGAAGATCACCGCAACCTTCTTGCCCGCCGGCACGCGCACGACGCGCCGGAGCGACAGGATCGGGTCGAGGGTGAAGCCGTCGGTGCTCGAAAGCGTCGCACCGGGCAGGAACGCGGCGGCATCGGCCAGCATGCGGCCCCGGCCGATGAAGCGGCGGCGGTCGGTTTCGAATTCGGTCGGCCGGGCAGAACCTGCGTCATCGCTGACGAGGTGGGCGACGAACATGTCCGGCTCGTTCTCGTTGCGCTTGTTGCGCCAGACACGAATGACGTCGCCCCTGCGGCCGATTTCCGTCTGCACGAACATCTTGGAAAACAGCGGATGCGCGGCATCGGAATCATCGGAGGAAATCACCGGCTCCATATAGGAGGTGACCTCGATGAAGCGGTCCTGCATGCCGTTGTTGGTGATGCTGACGCGCCGCCCTTCGGCATCGTGTTCCGTCGCGACGATGCATTCGACCGAGGTATAGATGCCGTTGACCGTCTTCTGGAATTCCGCCTTGTCGTCGCCGAAGATGGCGACGGCCTTCTCGCCTTCCGCCGCCCGCGGCGCCGGCGTCGCCGACCAGCATTGGCCGTTTTCCGCATCGCGCAGGAAGATGTAGGTGCCCCAGGGCTGATCGGTCTCGTCGGCCTTCCAGCGCGAGACGGACTGGCCGTTCCAGCGCGAATAGCCGTGACCGTCTGCCGTCAGCATGACGCAGTAATGACCGTTCGACAGGAACGCGGCCTCGCGCCGGCGGTTGGCCGGATCGTCGATGATGCGCATTTCCGGATGCGGCAGTTCTGCCTTCACCGTTCCGACCGACTCGGCCTTCTGGCCGCCGTTCACCTGCTGGATCTCGCGCGGCGCCTTTTCCTGCAGCAGAAGTTCAGCCGCCTCGATCACCGGATCGGAATGGAAGAGTGAGCGCAGGCGACCGTTGAAGGCGACGTTGGCGACTGCGGCGATCGACATGCCGTGGTGGTGGGCCATGTAGTTGCGAACCACCGCGCTGGTCGCCCCTTCCGGCAGCCGGGTCGGTGTGAAGTCGACGGCATCGTGGAAGCCGTAGATGCCGAGCGCGCCGAGGCCGCGCAGCCGTTCCAGGTTTTCGAGCGCCTCTTCCGGGTCGTACTGGCTGGCGAGCAGCGAGGCGTAGGGTGCGATGACCGCGTTCTGCCCGAGGCCGCGCTTGAGGCCCAGCGTCGGCACGCCGAAATTGGAATACTGGTAGGTCAGTTCATGGTCGCGAGCGTTGAACGCCGCTTCCGAGATACCCCAGCACGGAATGCCGAGCCGCTTGGCGTAGGCGATCTGTTCCTTGACCACGAGATTGTTGGTCTGGTTGAGGATACCGCCCTGCCGCTCCTGCATGACCAGCGGCGGCATCAGATACTCGAACATCGATCCCGACCAGGAAACCAGCGCGCCGCGTGCGCCGACCGGAACGACGGTCCGGCCGAGACGGAACCAGTGCTCGTTCGGAAGGTCGCCCTTGGCGATGGCAAACAGGCTGGTCAGCCGCGCTTCGGATGCCAGGAGGTCATAGCAGGCGTCGTCAAGCTCGTTGGTGTCGATGCGGTAGCCGATCGACAGCAGGCGGCGCTCCGGACGGAACAGGAAGCCGAAATCCATCGAGAAGGCGATGTCACGCGCCCGATCGCGCACCTTGGCAAGGCGCTCGCGCAACGGCTCGATGTTCGACAGGTCGAACAGGCTGTCATTGATGTGCGCCTGGCAGACGGCGACGAGCGAGCGCGCCCACTTCGTCACTTCGCTGCTCTTCGGAGAGCCGATCTCGTGATCGAGATTGACGGCGAGCTTTTCGATATCGCCGGACAGCACGGTGAGGTTCGACATGCGCAGCGACGTGAAGGCCTGTTCGCGGCGGATCGCCGAGAGCGCGGCGCCGAAGCCGGCGATGCGCTCCTCGAGGCGGCGGCGCATCGGGCGCAGCGGCTTGCGGTCGTCCGGCAGGTCGGCCAGCACTTCCTTGAGGATGCGGGCGACATCGCCGACGCCGTCGAGATTGCCCTGGAGATAGGCCGCCGGCGCTTCCGCCCAGTCACGGCAGGCAGAAGACACGGCGATCAGGTGGCCGGCAAGGTTGCCGCTGTCGACGGCGGACACATAACGCGGCTTCATCGGCTTCAGGGTATCGGTGTGATACCAGTTCAGCAGGTGGCCGCGGTACTTCTCCATCCGATCGACCGTGGCGACAGTCTGTTCCAGCCGCTCGATCGTCTGCTCGAAGCTGATCCAGCCGAACTCGCGGGCCGAGATGACGGAGAGAAGATAGACGCCGATATTCGTCGGCGACGTCCGGTTGGCAACGGTCGGCTCCGGAATTTCCTGATAATTGTCCGGCGGCAGGAAATTGTGCTCTGCGGTCACAAAGGTCTCGAAGTAGCGCCAGGTCCTGCGGGCGATCGCGCGCAGGCTTTCCGACACCGGCTCCGCGACGATCAGCCGGTCTTCGGTTTCCGCCGACTGGCTGACGTACCAGGCGATCAGCGGCGAGAGGATCCAGAGCGTAGCGAACGGCACGCCGACATAAAAGCCCGGATCGGCCGAAATCACCGCGAGGAAATAGATGAACAGCCCGATCAGCGGCGCATGGCGCATGTTGCTGTAATAAGAGAGGATGCTTCCCTGCGAGCTTGCCTGCACGCTGGCCGCCGTGCGCCATTCCAGCATGTGCTTGTGGCTGACGAACATGCGGAACAGCGAGCGGACGATCGCATCGCCCATCATGCAGGCGGTATCGGCAATGAAGACAATCCTGAGCGCGACCTGGGCATTGGCCGAACGGATGTCGGCCCAGACGGTCGAGAAATGCGCCTTGGCGATGATATCCGTGCTGCGCGGGATGACGCCCGAGAGAAGCGAAAGCGTCGGGGCGACGAACAGCGAGAAGATCATGAAGATCTGCCAGGCAAGCGCGCCCGTGGCATCCATGATGAACCAGCCGCACAAGGACGACAGAAGCCAGGAGATCGGCGTCAGCGAACGCCGCAGATTGTCCGCCATCTTCCAGCGACCCAAAGCAGGAATGCCCTTCTTCGGGTTGAAGATGAACGGCAGAAGCTGCCAGTCGCCGCGGGCCCAGCGATGCTGGCGCGACATTTCCACTTCGTAGCGGATCGGGAAATCCTCGACGAGCTCGACGTCGGTCACCAGTGCGCAACGCGCGAACGAGCCTTCGAGAAGGTCGTGGCTGAGGACGGTGTTTTCATCGATGCGGCCCTTCAGCGCCGCCTCGAAGGCGTCGACATGATAGAGCCCCTTGCCCGTGAACGTGCCTTCGCCGGCAATGTCCTGGTAGACGTCCGAGACGGTGAAGACGTAGGGATCGAGACCGCGATTGATGGAGAAGATGCGCTGGAAGACCGAGGCGTCCTTGCCGGTCGTCAGCGACGGCGTGACGCGCGGCTGCAGGATGCCGTAGCCGCTGACGACGCGCTTGGAGGCGGGGTCGAGCACCGGCCGGTTGATCGGATGGTGCATCTTGCCGACGAGCTTGGTCACCGCGTCGCGGGTGATGCGGGTATCCGCGTCGAGCGTCATCACATACTGGATATCGGCCGGCAGCTGTTCCGGCGTCGCCAGGTAGCTGGTGTCGCGGTCGCCGCGCAGCAGGAGATTGAGCTCGTGCAGCTTGCCGCGCTTGCGCTCCCAGCCCATCCACGCGCCTTCCGACGGATTGTAGAGCCGGCGGCGATGCAAGAGATAGAAGCGGCGCTTGCCGTCATGGGCGTAGCGGCTGCTCAGACGGTCGACTTCCTGACGGGCATAGGCGAGGATTTCCTGGTCCGCCTCGGATTCCGCCCGCTGGCTGTCCGGCCAGTCGCTCAAGAGCGAGAAATAGATCTCGCCGCGCGGATTGGCGAGATAGTGAACCTCGAGATTGCGGATCAGTTCGTCGACGCCGTCGCGGTTGGAGATCAGGCAGGGTACGGCGACCAGCGTGCGCGCCTCGGCCGGGATGCCCGACTTGAACTCGTAGCCGGCAAGGCGCGCCGGCCGGATCATGAACGACATGACGGTATTGAAAAGGCCGGTGACGCCTTCCGAGGCCGGCAGGGCGAAGAGGATGAGCAGCAGGGCGACATCCACGGTCGGAATTTGCTGCCACAGCAGCAGCTTGCCGACGAGCGCCATTGCGATCAGCGTCATCGAGATGACCGGCAGGGCGATGGAGATCCAGCTCAGCCGGCGGCCGAGCGCAATCAGGCGATCGAGGACGCTCGGCTGGTAGCCGATATTCTTCTCGAAGGTCGCGCGCATTGAGCCGACGAGAAACTCGCCGACATTTTCCGCCTCGCTGCCATCGACGAGCGCTTCGCCGCAATGGCCGGAAATGGAGATGGCACGGCGCGCGACTTCCTCTTCGGAAAGTTCCGAACGGCGGGCGAGACGCTCGACGCGATCGCGGTAGACGTCGCGGGTGCCGAAGTCGAGGTCGGCAAAGTCGGTGCCTTCGCGCAGGATCTTGTCGACGACGGAGACATCCTCGAACCAGACGGGCCACTCGGCATCGTCGATCTCACGCAGGCTCTTGATGATGTTGCCCATCGTGACGTTGCCGGAGGCAAGCCGGTTGTGCTCGGCGAGGATCATCTCCTCGCTGTCGGTCCCGGCTTTCTTCAGGCAATCGTCGAGCCAGGAAACGGCGAAACCGGAGGTCTGCGAGCCGTCACGCAGCCGGTAAAGGAACTGCGTCGCGAAGGTGCAATCGGCCGCGATCGGCGCGGCATTGGCAAGCAGATCGGCGCATTTGGCCGGATCGGCCAGACGGATGAGCTGGTCGGCAAGATCGTTCGCCTTGCCGCGCATGCGCCGCGCCCGTTCGACCCGGATGGAAATCCGCCGCAGGTTCTCGATCAGGACGAATCGCAGGAGCGACGGCAGGGCCCAAAGCTCGCCGATCTCCATCGTGACGTTGGTCTGGTAGCCGTCGACCAGTGCCTTGAGGCTCGCCTGCGAGACCGTGCTGTGCGTGTGGGCGACGTAAAGCCAGGCGAGCGCCAGCGCCCGCGGCATCTTCATGCCACCGACTTCGATCTCGGCGAGCTGGCGATAGAACTTGCGCGGAAGGTCCCGGCGCACCTGCAGGATCGCTTCCTCGACGATGTAATGATTGTCCAGCAGCCACTCCGCCGCCGGCGTGATGGTCTCGCCTTCCTCCACATCCGCGGCCGTGGTGCGATAGACCCGCAGGATTTCCTTCTCGTTGTCGCGGCTGCGGGAGTGGAAATCGAAAGGGACGAGCAGCGGCAGCGCGCTCACGCCTTCGCGCGATGCCCGCTCGCCGTATTCTCGCAATTCATCAGCGTTGAAGAACTCCGCGCGGATCGAACCATTATGGTCCACCACGCTGGCTTCGGCTTCGGGATTGGTCGCGGGGGGCTGAGGTGTAGATGTCATGATGTCAACGATGGGATTCTTGTATTTCCGGGAAATTGATTGCCGCACCTGTCCTGTACGGCAAAGTCGAAGTCACACTCTCGGAACGGCTCATCTCTGATCCCCGGCAAACGGATGGCGCGAGGACGGCGGCAAATTGAACGCTAAACGTTTCAAGATCGGGTTGGTTCCGAGGCTCTAGATCCCTTCAGGAAAAGCCGGCCAGCGAAAACGCCGGACCAAGGATGATCGCAAGAATTGCGCCTGTGGCAGTGCAATAGAATAATGGCCGCATTTAGACTTGTGCGAGGAGCGTTCATCACGACCGGCGCTCATATTGCACCATTTCTATCCGCATAGGAGATGATGGAAAGAAACCGGATCGGCAACGTCACAAGAACCTCGGGCCCATGCGGCGCGTCGGCATCGAAAAACAGGCTGTCGCCCGGCAGAAGCGTATAAAGCTTGTCGCCGTGCCGGTATTTGACTTCGCCCTCCAGCATGTAGATGAACTCGATACCCTCATGCTGGAAAGCCGGAAAAACATCGGAATCCGCGGTCAGCGTGATCAGGTAGGGCTCTACTTGGACGCCGCCGGCGGAGTGATCGATATGGCCGAGCAGATTGTACTGGTGACCGGAACGGGTGCCGCGCCGCTCGATCTCCAGACCGGATCCGGCCCTGACGAACACCGCATTTCGGACTTCTTCGAACCGGCGGAAAAACGCCGTCACCGGTACACCGAGCGCGCGCGCCAGCGACTGCAGGGTGGTCAGCGAGGGCGAGGTGTTGCCATTCTCGATCTTGGAAAGCATGCCGAGCGAAATACCGGTCGCCGAGGCAAGGTCCGCGCCGGTGATGCCGAGCTTCTTGCGGAAGGCACGAACCTCGTGACCAATGGCGATCTCGAGATTGTTGACCTTGGGATCACGATGGCTATGGGGATCCTGGCTGAGGGAGGTCTTGCTGGCCGCATATTCCACGGCGGGAATGCCCTCGACTACGTCACTGCTCGCCACGGATTTCGCCATTCCACCCCTCATTCACTGCTGCTGCACTAGCACAGTAATGTGACAGCCATTGAAATTCTATCCTCGAGGTAAAAAAATTCCACTCAAGAAAAAGCCGCTGCTTACATTGAAAATCAGGAAATGAAGCCGGCCGTCAGCGCGCAGACGAAGAGGATCGAGCCGGCAAGCGTGAGGAGTGGCAAGTCCGGCCATCGCAGCAAAGTGGCCTTGCGGCGGGGCCCACACTCCAGTCGTGAAAGACAGATGTCATTGTTCTGCATGTGCGAAATCCGAATTTCCGAAGACATGATGACCATATTGATCTTCATCATAGGTTCCTGTCGGCAGACGGCATAGATATGGTTTTTTCCATGCGAGGCGGCAGGGAAAACGGACGACGGCAAAATGGTCGCTTTGAAAAAATCCATTCCGCCCGCTAAGGATGATGGGAGCATTACGGGGAGGAGACCCGAAACCCATGCCAGAAACAGTATTCGACTACGTCATCGTCGGGGCTGGTACCGCCGGCTGCCTGCTTGCCAACCGGCTGAGCGCCGATCCGGAGAAGCGTGTTCTGCTGATCGAAGCCGGCGGCAGGGACAATTACCACTGGATCCACATTCCGGTCGGCTATCTCTACTGCATCGGCAACCCGCGCACCGACTGGCTCTTCAAGACCGAGGCGGAGAAGGGCCTGAACGGCCGCAGCCTGCTTTACCCGCGCGGGCGAACGCTCGGCGGCTGCTCGTCGATCAACGGCATGATCTACATGCGCGGCCAGGCCCGCGACTATGACAGCTGGGCAGACGCCAGCGGCGACGACGCCTGGAGCTGGAACAAAGCCCTGCCGGACTTCATGGCCCACGAGGACCATTACCGTCTCGACGACGGACAGGATCCGCCATCCGCCGGCAACAAGCATTTTTCCGATGTGCACGGCCATGGCGGCGAACTGCGCGTTGAAAAGCAAAGATTGCGCTGGGATGTGCTGGACGCATTCCAGGACGCCATGGTGCAGGCGGGCGTTCCCCGCACCGATGATTTCAACAGCGGCGACAATGAAGGCGTCGGCTATTTCGACGTGACCCAGAAGGGCGGCTGGCGCTGGAATTCCTCGAAGGCCTTCCTGCGGCCTGCGGCCGGCCGGCCAAACCTTGAGATCTGGACGGACACTCAGGCGGAAAAGCTCGTCCTGGAGCCTGGCGCTGGCGCCGACGGCGCATTGCGCTGCACCGGCGTCGTCGTGCATCGCGGCGGCGAGCGGCGGACGGTCCGCGCGCGCGGCGAAGTGCTGCTCTCTTCCGGCGCGATCGGCACGCCGCATATCCTGCAGCTTTCCGGCATCGGACCGGCCGACCATCTTCGCGAGAACGGCATCGACACGGTGCATGAACTGCCGGGCGTCGGCGGCAACCTGCAGGATCACCTGCAGATCCGCGCCGTCTTCAAGGTGAACGGGGTCAAGACACTCAACACACTGGCGAGCACAATGTTCGGCAAGGCGATGATCGGTCTCGAATACATGCTGAAGCGCAGCGGTCCGATGAGCATGGCGCCATCGCAGCTCGGCGCTTTCGCCAGGTCCGATCCCGACCAGCCGCACGCCAACATCGAATACCACGTGCAGCCGCTGAGCCTGAACGCCTTTGGCGAACCGCTGCACGCCTTTCCGGCCTTTACCGCGAGCGTCTGCAATCTCAACCCGACAAGCCGCGGGGCCGTGCGCCTCAAGGGCCCCGACTTCCGTGCCGCACCGGCAATCGCGCCGAACTATCTGAGTACCGAGGGAGACCGGAAGATCGCCGCCGACAGCCTGCGTCATGTCCGCAAGGTGGCGAGCCAGCCGGCATTGGCGAAATACCAGCCGGAAGAATGGAAGCCGGGCGTCCAGTACCAGTCCGACGAGGAACTCGCACGCCTCGCCGGCGACATCGCGACGACGATCTTCCACCCGGTCGGCACCGCCAGGATGGGAAAGGCCGATGATCCTCTGGCCGTCACCGACAGCCATCTGAGAGTGAGGGGCATCAGGGGGCTGAGAATTGCCGACGCCAGCGTCATGCCGACGATCACGAGCGGCAACACCAATGCGCCGACCTTGATGATCGCCGAAAAGGCCGCCCGCTGGATCGCCGGCGGCCTCTGAGCCTGACAGCGGGCGAGGCCGCTTACATCATCACGAGGTGGCCCTCGGAGATCGTCTTGTACTGCCGCCGCGGCGGCTCGAAGCCCAGTGGCCGCACCGGGCTCTTGATTTCGTCGGCCGACAGGTTGCGCTTGATGCCGCGACGCGACGGATCGGGTACGGGAACCGCAGCCATCAGCTTCTTCGTATAGGGATGCTGCGGATCGCTGAACACCGCCTCGCGCGGACCGATCTCGACGATCTCGCCGAGATACATGACAGCGACGCGGTGGCTGACGCGCTCGACGACCGCCATGTCATGCGAGATGAACAGATAGGCGAGGTTGAGGCTCTGCTGCAGTTCCAGAAGCAGATTGACCACCTGCGCCTTGATCGACACGTCGAGCGCCGAGACGGATTCATCCGCGACGATGATCTTCGGATCGAGCATCAGGGAGCGGGCGATGCAGATACGCTGGCGCTGGCCGCCCGAGAACTCGTGCGGATAGCGCTTCATCATGTCGGCGCTCAGACCGACCTTCTCCAGGAGGTCAGCGGCCTTTTCGCGGGCCTGCGAACGGCTACCGAGCCCATGTTCGAGGAACGGTTCGGCGACCGCGGAGCCCACGCTCATGCGCGGATTGAGGCTGGCGAACGGATCCTGGAAGACCATCTGGATGCTGCGCCGCATCTTTCTCAACTCGGAATTCGACAGCTTCATCACGTCATAGCCGTCAACGATGATCGAACCGCTGGTCGGGTTGACGAGACGGGTGATCGATCGGCCGGTGGTCGACTTGCCGCAACCGGATTCGCCGACGAGCGACAGGGTTTCGCCCTCGTAGAGATTGAACGAGACGTTCTCGACAGCATGAACCGCACCGCTCTTGCGCCCGAAGAGGCCGGAGACGATGTCGAAACGGGTCGTCATGTTCTTGACTTCGAGAATGGGCCTGCGGCTCTTGTCGATCGTGCTGTCGACCTCGACCGGCTCGCTGCTCTCGCCGGTATTGATGTCAACGATCGGGAACTTCAGCGGCCACTTCTTGCCCTCCATCGAGCCGAGCTTGGGCACGGCCGAGAGGAGCGCCCGCGTGTAGGCATGCTGGCCACGGTGGAAGATATCCTCGGTCGGCCCTTCCTCGACGACGTCGCCGCGGAACATGACGACCGTGCGGTCGGCGATTTCGGCGACCACGCCCATGTCGTGGGTGATGAAGAGGACCGACATGCCCTCCTCTTCCTGCAGCTCCTTGATGAGATCGAGAATCTGCCCCTGGATCGTCACGTCGAGCGCGGTCGTCGGCTCGTCGGCGATCAGCAACTTCGGCTTCGAGGCGAGCGCCATGGCGATCATGACGCGCTGGCGCATGCCGCCGGAAAACTGGTGCGGATATTCGTCGAAGCGGTTGGCGGCATTCGGAATGCGCACCTTCTCCAGCAGCCGGATCGTTTCAGCCCTCGCGCTCGCCGCCGAAATGTCGCGGTGGCAGGTCATCGCCTCGGCGATCTGCTTGCCGATCGGAAAGATCGGATTGAGGCTGGTCATCGGCTCCTGGAAGATCATCGAGATGTCGTTGCCGCGAACCTTGCGCATCTCCTCTTCGGGAAGCGCAAGCAGGTCGCGGCCGCCGAGCATCACCTGCCCGGTAATCCGGCTCGTATTCTTCGGCAGGAGCCGCATGATCGACAGCGACGTCACGCTCTTGCCGGAGCCGGATTCACCGACGATCGCCACGGTCTCGCGCGGGTTGATGTCGAAGGAGATCGAATTGACGACAGTCCGCCATTGATCGTCCACGCGGAACGCGGTCGTCAGATCCCTGACGGAGAGAACCGGGCCGGCCAGGCCCCCCGATTGCATTTGCGATGTTTCGGCGCCGAGCATGATTTCCCCTTATAGTATCGACCTTTTCGGCCTTTTGATTGAGCGTCAGGCAGCAAGAGCCGTTTCGGCGAGCGTCACCCAGTAGCTGATGCCGTACGGGATCGCCTCGTCGTTGAAATCGTAGGATGAATGATGAAGGATCGGCGTGTCACCATTGCCGATGAAGACAAAGGCGCCCGGCCGGCTTTCCAGCATGTAGGAGAAGTCCTCGGCGCCCATCAACGGCGCGACCTCGTCCTCGACTGCGGCAGCTCCGGCAACGTTGCGGGCGACGGAGACGACGAAATCGGTTTCGCGGTCATGGTTGACGGTGACGGGGTAGCCGCGGCGGTAATCCACCTTGGCACTACCGCCATAAATGGCTGCGGTCGCCGTTGCCACTTCCTCGATCCGGGTCGCTGCGAATTCGCGGACTTCCGGCGATAGCGTGCGGACCGTACCCGACAATTTCACCTCGTTCGGAATGACGTTGTAGGCGTCGCCGCCGCGCAGCATGGTGACGGAAATGACCAGCGATTCCAGCGGATCCGTCTGGCGCGACACCAACGACTGCAGGGCGATGATGACATGGGCGGCAATGGCGACCGGATCGATCGTCTTGTGCGGCGTCGAGGCATGGCCGCCCCTGCCGATGACGGTGATGTCGAAGGTGTCGGCCGCCGCCATGATCGAACCCTTTCGGGTAGTGAACTGACCAACCGGCAGGCCGGGCATGTTGTGCATGCCGTAGACTTCGCTGATAGCGAACTTCTCCATCATGCCGTCCTTGACCATGGCGAGGCCGCCGCCACCGCCCTCTTCGGCAGGCTGGAAGATGACGGCAACGGAACCCTTGAAATTGCGCGTCTCGGCGAGGTACTGGGCGGCACCGAGCAGCATTGCCGTATGCCCGTCATGCCCGCAGGCATGCATCTTGCCGGGTGTGTTCGACGCCCATGGCACGCCGCTGGTCTCACTGATCGGCAACGCATCCATGTCGGCGCGCAGGCCGACGGTCGGCCCCTCTCCGTGGCGGCCCTTGATCAGGCCGACGACACCGGTGCGGCCGATACCAGTCTCCACCACATCGCAGCCAAACTCCTTGAGCTTCTCAGCAACGAAGGCCGACGTCTTGACCACGTCGTAAAGCAATTCGGGGTTCTGGTGGATGTGGCGACGCCAGCCGGAAACCTCTTCCAGCATGTCCGTGGCGCGATTGATCAAAGGCATTTTCAGTTCCCGTTCGTTATAAAAATGGATGTTTGAGCGGGATATTGCACAGCCGTAAACAGGTTTTGCAAGGTGCAATTTTCTTTCTTGAATGGAAAATAGGAGCGTGCTTAGATGCCAGCGATTTTAGTGGGGCTGTTGGCACAACCCTGTCAAACGCTTGAGGAGACTCACAAATATCTTTCTGCCGCCCGTTGGGAAAAACCCATAATTATCAACGACTAAAATAGGGCGCGCCAAGACATTCCAGGTCTGAAAATCATCAAGACCTGGCTGCTCTCATGACAAAAACACAAGGGGAATAGTGTTATGAAGAAACTGAAGGCTCTCATGGCCGGTACGGCTCTGGCAGTGTCCGTTCTCGGCGGCGTCGCGCATGCGGCACGCGGCACGGACGGCGATCTGAAGATCATTTTCTGGCAGGCCGTTTCGACCATGAACCCGTATCTTTCGGGAGGAACGAAGGAAGTCTACGCGGCGTCCATGGTCATCGAACCGCTGGCCCGCTACGACGAGAAGGGCAATCTCGTTCCGATGATCGCCGCGGAAATTCCGACCGTGGAAAACGGCGGCGTGGCGTCCGACCTCAAGAGCATGACCTGGAAGCTGAAGCCTGACCTGAAATGGTCGGATGGCTCGCCGGTCACGGCTGACGATGCCGTCTTCACCTGGAAATATTGCACGGCGCCGGATGGCGGCTGCGCCCAGGGCGCCTATTTCGAAGGCGTGAGCAATGTCGAGGCCGTCGATCCGCAGACGGTCAAGATCACCTTCTCGGAAGCCAAGCCTTATCCGTACAGCGCCTTCGTCGGCGCCCAGTCGCCGATCATCCAGGCAGCACAGTTCAAGGACTGCATGGGCATCAAGGCACCGGAATGCACGGACGCCAACTTCCATCCGATCGGCACCGGCCCGTTCGTCGTCAAGGACTTCAAGCCGAACGACGTCGTGACCTTCGAAGCCAATCCAAACTATCGCGACGCTGAAAAGCCGGCCTTCGCGACCGCCACGCTGAAAGGCGGCGGCGACGCTGCTTCGGCTGCACGTTCCGTTCTGGAAACGGGCGAGTTCGATTACGCCTGGAACATGCAGGTCGAGCCGGAAATCCTCGACCAGATGATGCAGGCCGGCAAGGGCCATCTCGAAACCGCCTTCGGCACACAGGTCGAGCGTATTGACATCAACCACTACAACCCGGATCCCGCGCTCGGCGACAAGCGTTCGACCAAGGAAGCCGGTCCGCATCCGTCTCTAGCCGATCCCGCCGTCGACCGGGCACTTTCGCTCGCCATCGACCGCGAAGTGCTGGTTGAAGCCGGCTACGGCGCTGCCGGCAAGCCGACCTGCAACATTCTGCCGGCTCCGGAAATCTATGCTTCGACCGATGTCGACTGGTGCCTCAAGCAGGACATCGAAGGCGCCAAGAAGCTTCTCGACGATGCCGGCTGGAAGCCCGGCCCGGATGGCGTGCGCGTCAAGGACGGCGTTCGCCTCTCCTACCTCTTCCAGACCTCGACCAACTCCGTCCGTCAGGGCAGCCAGGCCCTGATCAAGGATTGGTGGAACCAGATCGGCGTCGAAACCGAACTGCGCAACATCTCCGCCAACGTCTTCTTCGGCGGCGACCCGGCATCTCCGGACACCTTCCAGAAGTTCTATGCCGACGTGCAGATGTACACCAACAACTTCGACGGAACCGATCCTGAGAAGTACATGGCGAGCTGGATGTGCGACAAGATCCCGGGCCCGGCCAACGGCTGGCAGGGCGAAAACATCGTTCGCTACTGCAATCCGGAATATGATGCGTTGGTGAAGGAACTCGGCAAGACCGCAAAGCTCGAAGAGCGCGCGACGATTGCCAAGAAGCTCAACGACATGCTGACGAACGAGTTCGCGCAGATCCCGCTGATCCACCGCGGTCAGGTCTCCGCGGTCAGCAACACGCTCGAAGGCGTGCGCATGAGTGGCTGGGATTCCGAGCTTTGGAACGTGGCCGATTGGTCCCGCAAGAAGTAATCCGCTTTGCCGGACCCGGGCAGATCGCCCGGGTCCGGCCCTTGCATGAAGCGGTAATGCGGACCGGAGCAAATTCCCATGTTTAATTACACGCTGCGTCGATTGTTCTTCGCAATTCCGACGCTGCTCGTCATAAGTTTGATTATCTTCGCCCTGCTCGATCTGGCGCCTGCCGATCCCCTGAGCGACCTTCCCCTGACCATTCCACCGGAAGTTCGCGAGCAGATCAGGAACGCGCTCGGCCTCGATCAGCCCTTCCTCATCCGATACCTGAAATGGCTGCACCAGTTCTTCGTCAACGAGCCGCTCAACATCCTGCAGCAGACGACAGGCATCGTGATCGGTGATCCGCATCGGCTGCGGATCCTGTCCTGGGCGACCAGGAGCCCGGTTGTCGACCTGATCGTGCAGCGCATGCCGCAGACCCTGTGGGTGGTCGGCCTGTCCTATGTTTTCGGCATCATGCTGGCGATTCCGATCGGCGTCATCTCCGCCTACAAGCAGTATTCGATCTTCGACCAGATCGGCACCTTCGTCTCGATGGTCGGCTATTCGGTGCCGACCTTCTTCACCGGCGTTCTCTTCATCGTCATCTTCAGTTCCACCCTGCAATGGTTCCCGTCCGTCTACGACACGACGCTTTCCGTGACAGACTGGTCATCCTTCGTCGCGCAAGTGAAGCAGATGGTGCTGCCGGTGACGGTGCTGACCCTCTACAACACGTCGCAGATCAGCCGTTTCGTCCGCGCCTCGATGCTGGAAAACCTGCATCAGGACTATGTGCGCACGGCACGCGCCAAGGGCGTGAAGGAAAAGACGGTGCTTCTGGTGCATGTGCTGCGCAACAGCCTGATTCCGGTCGTGACCGTCATCGCCCTAGGCGTGCCGACGATCTTTTCCGGCGCCATCATCACCGAGCAGATCTTCCGCGTGAACGGTCTCGGCCAGCTGCTGATCACCGCGATACAGGGCGCCGACCTGCCGCTGGTGCAAACGCTCACCTTCATCTTCGCCGTCCTGATCGTGCTCTTCAACCTGATCGCGGACGTGCTCTACGGCATTCTTGACCCGAGGATCCGCTATGACTGACATCGCCCAGCCAGCCCTGCCGGAAAAGCGCCGGAGCGCGCTCGGCGACCTCTGGCACCGCTTTCGCCGCCACAAGGGCGGAGCGGTCGGCCTGTTCACCTTCCTCTTCATCCTGGCGGTCGTCTATCTCGGGCCGCTGGTCCACACCGTGGATCCGAACAAGCTGGACATTCGCGCCAAGAACCAGAGTCCCTCGCTTCTCCATCCCTTCGGAACGGACAATCTCGGCCACGACATGCTGGCGCAGGTCATGGCCGGCGGGAAGGTGTCGCTCGCGGTCGGCATAACCGCCATGCTGCTTGCAATCGTCATCGGCACCTTTGTCGGTGTCCTTGCCGGTTACATCAAATGGCTGGACGGTCCGCTGATGCGGTTGACCGACCTGTTTCTGGCCCTGCCGCTCTTGCCGCTGCTGCTCGTCGTCATCATGCTCTTTCGCGATACTCTGCGCTCGGCCTTCGGCCCGACCACCGGCATCTTCATCCTGATCGTCTTCGTGATCGGGATCACCAGCTGGATGCATACGGCCAGAATTGTGCGCGGCGATGTGCTGGCGATCAAAAACCAGGAGTTCATCCTGGCGGCCAAGAGCGGCGGCACGCGGGAATACAACATCATCCTGCGCCACCTGCTGCCGAACGTGATGAGCTCCATCATGGTCTCGGCGACGCTCGGCATCGCCTCGGCGATCATCACGGAATCGGCGCTGAGCTTCCTCGGGCTCGGCTTCCCGTCCGACTATCCGACCTGGGGCCGGCTTCTGTTTGACGGTTCGCCCTTCCTGCAGATCACCCCGGCCCGCGTCTTCTGGCCGGGCCTGGCGATCTCGCTGACGGTACTAAGCATCAACTATGTCGGCGATGCGCTGCGCGACGCACTGGATCCGCGTTCGTCCCGTCACTGATCGCGGCAGGCACTCCATTGGAAAGGGCGGCGCCTTATCGGACGTCGCCCTTTCGCTTTTGTGGGAAGCCCCAGCAACCGGCGCCGTGCTTACCGCAGGAAATTGTCGCGCAGCAGCGATATCACCTCGTCGGTGCGCCCGTTGAGAACGGCCTTGGCACCGAAGAGCGCGGTCGAGGCGACCTGTCCGAACTCGACCTTCGGCGGCATGATGAGCTCCATCCGGTTCACCTTGACGTCGAGAAGCGCCGGACCGTCATGGGCGAGGAAGCGCTCCATCGCCGGCCTGAGATCGGAGGCGCGATCCACCCGGTGGCCCCAGAAGCCGCAAACCTCCGCCAGCCGGGCAAAATCAGGGTTCTTCAGTTCCGTGAAGGCATCGAGCATGCCCTCCACCCGCTGCTCCATTTCCACGAAGCCGAGCGAACCGTTGTTGTAGACCAGAAGCTTGACCGGGAGTTTCTCCTGCACGAGCGTCAGCAGATCGCCCATCAGCATCGTCATGCCGCCGTCACCGCAAAGCGCCACCACCTGCCGCCCGGGATAGGCCGCGGCAATTCCCATCGCCTGCGGATAGGCGTTCGCCATCGTGCCGTGCAGAAGGCTCGTTAGGAACCGGCGCCGGCCATTGGCCGTCAGGTGCCTCAGGCTCCAGAGCATGGGGCTGCCGCCATCGGCGGTGAAGGCCGCGTCCTCGTCCGCAAGCTCATCGAGCATCTGCGTCACGAATTGCGGATGGATGAGGCTGTCGTCCTTTTCCTCCGCGGAGGCGGCGTAGGCATCCCGATCCTCCTTCCATTGCTCGAGAGCTGCATCGAGATGCTTGCCGCCCGGCCGCTGCTCTATCATCGGCAGTAAGGCGTCGATCGTCGCACCGACATCGCCGACCAAGCCGAGATCGACCGGCGTGCGCTTGCCGATATTGTCCGTCGAAATGTCGACCTGAGCGATCTTCGCCTTCTCCGGATAGAATTGCGAATAGGCGAAATCCGTGCCGAGACACAGGAGCAGGTCGCAGCTGCCGATGGCGTCCATGCCGGCGCGGTTGCCGAGAATGCCGGTCATCCCGACATTATGCGGATTGTTCGGCTCGATGAACTCCTTCGATCGGGTGGTATGAACGACCGGCGCGCCGATCTTTTCGGCAAGCGCCACCACCTGGTCATGCGCGTGGCGGGCGCCAATGCCCGCATAGATCGTCACCTTCTCATGCTCGCCGATCAGCCGGGCCAGCGCGCCGAGCTCATCGTCGCTCGGCCGGATTACGGGCCGTGGCCGGTTGACGGCCCAAGGCGTCTCGTCGGCAACCTTTTCCTTGAACATGTCGCCATTGACGATGATCACCGCCACGCCCTTGCGATTGAGGGCCGCCTGCGCCGCCATGGCGGTGATCCGCCGGGCCTGGTCGGGATGGGAGATCGGCTTGCAGAAGACGGAGGCCTGCTCGTAGATCCGCTGCTGGTCGACCTCCTGCGGAAAGCCGAACCCGACCTCCTGCCGGTCGATGTTGGAGGCGATCAGGACCACCGGTGCGCCGTTACGGTGGCTTTCGAAGATGCCGTTGACGAAATGCAGGCTGCCCGGACCGGTCGTCCCGGCGCAGACCGCGAGTTCGCCCGTCATGTAGGCCTCGCCGCCGGCGGCAAACGCGCCGGTCTCCTCATGGCGCACATGCACCCATCGAAGATCGGACGAATGAATGGCATCGACGAAGTGATTGATCGTGTCGCCGACAATCCCGTAGCAGCGCTCGGCTCCTGCCTTCAGAAGCGTGTCGACGATGACCTCGGATACGGTTTTTGACATGGGATACTCCTAGACGACGGCCTGCTGGCTGCCTTTTTTGGCGCGGACGCTCTCCAGATCGGTCCGCGGTTTGAAACTTTCCGGCGTCGCGGCCTGCCACCAGTCCGCATAGACCGTGTCCTCCGGTGCATCGAGCAGCACACCTTCCGGCAGGAAGGGATAGATCAGGTCCATGGTCTCGGCCTTCTCCGGCCCGACCCGGTGCATGACGTGATGCGGCGACAGTTCGCGCGGATGTTCGAGGCCGGCGGCAGCGATCATGTCGGCCAGCGAATCGAGTGTCTTGGCGTGGAAGCGCGCGGCTCGCTCGGCCTGTACCTCCGGCACCAGCGCCCGCATTCGCGAGGGATCCTGCGTCGTCACGCCGGTGGGACAGGTGCCGAGATGACAGCGCTGCGCCTGGATGCAGCCGACGGAGAACATGAAGGCGCGGGCCGCGTTGCACCAGTCGGCCCCGATCGCCATGTTGTAGGCGAGCCCCATGCCGGAATAGACCTTGCCGGAGGCGGCGAGCTTGATCTTCGGCTTTAGCCCGGCCCCGACCAGCGCGTTGCGCATCAGGATCAACCCTTCCTTCAGCGGCATGCCGACCCAGTCGGAAAGCTCCAGCGGCGCGGCACCCGTGCCTCCCTCGGCACCGTCGACGACGATGAATTCCGGCGTGATGCCGGTCTTCAGGATCGCCTTGACGATGGCGAAGACCTCATGCGGCTGGCCGACACAGAGTTTCAGCCCCACCGGCTTGCCGCCGGAAAGCTCGCGCATGCGGGCGGCAAACTCGAGCATCTCGATCGGCGTGGAAAAGGCCGTATGACCGCGCGGCGACAGCGCATCCTGATGAACCGGGATCTGCCGGATGCGGGCGATCTCCTCGGTCACCTTGGCGGCCGGCAGCAGGCCTCCATGGCCGGGCTTCGCACCTTGGCTGAGCTTGATTTCCGTCATCTTCACGTTGTCGCGCTGCGCACCGTCGCGAAACTTCCCGGCGTCGAAATGCCCGTCCTTGTCGCGCGCGCCGAAATAGGCCGAGCCCAGTTCCCAGACGAGGTCGCCGCCATGCTTCAAGTGATAGTCGCTGACACCACCCTCGCCGGTGTCGTGATAGAAGCCGCCCTTCTTCGCCGCCATGTTGAGCGCCTCGACCGCATTCGCGGACAATGCGCCGAAGCTCATGGCCGAGATGTTCAGGATCGAAGCGTCGTAGGGTTTGCGCGTCTGGTCGTTGCCGACATGGACCCGCGGCGAACGATCCGGATTTTCGGCCGGCGCGATGGAGTGCGACAGCCAGTGATAGGTGCTGGCGTCGGTGTCGCGCTCGGTGCCGAAGGGATGCGTGTCGGTGACCCCGCGTGCCCGGGCATGGACGAGATTGCGCGCCTCGAAGGAAAACGGCGTTCCGTTGAGATCGTCCTCGACGATATAGGCGCGCAGAAAGGGGCGAAGATCATAGAAGAACCAGCGCAGGCGCCCGGCAACGGGATAGTTTCTGGTAATGGTCCAGCGTGTCTGAAAGAAATCGTAGAGCCCGAGCACCACGAGCCCGACAGCCGGCACCAGAAGCAGGAACCACCAGACATTCCGCGCCATCAGGAAAAGACAGAGGATGGAGATGATGAAAGCGGTGATGGGAATGATGGTGCGGCGTATGAACCCTACCATATGAGTTTGTCCTCCTTCGGTTGCGACCGTTAGGGAGAACACTTGGGACTCCGATCACCCAAGTCCAGCGGGCGCGCGGCATTTAGGCCGAGGCCGGGGAACGACAAAGGGTCGCAAGGCTGTGCGTCTCGAAAGCCAAAGCCGCCCGCAGCCGATCGATCCCGTCAGGCCGGGACTTAGCCAGACAAGCCCCATCTTGCCGGCTCGAAACCGGCCGCGGCGCTCAGGAATGCAGCCCCGGCGCTTCCTGGCCGGTGCGCTCGACATATTCCGTATATCCGCCGCCGTACTGATGGATGCCATCCGGCGTCAGCTCCAGCACGCGGTTGGAAAGAGCAGCGAGGAAGTGGCGGTCGTGGGACACGAAGAGCATGGTTCCCTCGAATGAGGACAGCGCCTTGATCAGCATTTCCTTGGTGTCGAGGTCGAGGTGGTTGGTCGGTTCGTCGAGCACGAGGAAGTTCGGCGGGTCGAACAGCATAGCCGCCATCACCAGCCGCGCCTTCTCGCCGCCCGACAGCACCCGGCAGCGCTTTTCGACATCGTCGCCGGAAAAGCCGAAGCAGCCGGAAAGCGCCCTGAGCGGCGCCTGGCCGGCCTTCGGGAAGCGTTCCTCCAGCCATTGCAGGATGGTCAGGTCGCCATCGAGCAGGTCCATCGAATGTTGCGCGAAATAGCCGAGCTTGACGCTGGCGCCGAGCGTCACGACACCCTTGTCCGGCTCGGCCGTGCCGGTGACGAGCTTCAGGAGCGTCGACTTGCCGGCGCCGTTGACGCCCATGATGCACCAGCGCTCGCGGCGGCGGACCATGAAGTCGAGCCCGTCATAGATCGTCCGGCTGCCATAGGCCTTGTGCACGCCCTTGAGGTTGACCACGTCCTCGCCCGAACGCGGTGCCGGCAGGAAGTCGAACGCCACCGTCTGGCGCCGGCGCGGCGGCTCGACGCGGTCGATCTTTTCCAGCTTCTTGACCCGGCTCTGCACCTGGGCTGCATGCGAGGCGCGCGCCTTGAAGCGCTCGATGAACTTGATCTCCTTGGCCAGCATCGCCTGCTGGCGCTCGAACTGGGCCTGCTGCTGCTTCTCGTTCTGCGCCCGCTGCCCCTCGTAGAATTCATAGTCGCCCGAATAGCTGGTCAGCGACCCGGCATCGATCTCGATGATCTTGGTGACGATGCGGTTCATGAACTCGCGGTCATGCGAGGTCATCATCAGCGCGCCGTCATAGTTCTTCAGGAACGCCTCCAGCCAGATCAGGCTTTCGATGTCGAGATGGTTCGACGGTTCGTCGAGCAGCATGACATCGGGACGCATCAAGAGGATGCGGGCCAGCGCCACGCGCATCTTCCAGCCACCGGAGAGCTTGCCGACGTCACCATCCATCATTTCCTGGCTGAAGCTCAGGCCCGCCAGCACTTCGCGAGCCCGTCCTTCCAGCGCATAACCGTCGAGCTCCTCGTAGCGCGCCTGCACCTCGCCGTAGCGTTCGATGATGGTGTCCATCTCGTCCATGCGGTCGGGATCGGACATCGCAGCCTCGAGATCGCGCAGCTCGGCCGCCACTTCGCTGACGGGCCCTGCGCCTTCCATGACCTCGGCAGCCGCCGAACGGCCGGCCATCTCGCCGACATCCTGGTTGAAGTAGCCGATGGTGATGCCCTTTTCGGCGGAAACCTGCCCCTCGTCCGGCAGCTCCTCCCCGGTGATCATCCGGAACAGCGTCGTCTTGCCGGCACCGTTCGGACCGACAAGGCCGATCTTCTCGCCACGGTTCAGGGCGGCCGACGCCTCGATGTAGAGAATGCGATGGCTGTTGGACTTGCTGATGTTTTCGATGCGGATCATGGAAGCGATGGCCTTGAGGAAAATCGCGCCCCCTATGGCACGGCCCGCCGGCAAAGTCACCTGCCGAACGCCGTTCAGGGTCGTGCCGGCCTTGAAGGCGCGGAGTTTGCGGTGGCGGTTCGACGGCGACGCCGCTATGAGGAGGCCGCAAGCATCAGGAGAGCGGATGTCCCCGAAGCCGAAACGCGGCCGCGCCGACTACAAGAAGCGGCTCAAGAAGGAATTCCCGGAGATCCACGAGGATCTGCGCGCCGGAAAATATGCAAGCGTCGCGGACGCCGCCATTGCCGCAGGCATCAAGAAGCGGCGCGACCGGCTGGACGATCTGAAGGCCGCCTGGACAAAAGCGAGCCGCGGCGAACAGGACGACTTCCTGACATGGCTCGGTGGCATAGCCATGCAGCAGCCGCAGCCGCCGGGAAAAGCGGCAATGCCGTCCTCGCCGAGCTTTGTCGGTCCCCGCGCCTCCGCGATCGCCGCAGGCCGATATCTGCTGCCGCATGCGGCGGCGCGGGTCGAGAGCATCATGATCCGCCGAAAGATGAAGCCTGCCGACATCATGGCGGAAATGGGCTTCGACAGGCGCGACACCACGCTCGCCCGGGCGCTGATCCACGGCTCGAGCCTGCGGCTTGCCGTCATTGCCGCGCTGGAAACATGGCTTGCCGAGAACGACAAACCCTAGCGGGCGGGGAAGAAACGCCCGTCAGTACCACGCATCCGGCAGAGCCGTCTTCTTGCGGGTGACGAAATCCAGGAGCGCCTCGTCGACGGCCTCGTCGAGCGGCGGCGCCTCGTATTCGGCGAGCATCTTCTTCCATTGCCGGTTGGCGCGCGTCCCCATGTCCGTCGATCCGCCTTCCTGGCTCCATTTTTCGAACGGCTCGTTGTCCGAAAGACCGGAATCCCAGAATGCTGTCTGGTAGTTGCGCATCGTATGGGCGGAGCCGAGGAAATGACTTCCAGGCCCGACTTCCGTGAAGGCGTCCATGGCCAGCGTATTGTCATCGACCACGACGCCGGCGAGATAGGAGTGCAGCGCGCCGCAGAAGTCGGCGTCCATGACGAACTTCTCGTAGGACATCGAGAGAAGCCCGTCGAGAAAGCCGGCCGAATGCAGGATGAAGTTGGCGCCGCAATGGACCGCCGACAGCATCGACATCACGCCCTCCTGCATCGCCTGTGCATCCGGCAGCTTCGAATTTGAAAAGTTGCCGGCACAGCGCATCGGCAGGCCGAGGCGACGGCAGAGCTGGCCGATCACCATCGAGCCGATCGCCGGCTCCGGCGTACCGAAGGTCGGCGATCCCGAACGCAGAGACATCGAGGACAGGAAATTGCCGAAGATCACCGGCGCGCCCTTGCGCTCCAGCTGCGTGAGCGCACAGCCGGCCATCGTCTCCGCATAGGATTGCGCGATCGCTCCGGCATTCGTGACCGGCCCCATCGCTCCGCCAAGGATGAAGGGAACGATGACGGCGGCCTGGTTCGCTCGTGCATAGGCCCTGAGCGATTTCGTCATCGTGCCATCCCAGACGAGCGGCGAATTGACGTTCACATTGCCGAGGATCACGCAATTGCGGTCGACGAAATCGGCCCCGAAGAGAATGCGCGCCATCGCGATCGAATCCTCGGCGCGGTCCTCCGCGGTGATCGATCCCATGAACGGACGGTCCGAATAGCGCATGTGGCTGTAGACCATGTCGAGGTGGCGCTTGTTGACCGGCAGGTCCACCGGCTCGCAAATCGTGCCGCCGGAATGATGCAGCCAGGGGCTCGATTGCGCCAGCTTGATGAAATTGCGGAAATCCTCGATCGTGCCGTATCGCCGCCCCTTGTCGAGATCCATGACGAAGGGCGACCCATAGGCCGGCGAGAAGACGACATTGCTGCCGCCGATCCTGACCGACTTTTCCGGATTGCGCGCATGCTGGGTGAACTCGATCGGCGCGCTCGCAAGAATCTCCTTCAGCATGCCGGGTTCGAAGCGGACGAGAACGCCCTCGACCCTGGCGCCGGCGTCACGCCAGAGATCGAGCGTCGCCGGGTCGTCTCGAAATTCGATACCGACCTCGCTCAAGATGCGGTCGGCCGTACCCTCGATGCGAAGAAGGCTTTCCTCGCCGAGAATGTCATAGGTCGGAATATTGCGGACGATATAGGGAACACCCTTGATCTTCGCGGAACTGTCCCGCCGCACGCCGCGCCCCGCTGGTCGCGGCCGTCTTTCGATGGTGATGTCTGCGGCGTCCATTGGCGATCTCCCATAAATTTGAATTAGAGTATCGAGACACGGATGACCTGTAATCTTGGAAATTTCTTTTCCTTCCTATAAGATATAATTATGGAAAATCTTCGTGGCCTGCTGCCTTCCGCGTCCCGTCTCATCCTCTTCGAGGCCGCCGCCCGGCATCTGAATTTCAGCCGTGCTGCCAAGGAACTGGGCGTGAGCCAGGCCGCCGTCTCGCAGGCGGTGCGGGCACTGGAGGACGATCTCGGCGTCCAGCTTTTTCTGCGGGTTCACCGCGCCGTGGAACTGACCGATCCCGGCGAGCGCCTGTTCATCGACGTATCCACCGGCATGGGCCGCATCCAGAAGACGGTCGAGGACATCCGCCAGAAGAGCCGGGATGCGAGCGTGACGATCGCCGCATCGAGCGCCTTTGCCTCGATGTGGATGCTGCCGCGCCTGGAACGGTTCCGCGAGGACCTGCCGAACATCGACCTGCGGATCCAGACGAGTGTGCGCGACCTTGATCTCGTCAACGAACCCGTGCCTCTTGCCGTGCGCGGCGGTCGCCCCGAGGACTGGCCGCACTATCATGCCGCTCCGATCGCCTCGGAAGTGATCAACGCGGTGGCAAGCCCCGCCTTCGTGGAGAAGAACGGCATCGACGACAGCCTGGAAACGCTTGCCCGCCAAAGGCTGATCTGGCTGGACGAGCCGGTGCGCACAGCGCTCGACTGGCCTCAATGGTTTGCCGCCGGCGGCTTCGCCCTGCCCCGCCAGGCCCGCAGGCTGGTCATCAATGACTATGTGCTCGTCATCCAGGCGGTGCTGGCCGGCCAGGGGGTGGCGCTCGGCTGGCGCCACCTGATCGAACCGCAGATGGAAGCCGGCCTGCTGCAGCCGGTCACCACGCATGTGGTCCATACCGGCGCCGCCTTTTACGTGGTCTGGCCCCGCACCCGTGAACTCAGCCAGCGTGCCCGCGCGGTGCGCGACTGGCTGATCGCCGACGGCGAGCGCAACCGGGAAGCGCCATCTCCTTGAAGTCGAAGATCAAAACCCTTGCAGCAGATCCGGCGCGGGCCGGATTGCGAATTGTCAGTTTTTTCCTGTTGCCAGGACAGACGGAAACGCAACAGCAACGTTTTGTCCTTACGCTCTGATCCATCAGCGCTATAAAGCGTAGGGGGAAACAGGTGTCGAAAACGTTGCAAACAACGGCGCGGCTGCACAGGATGCGTCCGGACAGGCAGACCGCCAATGCGACCCCTTCGGCCCAGTTCGACCATCTGCAGGCGCTGTTCGACAAGTCGTTCAAGGCGGCCCGCATCGGCATCTGGGAATGCAGCCTGCCGGACGAGGTCCTCACCTGGACCGACACGGTCTACGAACTGTTCGACCTGGAGCCGCAATGCGCGCTCAGCCGCGATGACATCGTCGCGCTCTACACGGAAGAATCCCGTAGGAAGCTCTCGGAAGTCCGCAGCGCCACGATCGCCGGCGGCGACAGCTTCACGCTTGATGCCGAGATCATCACCGCGACCGGCAATCGCCGCTGGATCAGGATCACCGCGATCGTCGAGCGTGTCGACGGCAGCCCTGTCCGCCTCTTCGGCATGAAGCAG
The DNA here is from genome assembly GCF_052908375.1 of Rhizobium sp. PAMB 3174. Taxonomy (NCBI): domain Bacteria; kingdom Pseudomonadati; phylum Pseudomonadota; class Alphaproteobacteria; order Hyphomicrobiales; family Rhizobiaceae; genus Rhizobium; species Rhizobium sp. PAMB 3174. The sequence goes on along the minus strand of NZ_CM128608.1, from coordinate 3,746,437 downwards.
GACATCACCGCCGAGAAGGCGATGATCGACCACATTCGCCATCTGGCGGAAGTCGATACCGTCACCGGGCTCGCCTCGCGCGCGAAATTCGAGGCCGTGTTCGAAGATGTCTACGCCGCCGCGGCCGAGGTTCCGCATGCGCTGCTGCTGATCGACCTCGACGGTTTCAAGGCGGTCAACGACCGTCTCGGCCACCAGGCGGGAGACGCGTGCCTGAAGGAAGCCGGAAACCGCCTCACCGCGGCCCTGCCGGACGCGACGCTGGTCAGCCGGCTTGGCGGCGACGAATTCGCCGTCCTCCATCCATGCCGCTCCCCCGACTGTCTCGAACAGCTCGGCGAGCGCATCGTCGAGGGCATGCAATGGCATCTCGGCATCGGCAATCTGACGATCACCAGCTCGGTCGGCGGCGCGCCGGTCAATGGCGAGATCGAGCCGAAGGACGTCTTCTCACGCGCCGACCGTGCCCTCTATGCCGCCAAGGGCGAGGGCAAGAACTCCTTCAAGCTCTTCGAGACCGGCCAGCACGATCGCAGACGCTGAAGCGGTCGCGTTAGCCTCAGGCTTCGGCCGTCTCCCGCACGTCATCGAGGAGAAAATGCACGACCACATAGGAGGTCGTGTAATACTTCCCGCTGTCGGAGACGCTCTCGACACTGCCGCCGTCGGACGGATGCCAGTTGCTGTAATGCGGGTTGTTGGTGATCAGCGTGATCGCCTTGCCCGAAAACCGTCCGCCAAGCCGGTAGCGCGCCTCGGCAAGCGGCCAGATCTTCTCGAAGTCCTGCTGGCTGATGCGGACCTTCAAGGCCTTGCGCGTGATTGCCTTGCCCGGCGAACCATCCTCCTGCGCCACCGCCGGAATATGAAGCTCGACCTCTTCCGCGTCATCCAGCAGAAAGGCGTATTCGTCTGGCCACATCCGTCTCACGTATCACTCCTCCCAAAGCTGTCCGTCTTTTGACAGGGCGATTGTAACGGGAATGTTGCAGGAGGCAATGCGGATAAGAGGCGAATTTGAGGGCGGAGCTGTGGCGAATGAGGCGGTGGTTGGATGCGCATGGAGGGGTGCCAAGGAGCATCCCGGCACAACCAAGCCCCGGTTGGGTCGTGTATGAAGCTTGCTCATTCTCATCCAATATAGTTTGATGAGAGCGGTGACCTGCTGCCGAAAACGGTCGCAATCCGTACTCTGCTCCGTCTCTCAGCACGGCTCTGGATGAGCATACGCAGCCTTCCGGGTTGTCAGTGGCGGCGGCGGCGCATCTGGCGCCGCTGGTGGAGCGGGCGCGCGGCTATGTCGAAGCATCGAGTTCGGCGAATACCCGACGCGCCTACACGGCCGACTGGAAGCATTTTTCGGGATGGTGCCGGCGCCAGGGGCTCTCTCCCCTCCCCCCGGATCCCGAGACCGTCGGGCTCTACATCACGGCGCTCGCCGCCGGTGAAGCCGCTCCCAGAGCGAAGGCAAGCTCGGTTGCCACGATCGAGCGGCGCCTGTCGGCCATATCCTGGAACTACACGCAGCGCGGTCTGCTGCTCGACCGTCGCGACCGCCACATCGCCACAGTACTCGCCGGCATCCGCAACCGCCACGCCGCACTCCCGCGCCAGAAAGAAGCGATCCTGCCTGAGGAGCTGATCGCCATGGTCGAGACGCTGGACCGGGGCACGCTCAGGGGCCTGCGCGATCGCGCCATGCTGCTCATCGGCTTTGCCGGCGGCCTGCGCCGTTCGGAAATCGTCGCGCTCGATTGCGGCCGCGACCAGACGCCGGATGGCGCCGGCTGGATCGAGATCTTCGACAAGGGACTGCTGGTGACGCTGCGCGGCAAGACCGGCTGGCGCGAGGTGGAGATCGGCCGCGGCTCCTCCGATCTCACCTGCCCCGTCCATGCCGTCGAGACCTGGCTGAAGCTCGGCAGGATCGCTCACGGCCCCCTCTTCCGCCGCGTGCGCGCCAGGGGCAAGGAGGTCGGGACGGAACGCCTGAAGGATCAGGAAATCGCCCGGCTCGTCAAGAAAACCGTGCTCGCCGCCGGCATTCGCGGCGATCTGCCGGAGGCCGAGCGTGTCAGGCTCTTCTCCGGCCATTCATTGCGCGCAGGTCTCGCCTCTTCCGCCGAGGTGGACGAACGCTACGTCCAGAAGCAACTCGGCCACACGTCCGCCGAGATGACCCGCCGCTACCAGCGCCGGCGCGATCGCTTCCGGGTCAACCTCACCAAGGCCGCTGGGCTCTAACTTAACGTTCAGAAGCCGGAAAAGCGCCACTCGATGCGATGACGATAGGTTTCTCCCGGTCGTAGGACCGCGCTAGGATAGGTCGGCTCGTTGGGCGCATTGGGATATGTCTGCGGTTCCAATGCAATTGCGCCGTTCACGACCATCTCTGAGTAAGGCGCGACCAATTCGCTGGAAAAATGATTTGCTGTGTAGAGCTGAATGGCGGGTTCCGTTGTCCACACCTCCATGACGTGCCCCGTCTCGGGTTCTCGCACACGTGCTCCCAGATGCAGACTACCGCGACCTGCATCCAGACAAAAACTGTGATCATAGGGCATGGCGATCGGGCGCATTGCGCGGAAGTCGAAAATCGTTCCATCCACAGCCTCAGGCGCACCCAGCGGAATCAACCGTTCATCGACTGCAGAATAGTACGAAGCGGGGATTTCTATCTCATGCCCCAGCGCATTACCCTTGCCCTTGAGGTTCCAATAGGCGTGATGAGTCAGGTTGACAATGGTGGGCTTGTCAGTCCGAGCGGTCATTTCCAGCCAGAATGTCTTTTCTGAAAAGCCATAGATGGCGACAACATCGAGGTTGCCCGGATAGCCCATCTCGCCATCGCGCGATGTCAGCCGAAAGGTCAGTGTCTGCTCCCCGCTTTCGACCTCCCAGTCGCGCAGGGCAAAGCTTTGCGGTCCGCCGTGCAGGGAACTCGAACCGTGATTGGCAGGCAGTCTGTAACGGACGCCGTCGAGCTCAAAAATCGCGTCTGCAATCCGGTTGGCAAAGCGGCCGCAAATCGTGCCGCCCCAGGTGTCGCCATTCGGTTGGGCAGCGTCCTGGGCAGTGGCCATGACGATTTGTGTGCTGCCGCCTTTGCTGTCGGGAATATCGAGCCGCAACAGTCGCGCACCGCTCGGGGCGAATTCGGCACGCAGTCCGCTTGATCCTTCCAACACCAGATTCGCGCGGTTAGTCATTTCCATTTCCCATTGTCCTCGTCTTTGATCAACCTGACGCAGCAGGTGTACCTGGTAAATTGCAGCAGCCTGCGGTCATATTCGGGTTCGCGGCATGATGGCCGATCGCTCGCCCACGGAGCGAGCGTCTGATACCAATGCGATCAGGAATGTGTCTATGCCAACGGCGATTGCGCGCCGTCGGCATGTTGATGTGGGATATGATCGGAATCTAGCTTTAGGGAGGCAGGAGCCTGAAATCGGCACCCTCAGGCAGCAATTGTCCGCCGTCTACGACAATAGTGGTTCCTGTCACGTAGCTGGCATCGTCAGACGCCAGGAACAGGAAAGCATTGGCGACATCACGGGGAGAGCCTAGACGTCCGAGCGGGATTGCGACCTCCATATTTTCGATAAACGCAGCGCTACGGTGCAACTGGATTGCTTCGGTCAGGATGTTGCCAGGCTCGACACCATTGACCGTGATGCCATAGGAGGAGAATTCCAGCGCTGCCGAACGGATGAAACCGTTGATGCCGGCCTTGCTGGCGGCATAGTGTCCATGGCCAGGGCTGGTCACATGCGGTCCGGTAATCGAAGACGTGAAGAGAATCCGTCCCGAGCCCTGTTTTTTCATTGGCGTCAGGGCTGCGCGTGCGGCGTTGAAGCAGCCGCGCAAGTTGATGGCCAGCACCCGGTCCCAATCCTCAGGCGTCGTGTCCTCGATCAGCTGCCAAGGATAGATACCTGCATTCTGTACAATCGAATCGAGCCTGCCGTGCCGCTTGAGCACGAAATCGACAGCCGCGACCGCGTCGTCCATTTTTGAGATGTCGGTCATGACGAAGTCGGCACCGATTTCTTCGGCGGCAAGGCGGCCAGCCTCTTCCTCGAAATCGGCGATGACGACCTTGGCCCCTTCTTCCTTGAAACGCACGGCCACAGCCTTGCCGATCCCGCGGCATGCACCAATGACCAGTGCGACTTTGTCTTTCAATCTTTCTGTCATGCGAGCCTCTGGTGGAGCCTTTGTTTGAATGTGTCGAGAAGAACGGCCGCAAGCACCAGCAGGCCATGAATGACCTGGGTGTAGGTTGCCGGCAGGCCCATGAGATTGATGGCGGTGTTGATGGCCGAGAGCAGCAGCACGCCGGCATAGACGCCGGGCAATGCTCCGACCCCGCCCTTGAGGCTGACGCCACCAATCACGACGGCGGCAAAGGCGTTGAACAGCAGACCGACGCCGAGATTGGCTGTAGCGCCCGAAGTGCGCACCGAAAGCAGCCAGCCCGCCAGACCAGCAATGGCACCAGCCATGACGAAGGCGATGATCAGATTGCGCCTGACGGGAATGCCCGCGCGGAAGGCCGCGGTTTCATTGCCGCCGATCATGATCAGATGGCGGCCGAAGGGCGTCTTTTCCATCATGATCGAGAAAATGAGGAAGCAGGCAATCGCGATCCAGGCCGACAGCGGAATGCCGAAAAGGCGTTCGATGGCGAACCAGCGGATGGCCGGAGCAAGATCCTGCGCGGAACGTCCGCCCGAAACGGCAAGTACAAGACCGCGGACCCAGATGAAGGAGGCGAGCGTGATGATGAAGGCGCTCATCTTCAGCTTTACGACGAGAATGCCGTTCAGAAAGCCGATCAGCGCGCCAATGGCGCACGCAACGGCCAGAGAGACAGGTACCATCAACCATTCAGGCGACAGCTTGTAACCAAGACCGATGCCTGCAGAGCAGAAAAGGATGCTGACGGCCATCGCCCCCAAGGCGGCAACCGACTCGACCGAAAGGTCCATGTGCCCGGTGATGATAACGATGGCAAGGCCAATCGACATGACGCCGAGAACGCTCGAGGCTTCGATGATATTAGCGAAAATACCGAGTTGGAAATAGTTCGGAATCAGGGCTGAGAACAATGCAAGCACGACAATGAGCATGAACCAGACAAGATTATTGAGGATGAATTCAAGAGTTTTGCGTGTTCCAGGAGTCATACGGCAAATCCGGATTGGAGGAGGAAAAGGCCGGGGCCGCCAGGACCCCGGTGGAAAAGCCGTCACTTGACGGACTGGATGGCGCCTGTCGGCGGCTTCAGGTTGCCCCAGAAGGCAGGATTGTCGACATTGGCTTTGGTGATTGCAGTACCAGGGATTTTGATGTTCGGTCCCCAGCTTTCGTTTGTCAGGACGCCCTTGAGGCCGATGACGTCATATTCGCCGGGCTTGATTTCCTGCTTTGCGACGATCTTGTCCATGAACATGGCAATGGCGGCAGCCTGAGCATAAAGGGGCTGTTCCACTTCGACATTCAGCCAACCCTTGCGGATCAGGTCGAGACCCACGGGGGCACCGTTCGAGCTCATCATCATGATGTCACCGGGCTTCTTGCCAGCCGATTCAAGAGAGGCGGCCGCTGCGACCGAAAGACTGGCAGCATGCAGGAAGATCAGGTCGATGTCGGGGTTGGACTGCAGCTGGTCGGCAACGATCGTTCCGGCATTGCTTGCTTCCCACTGCAGGGCGGGTAGCGAGATGATCTTGACGTCGGGAAAGGCCTTCATCTTCTCCTCGAAGCCCTTCTGGATGTCGAGCGTGTAGGGATCGCCAGGATCGCCGAGAACCTGAAGGATCTTGCCGCTTACAGCCCCATTTCGGTCCTTAAGCATGGCCTCGGCCTGTTCGGCAGCGATATGGCCGATTTCGACAGTGCCTGCGACTGAGGTGAAGTCGGACGGGGTCGAGGTGATCTGACGGTCAAACTCTATGACCGGGATGCCGGCGGCACGAGCCGATTCAATGGAAGGCTTCAACGCGTTAAAATCGACCGCGGCAAGAATGATCGCTGTGGGTTTCAGCGCGATGACGTCATTCATCTGCGATTGTTGTGCTTCTGTCTTGTTGTCGGCGTTGAGTGTTGTCAGGTCATAGCCAACCTGCTTCAGGAACATGCCCAAGGCGCTGACCGAGCCGGTCTGGAACTCATCGTTCAAGGTAGGCACTAGATAGTAGACCATGCCCTTGGTCTGAGCGGCTACCGTTGTGATCATGGATAGGCCGAGCAACAAGCTGCCCAGCAAGATCATCACTATTCGTCTCATTATCATTTTCTCCAGTTTAGGCCGGTTCCCTTTTCATTATTTGCTCGCCGATCCGGCTCCGGCGAGTGTTTGCCCTGTGATCATCTCGATCACGGCATCTGCGTTTGTCTTGCTGCATTCGACATCGCCGGCGACAACGCCTTGGCGGATGACGACGATACGATCTGCGACCTGGAAGGCCTGCTGCATGATGTGGGTGATGATGACGACACCGATGCCTTGATTGGCGACATGGCGGATCATTTCCAGCCCACGCCGCGTCTGTTCGACGCCAAGCGCGGCAAAAGGTTCGTCAAGCAGGATCAGCTTGCCGCCCCAGTGAACGAAACGGTTCAGTTCGATGGCCTGGCGTTGACCACCCGACAGATGTTCGACCTTACCGCGCATGGAGGGAATACGGGTGCCGGCATTGGCGAGGGCCTTGCTTGTGACCTCCTCCATCGCTCGCTCATCGAGAAAGGGGATGCCGGCGATCTTGCGGGTGATTTCGCGGCCCATGAAAAAATTGCCGACCACGTCGATATTGGTGCAGAGCGAAAGATCCTGATAAACGGTTTCGATGCCGGCGGCCTTGGCTTCGGCAGGCGTGTTTGCCTGATACTCCTTGCCCTCGAAAATCATGCGCCCGGACGTCGCTTTCTGCCCACCGGAAATGATCTTGACCAGGGTAGATTTTCCGGCGCCGTTGTCGCCCAGAAGAGCCACGACCTCGCCCTTGCCAATGGAGAAACTGATGCCCTTGAGGGCCTCGATTGCTCCGAAGCTCATGCGTATGTTATCCAGGACGAGTAGTTTCTCGTTCATTGGCATTCCCCTTTTCTTGTGATTCAAACATTTGCCCGTGTCGTGGCGACAGGATCCCGAAGACCGCGAGCGCGGCCGCACCGCGAAGCGCAGAATGTTGACAGTCGCTAGCCGCGACGACGCGTGGATGGATGCGGTTGGCGCGCGCGGACACCGAACTGTCGAGCCCCTCGACCAGCGTTGTCAGTCGCTCGATCAGGGATTGCGGCGCCAGGCCCCCTATCACAACGGTTTGCGGATCAAACAGATTTTCGATCGTTCGGATCGCATGGCGGAACATTGGCGCGACCTCACAGACCCATTCGGCCTCTGAGAGACCGCGCCTTTTGAAGGCATCAAGCGACAGATAGCGTTCGAGGCAGCCGTGGTTTCCGCAAGGGCACGGCTCTCCATTGGGTATCGCGGGAATATGGCCGATTTCTCCGGCATTGCCCCATGCGCCGCGCATCACCATGCCATCGCTCATCATGGCTCCACCAAGACCGACGCTGAAAAACAGGTAGTAGTAATCGGAAAACTGCTGGCCAAGGCCGTAAAGCTGTTCGCCAAGAGCCGCAGCAGCCATATCGTTCTCAATGAAAACCGGCAGATCTGTCGCTGCAGCAAGGCGCTGGGGAATATCAACATTCTTCCAGCCCGTCATCGTTGTCGGGCCAACGAAACTCATGGATTCCACGTCGAAAGGACCCGGCAATGCCAGGCCCGCGCCAAGAAGCCGGCCACGCAGCGGGCTGGCCTTGAGTTCGCTGACTATGTCGCTGATCAGACCGAAGGCTTCATCAGGTGTGGGATTGGAGGCGTCGCGCCGGCGGCTTTCAACGACATCGCCACGCAAATTTACCAGAGCGGCCTCTATGCCGAGCGGCGTTAGGTGGATGCCGACAGCATGGCCGCCTTCCGGATTGATGGTCAGCTTTGACGGCGGAATGCCGCGGCCCTTCGGCTCTTCCCGGACGGAAAGGGTGAGCCCCTGCTCCTCCAACTCACGCACGATGGTCGATACGGTCTGGACCGTCAGTCCAACGCGGGCGGCAATGTCGCCGCGCGTCGTCGGACCATAAAGGCGAATCGATTCAAGCACGATACGCCTGTTGAAGGGCCGTCCCGATTCCTGATTGGTTCCGCGCAAAGTCATTTGAATTTCTCCTGATGAGGGCAAGATTGCCACCGCATCGCTATTTCGTCAAATGGTTTTCAAAAATAAATGGAGCGGATCTTTGCGCAATGGCGCATATGGATATCAACAGCCTAGACGTTGAAACTATTCAGTCGGCGATCAGCCGAGAGCGAAGTGTGGCCATGCCTGCTTGCGCCGCATCTGATGTCCGGGCAGCTCAGACGGCGGAGCCCGCCTGAGTAAAGATTTCAAGGGCATTCAGTCGCGTACAGATGCCCCTCTACCCGACTTCTCGAACCGAGCTTTCCCCTATGCTTCGACGTTGTCCAGCCTGATCGTCTACGGATAAACCACCACCGGGCAATCCCGTTGCACGATTTAGACGAACTCTTCACCCCGATCATTGAACCGAAGATCAGTGGTCGTTGCAAAGCAGGAATGGGTATTGACGATGGTCAGAATACTCAGTGAACTGCTGTCAGGCTTTCCGACACCACGTTAAGCCAGCCCACCTTTTTCAAATTCCATGGAGCAAAAAATCCGCTTTCATCCGCTTCAGCTTCAATAGGATAGCGGGGACGCACACTAGAGACGTTCACAAACGATCGTTTATCGTTATCCGCCGCATTCGGAAATCGGCTCCAAGATCGACGATCTGCCAGGGTGTTGTCAGGTTTATTTGCTCGCCAAGAGCAGGCCGCATCTGACGGATTTTCTGGCAACCCATGCAGCATCTTTTTCAAACATCGAATTCTGAGTGCCGATGAGGCGACATGTTTCCGCAGCAGATAATACCGGTGATGAAGCCAGTCACACTGCGCGTACAAAACAGCCAAGAAAATGTGGGGTCAATTGGGGGCGTTAGCCATATCCAACTGATCATGTAATTGAACTTTATGGAAAAGTTTTATTGAGTTGGCGGAGAGGGGGGGATTCGAACCCCCGATACGGTTGCCCGTATGCCGCATTTCGAGTGCGGTGCTTTCGACCTCTCAGCCACCTCTCCGCGTGATTTGGTCGACGCATTGCTGCGCGGGCTTTCACATAGCGACAGTTGATCTAGCTGGCTCGTCCGGAAACTGGACAGACCAGCCCGGAGGCTGTGGCCGAGATGTGCCTCAGTCTCGAACAATTTGCAGCAACGGTTCGAAGCTGTAGAGCGCCGGTCGACGCCCGGCTGCCGGCTCTAGTGTGCGGATCAGCTCACTCTCGACCAGAATGCGTGTGAAACGGTGTGCCGTGGTCTCGGGAATGCCAGACCGGCTGGTAAAAATATTGTTGCGGAACACCGGGCGTGAAAACAAGAAGTCGAGCGCTGCCGTAGCCCATTGAGAGCTGAGAAGCTGAGGAAACTCTTTTTTTAGCTCTTCATAGAGGTCTCGGATCCGCTCGGCTGTCGTCAGGTTCTTCTGGGCTTGTGCCTCCAGGGCCTCAAGAAAGAACACAGTCCATTCTGTCCACGCGCCAGACTTCGAAACCTCCCTCATTCGGTCGATATATTCATCGCGGCGATCCTCAAAGTAGCTACTGATGTAAAAATGGGGTGCCGAGATCGCACCAGACTGCCAGAGCATCAACGTGATAAGCATCCGACCGATGCGGCCATTACCGTCCTTGAATGGATGCAGCGCCTCAAATTCGAGATGAGCGAGCGCCGTCTTGATAAGGATTTGCCATTCTTCGGACTGGATGAAGGCGAATAGTCGCTCCATCCCGTCGTTGAGCTGTTCGGGGCGCATCGGCACGAACAAGACTTTTCGCCTTGTCCTGTCGGCTAGATAATTCTGCTCACTCTTGAATTCGCCTGGCGACAACTGCGCACCTCGCCCGAAACCAAGAAGCACCTTGTGTGCGCTCTTGATCAGAAAGCTCGATAACGGGGCACCTTGTTCCATAGCTCGCTGGGCAGCGGTCAAGGCTCGGCTATAGAGGAAGACTTCTACGGCCTCATTGCGGTAGTTGCCGCTGGCGACATCCTCATTGTCTTCTTGGTCGGCCTCGTAGCGCAGAACCTCGTCGAGCGTGCTAACGGTGCCCTCCATACGCGATGAGACGACGGCTTCCTGGTTTCGCAGAGGAGCGAGCAGGATTTCGCTGTTATGCATTCCCTTGAGCATCTGGTCATACCGTGCCAGCGCCGCGGACGCCGAAGCAATCGGCATAATCAGCTGATTTGCATCCATATTTGAAGGCGGGAACTGATCGTAATGATAGGTCACGGCTTCGCTGAGATCGAGACTAGGGCGGTTCATGACATTTGGTCCAGTTGTGCAACTTTAACTTAAAGCCTGACCGCGCCGGTATGACACAACGACCAATTGACTGTCAAAATATCTATTTTTTGAGAGACAAAATCATTTGAGTTCCGCCTGTGGGACTCAATGCAGCTTGACTTCCACTCAGGACTCTTTGTGAAAGTCAAATCGTCTTGTCTTCCGCGGAAGGGTTACAAACAGGTTTGCCGTCCAAAAAGGCCGAAAAATGGTGGGCAAACGAACAGTTCGTCTATCACCCACCTTCATATGCCCGCCGCAACAGCGGTTGCGCCTTCTCGAAGTCGGCCATCGATCGCAGCATGATCTCCAGGTCGCCCGTGCCTTGGTGACCAACATCAGTGACATTGCGAGTGAACCCGTCCTCAAGTTCTACGGTCGCCGGATCAAGGCGCAGATAGACCGTGACGTTGCGAGATTGTGGGTAGATCTGAAGGCAGGCGAAGTTCTTGATTCGCTTGAACGCTGTATACTGCTTGAGCTCCTTCACCTGCACGTCATCACCGATACCCACCAGAAACTGGTAGGCTGCATCAAAGATGTCTCTCAGTTCACTGGAGGCCTGGGACAGGCGGTAGGCTTGTCGGCTCATCCAGTAAGGATCGAGTTCATCGCCAGCCTCCTCATCGGTCACAGCATCAATGGATATTGCTGGCTTTGTCCTTACACCCTGACGCGTGCTAACGCTCGCAGTCTTCGGCGCATGCACCAGTTCCATCATCAACAGCGTGTCTCCGAACCTCCGATAGCGGATGAGCTCGATGTTGCGGGCGATCTGCTTTACGGCGTGCTCGTCATAGCGCGTGAAGTCGCCGGCAATGCAGAGCAGCCGCGGCGCTGACCAATCAACGGAATTCGCAACCTCTTGCCCCAGGCGCTCCATCACCAACCACTGAAATTCCTTCCGGTGGTCCATCAGCCAGTCGAGATAGAAGAGGCCCTGGTTGATGACGTTCTCGTTCACGGAGCGCTTGTATTCGATGATGACAGGCGAATTGTCCTCGTCCAGGCCGAGCGTATCAATCCGGCCGCCGTGTATCGGTCCGGTCGAGTGTTCGCTCGCCAGGAACCGCACGCCAAGAAGGGCCTCGAGGTTCGCTTCGAACATCAGCTGCAGTGATTTTTCGACCTGGACAGCCGTTCCCGGCAATTCGGCGACGCCTTCCTGCCCGAACTGAAACAGTTTGATATCGCTCACGCCCCACCCCGATCATCATCACTTTTGATTGCATACGAATTTCTATTCGCCTGGAGCTTCATGTCCAGCTAAATTGCCCTGGCGCTCCGATTTGCTATTGTGGGCGCAAAGCATGACGGGGGAAGGCATATCGTGAGCACACTCACCCTTTCGCAGCTGGAGAACCATCTCTGGCGGGCGGCGGATATCCTGCGGGGATCTATCGATTCCGGCGATTACAAGCACTACATTTTCGGTCTTCTGTTCTTCAAACGTCTCTCGGATGTCTGGGGGGAGGAGTATGAGGAGCGGCTGGCGCGCTATCACGATGCCGATCTGGCGGCTGATCCGGATGAGCATCGCTTCGATATCCCCAAGGGCCATTTCTGGAAGGATGTGCGCAAGCACACGACCGATATCGGCACCCATCTGAACGCCGCCTTCCGCGCCATTGAAGACGCGAACATGAAGCTGCGCGGCGTCTTCCAGGATGTCGATTTCAACAACAAGGACCGCTTTCCGGATGCCATGCTGGAAAAGCTGCTGCAGCATTTCGAGACCTATCGGCTGCGCAATTCCGATGTCGAGCCGGATGTGCTGGGCCAGGCCTATGAATATTTGATCGCGCAGTTTGCCGATGATGCCGGCAAGAAGGGTGGCGAGTTCTATACGCCGAAGATGGTCGTGCGTCTGATCGTCGAATGCCTGAAGCCGGAAGAGGACATGTCGATCTATGACCCCACCTGCGGCTCGGGCGGCATGCTTCTGGAGGCCGTGCATCATCTGGAGCGACAGGGCAAAAACCCGAAAAGCCTGTCGCTGTTCGGCCAGGAGCGGAACCTCAACACCTGGGCCATCTGCCAGATGAATCTCTTCCTGCATGATATCGACGACGCACAGGTGGCGCGCGGCGATACGCTGCTGGAGCCCAAACATCTGACGGGCGACAGCGTAAAGGCCATCCGCACCTTTGATCGGGTGCTGGCCAATCCGCCCTTTTCGCTCAAAAGCTGGGGCCATGATATCTGGTCAAAGGGCGATGCCTATGGCCGCGACCGCTATGGCTGCCCGCCGAAATCCTATGGCGACCTCGCCTTCGTGCAGCATATGGTGGCGAGCCTGAAGGAAGACGGCGTGTGCGGCGTGGTGCTGCCGCATGGCGTGCTGTTTCGCGGCGGCGCGGAAGGCAAGATCCGCGAGGGTCTGATCAAAGACGATCTGATCGAGGCCGTCATCGGCCTCGCTCCCAACCTGTTTTACGGCGCGGGCATTCCGGCCTGCATTCTGATCCTGCGCAAGCAAAAGCCAGCGGCGCGCAGGGGCAAGATCCTGATCGTCAACGGCGCCGAGCAGTTCGTCGAAGGTAAGGCGCAAAACCATCTGTCGGACGCCAATGTCGCCACGCTGGCGAAGACCTATGGCGACTTTACCGACGCGGAGCGGCTGGCGCGACTGGTGCCCGCAAGCGAGATCGAGACGAACGATTTCAACCTCAATATCAGCCGCTATGTGCATCTGGGCGAAGAGGCAGCTGAGGTCGATGTTGCAGCGGAAGTGGAAACGCTGGTCCAGCTTCAGGCCGAGCGGGATGCGGCGGAAGCGCGGATAATGGTCTTTCTGCGGGAGCTTGGTTATGTCGCGTGAGGTGCCGGAGGGATGGGTATACGAACAGCTCGACGACGTTTGTGAAGATATTTCTGTTGGCATCGCTTCATCCGCCACCCACGCCTACCGGACGACAGGCGTGCCTCTTATTCGCAACCAGAACATCAATTATGGACGCATTGACACTAGCGAACTGCTCTACCTTTCTCCAGAATACGATGCTTTGAACGCGTCGAAACGCGTGAGGGTTGGTGACGTTGTTTCTATGAGAACTGGATATCCCGGTCGTTCAGCCTTGGTTCCTGCATGTCTTGAAGGTGCTCAAACATTTACCACCCTGATAACGCGCCCAGACAAAAACCGCCTCTTGCCGGCGTTCCTTGTGGTTTGGATGAACTCAGATCTTGGTGGTGTAGCCGTTCAAAAATTGCAGGCTGGCGGGGCGCAACAAAACCTCAACGTCGGCGCGCTAAAGACGATGCCAATACTGCTGCCCCCGCTCCACGAACAACGTCGTATTGCTGAAGTCCTGTCCAGCGTCGAAGAGGCCATTGCGGCAACCCGGGCGGTGATCGTGCAGACCCGGAAGGTCAAGCACGGCGTGCTGGAGCGTCTGCTCACTAGGGGCATCGGGCATACGCGGCTCAAGCAAACGGAGATCGGGGAAATCCCGGAGGAGTGGGAGGTCGCTCCGCTTTCAACGTTGCTCGATAGCAGCACCTATGGCCTGAATGCATCTCTGAGATCTGCGCCCGTTGGAACGCCTATTTTGAGAATGGGAAACATCCAGGACGGCGAACTTTCGTTGGGCGGCCTGAAGTATGCCGTGCTTGATGACGCTACCAAGGAAAAACATAACATCTTGCGCGGCGACCTACTATTCAATCGAACGAATAGTCGCGAACTCGTTGGAAAGATTGCAATTGCGAGAGAAACCATAGACGCTTCGTTCGCCAGCTACCTCATCAGATTGCGAGTTAATCGTTTCAACGATCCATTTTTTATTCACGCCGTCCTGTCATCTCCGCGCTATCAAAATTTTCTTCGTTCAATTGCAACTCCGGGGGCCAGCCAAGCGAACATCAATGCCACGAAGCTGGGCAATACTGTTGTTCCAGTTCCGCCGATCGGAGAGCCGCTTACACCGACAAAGTTGATGCACCACCTTAATGAGCAAGGAATACAGCCAGCACGCGGCTCTAAATGGTCTTACAACGGATGCAAGAACCTTCTGAACCGACTGCAACTCCACGCACAGTGAAAACTCTAAACGATTGCAGAGTTTTCATTAGCGACGCTGTTCCGCAATGCCGGCATGAAAGTCCTCTCCCTCCCGGACGAGAATGAATTCACCGTAATATTAAGTATATATATTCTATTAGTATATATACATATTTACGATAGATGGACGGGAATGGAGTTCTCATCCGGGAGGGGATCTACACAGGTGCTCACCGGCGCGCTCGGTCGGCGCCAGCTACTTTCACCCATCTGAGTATGACAGCTAGTGCCAGGGAACAACCTCGACAAAAAGGTAGCAGTTCAGAGCTAAGCAACTGCCACAGACACATCTCTGCCTTATCGTCGCAGGCATGGGAGGATAGAGCACCCAATCATCGCCGCTACGGAAGGCATCCCCATCGTGCAGCTTGATTTTTTCTAGGACTTCGATGTCCGGTGATCAGACTGGACTATGACTGACCATATCCGCGGCCATAGCAGAGGAGGTCCGGCGGCACCGGGCGGACGTGAACGAGAGGTGGAAGCTCTGCTCTGGATCGTCCACGGAAAGATGAGGCGGTTGGCATCGCGCGACTGCTGTCAGCTTCTCGTCGCGGGTCATACTTATTCTTACGCGTCGGCGCAGTCACATGGATGGACCTACGGCTGCGTCCTGGCGCGCCGGCAGATATGTTTTTGCCACTGGCACCAAAGGTGCTTGGTAGCGTCCCACATCCGGCTCAACCGTCCCCCGGTCGCGAAATTTGGCAGTCAGAGCTGGTTGATTCATAGGAAAGAGACGCCAACCGACCAATGCAACCCAGGCGCGTTGCGCAACCTTTACACAAACGCCAAAAACGCTCGAAACGGGCAAATCCGTCAAGTTAATGTAAACTTCATGTAAAGGTCGGCAATGAAAATTCGGCATCTCCGCAGGTTTCGGCAAGGATTTCCGCAACCTTGGATACGTATTTGATGCCAATTTTGCCCGCAACCTTGTCGCATGCGGCTCTCAGGCAAGGTTGATGTAAACGTTGCGCAAGGCAACGCCGTTAGCCGTAGATGAATCTATCCCAAGCGCGCGACCAGATCGTCGGCTGATAGATGTGAGTAGCGCCTAAGCATCCGGAGTTCTTTATGTCCACTGATCGTGGAAACCTCGATCACGTTCAGCCCGCGCTCGAAGAGACGGCTGACGCCTTCGTGGCGCAAATCGTGAAAGCGTAACGACTTAATCCCTACCCGGATCAGTAATCGGCGCCATGCCTGTTCCAGAGCTCCAGGCGTCATCGGGAAAACTGTAGATTGATCTACCGGCGCACGATCTTTCCAATCCATCAGCGCGTCGAATGCACGCTGGGACAGCGGCACCTCGCGACCGGAACCGTTCTTAGTCAGGGCGAGTGTGATGACACGGCGATTGTGCGAAATGTCGGACCAGCGCAGCCCAAGGATTTCCCCTCGGCGCATCCCGGTCTCGATTGCCAGGATGAGCAGCGTCTTTGGGTATGGCGTCTGTCCGCCGTCGCAGCCATCAAGCAGACGCTGCTCCTCGTCACCAGTCAGTCGCCGGCTCCGCTCATTGCGGATCACCGGACGGCGAACCAGCTTGACGACGTTCTTGGCAAGTGGAAAGCCCCAATCACGGATGGCGACCTCGAGGACGTGGCTCAGGATCGCTAGCTCGCGGACAGCGGTAGATGGAGCTACCGACTGTAGGCGCTCGTCGCGGAACGAGGCGATGTCCTGCTGGCTGAGCCCGATCAGTGTGCGGTAGGCGAGATCATGACGACGCAGAACGTCGATCCGCTGGATCTCCTGCACGGACCCGCGCTTGGTGGGCGAGATCTCGCGTTGGTAGCGCTCCAGGAGCTGGCCGAGCGTCGTGCTTTCAAGGATTTTCGTGTCTGGAGCAGCACCAAAGCGATCGACTTGGGCTTCCAGATCGCGCGCCCACTTCTCGGCTTCGAGCTTGCTGTCAAAGGATTTGCACCGGGGTTTCATACCACGCCGACGCACCTGCGCTTGCCAGCGCCCTCTGAGCTTCCGGATCGTCGCCATGTGACCTCCAACGGATATTGAAGGTTACGCGTAGGATGCCCCTGGAGGGGTGCCAAGGATTATCCCGGCTATTTGTTTTGGGACGTCGCACTCTATTCAGATACGCTCAAAAACAAAGCAACCAATGGCTCATTGATGTAGTAATTATTCCTGCCACTTTGGTGCTTCTCAAGAAAGCCATACTCCGCAAGAGTGTCCAGATATTTTGCTGCGGTCTGTCGGGTGACGCCGAGATCATTTTGAAGATAATCGATCCGCGTGTATGGGTGCCGGAAGAGATTGTTCAACAGGTCCTGAGAATAGAGTTTCGGTAGCTCTTCCCGAAGCCTTCTCTTCATTGAAGCCATCTGGTCACGAATATTTTCGACAAGATCTAGCGTCGTCCTTGCTGTCTCATCAACCGCTCTGAGAATGTAGACTATCCAATCTTCCCACTCTCCAGTATCACGCACATGCTGCAGAAGGCGGTAATATTCGCTCTTCGAATTATTGATCGCTCGACTGAGATATAGGATCGGAATTTCGAGCAGATCGGCTCGCGTCAAATAGAGCACATTCAAAATTCGGCCGATCCGGCCATTTCCATCAGGAAATGGATGTATGCTCTCAAATTGGTGATGAACGAGTGCCATCTTGATGAGGGGATCGAGCGACGACAAGCGATCATCATTGATGAACCGCTCCAAGGCATCCATAGCCGCAACAATTTCCCGCTGGTCCTGCGGCGGAACATAGACAATTTGTCCGGTGCGGTCGTTCTTCAACGCCGTTCCTGACGTCCGCCGAAACCCATCATCTCGCTGCTTGAGAAGCTGAAACATACCAATAATTGTTGAATTGGTAATCAAGCCCTCGAACTGGCTCAGCTGTGCAAATCCATATTTCACCGCATCACGATAGAGCGCCACCTCCTTCGCAGCCGGCGACTCGGGTCCTTCAGGAAACAGATCGGCCTGAAACAACTCGTCTTGGGTAGTGACGATATTTTCGATTTCGGAACTGGCTTTTGCTTCTTGAAGAGCAAGGGTGTCGATCAGAATGCCTTGGTTGGGTATTGCTGCCGCGCGCCCTTTCAGCTCAGCAAGAGATCTGTTGGCAGAAGCCAGGGCCTTGAGAACCTCGACGGTCTCCAATCCGTCAATCTCTGTGAGATTGGGCAACTGGTAGGATGGCTTTAACATGTGCGACTCGATGCGTTAAAAAATACGCATTCTCTTAACACGTCACGCCCATACGTTAAACGAAATGGATTTGGCTTACACATCTGAAGCGAGCAAAGTGAAATGGCTGACGCACTAGAATTCGCCGACCAGCGCCCCGACTGTGGCCCTGCCGAACACAAGCAGAAACAGTCAAACGCAAAGGCGAACTACATTTAGTGGGAAACCCTGGCAAACCCAGGAAAACCATGGCGGAGAGGGGGGGATTCGAACCCCCGATACGGTTGCCCGTATGCCGCATTTCGAGTGCGGTGCATTCGACCACTCTGCCACCTCTCCGCATAACTGGTCGGCGCTTGATTTGCGCGGGGTGTCTCATAGCGATGAAAATTCTGGCTGGCAAGGGCGAAAATCAAATGTTTCCGGGGATGTCGCCTTGACAGATTTTGGCTTCTCACGTATCAGCCACTTCGACTGGAAAAGCCCGTAAAAGGCCCACCAATTCTTTGCATGGTTGCAAAGCTTCACCGGCAGACCGGGTTCGAGACCTCAACCTCTTGAAAACGCTGCTTAACATCGACTGACAAAAAGACGGCCGCCCGGGCGATTTCCCGGAGAGAGCCGGAACGAACATGAAAGGATAAAAAAATGTTCGCAGTCATCAAAACCGGCGGCAAGCAGTACCGCGTGGCAGCAAACGACGTGCTGACCATCGAAAAGCTTGAAGCAGACGCCGGTGCTACTGTTGAATTCACCGAAGTACTCGTTGTCGGCGCCGGCGCCGATGCCAAGTTCGGCGCTCCCTTCGTAGAAGGCGCTGCCGTCAAGGCTGAAGTTGTTGAGCACAACCGCGGCAAGAAGGTCATCGCCTTCAAGAAGCGCCGCCGCCAGAACTCCAAGCGTTCGCGCGGCCACCGCCAGCACCACACGGTCGTCCGTATCACGGACATCGTGGCCGGCAAGTAAGACAACGGATTACGAAGGTTTAAAGGAGAACTCCAATGGCACACAAAAAAGCTGGCGGTTCCTCGCGCAACGGTCGCGATTCTGAATCCAAGCGCCTTGGCGTGAAGAAGTTTGGCGGCGAAGCCGTCGCAGCAGGCAACATCCTCGTCCGTCAGCGCGGCACGAAGTGGCATCCGGGCGCCAATGTCGGCCTCGGCAAGGACCACACGATTTTCGCGCTTACCGAGGGTAACGTGTCCTTCCGCACGAAGGCCAACGGCCGCGTATACGTGTCCGTAATGCCGAAAACGGCAGAAGCAGCAGAGTAAGCCGGTCACTCTCTAAACAGCCGGCGTCGCATCGACCCGGCTGACTGTAAGGTTCAGGCCAAGATCAAAAGGGGAGATGGGGCGCCACCCAACTCCCCTTTATCTTTTGCTCCGAAGGAGGACTGAACCATGCAGGAAGAATTGTTGAGGGAGAGCCAATCGCGGTCTCCCGAAAGCCGGTTAAGGCCGGACAGGTTAAGAAGCGATTGCCCCGTCTTGTTATCGGAGCGCTTGGTTTTGCGCGCCCCGCACGAAGACGACATTGACGCCCTTGCCCATCTCGCCAACAACGCCGCAGTTGCGACCATGGTGTCGCGCATGCCTCATCCCTACACGGTCAACGATGCCCATGACTTCGTCCGACGTGCGAAGGAAAATGGCGTGATTGGCAAATGCGTCTATGCCATTACGAACGCCGCCAATGGAGAATTCCTCGGCTGCTGCGGCATAGAGCCGGATATGGAAGATGCCGGCATCGTCGAGATCGGCTACTGGATCGGCGAGCAGCACTGGAACAAGGGCTACGCCACGGAAGCGGCCCACGCGCTCATCGACATGGCCTTCCGCACCCGTGACATCGACGCGATCGATGCGCGCTGCCGGGTTGTCAACGTCGCTTCGCGCCGGGTCATCCAGAAGTGCGGCTTCCAGTTCCAGGGTTCCGGCATGATCCCGTGCCTCGCCGTCGGCGGCATGATGCCCGTCGAATGGTTCAGGCTCGACCGGAAGACCTGGCTGTCGCTGAAGAGCTGGAGGGACGGACGATGAACGCGATCGCAAGAGAACTGCACATTGCGCGCATCTCCTTTGCCCGCCAGCCCGAGATCCGCACGCAGAACCTGATCCTGCGGCAGGTGACGGCAACGGATGTCGAGGCGATTGCGCTTGGCCTGGACGACCATGCCGTGGCGCGCATGCTGCCGCCGGTTCCGCAGCCCTATTACCGCGAGGATGCGGAGGAATGGCTGGGACGCTGGCAGTCCGGTGAAGCCGAAGGCTGGTGCTTTGCCATCACCCGTGACGGCGGCCCTCTGATCGGGGTGATCTCGATCGAGAACCGCGACGGCGAATGGCATCTCGGCTACTGGCTTGCCAGGCCCCATTGGGGCCAGGGGCTGATGAGCGAAGCGGCAAGCGCCGTCGCCGAACGTTTCTTCGGCGCGATGCTGGCAGCAACGCTGCATTCCGGCGCGGTCGCCGATAACGCCGCGTCGCTGGCCATCCAGGACAAGATCGGCTTCGCGGTCACCGGCTGCAGGGAGGTCTGGTGTGCCGCGCGCAGCGAAACGGTCACCGTGATCACCACGGAACTGACCTTCGGCAGCTACATGCCGATCTGACATCACGATCGGGCGCCCCTGACCTCAAGCGGCGCCCGATCCTTCATCTGCCGGCGGGGCCCTTGCGGCCCCTCCGGTGACAATTATCTTTGACCTTGAAACCGTCCGGCTATATCGGTAGCCGCGAAAATAAGGGCCTCGGCCAGCGAAAGAACGGCATTGCCATGAAATTTCTCGATGAAGCGAAAATCTATATCAAGTCCGGCGACGGCGGCGCGGGGTCCGTCTCCTTCCGGCGCGAAAAATTCATCGAGTTCGGTGGTCCCGACGGCGGCGACGGCGGCCGCGGCGGCGACGTCTGGGTTGAAGCGGTCAACGGCCTCAACACGCTCATCGATTTCCGTTTCCAGCAGCATTTCAAGGCAAAAGTCGGCATGCACGGCATGGGCCGCAACCGCACAGGCGCCAATGGTGACTCGATCACCCTGAAGGTGCCCGTGGGCACGCAGATCCTGGAAGAGGACGGCGAAACGCTGATCATCGACATCACCGAGGAAGGCCAGCGCTACCGGCTGGCCGCTGGCGGCAATGGCGGCTTCGGCAATGCCTACTTCAAATCCTCGGTCAACCAGGCACCGGACTGGGCCAATCCCGGCCTTCCGGGCGTCGAGAAGACGGTCTGGCTGCGCCTCAAGCTGATCGCCGACGCGGGGCTGGTGGGCCTGCCGAATGCCGGGAAGTCGACCTTCCTCGCCTCCGTCACCCGCGCCCGGCCGAAGATCGCCAACTACCCCTTCACCACGCTGCATCCCAATCTCGGCGTCGCCACCATCGACGACCGCGAGTTCGTGCTGGCCGATATTCCTGGCCTGATCGAAGGCGCCCACGAAGGCGTCGGCATCGGCGACCGCTTCCTCGGCCACGTGGAGCGGACCCGCGTTCTCCTGCATCTGGTCTCGGCCATGGAGGAAGACGTCGCCAAGGCCTACAAGACCGTGAAGAACGAGCTGGAGGCCTATGGCCACGGCATTCACGATAAACCAGAAATCGTCGCCCTGTCGCAGATCGACATTCTCGACAAGGAGACGCTGAAGCAGAAGACCAAGGCGCTTGCCAAGGCCAGCGGCAAGACGCCCTTCCAGCTTTCCGCCGTCACCGGCCTCGGCATGACCGAGGCGCTCAGGGCGGTGCGCGACGTGATCGTCTCCAGCGGCTCAGAGGAAGACCTCGCCATCCCGCGCCAAAAGCGCGACAAGGGCCGCCATTCCGACATCGAGACGCAGGACGAGGAATAGCATGCAGCAGCGCCAGCCGCTTTCCGCTTACAAGCGCATCGTCGTCAAGATCGGCTCGGCCCTGCTCGTCGACCGAAAGTCCGGACTTAAGAAAGCCTGGCTCGACAGCGTCTGCGCGGACATTGCAGCGCTGAAGGCTGCGGGTACCGACGTGCTGGTCGTCTCGTCGGGCGCAATCGCGCTCGGTCGGTCGGTGCTGCAGCTTCCCTCCGGCACGCTGAAGCTTGAGGAAAGCCAGGCGGCGGCGGCCGTCGGCCAGATCGCGCTGGCACGCGCATGGTCGGAAGCGCTGTCGCGCGACGAGATCATCGCCGGCCAGATCCTGCTGACGCTCGGCGATACCGAGGAGCGCCGCCGGTATCTCAACGGCCGCGCCACGATCAGCCAGCTGATGAAATTCGGCGCCGTGCCGATCATCAACGAGAACGACACGGTGGCCACGACCGAGATCCGTTACGGCGACAATGATCGTCTCGCCGCCCGCGTCGCCACCATGACCGGCGCCGACCTGCTGGTTCTCCTGTCCGACATCGACGGGCTCTACACGGCGCCGCCGCATCTCGACCCGGATGCGAAATTCCTGGAGGCGATCGCCGAAATCACCCCAGAAATCGAGGCGATGGCCGGCGGCGCGGCATCGGAACTGTCGCGCGGCGGCATGCGCACCAAGATCGATGCCGGCAAGATCGCCACGTCGGCGGGCTGCGCCATGATCATCGCCTCCGGCAAGATGGACCATCCGCTCTCGGCGATCGACAAGGGCGCGCGCTCCTCATGGTTTGCTCCGTCCGGCACGCCGGTCACCGCCCGCAAGACCTGGATCGCCGGCAAGCTGCAGCCGGCCGGCGAATTGCATGTCGATGCCGGCGCGGAACGAGCGCTTTCCGCCGGAAAGAGCCTTCTGCCCGCGGGCGTCACGCTGGTGAACGGCCAGTTCGAACGCGGCGACACAATTGCGATTTTCGGTCCTTCCGGCCGCGAAATCGCCCGCGGACTTGCCGGATACGACGCGAGCGAGGCGCGCCAGATCACCGGCCGCAAGTCCAATGAAATTGAAGCGATACTCGGATATGCCGGCCGTTCGGCCATGGTGCACCGGGACGATCTTGTGATGACGGCGACAGCGTCGGCACGCAGGACCGACAGGGAGAAGGACGCAAGCCATGTCTGACGGCATGATCAGCATCGATGCATTGATGAGCGAGATCGGCCGCAATGCCAAGGCGGCATCGCGCAAGGTCGCCATCGCCTCGACGGAGCGGAAGAACCAGGCGCTGCTGGCCATGGCCGACGCGCTGGCGTCCGCCAGCAAAGACATTCTCGCCGCCAACGCGATCGATCTGCAGAACGCCGCAAGGAACGACCTCGCCGATTCCTTCGTCGATCGCCTGACGCTGACGGAAGAGCGGATTGCCGGCATGGCCGAGGGCATCCGCCAGATTGCCGATCTGAAGGATCCGGTGGGCGAAGTCATCGCCGCCTGGGACCGTCCGAACGGCCTCCAGATCGAGCGCGTCCGCACCCCGCTGGGCGTCATCGGCGTGATCTACGAAAGCCGCCCGAATGTGACGGCGGATGCCGGCGCACTGTGCCTCAAGGCCGGCAATGCCGTTATCCTGCGTGGCGGATCGGATTCGCTCAATTCATCGCGCGCGATCCACGCTTGCCTGGTTGCCGGCCTCAAGGCCGCCGGGTTGCCGGAACATGCCATCCAGCTCGTGCCCGTCAGCGACCGCGCGGCGGTTGGCGCGATGCTGACCGGCCTTGACGGCGCGATCGACGTCATCGTTCCCCGCGGCGGCAAGAGCCTTGTCGCCCGCGTCCAGAGCGAGGCACGCGTTCCCGTCTTCGCCCATCTGGAAGGCATATGCCACATCTATGTCGATGCTTCCGCCGACCTGGAAATGGCCAAGAAGATCGTCGTCAACGCCAAGATGCGCCGGACCGGTGTCTGCGGTGCCGCCGAAACGCTGCTGGTCGACGGTGCCGCAATCGGCACGCACCTGATGCCGCTCCTGGAAGCACTGACCGAGGCCGGCTGCGAAATTCGCGCCTCCGCCACCGTGCTGAAGGTCTTCCCGGCCTTCAAGCCGGCGACGGAAGAGGACTGGTCGACCGAATATCTCGACGCGATCATTTCGGTCGCCCTTGTCGATGGCGTTTCCGGAGCGATCAACCACATCAATAAGTATTCGTCGCACCACACCGAAGCGATCATCGCCGAGGACCCGGCAGCCGTCGAACGCTTCTTCAACGAGATCGATTCGGCGATCCTGCTGCACAATGCGTCCACCCAGTTCGCCGATGGCGGCGAGTTCGGCATGGGCGCGGAGATCGGCATTGCAACGGGCAAGATGCACGCCCGCGGCCCTGTCGGGGTCGAACAGCTGACCTCGTTCAAGTATCGTGTCCGCGGCAGCGGCCAGACCCGGCCGTAAGCCGGCTCCAACCGAGGGGAAACTGCCGACGTGGGGACGGAAGCGATAGAACGACGGCACCTGATCATGCCGCACGTGGAACCGGGCATGGCGGTCGGCCTGTTCGGCGGGTCGTTCAATCCGCCGCACGAGGGGCACCTGCTGGTCGCCGAGATCGCGCTACGTCGCCTGCGCCTGGATCAGGTATGGTGGCTGGTGACGCCGGGAAATCCGCTGAAGAACCATTCCGGCCTCGCGCCGCTTGCCGAACGGCTGGAGCAGAGCGAGAGGCTTGCACACGATCCGCGGATCAAGATCACCGCCTTCGAGAAGTCGCTCGGCCAGAGTTACACGGCCAGGACGCTCGCCTTCGTCAAGGCGCGCAACCCCGACGTCCGCTTCGTCTGGATCATGGGCGCGGACAATCTGAAGTCCTTCCATCGCTGGCAGCATTGGCAGGGCATCGCCGAAACCTTTCCCATCGCCGTCATCGACCGGCCGGGTTCGACCCTCTCCTACCTGTCCTCCAAGATGGCAAAGACCTTTGCCCGCGCCAGGATCGACGAGGAGGATGCCGGCACGCTCTCGGCCCGCAAGGCACCGGCATGGACCTTCATTCACGGCCCCCGCTCCGCGCTGAGCTCGACGGCCATACGCAACGGCAGCCAGGCCTCAGCCGAATGAGAGCCCCCACATCGCCCCAAGTGACTGGTAAAGCTGCAACAGCATTTTACAAGATATTAACTGCCGGACGGCCCGCGTCTTGAAACATTAACCATTCGGTGCCTATCTTGTTAACGGTTCGGCAAAACATTAGCCGAGTCGAAAGTGCTGTTTTTGATCGAAAGGAACAACCCTGACAACAGTACACGCAAAGGGAAGGACGCCAGTCCATCTCCCGCAGAGCCAGGAACGTGGCGCCGATGCCGCGGCCCGTGCTCTTGAAACTGTCCTCGCCAGCCTCGAGGACTCCAAAGCAGAAGATATCGTCACCATCGACATTGCTGGAAAATCCGCGCTGGGCGACTACATGGTCGTGGTCTCCGGGCGATCCAACCGGCATGTCACCGCGATCGCCGACCGCCTGATTTCCGATCTCAAGGATGACGGCTTTTCCGGCGCCCGCGTCGAAGGTCTGGAAACAGGAGACTGGGTCCTGATCGACACCGGTGACGTCATCATTCACGTGTTCCGCCCGGAAGTACGCGAGTTCTACAGCCTCGAGAAGATGTGGGCCGCGCCGGACATTCAGGACGAAACACTGCATTGATGCAGCACTCAGGCATGATCTGATCGCCTGAGTTAAAAATTGTGGCAACGCACGCCGGACGGCCTCGAAGGGCCGGCAGGGATGCTCGCCGCAAAAAATGGCGGGAGAAGCATGCGAATTGGCCTTTTTGCGGTAGGGCGGCTGAAAGCCGGGCCCGAGAAGGATTTGTCGGCGCGCTATCTCGACCGCTTCTCCAAGGCCGGCCCCGCGATCGGGCTGGAATTCACCCGCGTGACCGAAGTCCAGGAAAGCCGGTCCTCCGACGCCGCGACGCGCAAGCGCGAAGAAGCCGCGATGCTGGAAAAGGCGCTGCCGACCGGTTCGGCACTCATTCTCCTCGACGAGCGCGGCAAGACGATCGGCAGCGAAGATTTCGCGAAACTTCTCGAGACACTGAAAGACAACGGCCGCCGCGACCTAATGGTCGCCATTGGCGGTGCCGACGGGCTCGATCCCGATCTGCACCAGAAGGCGGATTACGTGCTCAACCTCGGACGCATGACATGGCCGCACCAGCTCGTGCGCATCCTGATCGCAGAACAGTTGTACCGCGCCGTCACCATTCTGTCCGGACATCCCTATCACCGGGCATGACCGCCTGACCCGTCGCGCACTCCCGCTCCTGACTTTTTTCCGCTAAGGAGGGAGCCGGCCCGCCTCGGGCCATAGTTTCGCGCAATCTTGCCGGCTTACGCTGGGAGGGAATGAAGATCGCAGCCAACAAGAGACATGCCTGGCTTCTGGCGCCGCCACTGCTGGCAGGCGGCCTGTTGCTGTTCGTGTTTTTCGGCGTGCCGGGCTTTGCGGATCCGGTCTACTCCCAGGAACCACCGACCGACTCCATTCCTGCCGGTGGCGCCGGTGCCGATACAGCCGCCCCCGAAGATCCCGCCAAGGCGCTGGAAGAAAAGCGGGAGCAGACACGCGCGGAGATGCAGGCGCTTGCCGACAGCATGAAGCTCTCCGACCAGCGGGCCAAGGAGCTCGAGGACAGCATCGCGGAGCTGGAAAAAACCAGCGCCTCCATCAAGCAGGCCCTGATCGAATCCGCCGAAAAGCGCCGGCAACTCGAAGACAAGGTCATCGAAAGCGAAAAGAAGCTGTCATCCCTCGGTCTGGAGCAGGACAAGATCCGCGAATCGCTACACGAGCGCCGCGGCGTTCTGGCCGAAGTTCTGGCCGCATTGCAGCGCATGGGACGCAATCCGCCGCCGGCCTTGCTCGTCAGCCCGGAGGATGCGCTCGCCTCGGTGCGCAGCGCCATCCTGCTCGGCGCCGTCGTGCCGGGCATCCGCCAGGAAACCGACAAGCTCATTTCGGCACTCAAGCAGCTGACATCGGTCGAGACAGCGATGCGCAACGAGAAGGCCAATTACGCCTCCATCATCCAGCAGAACCTGGAAGAGGAAAAGCGCATGGACCTGCTTCTCGCCGAAAACGACCGCGTCAACAACGAAAACACCGCCAAGCTGGAAGCGGAGCGCAAGAAGTCCGAAGAACTCGCCGCCAAGGCGACCAACCTGCAGGATTTGATCGCTTCACTGGAAAGTGAAATCGGCACGCTGCGGGACGCGAAGGAGGCGGCAAGGGCCGCGGAAGTCGAAAGGCTGAAGAACAGCGAGGGCCAGACGGACGACGCAAAGGGCCTGGCCGACGGTGGACTGCCCGATAAAAACCGCATTGCGCCCGCATATCCGTTCAAAGACTTGAAGAATAAACTGCAATTCCCGGTCGCTGGTGATGTGGTGCGCAAATACGGGGATTCGGACGGGACAGGCCATCCTGCAAGGGGTATGACGATCGCGACGAATGCGGGAATGCTCGTGATAGCGCCCGCGGACGCTCAGGTGGTCTATGCCGGCAAGTTCCGCAGCTACGGACAGATGATCATTCTCGACATGGGTGATGGCTACCATATGATCCTATCGGGCATGGACTCGCTGAAGACCAGTCAGGGTAAGTTTGTCTTTGCCGGCGAACCGCTGGCGGTCATGGGCGCGACACGAGTTGCAAGCGCCGCCGCATTGGCGCTGGAAACAAGTCAGCCAACACTTTACATTGAATTCAGACATGACGGGGAGCCGGTTGATTCTGCCCCCTGGTGGACCGGGAAAAGCACTGGAAAGGCACGCAATGATACGTAAGGTCTCTCTCGTTGTCGCAGGGGCTCTCATGGGAGCAACGGCGATGGGTGTTCTCTATTCGGCCGGCATCCCCGCCCAGGCAGCAGGGATTTCGACCTATAAGGAGCTTGCCATCTTCGGTGACGTCTTCGAGCGGATTCGCGCCCAGTACGTGACGCCGCCGGACGAACAGAAGCTGATCGAAGCCGCCATTTCGGGCATGCTGACGTCTCTGGATCCGCATTCGAGCTACATGAACGCCCAGGACGCGGCCGACATGCAGACCCAGACGCGTGGCGAATTTGGCGGTCTCGGCATCGAAGTCACGATGGAGAATGACCTCGTCAAGGTCATCACGCCGATCGACGACACGCCGGCCGCCAAGGCAGGCGTTCTCTCCGGCGACCTCATCTCCGCCATCGACGGCGCCGATGTTCGCGGCCTGACGCTGGCACAGGCGGTCGACAAGATGCGCGGCGAGGTCGGTTCGCCGATCAAGCTGACCATCCTGCGCAAGGGCGCCGACAAGCCGATCGATATCGAGGTCAAACGCGCCATCATCGCCGTCCAGGCCGTCAAGTGGCGGGTCGAGAAGGCGAATGACGGCGACGTCGGCTACATGCGCATCATCTCCTTCACCGAGAAGACCTTCCCGGATCTCGAAAAGGCCTTCGACAAGATCAAGGAGCAGGTGCCGGAAGACAAGCTGAAGGGCTACGTGCTCGATCTGCGGCTCAATCCGGGTGGTCTCCTCGACCAGGCGATCAACGTGTCCGACGCCTTCCTGGAACGCGGCGAGATCGTTTCGACCCGCGGCCGCAATCCGGAGGAAACCCGCCGCTTCAACGCCGGTCCGGGTGATCTCGCCGATAACAAGCCGGTCATCGTGCTCGTCAACGGCGGTTCGGCTTCCGCTTCGGAAATCGTCGCCGGCGCCCTGCAGGATCTGCATCGCGCAACCGTTGTCGGCACCCGGTCCTTCGGCAAGGGCTCCGTTCAAACGATCATCCCGCTCGGCGATGCCGGCGCGCTTCGCCTGACCACCGCGCTCTACTACACGCCGTCCGGCAAATCGATCCAGGGTACCGGCATCACGCCGGACATCACGGTCGAACAGCCGTTGCCCGACGACCTGAAGGGCAAGATCCGCACCGAAGGCGAATCCAGCCTGCGCGGCCACATCCAGGGCCAGAGCGAAACCGATGCAGGTTCGGGCTCGATCGCCTACGTGCCGCCGGATGAAAAGGACGACATCCAGCTCAACTATGCGCTGGACCTGTTGCGCGGCAAGAAGACGGATCCGGCCTTCCCGGCCAATCCGGAAAAGGCCGAGCTTCTGAAGAAGTAATGCGAAGGGCGCGGTTCTCATTCGGGAACCGCGCCCTGCCGCTTCCGTAGCCTTCAACCGGGACAGCCGCGTGAAGACGGACCTCCATTCCCCCCTCGGACAGGATCGACCGCCGCGCCGCAAGCGCCTCGGCTGGCTGACGCGCACGCATGTTGCGGCGGCCATCATCGTCGTGCCGATCCTCGGCCTGTCTGCCTATTCCACCGCCACATCCCGCTTTGTCGGCACGGTTGCGCCCGGCGACATTACGGCCACAGAGGTCGCCGCCGGCACACCGCCTCCTTCTGCCGCCGCAGCGCCGGGCGACGCCGCGAAGACGGTCGCGCAGGGACTGCCGCGTGCAGATGCGCGCTCCGGTGCACGGGTCGAGAGGACCGAGACCGACGACGGCAAGGTCGTGACCAAGTTTTCGCCCGGCTCGCGCGACGACAGCGGACCGGTGATCGTCAGCGCCCAGCAGGTCGGACAGGACCCGCGCATGGCCGCGGTGCCGAACCAGGACCTGATCGAGGCGAGCCCCTATGGCGACCTGCCGAAGGTCGGCGACGGCGGCCTGCGGCCCGTCGACCAGTATGCACGCCCGTGGTCCGGCGCCTATGGCAACCGGATTGCGATCGTCGTCAGCGGCCTCGGCCTCAGCCAGACCGGCACGAAGCACGCCATCGACCGCCTGCCGCCGGAAGTGACCTTCGCCTTCGCCTCCAGCGGCAACAGCCTGCAGCGATGGATGCAGGAGGCCCGCCGCGGCGGCCACGAGATCCTGATCCAGGTGCCGTTCGAGCCCCTCTCCTATCCAGCGAACGACCTGTCGCGCGACATGCTGACGGTCGGAGAGAGCGCCAGCGAAAACATCGAAAAGCTGCACCGCGCCATGGGGCAGATCACCAACTATACCGGCGTGATGAACTATCTCGGATCGCGCTTCCTGGCGGATTCGGACGCATTGGACCCGGTGATGCGGGACATCGCCTCGCGCGGCCTGCTGTTCCTGGACGACGGCTCTTCGGGCCGTTCGCTAACCGGAACATTCGCCAAGACGCTCGACATGCCCTATTCGGTGGGCGACGTTCTGCTCGACGGCGATCTAAACCGTGCCGCCATCATGGGCAAGCTCGACGAACTGGAGCGGATCGCCCAGCGCAAGGGGTCCGCGGTCGGCATCGCCTCGGCCTTCGACGAAAGCATTGCCGCCATTGCCCAATGGAGCAAGGACGCCGAGCGCCGGGGAATCGAGATCGTCGGAGTGTCCGCCCTGGCGACCGCCAATGATCAGTAAGCCATGAACGACATGGAATATGCACGAGGACAGTCAATGAACAAGAAGGCCGGCAAGGTGAAAGCGGAAGATCTTCCCTATCGTCCCTGTGTGGGCGTCATGGTGCTGAACGCCGGCGGCCTCGTCTGGGTCGGCCGACGGATCCCGGATGGAAACTCCGAATATGACGGGTCGCCGCAGCTCTGGCAGATGCCGCAGGGCGGGATCGACAAGGGCGAGGAGCCGCTGAAGGCCGCCTACCGAGAGCTCTACGAGGAGACCGGAATGAAATCCGTCTCGCTTCTCGCCGAAAGCGACGGCTGGATCAACTACGACCTGCCGTCAGACCTCATCGGCATCGGTCTGAGAGGCAAGTATCGCGGCCAGACGCAGAAATGGTACGCGTTCCGCCACGAAGGCGATGAGAGCGATATCGCCATCAATCCGCCCCCGGGTGGCCATGAGGCCGAATTCGACGCCTGGGACTGGAAGCCGATGGGCGACCTGCCGGAGCTGATCGTGCCGTTCAAGCGCAAGGTCTACGAGCAGGTGGTCGCACAGTTCGCGCATCTCGCCGGCGGCTGAGAAAGGCAGAACCTGTCACCCAAAAGAAAACCCGGCCTTTCGAGCCGGGTTTCTGATTTTTGCAATCGCTTGTCCGTTTATTCCGCGGCGTCGGCGGAATCGGAATTGAGCTGACCGTATTTTTCTTCGCCGATCTTGCCGAGGAGCTCCAGCTGGGTTTCCAGGAAGTCGATGTGACCTTCCTCGTCCATCAGCAGCTCTTCGAAAAGCTTCATGGAGACATAGTCCCCGGCGTCATGACAGATGTCACGGGATTTCTTGTAGGCCTTGCGGGCGTCATATTCGCCGGCGAGATCGGCCTCAAGCACTTCCTTGACATTCTGGCCGATACGAAGCGGCGCGACTGTCTGCAGGTTCGGGTGGCCTTCGAGGAAGATGATGCGGTCGACCAGTCGGTCGGCGTGCTGCATTTCTTCGATCGATTCGGCGCGTTCCTTCTTGGCAAGCTTGGTGTAGCCCCAATCCTGCAGCAGCCGGTAGTGCAGCCAGTACTGATTGACAGCGCCGAGCTCCAGAAACAGGGCCTCGTTAAGCTGCTCGATGACTTTTTTGTCGCCTTTCAATGTCCGCTCTCCTTTGTTCTTCATGGAATCGTTTCAAGCGCGACATGAAATCGAACATTTCGGCTTCTGTCGAGGGGTGTTCCAGATGGTAACGCTCTGTCGTGCGAATGATGATGTCGACGACATTCGGGAAGCAGCCGCAACAGCGCCCACGCTTCGCCATCGCGTGATAGACTTTCGAAGGCACGATCAATTGCCAGCAATCCTCGTCGAGCAAGGCGACAATGGTGTCTTCGATTTCCTTGTCTGTGATGAAGTTGCAGCTACAAACGAGCATTTCCAAGCGACCCGTCAAACATGACATTTACTATCTGGTTATCTGCTAAACATGGGCTCGTTTGTCAAGAATTTTCTCCCCGCACGCTCTCCTGAAATATCGCCAAGGCGATCAGCATCAAGGCTTTTCCGACGCTGTGCACTCGTCAGTGGAAGTTGCGCCCCTTCGGCATCAGCCCTTCCAGCGCACGTTGATCCTCGCCTTTGTCCTTGCCCAGAAGACCTGCGTAAGATTGCCGCGGCGTGCCGAATTGCCGGGACATCTGCGGCTTTCGGACCTCGTCGGCACGGGCCAGGCAGTCGATGCCGGCCCCCTTTTCCTCCAATAGCGAAAGCAGGGGGCTGAGGTTCTCGATGCGGTTTGCCACCACGTGGATCACGCCGTCCGCCTTCTGCAGCCGGCCCGTCACCTTGACCAGCCTCGAGCCCATGACCACCGGCCGATAGGTCTCGAATACCTTCGGCCAGACAATGGTGTTGGCGACACCGGTTTCGTCCTCCAGCGTCATGAAGATGACCCCCTTGGCGGATCCCGGCCGCTGCCGCACGAGCACGAGGCCGGCCACCGACACCATGCGACCGTTCGCTGTCGTCTCCAGGTCCCGGTTGATCGTGATGCGATCGGCATTAAAGACGCAGCGCAGGAAGGAGACCGGGTGCGCCTTCAATGACAGCGACAGGTAGCGGTAGTCGTTCAGCACTTCCTCGCCGGGCGGCATGGTCGGCAGTTGCATCTCCGCCTCCTTCTGCAGGTCGCCGCCGCCGGCATTTTCGAACAGCGGCAAGCGTTCGGCCGCACTCTGCCCGTCAAGCGCACGCACGGCCCAGAGCGCCTCTCGCCGGCCGAGGCCGATGGAGCGGAAACAATCGGCATCGGCTAGCCGCTCGATCACCGACTTCGACAATCCGGAACGCAGCCAGAGATCGCGGACGGAATCATACCCCGCCCCTCGATTGGCGGCGAGCGCCGTCATGTCATCCTGCGAAAGCCCCTTGATCTGCCGGAAACCAAGGCGCAGCGCCTTGCGCGTGCGGATCGTCCCGCGCATCTCGGCATGCCGCCGCTCGGTCCTCACCGGATCGAAAACGCCGTCCTCAAGGATCGAATCCCAGCAGGACCGGTTAATGTCCACCGGGCGGATATCCACACCATGCTCGCGCGCATCGCGCACCAGCTGGGCCGGGGCATAAAACCCCATCGGCTGCGAATTCAGCATGGCCGCGCAGAAGACATCCGGATAATGCGCCTTCATCCAGCACGAGGCATAGACCAGGAGGGCGAAGGAGGCCGCATGGCTTTCGGGAAAGCCGTATTCGCCGAAACCTTCGATCTGCTGGAAGCAGCGCTCGGCAAACTCCGCCTCGTAGCCCTTGGCGACCATCCCGTCGATCATCTTCTGGCGGAAGGTGTGAATGGTTCCGACCCGGCGGAACGTCGCCATGGCGCGGCGCAGCTTGTCGGCCTCGCCCGGCGTGAAGCCGGCCGCGACGATCGCGATCTTCATCGCCTGTTCCTGGAAGAGCGGCACGCCGAGCGTGCGGCCCAGCACCTCGCGCAGCTCCTCCTTGGGATAGGTCACCTTCTCCTTCTCTTGCCGGCGCCGGAGGTAGGGGTGCACCATGTTGCCCTGGATGGGACCCGGGCGGACGATCGCCACCTCGATCACCAGATCGTAGAAACAGCGGGGCTTGAGCCGCGGCAGCATGCTCATCTGTGCGCGGCTTTCGATCTGGAAGACACCGAGCGTATCGGCCCGGCAGATCATGTCGTAAACCTGCTCCTCCTTTTGCGGAATGGTCGCAAGCGTCAGTTTCCGGTCGTAATGGAGCGCCAGCATATGGAAGGCCTTGGCCATGCAGGTCAGCATGCCGAGCGCCAGGATGTCGATCTTCAGGATGCCGAGCGCGTCGAGATCGTCCTTGTCCCACTCGACCATGGTCCGCCCCTCCATCGCCGTGTTCATCAGCGGCACGACCTCGTCCAGCCGTGAACGGGTAATGACGAAGCCGCCGACATGCTGGGAAAGATGCCGCGGGAAGCTCATGAGGGCCGTGGCATAGCCGAGAACCCGTTGCGTGACCTTGTCCGCCATCGACAGCCCTGCGGCCTTCGCTTCCCGTTCGGTGAAATCGGACGACGACCAGCCCCAGATGCTGCCGGAAAGCGCTGACTGCACATCCTCCGACAGGCCGAAGACCTTGGCGACCTCGCGGCCAGCCGAGCGCATGCGGTAGCAGATCACGGTGGCCGCCAGCCCGGCCCGGTCCCGGCCGTATTTCGCGTAGATATACTGGATGACCTCCTCACGACGGGCGTGCTCGAAATCGACGTCGATATCCGGCGGCTCGCCGCGTTCCGGCGAGATGAAACGCTCGAACAGGAGATCCGTCAGGGTCGGATCGACTTCGGTGATCTTCAGGCAGAAGCAGATCGTCGAATTGGCTGCCGAGCCGCGCCCCTGGCAAAGAATGCCCTGGGAGCGGGCATAACGCACGATATCCCACACCGTCAGGAAATAGGGCTCGTAGCGAAGCTCTCCCACCAGAGCGAGCTCATGCTCGATCTGCCGGTGCACCCGCTCCGGAAGACCATCCGGATAGCGTTCCGCCGCACCCTCATAGGTGAGACGCCGCAAGGTCTCGGCCGGCGTTTCACCCGCGACCGACTCGTCCGGATATTCGTATTTCAACTCCTCCAGCGAGAATTGCAGCTTGCCGAAGAATTCAAGGCTGTTGGCGACCGCCTCGGGATAGTGCCGGAAAATCCGCGTCATCTCCTGCGGCCGCTTCAGATGCCGCTCGGCATTGGGCGACAGCAGATGACCGGCGGCGGTAACCGTCACATGCTCGCGGATCGCCGTCACCACGTCGGCAAGCGGGCGACGCTCGGGCTGGTGATAGAGGGCATCATTGGTGGCCAGCAGCTTCAATCCGGCTGACTGGGCCAACCGGGCAAGGCCGGCAAAGATCTCGCGATCCCGCCCGTCATAATGGGGAACCAGCGCCAGATAGGCATCACTACCGGCTCGCCGACGAAGCCGCGACAGGAAAGCCAGCAGATCGTCAAAGCCCGCATCGCGGTCCGGCAGGACCGCGAGAAGCAGATCGTCCGCCCATTCGAAGAGATCGCTTTCATGAAGCGTACAGTCCCCCTTCTTCGAACGCAGATTGCCTTGGGTCAGAAGACGGCAGAGATGCCCCCAGCCCCTGCGGTTCTTCGGATAGGCGAGAATGTCCGGCGTGCCGTCGGAAAACACCAGCCGGGCGCCCGGCTGATAGGGAATGTTCTCCTCCTTCGCCATCAGATGCGCTCGAACGACACCGGCCACCGTGTTCCGGTCGGCGAGACCGAAGCCGGCAAGCTTCATTCGCGCCGCCGTCACGGCCAGTTCTTCCGGATGCGACGCGCCCTCCAGAAAGGAAAAATTGCTCTTCAGGCCGAGCTCGGCAAACCCCTGATCCGCATTCATGCGAAAACTCCGTGCAGGAACCAGCGCGGCACGCCGGCTTCCCGCTCGTAAAGCCCTTCCCTGAAGAGCCAGAAGCGGCGCCCGGCTTCATCCTCGATCCGGAAATAGTCGCGGGTCGGATGCGCCTCGCCATCAATCCACCATTCGGCCGCCAGCCGCTCGGGCCCCTCGGCTCGCAGAACCCGGTGAAGGGCCCGGCGCCAGCGGAAATGGACGGGCGGCCCCTCGGGCACGTCGGCCATCGCCTCCACCGGTTCGGGGTGGCGGAAGATGCGCAGCGGCCGCTCGGCCCTGAAGGGCGGCGGGCGGGGCTGCCCGACGGCGGACAGACAGTCGGCGGCCTCGCCTGCCGGCATCAGGACGGAGGCGCGCTCCGGCCAATGGCTTTCCCGCGTCATCGGCACCCTCAGGCAATCGGCGCCCAGCCGGGCGCTCACCCGGTCGACGAAGGCGGCAAACGACCGGCCCTCATCCTCCTCGCCGGTAAAATCCGGCTGCTGCTCACGGCAGGGCGCTGCCTGCAGCACGTTGAGCCGCAGCATCTCGAAGCCGTAGCCGGCATCATAGCTCTCATGCAGGGCCGTAAAGCGTTCCTTGAAGAGCGCGCCGATGCGCGGCGCCTCGCGGATCGGCAGGGAAGCGCCGGCAAGAATGCGGAACACCTTGCCGTCGACCCGGAAGAGGAGCAGCTCGAACTGCAATCCGCCCTCTCCGCGCGCCTCGAAGCCGGATTTCAGGGAGCCCGCCAGCTGTCCGGCGAGATGGAGAAGATCGTCCTCATCGCCGACCGGTTCGGAGAGCCGCCGCTCGGCGGACAAGATGGCGACCGGACGGCGCGGCGACACCGATTCCCCCACCGATCCCAATGCCTGGTCGAGCCTGAGGAGCGGTTCGGGACCGAACCGTCGGGCCAGAGGCGCGCGGGGTGCCCCGAGAATGTCGCCGACCCGCTTGAGCCCCGACTTAGAAAGCGCCAGAAGCGTCTCCGCCGATAGGCGCAGACAGGCAAGCGGCATCGGAGCGAGGATCCTGGCCTCGTCCCCCTGAAACGAAACCGCCGGCCCGCCAAAGCGCGAACAGGCCCAGGCGAGCCCCGGCGAGGGGGCGATCGCGCCACGCACATCGAGCCCCATATGGAAAAGCCGTGTGAGAATATCCTCAAGCAGGGCCTGCTCGCCGCCGAAGAGATGGGCGCAGCCGGTGATGTCCAGAAAAAGACCGTCCGGCTGATCCAGCGCCACAAGCGGCGTATACCGGTCGCACCAGTCGGCAATGGCCTCCAGGAAGCGCAGGTCGGCGGCCTCGTCGGCGGCAATGACATCGAGGTCGGGCGACATGGCGCGCGCCTCCGCCGCGCCCTGGCCGCGCTTGAAGCCCATCCGTTCCGCCACCTCATCGAGCGCCGTCACCCGCATGGCGTTGTTGAGCTTGGCCACGCAGGCGACCGGCGGATGATCAGGACGCCCTGTCGAACGCCAGGACAGCCCCCAGCGCCTGCGGGCGATGCGATCCGTCGGCAGATGCGGAAACACCAGTGCCAGAATGCGTTGATCCCGCCGGGACGGAAACGGCGGCGGCATGAGAGGCAGGGCGGAAAAACTGACGGTCATCGGGGTTCCACTCCAGTTCGAACTCGGCAAGGATCGCGTGATGGCTTTTTTCGACGGTAAGACGAAAGGCGGGATGGCCAAGGCTCGCCTCCAGCCGGCTTC
The DNA here is from genome assembly GCF_052908375.1 of Rhizobium sp. PAMB 3174. Taxonomy (NCBI): domain Bacteria; kingdom Pseudomonadati; phylum Pseudomonadota; class Alphaproteobacteria; order Hyphomicrobiales; family Rhizobiaceae; genus Rhizobium; species Rhizobium sp. PAMB 3174. The sequence continues at coordinate 3,709,859 of NZ_CM128608.1, read as the reverse complement.
CGTCGGAAAGCCCGCGCAGGCCGGACGGCGCCGGGCGGACATTGAGGCGCAGGAGCGCGCTGCTCGCCTCCTCCTCTCCGCCCTGCCGGACGAGAAGCAGGGGGACGCACGCCTCCCGCGCCCGCAAATGCAGGCGGCGGCTTTCCGTCAGGCCGAAATGCCTGGGATTGCCGCAGACCTCCAGGACGACGGCGGAAAACGAGCCGCTAGCGAGCGCCGTTTCCGTCAACCAGAGGGTTTCCTCCAGTTGGCGCGACGCCGCATAAAGCAGGCTCTCCGGCCGCAGGCCGAAATCCTTGAGCCCGGCGGCATAGGGCAGGCCCGCCTCTCGTCCGGCCATGGCATCGGCAATCCAGATCAGGCGCCCATGGCCGCCCTTCGCCTCCAGCCTCGCCTGCATCAGCGCGCAGACGGCAAGCGCGAAGCCACTAGCGGCCGCCGCCCCGGACAACCGCTCGGAACGCAGCTCAACGAGCCCCGAGGACGGCAGGCCGCCCTGGAGTTGCTCATCAACCTCGGCGATGCCCAGAGGCACGACCGGATCCGGCGTCTCCTGGCGCTTCTGCCAGGCGGCATCGCTGCGCGCGGCGGCGACCACGGCGCCACGCCCTTCGATGCGATCGATCTCTGCCTGCAGGGCAGCAACAGTCTGCCGCGCCACGGCCAGCTCTGCCATGACGTTCACTCCTTGGAAATTTTGACGTTTACAGAACCGGCCCGGAGCGTTGCGCACTCTACGGTCCAAATGTTCCCGTTATGTTCTTATGGATTCCAGAGCGCTCGAAAAGAGTCAACCAAAATCTCAGGATTTTGGCCTGCTGCCGGACAGGGTCTCGAAATGATCTGCAGGAAACGCTATATGAGCGCCATGACAAGGAGCATACATGGCCCGCATTGACTTGAGTGAAAACTGGCGGGACAGCCACGCGCCGACGATCAGCGTCTTCGAGTCGCTGGCCATAGAGGCCTATGGCAATCTTCCCGAGGAGTTTCGCCAGCTGACCGGCAACCTCGTGATCGAGGTGACCGATTTCCCGACGGACGAGGTTTTCGAGGACATGGCGCTGGAAACACCGTTCGATCTGCTCGGCCTGTTCGAAGGCCGTGGCATTTCCGAGCGCTTCTCGCTCGAAACCGGTGAGCTGCCGAACCACATAACGCTCTACCGCCGTCCGATCCTCGACTACTGGGCCGAGAATGACGAGACGCTGGGCGACATCGTCACCCATGTGCTGATCCATGAGATCGGCCACCATTTCGGCCTGAGCGACGACGACATGCAGCGCATCGAGGAAACCGCCGATACGATCAGCCGCTGAAGCTTACCGCGCAGCTATTGCTCGGAAAGCTTCATGTCGGGCTGGTAGTCCTTGCCGTGAACATCCTTCACGACCGCCTGCCCGCATTGCATGACGCCGGCCTCTGCATTGAACGCATAGGTCGGGGAACCGGCGAGCGACCAGCCCTGGTTCAGGGCCGCCGTCACCTTGTGGCAGAAGGAAGCATCGTCCGGACCGGTCAGAAAGCGATAGAGTTTCATCGTCAGGCCTTTTTGCGTTCGGCAATCATGCGCGCCTTATGGACGAGGACTTCGGCTTCGGCAAGATGCAGCCGCTCGACCATGCGCCCGTCCATGTTGATGACGCCCATGCCCGCCGCTTCCGGCACGGCGAACGCGGCAATGATCGCCTCGGCTTCCCGAAGCGCCAGGTCGCTGGGTCCGAACGCCGCATTGGCCGGGCCGATCTGGGCCGGATGAATGAGCATCTTGCCATCAAACCCCATGGCCCGGCCCTGCGCGCATTCGGCGGCAAAGGCGCCGAGATCCTTGAAATCGTTGGAAACGCTGTCGATCACGTCGAGGCCATAGGCCCGCGCCGCCAGCACTGTCTGCATCAGCCAGGGGACGAGATAGGAGCGGGAGGGCTCCGGCGGGACGCCGGTCGACTTGCGCAGGTCGTTGAGCCCGACGACGAGGCAATCGAGCCGTGACGCCTGCGTAAGGCCGGACGCCGCGAGCGCCGTCAGGTTCAGGATCGCCTTGGGGGTCTCGATCATCGCCCAGATGCGCAGGCTTTCCGGCGCATCGGCCTCGGCCAGGCGGTCGAGCACGGCGAAGATATCCTCCGGCTCCTCGACCTTCGGGATGAGGACGGCATCGGGCCGGCAGGCAAGAACGCAGTCCATGTCGGCGGTATGAAACGCGGTCCCCGGCTCGTTGACGCGGATGATCGTTTCCATTGCGCCGGCGGGCCTGTCGGTCAGTGCGTCCAAGAGATTTTGCCGCGCCTCGACCTTCATCTCCGGGGCGACGGAATCCTCGAGGTCGAAGATCACGGCATCGCAGCCAAGCGAGGCGACCTTGGCGATCGCCCGCTGGTTGGCCGCGGGCACGCAAAGCACCGAGCGGCGGATACGGACGGGGTGAATGGGCGCTGAAGGCATCATGACAAAGTCATGCCAAGCTTTGCCGCGCCGCGCAAGCTCCGACAAATGGCCGCATCCCTCTTGAAAGCGCCGCAATGAAATCTCACATTGCTCATCATGAAAGGATTTTTCCCGATGCAGAACATTCGCGCCATCCTCCTCACCGTTGCCGGAGCCGCCCTTGTCGGCCTGACGTTCGTTTTCGCGGCGTCGCTGACGGTTGCCTTCACCGGCATTCTCGCCCTCGTGATGATCGGCCGCGCCATCTCCCTTCGCCTGAAGCCGGCCCACGTTCACGCCCGCACCGCCAAAGGTCGCGAGGAAGACCGGATGCGCATCTGGAACGACGGTCGCGGCACCATCATCGACCTTTGAGCGAGAAGAAGTTTTTTCTTCATTTTTGCCCGATTTTGCTCTATTGCCGGGGCAACTGAAATTCCGGACGGTCATAAGGCGCCGTCCGGTTCATGTATGAGAAGGCAGGAAGGGCTTATGGACAAGTTCGTCAAACTCACCGGCGTCGCCGCACCCTACCCGGTCGTCAATATCGACACCGACATGATCATTCCGAAGGATTACCTGAAGACGATCAAGCGCACCGGCCTCGGCACGGGTCTTTTCGCGGAAGCCCGTTACCTTGACGACGGCTCGCTCAACCCCGATTTCGTGCTGAACAAGCCGGCCTACCAGAAAGCCCAGATTCTTGTCGCAGGCGACAATTTCGGCTGCGGCTCCTCGCGCGAGCATGCCCCGTGGGCGCTTCTCGACTTCGGCATCCGCTGCGTCATCTCGACGAGCTTCGCCGACATCTTCTACAACAACTGCTTCAAGAACGGCATCCTGCCGATCAAGGTGACGCCGGAAGAGCTGGAAAAGCTTCTCGACGACGCAAGCCGCGGCGCCAACGCCGTGCTGACGGTCGATCTGGAGAGCCAGGAAATCACCGGTCCGGATGGCGGCAAGATCTCCTTCGAGATCGACGAATTCAAGCGCCACTGCCTGCTGAACGGCCTCGACGACATTGGCCTGACGCTGGAAAAGGTCTCGTCGATCGACACGTTCGAAAAGAAGAACGCCGAAGTTCATCCCTGGGCCTGAAGCCCGGCGGATGTCAGGAACGGACCGGCCCATCGGAAACGGCGGGCCGGTTTTTTATTGGCCGACGCCCCAGTGTTTCAGTCCCTCGATCACGCCATCGGCCATATGCGCCTTCGCGCGGTAATAGCGGTTGTCTTTCGACGTGAGGGCCACCAGTTCCGGCAGCGCATTGCCGACGACCACGCCGCGCACCTCCGACAGGCGGAACATGCCGGCATCATTGCCGCTGTCGCCGGCGACGACGACCTGGCCTAGGCTGATGCCGAGGCTGTCGCATAGCCAGGTCAGCGCCTCGCCCTTGTCGGCCCGGTCGGGAAGGACATCGAGATCGCGGCTGCTCGAATAGACGAGCCTTGCCGCATAGCCGGCCTCCTGCAGCCGCTGTTCAATATCCTGAATTTCCGCTTCGTCGGCGTCGCGCAGATACCAGCTGGACTTGTGGCCGTGCTGGTAGCGTTCCGGCTGCCGCTCGATGCCGGGAATACTCCGCATCACCTCGTCGATCGCCATCACGTCGAAATCCTCACCGAGCATCGATAGAAAACCGGCCCGGTCGACGTCCGGATGGTCGCCGGAGAGCATGGTGCCGACGCCGCCGATATAGATATCCGGAGGCGGCAGGCCTTCCTCCGCCACGACGTCCTCCATATCGTCGATCAGCCGGCCGCTGTTATAGACCAGCAACGGCCGCGACTCCGGATCAAGGGATTGCCAGAAATCGCGAAACCGCAAAACTGCCAGCGTGTTGCCGAGCAGCGTGCCGTCGAGGTCGGAGGAAAACAGCCGTATCGTCATCAGTCGTCATCGTGCCAGGGTTCGGCCCATTCCTTGTCATGCGCCATGGCCTGGCGCATGGGACGCCCCTCGACCAGCGCGATCAGCTGCTGGGCGATGCCGGTCCAGGTAAACAGGCTGCGGGATTTGTGCGCGCCCATGCGCGAAAGCCGGCCATAGAGCCGCGCATGCTTGAAGGGTTTCATCATGGTGATGCCCAGATCCTCCTTGTCGAAAGGATCGGCAAACAGGCCATGGCGGCCGTAGCTGATCGCCCGGAAGAGCCCGCCATGCACCGTCACCACGGTCGGCGTGCCGCTGGCCATCGCTTCGATTGCGGTCATGCCGAAAGGCTCGTATCGGCTTGAAAGCACGAACATATCGGCCGCGCGATAGTAATCCGGCAGATCTTCGTCGGCGATGAATCCGGCAAACGTTACCCGGCTATCGAGACCAAGTGTGCTGACTTGAGCCTTCAGCTTGTCGAGAATCGAGCGTTCGTGTTCGTCCATATTCTCGCCGCCGACGGCGAGATGCAGATGCGCGTCCGGGACGCGGTCGGCCAGCACGGAGAAGCCGTCGATCAGTAGGTCGTAGCCCTTGTTGGTCGCCAGCCGGCCGAGCGCCAGCACGGTCTTGCCCTCGAAACCGACCTTCTTGCGCAGCATCTGCCGCGTTGCTTCCGACACCGGGAAGAAACGGTTGTCGTCATAGCCCGGCGGAATCATGTGCACAGCCTCGCGGCTGAGACTGTAGTCGTTGATCAGCATGTCGAGCTGCACGGGCGTCGTCGCCACCACCATGTCGCAGCTGCGATAGATGATCAGCTCATGGCGAATGCGTTCGGAAAAGTTGAATTCCGTCTCGAACTGGTCTGCCTTGTCCGGATAATCGGTCTCCATCTGGCGCTTCTTCCACATGCCGAGCGAGTGCGGCGTGTGGATGTGCGGAATGGAGAAGGATTCGGAAAGCCGCTGGCCGGCCACGCCCGCATCCCAGTAATGGCTGTTGATGAAGAAGTACTGCAGATTGTTCTGCTTGATGTAGCGGATCGCCTTCTCGCACCACTCCATCAGGTGGCGGTGCAGGTATTCCTTGGGAATGAATTCGCGGCCGCCGCAGGGAATGCGCACGACGCGGACGTTCTTGTCGACCTCGTCGATTTCCGGCTGGTCCTCGAACCGCCTAGTGAAGATGTCGACGGCAAAGCCGAGCTGCGCCAGCTTCTTGGCAAGTTCGATGACGTAAACGACCTGCCCGCCCGTGTCTGCCGCGCCGAGCGGCGGATCGGCGGCGACGTAACCGTGTGTTGAAATGAGTAGAATGCGGCTTAGGTAATCTGAATTTTCTGATGTCATGATGATTAAGGCTAGATGCTCCTCTGTTCATCATCAAGGGATAATGGCTATTTTTTAGCCTGGCGCATTTCTGTGACAATTTTAGGCAGAGCACACAGAGCGCGCCAAGACAGCAACGCACAACCCGCACCGAGGTTCCCGCATTGCCGCGAATAAATTCAGCCGCGCGGGGACCCAGCCGGTAATGACCCCGCTGAGATTGCCCCCGAAACGTACCGCGCCGTACGGCGAAGGCCGCTATCCGGCTTGAAAAGCCCCCTGACGCCGTTTATGAACCGCCAACTCCTCATTTTCAGTCAAAAAAGGTGCCCTCATGACCGTCCGCAATCTGTTTCTCCTGCCCGGCGACGGGATCGGTCCGGAAGCCATGGCCGAAGTCCGCAAGGTCATCGCCTACATGAACAGCGAGATGAACGCCGGCTTCGAAACCGACGAAGGCCTGGTCGGCGGTTGCGCCTACGACGCCCATGGCGCGGCGATCTCCGAAGGCGACATGCAGAAGGCGCTTGCCGCCGACGCCGTCCTGTTCGGCGCAGTCGGCGGACCCAAGTGGGACAGCGTGCCCTACGAAGTTCGCCCCGAGGCCGGCCTCCTGCGCCTGCGCAAGGATCTGGAGCTCTTCGCAAACCTGCGCCCGGCCATCTGCTATCCGGCGCTGGCTAATGCCTCCTCCCTGAAGCCGGAACTGGTCGAAGGCCTCGACATCCTGATCGTCCGCGAACTGACGGGCGGCGTCTATTTCGGCGAGCCGAAGACGATCACCGATCTCGGCAACGGCCAGAAGCGCGCCGTCGACACCCAAGTCTACGACACCTATGAAATCGAGCGCATCGCCTCGGTCGCCTTCGAACTGGCCCGCACCCGCAAGAATGCGGTGTGCTCGATGGAAAAGCGCAACGTCATGAAGTCCGGCGTGCTGTGGAACCAGGTGGTCACCGAAACCCACAAGGCGAAGTATTCCGACGTGAAGCTGGACCACATGCTGGCGGATGCCGGCGGCATGCAGCTCGTTCGGGCTCCGAAACAATTCGACGTCATCGTGACGGACAACCTGTTCGGAGACATGCTCTCAGACGTCGCCGCCATGCTGACCGGTTCGCTCGGCATGCTGCCGTCGGCCTCGCTCGGCGCACCGGATGCCAAGACCGGCAAGCGCAAGGCGCTCTACGAACCCGTGCACGGCTCCGCACCGGATATCGCCGGTAAGGGCATTGCCAACCCGATCGCCATGATCGCCTCGTTCGCCATGTGCCTGCGGTATTCGTTCAACATGGTCACCGAAGCCGACAATCTCGAAAAGGCAATCGCCAACGTCCTCGACAGCGGCATTCGCACCGGCGACATCATGGGTGAAGGTTGCCGCCAGGTCGGCACCACGGAGATGGGCGACGCCATTCTGGCGGAATTCAAGACACTTTCCGCCTGATCCCTTGTTTTCCATGCGCGCGCTTCCCTATCTGTTGGGGGAGCGCGCCGCGGGAAACAAAAGTTTCACGTGAATCATTGCTCCGCGGCCTTGACAGAACTTGATAAAAACAGGTGAGGCGAGAAATCCTTGCAGGCATCTTTCCGTGAATGGCAGAATTGGCTTGAAGGGCGCAAGCGCCGCAATTGCACGCTGTTTCCCAATCTCTATTGGCGCCAGACTCTTGCCGTCACCGCCGGTCTCGTCTTCATCGCCGCACTGACGCTGGATATCCCCTTGGGCATGTCGGCACGGGAACTGCCCGCCTTCACCCGGGCGCTTGGCAGCGACATCACCGATGTCGGCAAATCCGGCTGGATCCTTTTCCTCAGCGCATTCATCCTCATCGCCGGAACGGCGGCATGGTGGAGAAACCGCACGCGCCAGGGCATTCGCGCCCTGATGTACGCCAATCTCGCCGCCTATGTCTTTCTGTCCATCGCGCTCTCCGGTCTTTCGGCCAACATCATCAAGCGCATCATCGGCCGGGCTCGCCCGATCTATTTCGACGATCTGGGTCCGTTTCACTTCTCTGCCTTCAGCGGCAGCCGCTTCGAGAGCTTCCCCTCGGGCCATGCGACCACCATCGGCGCGCTCTTCATGGCCTTCGCGCTGCTCGCCCCGCGCTACCGCATCGCCTTTTTCCTGATTGCGGTCTTCTTCGGCATGACCCGCGTCATCGTCGGCGCTCATTATCCGAGCGACGTGATCGCCGGCCTCGCCTATGGAAGCTGGTTCTCCTTCATGATGGCCGCCGTCTTCTCCCGCTACGGCCTGGTGTTCCTGATCGACCGGCACGGCATACCGGCACCCCGACTGCCGCTCTTCAGCGGTATCCGCGCCTGGAAGGCCAAACGGACCACTTGACTCCTGCAAAAATGCTCGTATTACCTCGGCTTGAAAGGGAACCGTCCTATGCAAGACCGCTTTGACATTGCCGGCCAAGACGCGCTTGAAGCGCATGTCGCCGCATGTTCCCTTTTCGTGACCAAAACCAAGGCCAAAACGAAAACGACGAAAACCGTCTGACGTCCTTCGGCCTGCCGCTCTCTCCCCGGTAAGCCGGGGACGGAACGCCGCAACATGCGGTCGTTCACCTCCAAACCGACCGAGGAGAGGCAGAAAAGAGAGCAGGAAAATGGGTTTCAAAATTGCAGTCGCCGGCGCAACCGGCAATGTTGGACGTGAAATGCTGACGATCCTTGCCGAGCGCGGTTTCCCCGCCGACGAGGTTGTAGCGCTGGCTTCCAGCCGCTCCATCGGCACCGAAGTGTCCTTCGGCGACAAGACGCTCACGGTCAAAAACCTTGAAACCTATGACTTCTCCGACACCGACATCTGCCTCATGTCGGCCGGCGGCGACGTATCGAAGAAGTGGTCCCCGAAGATCGGCGAACAGGGCTGCGTCGTCATCGACAACTCCTCGGCCTGGCGTTACGATTCCGAGGTTCCGTTGATCGTTCCGGAAGTAAACCCGGACGCCATCGTCGGCTTCAAGAAGAAGAACATCATTGCCAACCCGAATTGCTCAACCGCCCAGCTCGTCGTCGCCCTGAAGCCGCTGCACGATGCGGCCAAGATCAAGCGCGTCGTCGTCTCGACCTACCAGTCCGTCTCGGGTGCTGGCAAGGAAGGCATGGACGAACTCTTCAACCAGACCCGCGCCGTCTTCGTCGCCGACCCGATCGAGAACAAGAAGTTCACCAAGCGCATAGCCTTCAACGTCATCCCGCACATCGACGTGTTCATGGAAGACGGCTACACGAAGGAAGAATGGAAGGTCCTGGCCGAAACCAAGAAGATGCTCGACCCGAAGATCAAGGTCACCTGCACGGCCGTGCGCGTACCGGTCTTCATCGGCCATTCGGAATCGGTCAACATCGAGTTCGAAAACGAGATCACGGCCGATCAGGCCCGTGACATCCTGCGCGAAGCCCCGGGTTGCCTCGTGATCGACAAGCATGAAAACGGCGGCTACATCACGCCTTACGAATCCGCCGGCGAAGATGCGACCTACATCTCCCGCATCCGCGAGGACGCAACCGTCGAGAACGGCCTCAACATCTGGGTCGTCTCCGACAACCTGCGCAAGGGCGCGGCACTGAATGCCATCCAGATTGCCGAGCTGCTCGTCAATCGCGGTCTGATCAGCGCCAAGAAGAAGGCCGCCTGACCCTTCGGCGAAGAAAAACACGTTCCAAAGGCGGCCCCGGAGGCCGCCTTTTCTTTTACGTGTCAATATATCGCAACACAGGCCGGAGAATGCGCCATTTTTTAACGCTCTCGGAGTAGGGCAGTGGTGACAGAAACCCGGTAAACTGGCATGTTTCCGCCGAATTTCCGAATCCCCCAGGAGAATTTCATGCGAGCAGTAAAAACGATACTTGCGAGCGCCGCACTGGCAGCCGCAACACTTCTGACCACCGTTTCCGGCGCATCGGCGGCAGCAAAATGCGGCAATACCTCGGCCGGATTCGACAACTGGGTTCAGGATTTCAAGCAGCAGGCGCAATCGCGCGGCATCAGCTCATCCACGCTGAACAAGGCCTTCTCGGGCGTCAAGTACAACGTCCCGACGATCCGTGCCGATCGCGGCCAGCACAGCTTCAAGCTCTCCTTCGACCAGTTCATGCGCAAGCGCGGCGGTGCGTCGATCATCTCGCGCGGCAAGCAGGTCAAGCGCGCCAACGCCTCGCTGTTTGCGGCCATCGAAAGCCGCTACGGCGTGCCGGCCGGTCCGCTGATAGCCATCTGGGGCATGGAAACCGGCTTCGGCGGCTTCCAGGGCAACCAGCACACCCTGTCCGCTGTCACGACGCTCGCTTTCGACTGCCGCCGCTCGGCCTTCTTCACCGACCAGCTCTATGCGGCTCTGGAACTCGTCCAGAAGGGCTACCTCAGCCCGTCGGCACGCGGCGCCGCCCATGGCGAAATCGGCCAGACGCAGTTTCTGCCGCGCAACGTCATCCGCTACGGTGTCAGCGGCGACGGCAACCGCAGCGTCGACCTGATCGGTTCGCGTGCCGACGCTCTTGCCTCGACGGCCAACTTCCTCGTCGGCCACGGCTGGCGTCGCGGCGCCGGCTATCAGCCCGGCCAGGCCAATTTCGGTGCGATCCAGGGCTGGAACGCCGCCGGCGTCTACCAGCAGGCGATCGCCTATATCGGTCAGCAGATCGACAGCGCCCAGTAAGGGCCGCCGCCATTACAATTGAAACGAGATGATGACCGGCCCCTTGCGGGCCGGTTATGCGTTGGGACGAATGAAATCGCCGGTATCGGCGTCCATCACCCAAAGCTCGCCGGTCGAAATGTCAAACCAGGCGCCATGCAGCTGGATCTTCCCCTTGTCTTCCAGGATCTTGACACAGGGAAAGGTTCGGAGATTCGCAAGCGAGTTACGGATCGACACCCGCTCGAGCGCGGTCTGCCGTTCCGATGTCGTCATCAGCGTATTGCCGATGATCTGCGCCGCGGTCGGCCTCAGCATTCCCATCCACTTGCCGATGAAGTCACCGGGAGAAAGCGGTTCGCCATCCGGGTTGAGCGCGGCATTGATGCCGCCGCAACGCCCGTGTCCCATCACCAGGATGTCCTTGACCCTCAGCGACTGCACGGCGAATTCCAGCGCCGCGGAGGTGGAATGATAGTTGCCGTCCGGCTCGTAGGGCGGAACCATGTTGGCGACATTCCGGATCACGAACAGTTCGCCTGGCCCGCAATTGAAGATGGTTTCCGGCGCGGCGCGGGAGTCACAACAGGCAATGACCAGCGTCTGCGGCTTCTGGCCCTGCTCGGCCAAAGCTTTGTACCGATCGCGCTCGTCATGATAACGGCCGCCCATGAAGTCGTTGTAGCCATCGAGCAGCCTCTTGGGAAAACGCAGCATGATTTTTGATCCCTGTTCTTGGTCTGTTTGGAATGGTTCTAGCGGCTTTTGGCCGGATGATGAAGCCGGCGCATCTGCACCATCGCCATCGGCGTGGAGAGGCTGGCGATATCCGTCTCCAGCATCAGTTCGTCGCTGCCGCGCTTGACGGCACGGGCGGCCACTTCGAAAACACTGGACGTCGCCATCTGCAGCGCCCGCTCCTCGTCCTCGCCCTTGACGAGGCGCGACAGCATGAGAGCGGCGAGCAGATCCCCCAGCCCGTTCGGAGATCCTTCGATGGCCCGGTGCTCGGCCATCAGGGCATGCCGGCCCGACAGGAAAAGGTTGCCGGTGCTGCCCTTCATCATGGCAACCGCCGAGGTCGCCAGCACCTGCGCCGGCCCGAGCGACAGCGCGGCATCGATGACGGCGGCATTGGTTTCCAGCGAAGCGCCGGCCATCCAGCCAAGTTCGAACCGGTTGGGCGTGGCGAGCGAGGCAAGCGGGATCAACTGGTCTCGGACGGCTGCCGCGGTCGCCTCGGGGATGTAAAGGCCACCGAAATCGCCCATCACCGGATCGCAGACATAAAAGAGGTCAGGTCGCCGGGCCCGAAGCGCACGGATCAGGCGGGCGGCGGAGTGAACCTGCTGCTCATTGGCGAAATAGCCGGTCAGGACCGCCTTGATCTCCCCTGCCCGTGGCGAATTCGCCAGATCATCCAGCGCCCGCTCGAAATCGTCCGGTGCGAACGAGAGCCGCGTGGCCGGCCCATGGCCCGGATGCCAGGGCAGCACGACGGTGGGCATGGCCCATACGGGATGGCCGAGCGCCTCCAGAGCAAAGGCCGCAGCCCGGTTTCCAACGGAGCCGCGAACCACATGGCTGGATATGACGAGTACGGCCGGAGAGACGTCTGACATCGGGGGCACCACAAACACGTTAAGGCTCATCAACCCATTAGGCGGCCGATGTCAACACCTTCGTCAGCCTTACGATTATTTGCATAAGTCAAATCGATTCAATCATGGCGGAGGAGAAAAGGCGCTCGACTTTGAGGGAAAATCGACGTTATGACTGGGAAAATGCAGATTCCAGAACGCGACTGAAGCGAATTCAGCCCAAAATTTGCGGATTTTATCCGAAATCGTCACGGGAGGACGTCTAAATGGCTTCGCGGAACAGCTCCAGACACGAACGGCTTATCGAACAGGCCCGCGCCCTCGCCAAGGAAAGCGGTGCGCCCCATATCGACCCCGCCTACCTGTTTGGACGAGCCAGCAATGACGACCTGGAGCATTACTCCGCTGACATGCTCGCCCGCTCCGCCGTGCACGCCGCCGGCGAAATCTTCAGCTGGGACGGGGAAAACACCCGGATAACAATCTCTCAGGTCGAAGGGGTGGAGCCCGGTGGACAGGCGGCAAGCGTTCTGTGCATCACCGACCGCAACATGCCGTTCCTCTACGATTCCGTCATGACCGAGGTCTCGCAGAACCACCGTGATCTCTTTCTCGCGGTTCACCCGATCCTCGAGGTATCGGCCGACGGAAGCGTCGTCCTCTCCCAGCCCGGCCAGAAGTCGCAATCGGAAACCCGCGTCAGCCATATCCAGCTGCACCTGCCGCTGCTCGCCCGGGAACAGGCCGAACAGCTGGTCACCCGACTCTATCACGTCCTCTCGCAGGTCCATCTGGCAGTCCGCGACTGGCGCCCGATGCTTTCCAAGCTCGACACCGCCATGGAGGAGCTTGCCGCCTACAATGCCAGCCGGAAGAAATCCGATCGCGACGAAGCGCTGGCCTTCCTCACCTGGCTGCGTGACGAGAACTTCACCTTCCTCGGCATGCGCGACTACGTCTATTCCGGCAGCGGTGCGAGCGCGAAGGTGGAGCGCGATCAGGGACAAGGCCTCGGTCTTCTCTCCGATCCCGACGTCCTCGTCCTGCGCCAGGGACCGGAGGCCGTAACCACGACCCCGGAAATCCTCGAATTCCTCGACGGACCGGACTTCCTGATCGTCACCAAGGCAAATGTGAAATCGGTCGTCCACCGGCGCGCATACATGGATTATGTCGGCGTCAAGCGCTTCGACAAGGACGGTAACGTCATCGGCGAGTTACGCATCGTCGGTCTCTTCACCTCCACCGCCTACACCCAGGCGACCTCGGAAATTCCTCTTCTGCGCTCCAAGGTGCAGAAGGTCGTCGATCATTTCGGCTTCGACCCGCAGAGCCATTCCGGCAAGATGCTGATGAACACGCTGGAAACCTATCCGCGCGACGATCTGTTCCAGATCGACGCGCCCTTGCTCGCCCGCTTCTGCGAGCAGATCAACGACCTGAGCGAACGGCCGCGCGTGCGGGTCCTGCCACGCATCGACCATTTCGATCGCTTCGTCTCGCTTCTCGTCTATGTGCCGAGGGACGAATACAATTCGGCCGTCCGCGAGAAGATCGGCAATTACTTCAAGACCGTCTACGACGGCCGCGTTTCCGCTTACTACCCGGCCTTCCCGGAGGGCGGCGTTGCGCGCGTGCACTTCATCATCGGCCGCTCGACCGGCAAGACGCCGCGGGTGCCGCAGGCGAAGCTGGAAGAGGCCGTCAGGGAGATCGCCAGCCGCTGGGATGTCCGCTTCGCCCAGCTCGCCGGCTCCAAGGCGCCGCGCATCGAAACCAACCAGGCCTTTCAGGAAGCCTTCACGCCGGAAGAGGCGGTTGCCGACCTTCCGCATGTGATCGCCTGCCGCAACGGCGCCGAAATCAGCATCGACTTCTACAAGAGCGCCAGTGATCACGGCGACATCCTGTCGCTGAAGATCTTCCATGCCAACTCCCATCTCGCGCTCTCGCGCCGCGTCCCCTTGCTCGAGCATCTGGGCTTCAACGTCATCAGCGAGCGCACGTTCGAACTCCACGTCTCGACCGGCGACGACAGCAACCAGGTGATCGTCCTCCACGACATGGAACTGGAACCGCAGGACGGCCGGAATGTCGACCTGGAGCGGCGGGGGGCAGCGCTGAAGGAAGCCTTCATCGCCGCCTTCGCCGGCACGGTCGATGACGACATCTTCAACCGGCTGATCCTCGGAGCCGGACTTCAGGCACGCGAAGCAAATGTCCTGCGCGCCTATGCCCGCTATCTGCGCCAGACCGGGATCACCTATTCGCAGGGCTATCTCGCCGAAACCCTCAACAAATACCCCGATATCGCAGCCGACCTGTTCACCCTCTTCAAGGAGCGGATGGACCCGGCTGCCTCGGACAAGACGCGCGCACGGCGAACGGAAGCCCTGACCGAGAAGATCGAGGAAAGCCTCTCTTCCGTACCGAACCTCGACGAGGACCGCATCCTGCGGCGCTTCATGAATGCGATCATGGCGACGCTGCGGACCAACTATTTCCAGACCGGCCCCGATGGCAAGCCGAAGCCCGTGCTCGCCTTCAAGCTTGACCCGGCGGCCCTGGAAGGGCTTCCCAATCCCCGCCCCTTCCGCGAAATCTTCGTCTACGGCGTCGAGGTCGAGGGCGTGCATCTGCGCTTCGGCAAGGTTGCCCGCGGCGGCCTGCGCTGGTCTGACCGCGCGCAGGATTACCGCACCGAGGTACTCGGCCTCGTGAAAGCCCAGCAGGTCAAGAATGCGGTGATCGTCCCCGTCGGCGCCAAGGGCGGCTTCTATCCGAAGCAGCTGCCGGCAGGCGGCAGCCGTGACGAGGTCTTCAACGCCGGCCGCGAGGCCTACAAGACCTTCATCCGCACGATGCTGTCGATCACCGATAACATCGACGGCAATGATGTCGTCGGTCCGGCCGACACGATCCGCCTCGACGGCGACGATCCCTATTTCGTCGTCGCCGCGGACAAGGGAACCGCCACCTTCTCCGACACCGCCAATGCGCTGGCGCAGGAAGCCGGCTTCTGGCTGGATGACGCCTTCGCCTCGGGCGGTTCCGCCGGCTACGACCACAAGAAGATGGGGATCACCGCCCGCGGCGCCTGGGAAGCCGTGAAGCGCCATTTCCGCGAAATGGGAACGGATATCCAGACGACGCCGTTTACTGTCGTGGGCGTCGGCGACATGTCGGGCGACGTGTTCGGCAACGGCATGCTTCTGTCGCCGAAGATCCGCCTGCTCGGCGCCTTCGACCATCGCGACATCTTCATCGATCCGGACCCCAATCCGGCGACCTCGCTTGCCGAGCGCAAGCGCCTGTTCAATCTCGGCCGCTCCAGCTGGCAGGACTACAACAAGGACCTGCTTTCCAAGGGCGGAATGATCATTTCCCGCGCCGAGAAGTCGGTGAAGCTGACCGCGGAGGCCGCAGCCGCGATCGACCTCAACAAGACCGTTGCGACGCCGTTCGAGATCATGACGGCGATCCTGAAGGCACCGGCCGATCTCCTCTGGTTCGGCGGCATCGGCACCTATATCAAGGCGCCCGAGGAGACCGACGCCGAAGTCGGCGACCGCGCCAACGATCCGATCCGCATCAATGGCGGCGATGTCCGCGCCCGGGTCATCGGCGAAGGCGCCAATCTCGGCGTCACGCAGAAGGGCCGCATCGTCTACGGGCTCAAGGGCGGCCGCTGCAACTCCGACGCCATCGACAACTCGGCCGGCGTGAATTCCTCCGACGTCGAGGTCAACATCAAGATCGCGCTCGCAAGCGCCATGCGCGACGAACGGCTGACGCGCGAAAAGCGCAATACGCTGCTCGCCTCCATGACGCCGGAAGTCGCAGAGCTGGTGCTCAGCAACAATTACCTGCAGACGCTCGCCATTTCGCTGACCGCCGACAAGGGTGCCGCGAACGGCCAGGAACTCGGCCGCCTGATGAATGTGCTGGAAGCCGACGGCCATCTCGACCGCCATGTCGAAACCCTGCCGGACGATGCCGCAATGACCGAGCGCTACGCCAGCGGCAAGACGCTGACGCGCTCGGAAATCGGCGTGCTGCTGTCCTATGCCAAGATCGTCCTCTTCGACGAACTGGTGGCGAGCGACCTGCCGGACGATCCCTATTTCGCCGATCTTCTTGCCGGCTATTTTCCGCAGAAGATGCAGCGCACCTACGCCCAGGACATCGCCGGGCACCGTCTGCGCCGGGAAATCATATCTACCCTGCTGGGCAACGAGACGATCAACTGGGGCGGACCGGGCTTCATCGTGCAGATCGGTGATGCCACGGGCGCCACGTCCGCCGATATCGTCAAGGCCGCGGCGGTCGTGCGCGACGGCTTTGACCTGACCCGCCTCTGGGAGGAAACCCACAAGCTCGACGGCGCCATTGACGGCAGCCAGCAGAACGCGATCTACGCGGAAATCTGCGCCGTGCACGCCATGGCGACGCAGATCCTTGCCAAGACCGGCGTGTCGGCGAACGGCATGGCCGAGCACGTCGACGCCATCAAGGCTGCGGTGAAGAAGCTCAAGTCGGTGATTCCGACGCTGATTTCCGAGGAGATCGCCACGGGAATCGGGGAGCGTGAAGCGCGCATGATCGATGCCGGTGTTCCGGAAGAACTGGCGAAGGAAATTGCCGCCCTGCGCGGCCTTCTCGTCATCCCCGACATCATCGAGATCGCCACGGATTCGGCGCAAAGCCTGCAGCGGGCGGCCATCGCCTTCTTCGAGGCCGGCAAGGCACTTCATGTCGACCAGTTGATCGTCTCCGGCAACAGGGTGGTCACCGCCGACCATTACGACACCCTCGCGCTGGTGCGCTGCCTCGATCAGATCGCATCGGCGCGCCGCCGCATCGCCGTGGCCGCCATGACCGGCAACCCGAACCACAAATCACCGGTCAGCGCCTGGATTTCCGCCGACAAGGGGGCAATCGAGCGCATGGCTGCGGAACTGCGCATTCTGGGAGACAAGGCCGATCCGACGCTCGCCAAGGTGGCCGTCGCCGCGGGCATCCTGAACGACCTTGCGCAAACCGCCTCCAGGTGAGACTGTCTGACACGCCGTCCGCAGGGAGCGCCGCCAAAGCGGACTTCCGGCAGGCGGCTGAACGTCACCCGGCCGCCTGCCCCGGCGGTCGCTCGTCCGGAGACATGCCTTGAATTCAGCATCCGATGCACTGGCTCACGCTGCGCCGGCCACGCGCAGAGGCGTATTGGGCTGGATGTTCTTCGATTGGGCCGCCCAGCCGTTCTTCACGGTGGTCACCACCTTCATATTCGGCCCCTATTTCGTCTCCCGCCTGACGACCGATCCCGTGTCGGCGCAGACGGTATGGAGCAACATGGGCACGATCGCCTCGATCGTCATTGCCATCCTCTCGCCCATCCTCGGCTCGATTGCCGACCGCAGCGGAGCGCGAAAGCCATGGATCGCCTTCTTCGCGACGATCAAGATCGCCAGCCTGTTCATGCTCTGGTTTGCCGCCCCGGGCTCGCCGCTGATCTATCCGGTCATCTTCATGATCCTGGCGTCGATTTCCGCGGAATTCTCCATCGTCTTCAACGACTCTATGATGCCGCGTTTGGTCTCCACCGAAAATGTCGGCAGGATATCCAACATCGCCTGGGGGCTCGGCTATCTCGGCGGCATGATCGTCCTGATTTTCCTGGTGCTTTTCCTCGCCGGAAGCCCCGAGACGGGGCTGACCATCCTCGGCGCCAAGCCGCTCTTCGGCCTCGACGCGGCAGCCGGCGAAGACGCCCGCGTCACTGGTCCGATTTCGGCCGTCTGGTACTTCATCTTCATCATGCCGATGTTCTTCTTCACCCCCGATGCGAAAAAGGGCGAAGCGCTCGGCGCTGCGGTCCGCCACGGCCTGTCGGACCTGAAGTCGACCCTGAAGGAGTTGCGAGGCCGGCCCGCCATCCTGCGTTTCCTGGTCGCGCGGATGATCTACCAGGACGGCGTCAACGGCCTTCTCTTCCTCGGCGGCGCCTTTGCGGCTGGCATGTTCGGCTGGGCGACGATGGAAATCGGCATCTACGGCATCATCCTCAATGTCGTCGCGATCGGCGGCTGCTGGGCGGCTAGCGCCATCGACCGGATCTTCGGCTCAAAGGTGACCGTACTTTCCAGCCTTGTCTGCCTGACGGTCGCCACCGCCGGCATCATATCCACCGGACCGGGCTACACCCTGTTCGGCCTCGTTCATCTGTCGATGGTGGACAATGGCGGCATCTTCGCGACGGCGGCGGAGAAGGCCTATATTCTCTACGGTGTGCTGATCGGCCTGGCCTTCGGCCCGGTACAGGCGTCATCGCGCTCCTATCTCGCCCGCAGCATCTCGCTCGACGAGGCCGGCCGCTATTTCGGCATCTACGCGCTCTCCGGTCGCGCCACGAGCTTCATGGCGACCGCAAGCTTCTCGCTGGTCGCCTACCTGACGGGTTCGGCCCATCTTGGCATGGCGATGCTGCTCGTCTTCCTGTGCGGCGGGCTTGCGATCCTGATCGGAACGCCATATCCGGCCGGTTCGCCCGGCCGGACTGCCGCATGACGGATGCGCCTAGTGGCGGAAGTGGCGAACGCCGGTGAAGACCATCGCCACATTGTGTTCGTCGGCGGCGGCGATGACTTCCTCGTCGCGCATCGAGCCGCCCGGCTGGATGACGGCGGTGGCGCCGGCGGCAATGGCGGCCAGCAGGCCGTCCGCGAACGGATAAAAGGCCTCGGAGGCAACGGCCGCACCGCGGGTCAGCGGTGTTTCCAGGCCCATGGCCTTGGCAGCATCCTCGGCCTTCATGGCAGCGATACGGGCTGAATCGACACGGCTCATCTGGCCAGCGCCGATACCGGCGGTCTGTCCGTCCTTCGCATAGATCACCGCATTCGACTTCACATGCTTGGCGATCTTGAAGGCGAACTTCATGTCTTCAAGCTCCTGCGCGGTCGGCGCACGCTTCGTCACCACCTTGAGCTCAAGGTCCTCGACCATGACATTGTCGCGCGTCTGCACCAGCAGGCCGCCCGAAACGGTCTTGGCGGTCAGCGCCGGCGAGCGCGGATCGGGAAGCGTTCCCGTCGTCAGAAGCCGCAGGTTCTTCTTCTGGGCAATGATCGCCTTCGCCTCGTCGGTGACTTCCGGCGCGATGATGACTTCCGTGAAGAGCTTGACGATCTCCTCGGCGGTCTCGGCATCGAGCACCTGGTTTAGAGCGATGATGCCGCCGAATGCGGATACCGGATCGCAGGCGAGTGCCCGCGTATAGGCATCCTTCAGCGTCGGCCCAGTGGCAACGCCGCACGGGTTGGCATGCTTGATGATCGCGCAGGCCGGGCCGTTCTCAGCCGGGAATTCCGCGACCAGTTCGAAGGCGGCATCCGTGTCGTTGATATTGTTGTAGGAGAGCTGCTTGCCCTGCAGCAGCGTGGCCGTCGCGACGCCCGGACGGTTCTCGCCGGTGACGTAGAAGGCGGCGCTCTGGTGCGGGTTTTCGCCGTAACGCATCTCTTCCTTGAGTGCGCCGCCGATTACACGGTGGCGCGGCGCCTTGATATCGAGCGCTTCGGCAAACCAGTTGGAAATCGCCGCGTCATAGGCTGCCGTTCGGGCAAATGCCTTGGCAGCAAGGTTCTGGCGAAGCGCGTAGCCGGTCTCGAAGCCGTTCGCCTTCAGGGCGTCCGTCACCTCCGCATAATCCGCCGGATCGGTAACGATCGTCACATAGGCATGGTTCTTGGCAGAGGCGCGGATCATCGCCGGTCCGCCGATATCGATGTTCTCAACCGTGGTCGGGTAATCGCCGCCCGCCGCCCGCACACTTTCGAACGGATAGAGGTTGATGACGACGAGATCGATGGCGTCGATGCCGTGCTTGGCCATCGCAGCCTGGTGTTCCTCGTCGTCGCGGATCGCCAGCAGACCACCATGGACCTTCGGATGCAGCGTCTTGACCCGGCCACCCATGATTTCCGGAAAGCCTGTGACTTCCGAAACGTCGGTCACCGGCAGGCCGGCTTCGGCGATCGCCTTGTGCGTGCCGCCGGTCGACAGCAGCCTGACCCCGCCTTCGCTCAGCGTCCGGGCAAGTTCCACGATTCCGCTCTTGTCGGAGACGGAAAGCAGCGCGGTCTTGATCTTGACCTTGTCGGGCGCGGGGATTTTCTTCGAGATGACGGCCATGGTGTTCGAGCTCCGGTTTGCCCCGGACGGGGGAAATCGCCCGGGAAGGGCGGCGATCAGGGATAAGTCGCAGCCGCGTTACCATAGCTTGGTGAAAGATAAAACCGGCGATCTCTGCCGAATCCTAGCGAATCCGGCTAATTTCCCAACGGATTTCCGGCGTCTGGCCGAGATCGAAGCCGATTTCGATCTGCTCGGTGCCGCGAATGCCGGTGGTATCGGCGAAATAGATGCTCTCGGCCAGCACGATGTCATTGCCGAAGGAATAGAACCGCCAGGTCTCTCCATTCGGCGCATTCAGCAGCACCGTATCCGCCGACTTCTGCTCGGCCACGATCGCCGGGTGAATGTGGAAGCGCGCAACCGCATAATGGCCTTCCTGCGGATCGATCGGGCCACCTTCCGGCGGAAAGAACCGGTCGCGTCCGCCAATGGCCGTTCCCTCGGCATTCATCATCAGCTCGCGGCCGCAGAGCAGCCCGAACGACGGCAGGTAACCGTCATGGACCGCAGCGAGGCTGTCATGGCCGGCCTTGGTCTGCTTGCGCTCGACCTCCACCGACGTGACACCGTTCAGGAAGATCGGACCGAGATAGTCGGAATGCGAGAATTCCGCATGCGAGCTGTCGTTGAGGGTCACCGCGCTATGCGCTGCCGTCATCCTTGCCGCCTGCTGCAGGTCTTCCTGCGGCAGTTCCGGACGCCCGGCATTGACGATGTAGCGATAGCCGCCCGACGACATTTCAAACGACAGGCAGCCGGCATGCGCCTCCCTGGAAAGGTCGGGAGACTGCGGATGGCCGGTGTCGACGATCACCGTGGTCGCGCCGCCCGCCATACGATGAAACCCCATATGCGGCAGCGCCTTGAACGGCTGTCCGGCCGTTTCGTCATAGCGCAGCACCGACACGAGTTCGTTGGCCGGCGTCACCGTGGCACCGTTGAAGAGCGCGAGTTCGCCGTTCTGGTGGCGGAAGAAGCGGAGCGCCGGATAGATGCGGTCGATCGCCGGGATCAGCTTCGACGGCACTTCCAGGCCGAGATTGAGATAGGTCTGGCGAAGCGGCAGGAGATCAATCAGCAGATCGAGCGTCGCCCGCGGATTGCGCGAAATATGGCCGCCGTCGGCAAGAATCTGGCGTTCAAGTTCGCGGTCGAGATCCCGGCTCGCCCTTGCCACCACCCGTCCCCGAATTGGAACGCAGATCGACATCATCGCCAGCGCGATCTTTACCAGCAGGCGGTTCTCCCCGTCGGGCACCGTCTTCGATATTGCCTGGAGAAAGGTGATCTGCGCGTTCAGCGCCTTCATGAAGCGCTTGTAGAAGCCCTGCTCCGCGCCCTGAAGAATGACCGGCGAATGCGACAACCACGCCGTCACCCGGCGGGCGACGACCTCGTCGCGCCAGGCGGGGCCGGACTTGTAGCGGCCGTTGGCGGCTATCCAGTCATCGATGATGCGCCGCACATTGGCACAGGCCTCGTCGCTACGGTCAGCCCTAACATGCCGCAGCCAGGAAAAGGACTGCAGCT
The DNA here is from genome assembly GCF_052908375.1 of Rhizobium sp. PAMB 3174. NCBI lineage: Bacteria > Pseudomonadati > Pseudomonadota > Alphaproteobacteria > Hyphomicrobiales > Rhizobiaceae > Rhizobium > Rhizobium sp. PAMB 3174. The sequence goes on along the minus strand of NZ_CM128608.1, from coordinate 3,688,241 downwards.
GAACGGCAAATCCTTCGGAAGGCAACGGCTGACGGAACGGCGACTTGCCGCCGGCATCGAAAAGATAGCCTGCCAGGGCGAATCGCCCGTTCAGGACCTCGTTTCCGGCAAAGGAATCGATCGCCCTCAGGTCCGTCGGTGCCACAAGCAGACGGTCGCCGGTCGGCCCGCTGCCGCCCAACATCCGTCCGAGCAAAGCCCACCGCCGACGGGCCCTGCGGAGGGTCTCGCGTCCATACAGTTGAAGCTTGTGACGTCGATCCGACATCCTACCGGTCAATTCCAAAGTCTCCGCATAGTCCTAAGCGATCGCGCCACGGAGGAGTCACGTGGCCTTGGTGGGGCTCAAAACGATTCGCGCCTCATCAATATCAGCAGAGTATTGGAAAAGAAATAACAGGTTATCTCAAGAGCGCCGCTTGAGAATACACGCAAAAAAGCCGTCCAGTCCGAAGGCGTTACCTTCGGCACTGACCTGCATATCGGGAGTAGTTCTGATCTCTCCTTTACCAGAAATCAGATATGCAAAATCGGGCCAATCTTGGGCCTGAATCGGCACGCGCTCCAAGCCGTTTATTTCACTCAATATTTTCTCGATCATCGCCTCTCCCTCGGCCTTGTCGAGCGAGCAGTTGGAAAAAACGATGGTGCCGCCGACCCGAATCAGCCCGGCGGCATGCCGTAGCAGTCGCTGCTGCACGCCCGCAAGCTTCTCGATGTCGGCCTCAGTCTTCGTCCAGAAGACATCCGGATGCCGCCTTGCCGTTCCCGTCGAGGAGCAAGGCGCATCGAGGAGCACGGCATCGAAGAGCGCCTCAGGCTGGTAATCGGCTGCGTCTGCCTCGACGAGCTCGGCGCGGAGGCCAAGGCGCTCCAGATTGGAGCGAAGCCGGGCCAGCCGGCTGCGGGATTTTTCGATCGCGGTAACTTCGGCGCCGGCGAGGACTAGCTGTGCGGTCTTGCCGCCCGGCGCCGCGCAGAGATCCGCCACGCGCTGGCCACGTATGTCCCCGAACAGCCGCGCGGGAATGCTGGCCGCAGCATCCTGCACCCACCATTCTCCCTCGGCAAACCCGGGGAGATCGGGAATGAAGCCGGCTGCCGCACCCAGACGCACGCTGCCGGTCACCAGCACCTGGCCGCCAAGCCGCTCCGCCCAGCCGGCAGGGTCCGATTTCACCGTCAGGTCGATCGCAGCCGGCTGATTATGGGATTCGGCGATTTTTTGCGCCGTCTCCTTGCCGTAATCGGCAACCAGCCTTTCCATGAACCATTCCGGAATCACCGAAATGGACGCAGTCTCTCGCAGGATGTCCGGCTTCCTGCGCGACATGTTGCGCAGGACGGCATTGGCAAGCTTCGCGAAACGTCGGCTGCGAGGGTCACGGGTCGCGAGTTCGACGGCGATATCCACCGCCGAATGGTCCGGAATATCGAGATAGAGGATCTGAGCAGCCCCGACGGCCAGCAGGTGGTAGAGCGAACGCGCACCCTCGGGCAGCGGATTATCGATGAGCATGGACAGTGCCGCATCGATCCGCGGCAGATGGCGAAGCGCCGTCGTCAGGATAGCCCTGACCAGTGCCTGGTCGGCGGCGCTGAGCGCCTTGTAGGCGGGATTGCCGCCCTCGGCATCCAGCATGCCGTCTAGTGAAGTCTTGCGGTCGACGACCGCGCCGAGCAACTTGGCCGCGGCAGCGCGTGCTTCAAGGCCAGGCTTCTGCTCCCGCTCGACAGCCGCCTTACCGGCCTCGCCGCCGGTATTGTTGCGCCTGTTCTGTTTTTTCCTGCTTACGCGTTCATTCAAGACCACGGACCTTTCGGCGGTTGATTGTCACCGCGTCCCCATCCCGCAGCAGGAACCGAGCGCGCCTTGCGGGTCGGCTTAGCAGGGGCGACAGTCTCCGTCGAGTGGTTCATCTCACCGCTCGCTGCCATCTGTTGCAGCGCCGCGATCCGGTTTTCCGTATTCGGGTGGGTCGAGAAGAGATTGTCCATCCGCTCCCCGGAGAGCGGATTGATGATGAACATGTGCGCGGTTGCCGGGTTGCGCTCCGCGTCCATGTTCGGTGTCGTCTCGGCCGCTCCGGCGATCTTTGCCAGCGCCGAGGCGAGCCAAAGCGGATTACCGCAGATTTCGGCACCACGCCGGTCCGCCTCGTATTCACGCGTCCGGCTGATTGCCATCTGCACCAGCATCGCCGCCAGCGGCGCGACGATCATGGCGACGAGCACACCGACAAAACCGAAGGGATTGTTGCTGTCCCGCCGATCACCGAAGAAGAAGGCGAAGTTCCCGAGCATGGATATCGCACCGGCAAGAGTCGCGGTGATCGTCATCGTCAGGGTGTCGCGATGCTGGACGTGCGCCAACTCGTGCGCCATGACGGCGGAAACTTCCTCCGGAGACAACCTGTTGAGCAGGCCGGTGGATGCGGCGACAGCCGCATTCTCGGGATTGCGGCCGGTGGCAAAGGCGTTCGGTTGCGGGCTTTCGTAGAGATAGACCTTCGGCATCGGAAGCCCGGCATTCTGCGACAGCCGGCGAATGATGGCATGGAACTCAGGCGCATTGGCCTCGTCGATCTCTTGCGCATGGTAAGCGGAGAGCACCATCCGGTCGGAATTCCAGTAGGAGAAGAAATTCATGCCTGCCGCAATCACCAGCGCGATCAGCATGCCGCTCTGGCCGCCGATCAGGTAGCCCACGCCCATGAACAGCGCCGTCATGAACGCCAGCAACATTGCAGTCCTAACGAGGTTCATTGTCCTGTCTCCTGTCCTTCCATTGGCATGAGAACGCATTGGCCTATAATATGGTTCATCGATGAAGTGGCGATCGCCCCGGGCGATATCAATATGCCAGTCAATTACGAAGCGGTAAGAAAAGACGATGGAAGAGAAAAATTCGCCAGACCTGGCAAACGACAACAGTGACGCCGGAGATCGGAAGCCTGACCTGCCCCCGGCGGCCTTGAGGGCGCTGAAGGAAGCCGAGGAACGACGGAAGGCCGCGGAGAAAGCCGCCATGCCGCGAGAGATCGGCGGGCGCGGCGGTCCCGACCCGGCACGTTTCGGTGACTGGGAAATCAAGGGCCGGGCCATCGATTTCTGACAACGCACCGCTTCGGGCCAGACATGAAAAAGGCGGCGCCATCAGGCGCCGCCTTTGTTGCGTGCAGTGCTATCCTGGATCAGAACTCTTCCCAGTCGTCCTGGGAGAGCGCAGTATTTCCGGAAACCGCCGGCATGCGCCGGACAGGTGCCTTCACTTCGCTGCGCGCCGGCTGGCTGATCGGCGGAGTGAAGCGTGTCGCGGCGGAATGCGCAGCGCTGCCGCCGGTGCGGAAGCGGGCGACCAGCGACTGCAGCACCTTGGCCTCATCGTTCAGCGCAGCGCTAGCCGCGGTCGTTTCTTCCACCATCGCGGCGTTCTGTTGCGTGACCTGATCCATCTGGTTGACGGCAGCGTTGATCTCCTTGAGGCCGACGGCCTGCTCGGAGGCGGAGCCGGAAATCTGCTGGATCAGGCCGTTGATCTGTAGAACCTGCTGGGCAATGTTTTCCAGCGCACGGCCGGTCTTGCCGACGAGATCCACGCCTTCGCCGACCTGCGTTTCCGAGGCATTGATCAGTGCCTTGATCTCCTTGGCCGCATTGGCCGAACGCTGGGCGAGCTCGCGCACTTCCTGCGCGACCACGGCAAAGCCCTTGCCCGCCTCGCCGGCACGAGCTGCCTCGACACCTGCGTTCAACGCCAGAAGGTTGGTCTGGAACGCGATCTCGTCGATCACGCCGATGATGCGGCTCACCTCCTGCGAGGACTGCTCGATGCCGTGCATGGCGGCAATTGCCTTCTGCACGATCTCGCCAGACTTGCCGGCATCGGCATTCGCCTTGTCGACGGAACTTGCCGCATGTCGTGCGTTCTCGGCACTGGAATTGACCTGCGAGGTCAGCTGGTCGAGCGCTGCGGCGGTTTCTTCCAGGCTGGCAGCCTGCTTTTCCGTCCGCTGCGAGAGGTCATTGGCGCTTTGCGAGATCTCGTGCGTGCCGTTGCCAATGCTGCTGACCGAACCCGAGAGCGTCTGGATGGTTTCCTCGAGGCTCTCGACCGTCGAATTGAAGTCTGCCTTGAGCTTCGCGTAATCGCCTGGGAAATCGCCTTGCAGGCGGTAGGTCAGGTTGCCGGCAGCAAGCTGCGACAGACCATCGGCCAGACGCGAGACAACGTCCTGCTGGATCGCCGCCGCGGCGTTACGCTCCTGTTCCGCCTTGGCCTTTTCGGCTTCGGTCAGCTGGCGCTGCTCGTTGGCCACGCCTTCGAGCCGCACGGCATCCGCCAGCTTGTGCCGGAAACCTTCCAGCGCACTGGCGACAGCGCCGGTTTCATCCGCCCGGTCCTGTCCGGACACCGGCGTGGTGTAGTCACCGCGGCTGAGATTGGCGACATCGCTGACCAGGCTCGCCATCGGCTTCTGCACGAAGCGGCGGACAGCGAGATAGAGGCCGCCGAGTGCGGCGAGAAGAACGACGAGACCACCGGCGATCATCAACTTGGTCTGTGCGTCGACCTGCTCGGCGACGACAGCGCTTGGAATATCGACCAGGACGACCCAACGTGCATTCACGCCAGGAAGATCGAAAGGATAGATGAGCCGGCTGTAGCTCTCGCCATCGGCATCGGCGATGTTGTCGATCTCACCCGGCTTGGCGTCGGAAAGGGCTGCCTTCATCAGTTCCGGATTCTGCCCGTCGAACTCCTTCATCATCGCGTCCGAGGTCGGGCCGACCAGCCATTTCAGATCCTGGGACAGAAGCATGACCCGGCCCGTGCCGAACGGCTTCATGGCGCCGAGCTTCTGCGAAAGGGAGGCGAGCGAAATATCGGCGCCTGAGACGCCGATCAGCTTGCCGCCGGACATTACCGGATAGGCGATCGAGCTCATGATCGTCGGGACGTCGGTTCCTTCGGCCAGGTAGGGCTTGGTGATCGCGCCTTTGAGGCTCTTGGCCGCGGCGGCGTACCATTCCGCATTGTAGTCCACGGCAAAGGTGCCGAACTGGATGTTGCCGTTTCGGTCTTTCGACCAGTAAGGCGAAAATGCTCCATCCGCATTGCCGCCGAACTCAGTCTTGCCCTTGAACTCGGCCTGCTGACCGTCAAATGCGTTCGGCGCTTCCGCCATCCAGCTGCCGAAGGCAAACGGGTTCTGCTCCAGGTTAGCTCTGAGAATATCGATCGTACCCTTGCGGTCGAGGAGCTTGCCGGCATGCGTATGGCCGATGATGCCTGCCATCGAGCGGGCAGCGCTGGAAATCTCGCCGACATCCGCGGCAATGCTCATCGCGATCGCCTTCGCTTCGGCCTGCGCCTGGTCAAGAGCAAGATGCTGCACCCGGTCGCCGGTCTGCGAAATGAGGAAGAAGTTCGAAATGAGAAGAAGGAGAGCAATTGTCGATCCCGTCACAAGGATCAGTTTTGCGGCAATGGACCGCTGGGCAAAATTCCGCATGGAGCCTCTCGCATTGAAATCATGGCCGCGCGTGGGGAACGCGCGCCGGCATATGGCATCATTGATTGAAAGCGCCCCTTCATGGAGCTAGACAGCGGCGCGCAGGCCGGCAGATGACCCAGGGAGATCATCATCGACGCTCAGTCTTACGCATTTTCGATTAATAAAATTTGAAGCGATTCCCGGGCCTGCCGGGTGGTCCGGCATTGCGAGCGGGATTTTGCCCATGGGAAACGGTCGCCGTGTCTGGACATGGAATTGGGCAAGGACCAAATTTATAGCGCCGGCCCATGATTCGCCCCTTTTTCCCTGCCTCGATAGCTGGGCAATGCCCGGGGGCAGTCATTCGTCGGCATGCACAGGCCGAAATCCTTAAGGCAGAACGCCTCATGCCGGATCGCTGTATCCGGCGCGGACAATGAATGTCCGGGATTCCGAACCTGTCTTCGAGCCGGCTTGCCGGTTCTGCCGGACGGTTGTTCCTTGCCAGGCGACCGTCCGGTTTCTGTCCTAGACAGCATTCCTTTCGCAAAGCTGGAATGATGACGGTGGCGGGACCAGTTTCACCACTTCCCACGAGCCGCGCGGCCATCCACGTCGGTCACAGGCAACGACCAGACCGGCTCCGTCCCTGATCGACAGCCAAAGCTCCGCACATCCGGCCCCGACCGTCAAAATCCGGCGCTGCCTGCTTTTTTTTATGGGCGACAGAACTATTTGTGCTAGTTCATTGCCGCAAACAGCAGACCAGTTCGCTTAGACATCTTCACCCGGGCGCACCTTCGTCAGTGATGCTCGAAGATCAAACAACGACTTGTCCCAACAGCATCTCGCGCCTGAGAGGAGGGTATCCATGACTTTCAAACCGCACGGCAAACACCTTATCGCCGGAGAATGGGTCGCAAGCGACACGACGTTCGACTCCTCGCCTGCCCACGGCCCCAGCCATACATTCTCGGCCGGCACACCGGCTCAGGTCGACAAGGCCGCCAAGGCCGCTGAAGAGGCATTCTGGAGCTTCGGCTATTCAAGCCGTGCCGAACGGGCAGCCTTCCTCAACAAGTTCGCCGACGAGATCGAGGCCCGTGCCGAGGCGATCACCGAGATTGGCAGCCAGGAAACGGGGCTCCCCGAGGCACGCCTTCAGGGCGAGCGCGGCCGCACCACGGGCCAGCTGCGCCTGTTCGCCAGCCATATCGAAAAGGGCGACTATCTCGACCGCCGCCACGATGCGGCGCTCCCGGATCGCCAGCCCCTGCCGCGCCCGGAACTGCGGATGATGCAGCGCCCGATCGGCCCGGTCGCCGTCTTCGGCGCGTCCAACTTCCCGCTCGCCTTCTCCGTTGCCGGTGGCGACACGGCAGCGGCACTCGCCGCCGGTTGCCCGGTCGTGGTCAAGGGCCATTCCGCCCATCCCGGCACCGGCGAGATCGTTGCCGAAGCCGGCCTGGCCGCCGTCAAGGCCAGTGGCATCCATCCGGGTGTCTTCTCGATGATACAGGGCGGCAGCCGCGAAGTCGGCCAGTCGCTCGTCCAGCATCCGTTGATCAAGGCCGTCGGCTTCACCGGCAGCCTCGGTGGTGGTCGCGCGCTCTTCGATCTCTGCGCATCGCGTCCGGAACCGATCCCCTTCTTCGGCGAACTGGGTTCGGTCAACCCGATGTTCATCCTGCCGGAAGCACTTTCGGCGCGCGGCAGCGCAATTGCCAAGGGCTGGGTCGGATCGCTGACCATGGGCGCCGGCCAGTTCTGCACCAATCCCGGCATCGCCGTGCTGGTAAAGGGACCGCAGGCGGACGCCTTCATCGCGGACGCCAAGGAAGGTCTTGCTGCCGTCGCACCGCAGACCATGCTGACCGACGGCATCGCCGAAGCCTACCGAAACGGCGCCCGTCGTATCGAGGGCAACACGGCTGTCCAGTCGCTTTTGACCTCCATGTGCAACAACCGCGATGCCGCACCGTATCTTTTCCAGACGGATGCAAAGTCCTGGCTGGAAAACCATGAGCTCGGCGAAGAAGTGTTCGGCCCGCTCGGCCTCATCGTCCTCGCCGACTCGACGGAGGACATGCTGGTGATTGCCCGCAAGCTCGAAGGCCAGCTGACCACGACACTGCATCTCGACTCAGGCGACAGCGAATTCGCCCGCAAGCTGCTGCCGATCCTGGAGCGCAAGGCCGGCCGTGTCCTGGCCAACGGCTTCCCGACCGGTGTCGAAGTCTGCGATTCGATGGTCCATGGCGGTCCGTACCCGGCGTCTACGAACTTCGGCGCCACCTCGGTCGGCACTCTGTCGATCCGCCGCTTCCTGCGCCCGGTCTGCTACCAGAACATCCCGGCCGACATCCTGCCGGCAGATTTCAGCTGATCCCCGATCGCTTCGTAAGCCAAGTCAAACAAAAGCCCTCCCGCGGAAACGTGGGAGGGCTTTTTCATTGAGCATTTAACTGCAGCGTCAGGCGGCCGCGGCCTTGTTCTGCCGGTTGGCAATCAGATCGTCGACAACGCCGGGATCGGCCAATGTCGACGTATCGCCGAGCGCGCCGAAATCGTCCTCGGCGATCTTACGCAGGATGCGGCGCATGATCTTGCCCGAACGGGTCTTCGGCAGCCCTGGCGCGAACTGGATCTTGTCCGGAGAGGCGATCGGTCCGATTTCGCTGCGGACATGCTTGATCAGGTCCGCCTTGAGTGCGTCGGACGGGTCTTCGCCGGACATCAGCGTGACATAGCAATAGATGCCCTGTCCCTTGACCGGATGCGGATAGCCGACGACGGCGGCTTCCGACACCTTGTGATGCGAAACCAGCGCCGATTCCACTTCAGCCGTGCCCAGACGGTGGCCTGAAACGTTGAGCACGTCGTCGACGCGGCCGGTGATCCAGTAATAGCCGTCCTCGTCACGGCGGCAGCCGTCGCCCGTGAAGTACTTGCCCTTGTAGGTCGAGAAATACGTCTGGATGAAGCGATGGTGGTCCCCGTAGACCGAACGTGCCTGTCCCGGCCAGCTGTCGGCAATGCAGAGATTGCCGTCCGTCGCTCCTTCGAGCAGGTTGCCTTCATTGTCGACCAGCTCCGGCTTGATGCCGAAGAAGGGACGCGTCGCGGACCCCGGCTTGGTGTCTGTCGCGCCCGGCAGCGGCGTGATCATGATACCGCCGGTTTCCGTCTGCCACCAGGTGTCGACGATCGGGCAGCGTTCGTCACCGACAACGCGGTGATACCACTCCCAGGCTTCCGGATTGATCGGCTCGCCAACGGAGCCGAGCAGCCGCAGCGTCGAGCGGTCGGACCGCTTGACGAATTCGTCGCCGGCGCCCATCAGCGAGCGGATGGCAGTCGGCGCCGTGTAGAAGATGTTGACCTTGTGCTTGTCGACGATTTCCCAGAAGCGGCCGGCATCCGGGAAGGTCGGCACGCCCTCGAACATCAGCGTCGTCGCACAGTTAGAAAGCGGCCCGTAGACGATGTAGGAATGCCCGGTGACCCAGCCGACGTCGGCTGTGCACCAGTAGATGTCCCCGTCGTGATAGTCGAAGACATATTCATGCGTCATCGAGGCGTAGACAAGGTAGCCGCCCGTGGTATGCAGCACGCCCTTCGGCTTGCCGGTCGAGCCGGACGTATAGAGAATGAAGAGCGGATCCTCCGCCTTCATCTTTGCCGGCGGGCAGTCGGCCTTAACGGTGTGGATTTCCTCGTGATACCAGATATCACGGCCAGGTGCCCAGCCGACCTTGCCGCCGGTGCGGCGGACGACGAGCACCTTGTTGACGATGACATACTGCTTGGCAGCGATGTCAATTGCGGTATCGGTGTTCTCCTTGAGAGCAATCGGCTTGCGGCCACGCAGGCCCTCGTCGCAGGTGATGATAAAGGTCGACTCACAGTCGACCAGACGACCGGCAAGCGCTTCAGGAGAGAAGCCGGCGAAGACCACCGAGTGAATGGCGCCGATGCGGGCACAGGCCAGCATCGCATAGGCCGCTTCCGGAATCATCGGCATATAGATCGTGACGCGGTCACCCTTCTTCACGCCGTGCTTCTTCAGAACGTTCGCCATGCGGCAGACGTGCTCGTAAAGCTCGTTATAGGTGATCTTCTTGTCGATATAGGGGTTATCACCCTCCCAGATGATGGCGGTACGATCGCCATGCGTCTTCAGGTGACGGTCGATGCAGTTATAGGAGACATTGGTAATGCCGTCCTCGAACCACTTGATCGGCACCTTGCCCTTGAACGAGGTGTTCTTCACCTTTGTATAGGGCTTGAACCAGTCGATCCGGCGCCCGTGCTTGTCCCAGAACTTCTCGGGCTCCTCAATGCTTTCCTGGTACCACTTCTGATAGCGGTCGTTATCGATCAGCGCGCGATCCTTGACCGCCTTCGTAACCGGATAGGTTTTCACCGACATAATCTCCTCCCGTGTGCATGACAGGACGTCCTCCCGTCCCACTTGTTCTGGCAAGATAAGAACTGAAATAAACAAGGCAATCAAGCGTCAGCAATTCGCATTCGAAAGAATTGCATTTATGACACATTGCGTTTATAGAAGGCGCGAAAATCCCGGAAATTGTGGTTTGACCCACGGCCCGCGCCCCCGGAGCGGACGGACAGAAGGACTTTATCTATGGCTCAACAACTGCTGATGCCGAAGGCGACCGCCGTCTGGCTCGTTGACAACACATCCCTGTCATTCGAACAGATTGCCCAGTTCTGCAAACTGCATCCTCTGGAAGTGAAAGCCATTGCCGACGGTGAATCCGCACAGGGCATCAAGGGACTCGATCCGATCTCGACCGGCCAGCTCTCCCGCGACGAAATAGCGCGGGCTGAAAAAGACACCGCCTACAAGCTGAAGCTCGCCGAACCGAAGGTCCGGGTTCCGGAATCGAAGCGCCGCGGCCCGCGCTATACACCGGTTTCCAAGCGCCAGGATCGCCCGAACGCCATCCTCTGGCTCGTCCGCAACCATCCGGAACTGAAGGACGCGCAGATTTCGCGCCTGGTCGGCACCACCAAGTCGACAATCGAGCAGATCCGTGACCGCTCGCACTGGAATTCCGCCAACCTGACACCGATGGACCCGGTAACGCTTGGCCTCTGCAGCCAGATCGATCTCGACATGGAAGTCGAGAAGGCATCGAAGGGCCGGCCGCTGCCGACCGCCGCCGAAATGGGTGCGACACTCGAATCCGCGCGCGAGACCGAAAACTTCTCTTCGAACTATGCCGAGGAAGAGGAAAAGGAAATCGACGCAGACGCCGTCTTCGCCAAGCTCAAGTCGCTGAAGTCGGACACGGTCGAGGACGACGAAGACGATTTCCGCTGATTTCAGCACGGACGATCATTCAGACGATAAAAGGCCCCTCACGGGGCCTTTTTCATTCATGCGGCATGCTGCGCCGAGTGAGACCGGATCGCTTCGGTGATTTCGTCAAGCACCGCCGGGTCCTCGATCGTCGCCGGCATCGTCCACGGCATGCCATCGGCGATCTTCTGCATGGTGCCCCTTAGGATCTTCCCCGATCGCGTCTTCGGCAACCGCTTGACCTGGATCGCCATCTTGAAGGCGGCAACCGGGCCGATTTCCTCGCGGATGAGGGCGACGATCTCGCGCTCCAGCTCCTTGGGGTCGCGATCGACGCCATTGTTGAGCACAAGGAAGCCGCAAGGCACCTGGCCCTTGATCGGATCGGCAATGCCGATCACCGCGCATTCGGCGACATCCGCATGCATGGCGCAGACTTCCTCCATCGCCCCGGTCGACAGGCGGTGCCCAGCGACATTCACGATGTCATCGGTGCGCGACATGATGAAAATGTAGCCGTCCTCGTCGAGATAACCGGCATCCGACGTCTTGTAATAGCCAGGAAATTCGTCGAGGCAGGAGCTGTGGAAGCGCTCATCCGCATTCCAGAACGTCGGCAGGCAACCGGGTGGCAGCGGCAGCTTGACCACGACATTGCCGAGAGTGCCGTTCGGCACCGGGTGACCGGCATCGTCGAGCACCTGCAGATCGTAGCCGGGCATGGCGACCGCCGGTGATCCGTGCTTGACCGGCAGCAGGTCGAGCCCGATCGGGTTGCCAGCCATGGGCCAGCCGGTTTCCGTCTGCCACCAATGGTCGATGACGGGCACCTTGAGCTTCTCTTCCGCCCATTTGAGCGTGTCCGGATCCGCCCGTTCGCCGGCGAGGAACAGCGCCCGCAGGCCCGGCATCGGGTTTTCGGCGATGAAGTCGCCGTTCGGATCCTCCTTGCGGATGGCCCGGAAAGCCGTCGGCGCCGTGAACAGCACCCTGACATTGTGCTTGTTGATCACCCGCCAGAAGACCCCGGCGTCCGGCGTGCCGATCGGCTTGCCCTCGAACAGGATCGTGGCATTGCCGTTCAGGAGCGGTGCATAGACGATGTAGGAATGTCCGACCACCCAGCCGATGTCCGAGGCGGCCCAGTAGGCCTCACCCGGTGAAACACCGTAGATGTTTCGCATGGACCACATCAGCGCCACCATGTGCCCGCCATTGTCACGCACGACACCTTTCGGCTGTCCGGTCGTTCCCGAGGTATAGAGGACGTAAAGGGGATCCGTCGCATCGACCGGCTCGCAATCGACGCGGGCGCCCTTTTCCAGCGCGACCTCGATCAGGGCGCGGAGATCATGGTCACGACCGTCCAGGAGATCGGCCTCCAGCTCCGGACGCTGGACAATCAGGCAATGGTCGGGCTTGACCTTCGAAATTTCGATCGCGTGATCGAGCAGCGGCTTGTAAGGCACCGTCCGGTTCGGCTCCAGCCCGCAGCTCGCCGATATGACGATCCGTGCTCCACTGTCCTCGATGCGTTTGGCCAGTTCATGGGCCGCAAACCCGCCGAACACGACAGAGTGCACGGCGCCGATCCTCGCACAGGCCAGCATGGCGAAGACGGCTTCCGGGATCATCGGCATGTAGATGATCACCCGGTCACCCTTGCCGACGCCGAAATCCTTCAGAACGCTGGCGCAGGCGTTCACCGATTCGAACAGCTGTTGGTAAGTATAGACGCGATCCCGCCCGGTGATGGCGCTCTCATAGATCAGCGCCGCCTGCTCGCCGTTGCCGGCAATGACGTGCCTGTCGATGCAATTGTAGCAGGTGTTGGTGATGCCGCCGGGAAACCACCGGCCATAGGTGCCCATCGCCGGATCGAAGATCGTCTGCGGAAAGACCGACCAGTCAATCGCTTGCGCCGCACTTTTCCAGAAGCCAAAGGGATCGGCCTGCCATCCGGCATAGGCCGCCTTGTAGTTGTCTGCCATGTTCTCCTCCCATTACACATGCATTCGCATGTGCTCCTCACGGGAAAAGATAGGAAAATCCGAATCAATTCGAAAGCGCTAAAACGCAGGAACGCGGGTGCATCCGCGATAAAAATTAAAAGGTTTGACGAAAGTCAGTTTCAACGCTCGCCGAAGATCGCCGACCCCACCCGAACGCTCGTCGCACCGAACTCGACGGCGGTCTGATAGTCGCCGGACATGCCCATGGAAAGCTTTGAAAGGCCCGCTTCGCCAGCCAGCTTCTGCAGCAGCGCGAAGTGCGGACCGGGGTTTTCCCCGGCCGGCGGAATACACATCAGGCCCTCGATGGGAAGTTTCAGCTCGTTGCGGCAGAAGTCGACGAAGGCAACCGCGTCATCGGGCGCAATTCCCGCCTTCTGCGGCTCGAGCCCCGTATTGACCTGGACATAGAGGCGAAGCGTCCGGTCCTGGCGCTCGATTTCCGCAGCAAGCGCCCGGGCGATCTTCTCCCGATCCACAGTCTCGATCACATCGAACAGAGCCACAGCGTCCGCCGCCTTGTTGGACTGCAGCGGCCCGATCAGGTGCAATTCGATGCCACCGGTCTCCTGCTTCAGCTCCGGCCATTTCGACTGTGCTTCCTGGACACGGTTTTCGCCAAAGACCCGCTGGCCGGCAGCAATCGCCAGCCTGATGGTGTCGGCATCAAATGTTTTCGATACCGCGACCAGTGTCACACTGTCCTCGGCCCGCCCCGCGCGCTTTGCGGTTCCGGCGATATTGTTGAGAACTTCAGCGAGACGATCTGCGAGAACCATTGTCATTGCGTCCTTTTGCACCATGTATCGCCAAGTAGCCTTCCAGACCTTCATTGCCAAGCCGACGCCGGCAAATTTTGCCCGCAGCGCGGCGCTTTTGCCTTGCGCCCGCCGCCGCCGAACTTGACGCTCCAGCGGTTTCGTGGTGAAGGTCAGCCCCAATTCTCCCTGATTTCCGGAATTCTGAAAGACCATGGCCAACGAACGATATAATCCGCGTGACGCCGAGCCCCGCTGGCAGAAAAAGTGGACCGAAGACAAGGTCTTCGAGACCGACAACGGCGATTCCCGCGAAAAATATTACGTATTGGAGATGTTCCCCTACCCGTCCGGGCGCATCCACATGGGCCATGTCCGCAACTATGCAATGGGCGACGTGGTGGCACGCTACAAGCGCGCCCGCGGCTACAACGTTCTGCACCCGATGGGCTGGGACGCCTTCGGCATGCCTGCCGAAAATGCCGCCATGAAAAACAAGGTCCATCCCAAGGAATGGACCTACGAGAACATCGCCACCATGCGTGGCCAGCTGAAATCCATGGGCCTGTCCCTCGACTGGTCGCGGGAATTCGCGACCTGCGACGTCGAATACTACCAGCGCCAGCAGCATCTGTTCCTGGACTTCCTCGAGCATGGCCTGGTCTATCGCCGCCAGTCGAAGGTCAACTGGGATCCGGAAGACCAGACGGTGCTTGCCAACGAACAGGTGATCGACGGTCGCGGCTGGCGCTCCGGCGCCCTGGTCGAGCAGCGCGAACTGACGCAGTGGTTCTTCAAGATCACCGATTTTTCGCAGGACCTGCTGGATTCGCTGGACACACTCGACCAGTGGCCGGAAAAAGTGCGCCTGATGCAGAAAAACTGGATCGGCCGCTCCGAGGGCATGACCGTCCGCTGGGAGATCGTCGGCGAAACTGCGCCCGACGGCATGAGCGAAGTGACAGTTTATACGACCAGGCCTGACACCCTGTTCGGCGCGTCCTTCCTGGCCATCGCCGCCGATCATCCGCTGGCCAAGGCCGCGGCCGAGAAAAATGCCGAGATTGCCGCTTTCTGCGAGGAATGCCGCCGGGCAGGGACGTCGTTGGCAGCGCTGGAAACAGCCGAAAAGAAGGGCATCGAAACCGGCATTCGCGTCCGGCATCCGCTGGACCCGAATTGGGAACTGCCGGTCTACGTGGCCAATTTCGTTTTGATGGAATACGGCACGGGCGCCATCTTCGGCTGCCCCTCCGGCGACCAGCGCGACCTGGATTTCGCCCGCAAGTATGGCCTGCCGGTCGTACCGGTCGTCATGCCGGCGGACGGCGATGCTGCAAGCTTTACGGTCGGTGACACGGCCTATGTCGACGACGGCGTCATGATCAATTCCCGTTTCCTGAACGGTATGACGACTTCGGACGCATTCCAGGCCGTTGCCGAAAAGCTCTCCAGCCAGTCTCTCGGCAACCAGCCGCAAGGCGAGCGCAAGGTCAATTTCCGCCTGCGCGACTGGGGTATCTCCCGCCAGCGCTACTGGGGTTGCCCGATCCCGGTCATCCATTGCGACGATTGCGGTGTGGTGCCAGTGCCGAAGAAGGACCTGCCGGTCAAGCTTCCCGACGATGTGAGCTTCGATTTGCCCGGCAATCCGCTGGATCGCCATCCGACCTGGCGCCATGTGGCCTGCCCGGTTTGCGGCAAGGATGCGCGCCGCGAGACCGATACAATGGATACCTTCGTGGATTCGAGCTGGTATTACACCCGCTTCACCGCCCCGTGGGAAGACGCGCCGACAGATCCCGCCGTCGCCAACCGCTGGCTGCCGGTGGATCAGTACATCGGCGGGATCGAGCACGCGATCCTGCATCTTCTCTATTCGCGCTTCTTCACCCGGGCCATGAAGGCGACAGGCCATGTCGACCTGGATGAACCCTTCAAGGGTCTGTTCACGCAGGGCATGGTCGTGCACGAGACCTATAGCCGCGGCGAGGGTGCCGCCCGCGAATGGCTTTCTCCGGCCGATATTCGCATCGAGGAAACCGACGGCAACCGTCGGGCCGTCCTGATGTCCTCCGGCGAGGAAATCAAGATCGGCTCGATCGAGAAGATGTCGAAGTCGAAGAAGAACGTTGTCGATCCGGACGACATCATCGCCTCCTACGGCGCCGATACGGCCCGCTTCTTCGTCTTGTCGGATTCTCCGCCGGACCGCGACGTGATTTGGTCCGAAGCCGGCGTCGAAGGCGCGCATCGTTTTGTGCAACGTGTCTGGCGCATCATCTCGGAAACGGTCGATCTGCTGCGATCTGTTGAGGCGAATCCGGCTAAGGAAGGTGCTTTCCTTGCAGTTTCGCAGGCAGCGCACAAGACGCTGAAGGCGGTGCAGGGCGACTACGACAAGCTCGCATTCAACAAGGCCGTCGCCCGCATCTACGAACTCGTCAACGCCATGGCAGGACCTTTTGCTGCGCTGGCCAAAGGCGAGGGAAGCGACGAGGACAAGGCGGCTGCACGCGACGCAGTGGAGCTTCTCATCCACATGATCGCCCCGATGACGCCGCATCTGGCCGAGGAATGCTGGTCGGCTCTCGGCAATGAGACATTGATTTCGGAAACCGGCTGGCCGGCTTATGACGAGGCTCTGGTCGCCGACAACGAAATCGTGCTGCCCATTCAGGTCAATGGCAAGAAGAGAGCGGAATTGACAATCGCGCGCGATGCCGATCAAGATGCCGTCAAGGAAGCCGTTCTGGCCCTCGAGCAGGTCCAGCATCACCTGAACGGTCAGCCGCCGAAGAAGATCATCGTGGTGCCGCAAAGGATCGTCAACATTGTCGTATAAGTCGAAATCCAGCATCCTTCGCCGGCTTGTCGTTGCCGCAACGCTTGGCCTCGCTCTGACATCGGCCGGCTGCCAGGTCCAGCCGCTTTATTCCCAGCAAGGCAAGGTGCCGGCGGAACTCGCATCCGTCGGCATATCGCAAGCAGGCGATCGTGTCGGGCTCGAAGTTCGCAACCGATTGATCTTCCTAATGTCCGGTGGCGCCGGCGAGCCTGCGAATCCGGCTTACGAGTTGAATCTCAAGATCAACACGAAGAGCCAGGGCGTTCTCATTGACAGTTCTTCGGATACGGCCAACGCCGGACGCGTCGTCGTGACAGGTGACTACACCTTGACCAGACTCTCCGACGGCGAAGTCTTGCGTGCCGCAAGCCGGAAGGCGACCGCTCTCGTCGATTACTCGTCACAGGAATTTGCCAAGATCCGTGCGGGACGCGACGCCGAGAATCGCGCGGCCAAGGAACTGGCCGAAATGATCCGTGCGGATCTGCTGGTGACGCTCTCGCAGCAGCCCATGTAGCCGATGACGGAAATCAAGGCATTCGAGTTTGATCGCCTGATCCAGAGGGGTCCGCTTGAATCACGGGTTTTTCTGATCTTTGGGCCTGACGGCGGTTTGGTAAGCGAAAGAGCCGAAGAGATTGCCCGCAAGACCGGGGTGGCCCTCGACGATCCGTTTTCTCTCGTACGCCTTGATGTTAGCGACCTGCAGGGCGACAGCGGCCGTCTTCTGGACGAGGTCAACTCCATCGGCCTGTTCGGCGGCGAGCGGCTGATCTGGATACGCGGCGGCTCCGGCGAGAAGCAACTTTCCGGGCCGCTGCAGATCCTGGCGGAAACGCCACCGGAAGCCTGCTTCGTCGTCATCGAGCAGAGCGACCTGAAAAAGACATCATCGCTGCGCAAGACCGCGGCCGGTAGCCGGCACATTCTCTCCATTCCCTGCTACAGTGACGATGCGAGGGCCGTCAGCGGGCTCATAGACGAGGTTTTGGGAGCGCATGGCCTCCGCATCGCTCCGAACGCCCGATCGCTGCTGACGACGCTTCTCGGCGGCGACAGGCGCGCATCGCGTGGCGAACTCGAGAAACTCTGCCTCTATTGCCGCCAGGACGGCATGATCGAGGAGCATCATATCCGTGAAATCATCGGCGATGCCAGCGCGATCTCCGCCGACGATGCGGTCGACGCGGTTCTTGCCGGCAATACCGAGAGCTTCTTGGCAGCCATTGAGAAGATCGCCACTTCGAAAACGCCGATGTTTCTCGTCCTGCAAAGCTGCCTCAGGACGTTCCAGCTCATGGACCTGATGCGGGGAGAGATGGAAGGCGATAATGCGCCACTCGCCAAGGTCATGCAGAACCGCGGGCGTCATCTCCACTTCCGGCGCAAACCGATCATCGAACGCGCGCTCGCGGCCTGGACTTCAGCAGATATCGGTCGGGAAACAAACCGGATCAACGCCGCGATCCTGCAGTCGCGTCAGCGGCCGGCGCTCGAAGACAGCATCGCCCGGCAAACACTGCTTTCAACAGCCCTGCAAGCCAAACGCCGGCTCAGATAAACGTTAGAGGGTATTAACGCCTCTCCAGCAGCCGGCAGATTTCCTCAAGTTGTTCCAGGCTCTTGTACGCGATGCGCACCTGGCCGCTCTCACCCTTGTGGTTGATCGTGACATCAAGGCCAAGCGTGTCGCTGAGCGTGCGCTCGAGCGCGAGCGTGTCGGAATCCTTTGGCGCCTGAACAGACGATGAGGAAACAGGTCCGGGCCCGCGAATATCCTTCTGGGCGAGCTTTTCGGCATCACGAACGGACATGCCTTTCGCAACGATCGCCTTCGCCAGGGTCTCAGGATCAGACGTGGAGACCAAGGCGCGGGCATGACCGGCGGAAAGACTGCCCGCGGCAACCATGTCACGCACCGGTTCGGGCAGCTTCAGCAGCCGAAGGCTGTTGGCCACGTGGCTCCGGCTCTTGCCGATGATTTCACCCAGATTGTTCTGCGTGTAGCCGTGATCGGCGATCAACTGCTCGTATCCCAGGGCTTCTTCCAGCGGATTGAGATCGGCGCGCTGGACGTTCTCGACAATTGCGATCTCCAGGGCCGTGCGATCGTCCACATCACGGATGATGACCGGAATTTCGACGAAGCCGGCCAGCTGCGCTGCCCGCCAGCGCCGTTCGCCGGCGATGATCTCGTAATTGTTCTCGCCGATCGTGCGCACCACAACCGGTTGCACGATGCCATGCTGACGGATGGAGGAGGCGAGATCCTGCAACTCCTCGTCATCGAAATAGCGGCGCGGATTGCGTGGATTGCGCGCGATGAACTCGATCGGGATCATCCGGTCGGGATTCACCGTCTTTGCCGGCTGCGCCGTCGTCAGCGGCTGGTCCATCTCTCCGATCAGGGCGGCGAGACCCCGGCCCAGCCGGCGTTTCGATACGTCATCATTCATGTCAGCGCTCACTTACATAAAACCTTGCGACCTCAGGCGGCCGCCTTCCTTTGCCTCTCCCTCTGGATCACCTCCGACGCCAGCTGCAGATAGGCCTGGCTGCCGGCGCATTTCAGATCATAGAGAATGGCAGGCTTGCCATAGGAGGGAGCCTCCGAGACCCGCACATTGCGCGGGATGAGGGTGTGATAGACCTTGTCACCCAGATGGGTTCGAACATCGTTTACCACCTGCTGCGCAAGATTATTGCGCGAATCGAACATCGTAAGCACGATTCCCTGGATATCGAGCAGCGGATTAAGGCTTTGGCGCACTTCATTGACCGTTTCGAGTAGCTGGCTCAAGCCTTCCAGTGCGAAGAATTCGCACTGCAGCGGAACGAGGACCGAGTGTGCTGCCGCCATGGCATTGATCGTCAGCAGATTGAACGAGGGTGGACAATCCACCAGGATATAGGAGTATTCCAGCGCTTCCTCACCGGAAATGGCGCGCCGCAGCCGGAAAGCGCGGTCGGACGCCTGCCCGATTTCCATCTCGATGCCGAGCAGGTCCATGGTCGACGGGATGATGTAGAGGTTGGGAACAACCGTCTTCAGAACCGTCTGGGAGACGCTATGCGTGCCCATGAGCAGGTCGAAGGACGAATGCGCGCGATCTTTCCGGCCGATGCCAAGCCCGGTGCTGGCATTGCCCTGCGGGTCCAGATCGATGATCAGGACGCGCTCGCCGATTGCCGCCAGAGCCGTGGCAAGATTGATGGCCGTCGTCGTCTTACCGACCCCACCCTTCTGGTTAGCCACTGTAATTACGCGATTTTTCTTTGTGCCAATCATGCCGCTGAACCCAATATCTACGCGCTGGTACGCCGTCTAAGGCCGCTGATCTCGAGAACAACCGAATCCGTCTCGATTTTGCTTTGATGTTGTACCAGATCGAATTCCCAGCGACCACGCGCTTTGTCGATTTCCGCCGCGTAATCCCGGCCTTTGTGGAAGAAAGCCTTCAGCTTGGCATTCCTCAAAGTCCAAGGCTCCGCATAGGCAAACAGAAGCTCGAGCTCCGCCAGCGCCCGGGCCGACAGGGCATCGCACCGATCAATTACCGCCGGCGCATCCTCGATCCGGACCGGGTGAACGGACCCCCGTCCTCCCGTCTCCCGCAAGGCGGCCCGCAGGAAAGCGCATTTTTTCTGATTGCTTTCAACCAGATGAACCCAGCCAGAACCTCGCTCGGCCAAGAGGATCGCGCTGATGATACCGGGAAATCCGCCGCCACTGCCAAGATCGATCCAGGTATCGGCATCAGGGCACAAGGGCTGAATCTGCAGACTATCCGCGATATGCCGGCGCCACAGTTCCGCCACCGTCGAAGGCGCAACCAGGTTGATGGATTTTGCCCACTTCTGGAAGAGATCTGCAAAGACGCTTAGCCGCTCCTGCGTTTCACGTGAAACTTCCCGGCCGATATCCGGGATCGGATGCAACGACGTCATGCCACTCTCTCGTTTTCATTGGCAGGGCCCAACTTCCGTACCCACGCGATCAGAAGCGACACTGCCGCGGGCGTCATGCCATCCACCTTCACAGCTTGGGCAATGTTCGCGGGCCGGGCAGCCTGCAGCTTTTGCCGCAACTCAATGGAAAGACCGGGAAGCGAGGAATAATCGAAGTCTTCGGGAATCTGGCGGCTTTCCTCCCGCCGCACATCGGCAATATCGGATGCCTGCCGCTGAAGGTAAACCGCATAGGCCGCCTCGATCTCGAGGGCCTCCCGCAGCTTGCCTCTAATACCCTGCAACTCCGGCCAGACCTGGGAAAGGGATTCGATCGACTGTTCCGGATAGGAAAGCAACTCGTAGGCCGACCGCCTATGGCCGTCCTGGTTGAGCTTCAAACCCTTGGCACTCCCCTCGGACGGCGTCACAGACAGATCCATCAACTGCGCCCGTGCGGCATCCAGCTGCTTGATATAACTGGAAAATCTCACGCGCCGCGCTGTGCCTACACAGCCTATATCGATACCCAGCTGCGTCAGCCGAACATCGGCATTGTCCGCACGAAGGGACAGCCTATACTCGGCCCGCGAGGTGAACATGCGATAAGGCTCGGTAATGCCACGACTGGTCAGGTCGTCAATCATTACGCCTATGTAACTATTGGTGCGGCTGAAAACATGGGTTTCGGCTCCCGACGCTAGCAGAGCAGCGTTCAGACCAGCCACAAGGCCTTGTGCGCCAGCCTCTTCATAACCCGTGGTGCCGTTGATCTGCCCCGCAAAGAAGAGACCACTTACATTACGGACTTCCAGGCTGGGCCGCAATTCCCGTGGATCAATGTGATCATATTCAATGGCATATCCAGGCTGAAGAATTCTGACCGGCTCCAAGCCGGGAATCGAACGAATGAAGGATTCCTGCACATCAAGCGGCAATGACGTCGAGATACCGTTCGGATAGACCGTCTGATCGTCGAGACCTTCCGGTTCCAGAAAGATCTGATGACCGTCCCGATCGCCAAAGCGGACGATCTTGTCCTCGATAGAAGGACAATAGCGCGGGCCGACGCCTTCGATCTGCCCGGAATACATGGCGGACCGTCCGATATTGTCGCGGATGATCCGATGAGTTTCCTCAGTCGTACGGGTCACACCGCATTCGATTTGCCGATTACTGATCGAGTCCGTCATGAAAGAAAAAGGTACCGGCTCTTCATCCGCAGCCTGGCGATCAACGGAGGACCAATCGATCGTATTTCCATCCAGTCTGGCTGGTGTACCGGTCTTGAGGCGTCCGAGCCGCAATCCAAAACTCTTCAACGTCTCAGAAACTCCCAGGGAAGGGGCCTCGCCCATACGACCGGCAGGGGTCTTGCTGTCGCCGATATGTATCAGGCCCCGAAGGAAGGTTCCCGTAGTCAGCACCACTGAACGACAGTCAAAGGAACGACCATCGGACGTGACGACGCCGGCAATTCCGCCCTCATCCAGTCTCAGATCGTACACGTCCCCTTCGATCACTTCGAGGCCGTCGACCGCCCCGATCGCGTCCTGCATCGCCAATCGGTAGAGCTTCCTGTCCGCTTGCGTCCTGGGGCCGCGTACGGCCGGTCCTTTCTTCCGGTTCAACATCCGGAACTGAATACCCGCCGCATCGGCAACCCGGCCCATCAAACCGTCTAACGCGTCGATTTCGCGAACGAGATGCCCCTTGCCCAGCCCGCCGATTGCCGGATTGCAGGACATCACACCGATCGTATCGCGACGATGTGTCACCAACGCGGTGCTTGCGCCCATGCGCGCAGCAGCCGCAGCGGCCTCGCAGCCGGCATGACCTCCACCAATCACTATCACGTCGAACCGAGTCTTCATTTCATCGCCCTATCCAGCAGCGCTTCGGTTTGCCTCAGAATGCACAAATGTCAATATGTTTCACGTGAAACATTAGCATGAATTGTAAAGTCATGTCGTCTTGTCCGTCGAATGTTTCACGTGAGTCACTTGCCAACGCAGAATTCCCGAAAGATCACGTCAAGCAAGTCCTCAACATCGACACGGCCTGTAACTCTCCCCAGCGAGTTGGATGCCTGCCGCAACAGTTCCGCACGCAGTTCCAAATCCAGAGTTGACGAGCGCACTGCGGCGTCAATCGATCGCCTCGCCTCATCGAGAAAATCCTTGTGTCTCAAGCGGTTGGGTAGGGCTGCATTTAATACCGGAACCGAATCGATCACTGCCTTCAGCAACAGGTCCTGTAGCTCAGGCAAACCAAAACCGGAACTCGACGAAATGACGACATCAAATCCAGTTGAATCATTGTCATCATGAAGATCCAACTTGGTTCCAACGCACAGAAAGGGCACATTCAAGCCTTCTACCGCAGAGGGATCCGCCACTTGGCCGCATTCTGAGAGCAACAGCACCAGGTGTGCCGATTCCATCTCATGTCGGGCACGGCGAATCCCCTCGGCTTCAACTACATCGATGGATTCCCGCAAGCCCGCTGTATCGACAAGATGAACGACATAACCGCCCAGATTGAGATCCACCTTCAGAACGTCCCGCGTGGTGCCGGCCACATCGGTGACTATAGCAACATCACGTTTCGCCAATGTATTCAAAAGACTGGATTTTCCGGCATTCGGCGGTCCCGCGATCACCACCTTGAAACCGTCACGGATGATTTCACCGGCGATAATTCCTTTCGTATGCGAATCGATCTCGTCAACCAACGCCCTCATGTCCGACCAGATCTGATCCGAAACCGCACCGGGAATGTCCTCCTCATCGGAAAAGTCCAGTTCCGCTTCAATCAATGCCCGTCCACGGGTCAGGCGATCCGCCCAACCGGCATAGACCCTGGACAGACCACCGCGCATCTGCTCGACCGCGAGCCGCCTCTGCATCTCCGTTTCTGCCGAGATAAGATCTCCAAGACCTTCAATCTCCGTCAGATCCAGCTTGCCGTTCTCGAACGCCCTTCGCGAGAATTCGCCGGCTTCGGCATGCCGAATACCAGCATAACCATTTGAAATAACATCAAAAAGACCAACAACAACCGCGCGCCCACCATGCACGTGCACCTCCAGGCAATCTTCTCCCGTAAAGGACGCGGGGCCGGGGAACCAAACCACGATCGCCTGGTCGAGGACATGATCATTCCGGTCATGAATCGTTCGGAGCGTGGCGATCCTCGGTGCAGGCAAATTGCCGGTTAATCGATGGCAGATCTCTGCGGCACGGGGACCACTGATACGCACCACGGCAACACCTGCTGGCAGATGCCCGCTGGAAAGCGCATAGATTGTATCCGAAGAGGATGCCATGTCACTGCTACTTTGTCCGATTGGGGGTTCGACGCCGTCGACGCTGCCAAGCAGCATAAGCGCGAAAGCCGACGGCCCCATGCGTTTCACGCCGCCAACGGCCAATGCTTATGGCCAATGCGACCGATGATTTCAAGTGTCGATATCCACGTCAGCCAAACCGACTGTCCCCGCCGGCACGCCCACGGGATCAAGAGTAAACCGTTATGCGAAGGTCGGAATAAAAAGTCAGCCCGTCAACCCAATGCAGGGTAACGGGCCGGACAATCGCCATGGAATGACTGGAACGCCGGACCCGTCAGAGAATCCGGCTAATAAAAATTAGGTGTTCATCGAATCGAAGAAATCACCGTTGTTCTTTGTCTGCTTGAGCTTGTCGATGAGGAATTCGATCGCATCCGTGGTGCCCATGGGCGCGAGAATCCGGCGAAGGACAAAGATCTTCTGCAGATCCTGGCGCGGCACCAGAAGGTCTTCCTTACGCGTACCCGACTTCAAGATATCCATGGCCGGGAAGATACGCTTGTCGGCGACCTTGCGGTCCAGCACGATTTCGGAGTTACCAGTACCCTTGAACTCTTCGAAGATGACTTCATCCATGCGGCTGCCGGTGTCGATCAGGGCCGTGGCGATGATCGTCAGCGAGCCGCCTTCCTCGATGTTACGGGCAGCGCCGAAGAAGCGCTTCGGCCGCTGGAGCGCATTGGCATCCACACCGCCGGTCAGAACCTTGCCGGAGGACGGCACCACGGTGTTGTAGGCGCGACCGAGGCGGGTGATCGAGTCCAGCAGGATCACGACGTCGCGGCCGTGCTCGACGAGACGCTTGGCCTTCTCGATGACCATCTCCGCCACCTGCACGTGACGCACGGCCGGCTCGTCGAAGGTCGAGGACACGACCTCGCCGCGAACCGAACGCTGCATGTCGGTCACTTCTTCCGGCCGTTCGTCGATCAGCAAGACGATCAGATAACATTCCGGATGGTTGGCGGTGATGGAGTGGGCGATGTTCTGCAGAAGAACCGTCTTACCGGTTCTCGGCGGCGCCACGATCAGACCGCGCTGGCCCTTGCCGAGCGGCGCCACGAGATCGATCACGCGGGGCGAGAGGTCCTTGGTGGTCGGATTCTCCAGCTCCATCTTGAAGCGTTCGTTCGGATAGAGCGGCGTCAGATTGTCGAAATGGATCTTGTGACGGATCTTTTCCGGATTGTCGAAATTGATCGTGTTGACCTTCAGCAGGGCGAAATAACGCTCGCCTTCCTTCGGCCCGCGGATCGGCCCCTCTACCGTGTCGCCCGTCTTCAGCGAGAAGCGTCGGATCTGGGAGGGTGAGATATAGATATCGTCCGGACCCGGAAGATAGTTCGCATTTGCGGAACGCAGGAAGCCGAAACCGTCCTGAAGCACTTCCACCACGCCTTCGCCGATGATCTCCACATCCTGGCTCGCCAGCACCTTGAGGATCGCAAACATCAGTTCCTGCTTGCGCATCGTGCTGGCGTTTTCGACTTCCAGCGATTCTGCGAAAGCCAGCAGATCCGTCGGCGTCTTGTTCTTGAGTTCTTGAAGCTTCATTTCAGCCATGAAGGGAAACCATATCCAATTTCTGAGGAGATCGGTGCGCTTATTCTTTTTGCGGGCTGCTCCAGCATCATTTGCCGGCAGCTCGATCTTGCACGCACCACGGAGAAGAGATGGCCGGAAAATAGCGATTCACGTGAAACCCCGCAAGGAAAAACCTTTCAGGCCATCGATTTATTCGAACGGGCCGCCGGCTAAAACGGTTTAACCACGACCAGAATGACGATGAAGATCATCAGGACTGTCGGAACTTCATTGGCAAGGCGCCAATAGCGCACCGACTTTCTCGGCCCATCCGATTCGAAATTCCGAACGGCCCGACCGAGATGCTCATGAAATCCGGTCATTATGGCGACAAGAAGGATTTTCGCATGCAGCCAACCACCCATGAAACCATACATGCTCCAGGCGAGATAGAGACCCAGAAGCCAGGTGATCACCATCGCCGGACGCATGATCACCTTAAACAGCCGGCGTTCCATTACCTTGAAGGTTTCAGACAGCTCCGAGCCGGGCAGGGCATCCGTATGGTAGATGAAAAGTCGGGGCAGATAGAACAGACCCGCCATCCAGGAAATCACCGCAACGATGTGAAAAGCCTTGATCCAGAGGAAGAAATTGTCCGGTTGCGCCAGATAGACGACACCCAGAATTCCGAGAAACACCGCGATCGCAAACCCTGCGCGTAGCGCAGCCTTCCGCCCGGCAATCCGGTCGACAGCCTTCCCCGTCATCGCCCGCCTCTCACCCGTTGCCCCGCACGCGATCGACGAGCGCCGTCACATGATCCGGGTTCGCCTGCGGCGTAATGCCGTGGCCGAGATTGAAGATCAGCGGGCCATTCCCGAGCACCTGCAGGATCGCATCAATCCCGTCCTCGAGCGCCTTGCCGCCTGCGACGACACGCATCGGATCAAGATTGCCCTGGACCGCTCCGTCCTTCTGCAGCTCAGCGGCAAAGGAAAGCGGCACCGACCAGTCGAGGCCGATCGCATCCGCATCCGTACCCTGACGGTATCCCTTGAGCATGTAGCCAGCTCCCTTGGCGAAGGCGATGATCTTCGCGCTCGGCCGGCTCGATCTCACGCGATCGACCATCCGGCGAACGGGTCCCACCGCAAAGCGCTCGAATTCCTGCTCGCCAAGAACGCCAGCCCACGAATCGAAAATCTGCACCGCATCCGCGCCGGCATCGATCTGGCGGATCAGATATTCGGCTGAGATATCGGCCAGAAGCGCCAGCAGATGATCGAAGGCTTCCGGGTGCTGATAGGCGAAAAGCCGGGCCGGCGCCTGGTCAGGCGTTCCATGCCCCGCGATCATGTAGGTCGCCACCGTCCAGGGCGCACCGCAGAAGCCGAGCAGCGTGGTTTCCTGCGGCAGGGCTGAACGAATGCCCGTTACCGTTTCGAAGACCGGGGCCAGGTAATCGAGAACGCCTTCCGGCGTCAGCTTCCGGATGCCATCCTCGGTGATCGGATCCATCGACGGACCGAAGCCTTCCGTAAATTTCACGTTCCGCTTCAAGGCATCCGGTATGACGAGAATGTCCGAAAAGAGAATCGCCGCATCAAAACCGTAACGCCGGATCGGCTGCATCGTCACTTCGATCGCATGTTCCGGCGTGTAACAGAGATCGAGAAAACTGCCTGCCTTGGCCCGTGTCTCACGATATTCCGGAAGATACCGCCCTGCCTGTCTCATCAGCCAGATTGGCGGAGGAGAAACGGTTTGTCCGCTCAACACCCGCATAATCTTACGCTCTTCGCTCAGCAAAGCGCATCCTTCCCAATAAATAAGAAATGAATCTAAATAGGCTTCTATTTCTTAGAGTCGGTGAGTAGCAAGGATTAAAATCAATTCACCGAATGTTCCCGGTTCGAGGAAATTGAACCGCTGAAGGGATACAAATTCACAAGGAATGGAAAATTATCGGGATTATCTTCACAACACGAGGAATTTCAAAGAGATATGGCAGAATGAAATTCGCTGAGCCTTGTGGATCGATTGTTGATAACGTTTTACAAACGGCAGCCATCCCCAGAACCCACAGGCATAGTGGCAAATCATCCCGGAAAGTCGAAATGTGGATATCTGGACCTTTTTCCCACAGGCTAGGGCGCCCGATTCCAGACAGCCCAGATTGTCCCGGCTTATCAACAGGCAAAGGATCTTAGCGTGGAGAACAGAAAAAACTTCTTCCATCTCCATCTGATTTCTGACTCAACCGGCGAGACTCTCATCTCGGCGGGGCGTGCCGCTTCGGCACAGTTCAACGGGAGCCACGCCATTGAACACGTCTATCCTCTAGTGCGAAATCGTAAACAATTGGTTTCCGTCCTGGAAAAGGTCGATGCCGAACCGGGAATCGTTCTCTATACAATCGTCGATCAGGAGCTCGCCACGATCCTCGATCACACCTGCATCGAGATCGGCATTCCGTCAGTCAATGTGCTGGAGCCGGTGATCTCCGTCTTCCAGACCTATCTCGGTGCTCCCTCGCGGCGGCGAGTGGGCGCGCAACACGATATGAACGCCGATTACTTTGCCCGCATCGAGGCACTGAATTTCACGATGGATCACGACGACGGACAGATGCCCGAGGATCTGGACGAGGCGGATGTGATTCTTGTCGGCATCAGCCGAACGTCCAAGACGCCGACCAGCATCTATCTCGCCAACCGTGGCATCAAGACCATCAACATCCCGATCGTCCAGGGTGTGCCGCTGCCCGAGCAGCTCGTGAAGGTGACGAGACCGTTGATCGTGGGATTGATCGCCACCAGCGACCGCATCTCGCAGGTGCGCGGCAATCGCGATCTTGGTTCCACACCCGGCTTCGACAAGGGAAGTTACATCGACAGGGCCGCGATCGCCGAGGAACTGAAATATGCCAGGGCCATCTTCTCGAGAAACAACTGGCCGGTGATCGACGTGACACGCCGCTCGATCGAGGAGACGGCCGCGGCCATTGTTGCCCTGCGCCCCCGCTTGCGATAATCCGGCGACAGTCACCGAAAGGCCTTCCATGCAGCCGACATTAATTCTCGCCTCGACCAGCCCCTTCCGTCGCATGCTGATGGAGAATGCCGGCCTTCAATTCTCCAGCGTCTCCGCCGATATCAATGAGCGGGCGATCGAGGAGAGCATGCCGGCAGCGGAGAGAACGGGGGAGGGCGTCGCCAGCCGTCTCGCTGCGGAAAAGGCCCTGGAGGTCAGCCGCCGGTATCCGAACGCCTATGTGATCGGATCCGATCAGACCATGTCGCTCGACGGGACGCTGTTTCACAAGCCGAAGTCGTCCGAGGAGGCGAGGCGACAACTGGCAAAGCTTGCCGGACGCACGCATCGCCTGAACAGTGCCGTCGCGATTGCACGCGAAGGCGTTGTGGTCGAACAGTTTGTCAGCCACGCGGACCTCACCATGCGGGCCTTCAGCGATCGCTTTCTGGACCGCTATATAGAGACTGTCGGAGACAAGGCATTGCTGAGTGTCGGCGGCTATCAACTCGAAGGCGAGGGGATACAGCTCTTCGAAAAGATCGAAGGCGACTACTTCACCATTCTCGGTCTGCCCCTGCTGCTGCTTCTTCAAATTCTACGTACACTGGATGTCTTGGATGCATGATTCACGTGAAACAAAATCGCCGGCGGCATTTGTAACCGGCTATCCAGTTCGCCATTCCCGATCGCCCATGATCCACGGATACTGGCTGAAACGCTTCGGTATCGCCGGAAGCTATTCGGCTAAAGAGGTCGCGCCGGAGGCTTTCGCGGAATTCATCGAGACACTAAAGGACGGCCGCTCGGGCTTTGTCGGCGGCAACGTCACGATCCCCCACAAGGAAGCGGCCTTCGCACTAGCCGATCGTCCGGATGAACTGGCGGAAGAGCTCGGGGCGGCCAACACGCTGTGGCTCGAGGATGGACGGCTCTGTGCCACCAATACGGACGGTTACGGCTTCACGGCCAATCTTGACGCCCGGGCGCCGGGCTGGGATCGCTTAGGTGGCCGTGCCGTGATCGTCGGCGCCGGTGGGGCGAGCCGTGCGGTCATCCAGTCGGTCCGCGACCGCGACTTCTCCGAGGTCCATGTCGTCAACCGCACGGTGGCACGCGCCAAGGAACTGGCGGACCGGTTCGGGTCCCGCATTCACGGACATGCATGGGAGGCATTGCCGGAAGTCCTTTCCGGCGCCAGCCTGTTCGTAAACACCACATCGCTCGGCATGGACGGCGGCGAAGCCCCGGAGATCAACTTCTCCGGTATGGCGGCCGATGCTGTCGTCACGGACATCGTCTATGTGCCGCTCGAGACGCCACTCCTGAAGCAGGCCCGTCTGCAGGGTCTGAGCACGGTCGATGGGCTCGGCATGCTTCTGCATCAGGCTGTCCCGGGTTTCGAAAAATGGTTCGGCCGTCGACCGGAGGTTTCGGAAGAGCTGCGCAACCTGGTCATCGCCGACATGGAGGCGCATGCGTGATGATCATCGGGCTGACCGGATCGATCGGAATGGGTAAATCGACAACGGCGAAGATGTTGGCTGACGAGGGCATTCCCGTAAACGATGCGGATCAGGTCGTTCATGACCTCTATGCCGGTGAGGCAGTGCCGCTGATTGCCGAAGACTTTCCAGAGGCGATAGTCGACGGGCGCGTCGATCGTCAGTTGCTTTCAAAGACTCTGGCTAAGAAGCCGGATAAATTGAAAGCCCTCGAAGCGATCGTCCATCCATTGGTGCGAAACAAGGAGCGCGAATTCGTCAATGCCATGGAACGGGAAGGCCGTCATCTGGTGGTCCTCGACATACCGCTTCTGTTCGAAGTGGGACGCGCCGAAGATGTCGATGCGATCGTGGTGGTCACTTGCGATGCCGACGAACAGCGCCGCCGGGTGCTTGCCCGGCCGAACATGTCTGTGGAGAAATTCGAGTTCATCCTCTCCCGGCAGATGCCGGATGCAGAAAAGCGTCGGCGGGCCGACTATATTGTCGACACCGGCCATGGCATGGATGCTGCCCGAGAACAGGTCCGCGCGATCATTGCGGAGCTCAGGGCCAAAAAGGGAAAACGCTGATGCGGGAAATCATCTTCGATACCGAAACAACGGGCCTTGATAACAAGACCGATCGCGTCATCGAAATTGGCGGTATCGAACTCGAGAATCACTTCCCGACCGGCAGGACGATCCACATCTACATCAATCCGGGTGACAAGACGGTCCATCCGGACGCACTGGCCGTGCACGGGATTACCGACGAATTCCTGAAGGACAAGCCACCCTTCGCGTCGGTGGTGGATGAAATCCGCGAATTCTTCGATGGCGCAAAGTGGATCGCCCACAACGCGTCCTTCGATATGGGCTTTATCAATGCGGAGTTCGCCCGGCTCGATATCCCACCGGTACCGCAGGACCAGGTGATCGACACACTGGCGATGGCCCGCCGCAAGCATCCGATGGGCCCGAACTCGCTCGATGCCCTCTGCCGGCGTTATGGCATCGACAACTCGCACCGCACCAAGCACGGCGCTCTCCTCGACTCCGAGCTTTTGGCGGAAGTCTATATCGAGATGATCGGCGGTCGGCAGACGGCCCTGGGACTGAGCGTCGAAACCGGACGCGACGGCTATTCGGAGGAGGAAGACGGTTCCGACCAGCCGATCGTGCTGGAGGCAAGGCCGCGGCCGCTTTCCCCGCGTCTCAGCGAAACCGAGATTGCCGCGCATGAAAAGATGATTGCCGGGATGGGCGACAAGAGCCTCTGGAAGAAATACGCCGATTGACGCAAACGGCCTTGGGGGATGCCCGAAAGAAGAAGCCCGGCTCTTGGCCGGGCTTTTTGCTTATCAGTTGGTGGTTGCCTGAACCTGCTGGCGGGCCTGTTCTTCGGCCATGCGCTGCTGGAACATCCGGGCAAAGTCGATCGGATCGATCATCAGCGGCGGGAAGCCGCCGTTGCGGGTGGCGTCGGCAACGATCTGGCGGGCGAACGGGAAGAGAAGGCGCGGGCACTCGATGAAGAGGACCGGCAGCAGGTGTTCCTGCGGGAAGCCGGTGATGCGGAAGACGCCGCCATAGACCAGCTCACAGTTGAAGACCACCTTGTCGCCGTCGCGCGCTTCGGCCGTCAGGGACAGGATGACGTCGAAGTCGGAACCGGAAAGCGGGTTCGCATTGACATTGACGTTGATGTTGATTTCCGGAGCCTTGTCACGGGACTGCAGGGACCGCGGCGCGCCAGGATTTTCGAAGGAAAAATCCTTGATGTACTGGGCGAGAATATTGAGGGACGGGCTTTCAGGAGCCTGTGTGCCGTTTTCGTTGGCCATCGAATTTTTCCTCTAGGTCAAAAAGTCGATAGGCGATCTAGCACTTTGGCCATGGGCTTACAACCCGTGCCAGCCCGCGTCAAAGAGGCCGCTCAGTTGTCGATCCGGGGCTTGTCGGACCATGGCGACGAACCGTTGCCGGGCTTGCGCTCGAACTCGTCCTCGTCGAGATCGACAACCGGACTGCGATCGCGGCTTGCGCCAGGCGTCCGGAACGAAGCCGCCGACGAAGTGTAGACCGTGATGTTCTGGCGGAAATGCCGCCAGACGAAGTCGCGAACCGGCGGCAGGAACAGGAGCAGGCCAATCGCGTCGGTGATGAAACCGGGCAGGAGAAGCAGCAGTCCTGCGATAACGACCATGACGCCATGGATCATGTCGCGGGCAGGATCCTTGCCGGATCGCGTCTCGTCATTCAGCCGCCGGAGAATGCCGAAGCCCTGGACGCGAAGCAGGACGATGCCGGCAAGCGATGTCAGCAGGATGAGGGACAGCGTCGCCAGCACACCGATTTCCCTGCCGACGAGGATGAATCCGGCGATTTCCAGTATCGGCAGAAGCAATATCGTCGTGGCTATGATGGGCGTGCGCATTCCGTCTGTCCTTTTCATCGCGGTTCGGTTCCTGAGACCGTTTACCTTCATGTCTTCTTTGTTTGAATGATCGTCCTATCGAGACTATATGGGTATAGTAACTAGAAAGACGATATCGAAACCGGGACAAGCATGGGCACCAACGATTTTGTAACCCTCTTTTTTCTCGTGGCCGCAGTCCTGATTTTCCTGCAGCTTCGCAGCGTTCTCGGTCGACGCACCGGCAACGAGAAGCCGCCCTATGAACCCTATAACACCCGCGACATGGCCAAGGGACCGGGAAGCGACCCGGCCGACAAGGTCGTGACCATCGCCCGGCGTGGCGAGGACGGGGCCACGGACGAAAACCGCTACGAAGCGGTCGACAGTTTCGCCAAACCCGACACCGAGATCAACCGGTCGCTGCGCGCATTCGTCGACGCGGATCCCGCCTTCGACCCGAAGGAATTCGTCAAGGGTGCGCGGATGGCTTACGAGATGATCGTGATGGCCTTTGCCGAAGGCGACCGCGCGACCCTCAAGGGTCTTCTTTCAAGAGAAGTCTATGAAGGGTTCGACAAGGCAATTGCCGATCGGGAGAGTCGTGGCGAAACGGTGAAGTCGACCTTTGTCGGTATCGACAAGATCGACATCGTCCAGGCCGAAGTTCGCGATGCCGATGCCATGATCAAGTTGAAGATCGTCAGCCAGATGATTTCGGCCACCTATGACAAGAGCGGCACGATGATTGACGGAAGCGCCGAGGAAGTGGCCGAGATCAGCGATATCTGGACATTCGCCCGCGACGTCCGCTCGCGCGATCCGAACTGGAAGCTGGTCGCGACCGAATCCTGATCCCATGACCGAAGGACAGGATTTCGAACTCAGGCCGGTTTCCTTCGCTGACCTGCCCCGATGGCAGGAGGACGATCCATCGTCTCTGGCAGGCGCCATGCGCGCCTGTCTTACCCACCTGAAGTCCGCCAAACCTTACAAAACGGGATCACTCGGCCTCAACGCCGGTGATCTTGTTTTGCTTCTTGAGCAAGCCGAACGGCTGACCGACAACAACCCGCAGACCTGGCGCGCCTTCTTCGAGGCGACCTGCGAACCGTTTCTCATCCGCCGCAGGGATGGCGAGCGCGGCTTCGTGACTGCCTTCTACGAACCGGAGGTAGAGGTGTCCGCTGTCGCCGACGAGACGTACCGCTTCCCGTTATATCGCAGACCCGACGACATGGTCGATGTGTCGGACGCCAACCGGCCGGCCGACATGGACGCCTATTACGAATTCGGCCTGCTGAGCGATGGTGCCATTTCCTGTTATCCGGACCGCGGAGAAATCGAACGGGGCTATCTGGATGGACGAGGGCTGGAGATCGCCTGGGCGAAATCCAGGGCCGACGTCTTCTTCACCCATGTGCAGGGTGCCGCCCGGCTTCGCTATCCCGATGGCAGTCTGAAGCGGATCACCTACGCCGCAAAGGCCGGACATCGCTTTTCCGGCATCGGCAAGCTCCTGATCGAGAGGGGAGAGATCGCGCGCGAGGCGATTTCGATGCAGTCGATCCGAGCCTGGCTGGAGGCGAACCCGGACCGTGCGGACGAGGTCTACTGGCAGAACCGCTCCTACATATTCTTCCGGGAGGCTGCCGTTGACGACGTGAACCAGGGGCCGATAGCGGCGGCAAAGGTCCCGCTTGTGGCGGGCCGTTCGCTCGCCGTCGACCGGCGCATCCACACCTTCGGCTTCCCTTTCTATATCGTCAGTGAAGCCATCTCCCATATGGATGATGCCGGCCACTTCGCGAGGCTGATGCTGGCGCTGGATACCGGCTCCGCCATCACCGGGCCGGCTCGCGGAGACATCTTCACCGGTTCCGGCGATGAGGCGGGCGAAATGGCCGGCGCCGTCGCGTGCCCGGCCGACTTCTACATCCTCGTACCGAAGGCCGCGGCCGCGAGATACCGCTGATGGCCAGGGATCGGAAACTGAGCCGCGAGGAACGCATTCTCTGGGGCAAGGTCGCGCGCACCACCAAACCGCTACCGGGCCGGATGGACGCCTTTGCCGAAGAGCCGGAAGAGGTTGATTTCGGGGAAATGCTGGCAGCGCCGGTTTCTCCGCCCGTCGTCAAGGCGAAGCCGGATGACTGGGATGTACCTTCCTATCAGGCGCCGCCCCAAGAAAAGCCGAAAGGGATCCACCATCCGCTGGAACGCCCGGTCAAACGCAAGCTGCAGAAAGGGCATCTTTCGCTCGAAGGCCGTATCGATCTTCATGGCCTCGTCCAGAGCGAGGCGCACAACATGCTGCTCGATTTCATCATCCGGGCGCATCAGCGCGGGATGCGACATGTGCTGGTGATCACCGGCAAGGGTCGCTCGATGGGCAGCGACGGCGCATTGAAGCGGGCGGTGCCGATCTGGTTCCGTAAGCCCGAATTCCGCTTCCTGATCTCGTCCTACGAAACTGCCGCTGAGCGGCACGGGGGAGAGGGCGCCATTTATGTCCGCCTGTCGCGGGCAAGGGAAGACCAGACATGACGCCATTCGGTGAAGCCATGCGGGCGCTCAGGCAGGCGAAGGGCGTCTCGCAGAAGGAAATGGCCGCCGCCATCGGCGTCTCGGCCGCCTATCTCTCGGCGCTGGAGCATGGCCGGCGCAGCCCGCCGAGCTTCGATCTTCTGCAGCGGGTGGCGGGCTATTTCAACATCATCTGGGATGAGGCCGAGGAGCTGTTCTTGATCGCCGGCATGTCCCATCCGCGGGTCGTCGTCGACACCTCCGGCCTTCCTCCCGGACATACCGAATTTGCCAATCGGCTGGCACATGCGATAAGGGATCTGTCACCGGAAACGGTACGAGAACTGACGGCGATCCTGGAAAAGCGGACAGGCGGGAATTGAACGGCCCGTCATCCCCTGTTTTATGCCATAATGCTCCGTCATGGATTTGGAACTTGCGGCAAATTCCCTATAGTCCGACAGGGACAAAACCGGTGATTCGCAAGGGTTGCCGCCTTACTCCGTCAACAGTGAAAGACTTCTTAAATGACCGATACACCTGAGCATGAAACCGGCGCTTCCGGCGAATACGGCGCCGATTCCATCAAGGTTCTGAAAGGCCTGGATGCGGTGCGCAAGCGCCCCGGCATGTACATCGGGGATACCGACGACGGATCTGGCCTCCATCACATGGTTTATGAAGTCGTCGACAATGCGATCGACGAGGCGCTGGCAGGTCATGCCGACATCGTGACGGTGACGCTGAATGCAGACGGCTCGGTGACCGTGACCGATAACGGCCGCGGCATTCCGACGGACATTCACACGGGCGAGGGCGTTTCCGCCGCCGAAGTGATCATGACGCAGCTGCATGCCGGCGGCAAGTTCGACCAGAATTCCTACAAGGTGTCGGGCGGTCTGCACGGCGTTGGCGTGTCGGTGGTCAACGCGCTGTCGGTCACGCTGAAATTGAAGATCCGCCGCAACGGCAACGTCCATGAAATGAGCTTCACGCACGGCGTTCCGGATGCGCCGCTGAAGATCACCGGCAGCTATGAGGGACGGTCCGGGACGGAAGTCACCTTCCTGCCGAGCACGAACACGTTCACGAAGACGGAGTTCGATTTCTCGACGCTCGAACATCGCCTGCGCGAACTGGCCTTCCTCAACTCCGGCGTCCACATTCTTCTGACCGACAAGCGCCATTCCGACATCAAGGAAGTCGAGCTCGTCTATGAAGGCGGGCTGGAAGCCTTCGTCAGCTATCTCGACAGATCCAAGAAGCCGTTGATCGAAAAGCCGGTCTACATTCGCGGCGAAAAGGACGGCATCGGTGTTGAAGTGGCGCTGTGGTGGAACGACAGCTACCACGAGAACGTCCTCTGCTTCACCAACAACATTCCGCAGCGCGACGGCGGCACGCATATGGCCGGCTTCCGTGGCGCGCTGACCCGTCAGGTTACCTCCTATGCCGATACGTCGGGCATCCTGAAGAAGGAAAAGGTCACGCTGTCGGGCGAAGACTGCCGCGAAGGCCTGACGGCGGTGCTCTCGGTCAAGGTGCCGGACCCCAAATTCTCGTCGCAGACCAAGGACAAGCTGGTGTCGTCCGAAGTGCGGCCGGTGGTCGAAAACCTAGTCAACGAAGCGTTGTCGACCTGGCTGGAAGAACATCCGAGCGAGGCCAAGACGCTGGTCGGCAAGGTTGTCGAGGCCGCTGCCGCCCGTGAAGCGGCCCGCAAGGCCCGCGAACTGACCCGCCGCAAGGGCGCGCTCGACGTTGCGTCGCTGCCGGGCAAGCTTGCGGATTGTTCCGAGAAGGATCCGGCGAAGTCCGAACTCTTCCTCGTCGAGGGTGACTCCGCAGGTGGCTCGGCGAAGCAGGGCCGGTCGCGCGAAAGCCAGGCGATCCTGCCGCTGCGCGGCAAGATCCTCAACGTGGAACGCGCCCGCTTCGACAAGATGCTGTCGAGCCAGGAAATCGGCACGCTGATCACCGCGCTGGGTACCTCGATCGGCAAGGACGAGTTCAATCCGGACAAGCTGCGTTATCACAAGATCATCATCATGACCGATGCTGACGTCGACGGCGCCCACATCCGCACCCTGCTGCTGACCTTCTTCTTCCGGCAGATGCCGGAACTGATCGAGCGCGGGCACCTCTATATCGCCCAGCCGCCGCTCTACAAGGTGTCGCGCGGCAAGTCGGTCCAGTACCTCAAGAACGAAAAGGCTCTTGAGGATTACCTGATTGACCAGGGCCTGGAGGAGGCGACCCTGACCCTTGGCAATGGCGAAATGCGCGCCGGGCAGGACCTGCGTTTGGTCATCAACGACGCGCTGCGCCTGCGCAGCCTCGTCGAAGGGCTGCATTCGCGCTACAGCCGCGACATCGTCGAGCAGGCCGCGATCTGCGGAATTCTCAATCCCGAACTGACCGACAAGCCGGAACAGGCAAGCGCCACTGCGCAGGAAGTGGCGACCCGCCTCGACCTGATCGCCGAGGAAACCGAGCGCGGCTGGGAAGGCGAGGTGACGCCCGAGGGTGGTCTGCGCTTCCAGCGCGTGGTCCGCGGTGTGCGGGAAGTCGCGGTTCTCGACAGCGCATTGATCGGTTCGTCCGATGCCCGCTACATCGACCAGCTGACGCCGCGGCTGCAGGAAGTCTACAAGCAGCAGCCGACGCTCAACCGCAAGGAAGGCAGCCTCCAGGTTTCCGGTCCGCGCATGCTGCTCAACGCGATCTTCGCCAGCGGCCGCAAGGGTCTGTCGATGCAGCGCTACAAGGGTCTCGGTGAGATGAATGCCGAGCAGCTGTGGGAAACGACGCTGGATCCGAATGCCCGCTCATTGCTGCAGGTGCGAGTCAACGATGCCGTCGATTCTGACGAAATGTTCTCGCGACTGATGGGTGACGAAGTTGAACCCCGTCGTGACTTTATTCAGGAAAACGCGTTGAACGTGGCGAACCTGGACATCTAGTCGAGGTTATTCTGCCGATATGAAAAGACCCGCCGGATGCCGTCCGGCGGGTCTTCTGTTTCAGCTCTCCGGAAAAATACCTTCGCCGGCGATCTTGTCGAGCGGCAGCCGGTCACTCGGCACTTCGCGCAACCGAAGTTCTTCCGGGAGGTCTTCCGGTGCGCCGATCTTGCCGATGGCGATGGCGACCTCGGGACGGAAGTCCTTTGGCACGGAGAATATCTCCATCGCCTTGTCATGATGAATCCCGCCCATGGCGTGGGCATGATAGCCAAGCTTGGACGCCTGCAAGGCGAGCGACACCCAGGCTGCGCCTGCATCGAAGGCGTGGCTGTAGAGATTTTTCGATTCACCCGTCTTGTCGTCCCGGATCGTCTGTCTGGAGTAGACCAGGATCAGGGCACCGGCATTGCGCGCCCAGCGGAAGTTCGATTCCATCAGGACCGGCCCGATCTTCTCCCAGGCCGGCGTGCCGCGCGGGCCGTAGACGAAACGCCACGGCTGGCGGTTACTGCCGGATGGTGCCCAGCGCGCCGCCTCTAACATGGTCTTCAGATCGGACTCCGGCAAAGGAT
The DNA here is from genome assembly GCF_052908375.1 of Rhizobium sp. PAMB 3174. NCBI lineage: Bacteria > Pseudomonadati > Pseudomonadota > Alphaproteobacteria > Hyphomicrobiales > Rhizobiaceae > Rhizobium > Rhizobium sp. PAMB 3174. The sequence goes on along the minus strand of NZ_CM128608.1, from coordinate 3,649,970 downwards.
CGCTGGTGAATGACCGCGGCGACCAGCGATTTGCGAAGAGCGGATCGATATCGTGGGCAGGCTGTCTAGGATGGATGAATGACATCTGGAATTCCTTTAGAAATAAAGCCATGTCTGAATTCGTTGCGTGATTCACGTGAAACACCGGCACAGTCGAGATCTCAATGGATCACTCCTCCTTCGATCGGTGAAGGGAGAATCTGAAGAATCCGGCTAAAAATGCCGAGTTTCGCAATCCATCCAGGAACGCTCTCTGCAAGTGAGTGTTCGGAACCGCAAGATCGTAGCCGGAAATAGAGCGCGATTGCCAGCGGACAAGGAAGCTGCCCGCCCTGACTTTTGCGTTGCGACATGCGGCCCTGTTGCGCCGCACCAGAAACCTGCTAGGGTCATGGTTAACCCGGAGCCGGTCGTGCGTTGTGCGCAGTCGTCCGAGGTCGGAATGTGACGGATTATCCAGTTGCCGAGGAAGCGTGCGGGGCCAAACCGATATGGTGCCCGCGGTGGTCGCACTGCCTGACAAGCCATGGGCAAGCTGCGTGGGATATCCGGACCAGAAAGGTGGCGTTTCCCATGTTTTATCAACTCTACGAATTGAACCATGCCATGGTCGCGCCCGTCAGGGCGGGAGCCGATTTGTGGCGGATGGCCTATCGCAATCCTCTGAACCCGCTGTCCCACACGATGCTCGGACGATCGCTTGCGGCGTCGCTCGAGGTCTTCGAACGTGCCACGCGCCGTTATGGCAAGCCGGAGTTCGGTCTGAGCGAGACCGAGGTGGCCGGAGAGCGCGTTTCGGTCCACGAAAAGGTGATCTGGTCCAAGCCGTTCTGCAAACTCATTCATTTCGAGCGCGTGCTGCCTGCCAATCACGGCAAGGACCCGCGCATCCTGCTCGTGGCACCCATGTCCGGTCACTATGCGACCTTGCTGCGGGGAACGGTCGAGGCACTGCTGCCGCATGCCGATGTCTACATCACCGATTGGGTGGATGCCCGAATGGTGCCGGTTTCGGAAGGCCGCTTCGACCTCGACGATTTCATCGATTACCTGGTCGAGATCTTTCAGTTCATGGGACCGGGCGTGAACGCCGTTGGCGTCTGCCAGCCTTCGGTCCCGCTGCTTGCCGCTGTCGGCGTCATGGAAATGGACAGCGATCCCTGCGTGCCGGCGTCCATGACCCTGATGGGCGGCCCGATCGACACCCGCGTCAATCCGACGGCGGTTAACAAGCTGGCGCAGAGCAAGCCGCTCGACTGGTTCCGTGACAATGTCATCATGAACGTGCCGTGGCCGCAGCCGGGCTTCCTGCGCCCGGTCTATCCGGGCTTCCTGCAACTCTCCGGCTTCATGTCGATGAACCTCGACCGGCACATGATCGCCCAGAAGGACTTCTTCTTCCACATGGTGAAGAATGACGGTGATTCGGCCGAAAAGCATCGCGACTTCTACGACGAATATCTGGCGGTGATGGACCTGACGGCGGAGTTCTACCTGCAGACGGTCGACGAGGTTTTCATCAAGCACTCGCTTCCCAACGGCCGGTTCAAGCATCGCGGCCGGAAGGTCGATACCAAGGCGATCCATAATGTCGCCCTCCTGACCGTCGAAGGCCAGAACGACGACATCTCGGGCGTCGGCCAGACCGAGGCCGCGCATTTCATATGTCCGGGCATTCCGAACGAGAAGCGCATGCACTACGTGCAGGCTGACGTCGGTCACTACGGTGTCTTCAACGGATCGCGCTTCCGCCGCGATATCGTACCGATGATCGTCGATTTCGCGCGCACTCACAGTTCTGGCCGCAAGGCCTTGACCCCACGGGTCATTGAAGGCGGGAAGGCCTGAGGCGGCACGCAAGGCCGCTTCAACCGCCGGCGCGATCCCGATAAATCGGTTGTAAAACAGACTATTGTCCGAATTCGGGTGGCATATGCTTGAACCCGAATTGGCGGGTTACCACATCAAACTCATCGGTTCGGCATCCTGCCGGTCCGAGGAAAGCGAGGTAACTCACAATGAACCAGTCAGCATTGCTTCGTCCCGACTGGACGCCGGCAACGATCGCACTGATGGTGTTGGGCTTCGTCATTTTCTGGCCTCTCGGTCTGGCTATGCTTGCCTACATCCTGTTCGGCGAACGCTTGCAGGAATTCAAGCGGGACATGAACTCGAAAGCAGACGGAATTTTCGCCGGCTGCAGGTCGAGCCGTAGCCGATACGGCCGTCCGCATTTCTCAACCGGCAACGTCGCCTTCGACGACTGGCGCCGGCAGGAACTGGAACGGCTGGAGGAAGAACGCCGCAAGCTCGATGAGATGCGTGCCGACTTCGACGAGTACATGCGCGAACTGCGCAGGGCGCGGGACCAGGAAGAGTTCGACCGTTTCATGCGCGACCGTCCGTCCAGGCGACAGGATGGCGGCAACAACGGCAACCCGGTCCCCGGTTATACCGGATCCTGAGCGCTGATACCGTTGATCTGAAAAGAGGACCGGCATCGAATGGATGCCGGTTTTTGTTTGGCGACAACAGTTTCGAATCGGATAGAAGAGGGCATGTTCGGATTGATTGAGCGTGTCAGGAACAAATTGCCGAAGCCACCTGGCGTGGTCAAGACGACCATTGACGTCGATGGCAGGCCGATGCCGCTGGTGATCCGCAGCAACCCTCGCTCCACCCGCATCACGCTGAGGATAGAGCCCGGTGGCAACCTCCTGAAGATGACCGTTCCGCCCGGCGTTCCGCGCCGCGACGTCGACGATTTTTTGCGGCGCCATCAGGAATGGTTGGCCGACAGGTTGTCGCGGTTCGGCGACGACCGGACCCTTCGGGACGGCAGTGAAATCCACTTGCGCGGAGTCAGCCACCAGATCGAGCATACCGGCAAGCTGCGTGGGCTGACCCAGAGCATCGAACGTGAAGGCCGTCACATCCTGACGGTCAGCGGCATGGAAGAACATACCGGCCGACGCGTCGCCGACTTCCTGAAGAAGGAAGCGCGCGGCGATATCGAATCCTACGTGGCGATCCATTCGAAGGCGGCCGGCCGGCCGTACAAGTCGATCACCATGAAGGATACCCGCAGCCGCTGGGGATCGTGCTCGAGCGACGGCAAGCTGTCGTTCTCCTGGCGCATCGTCATGGCGCCGCCATTCGTGATCGACTATCTCGCCGCCCACGAAGTCGCCCATCTCCGCGAGATGAACCACGGGCCGCGCTTCTGGGCGCTATGCGAAAAGCTCTGCCCGCGAACGGACGAGGCAAAGGTGTGGCTGAAGAAGAACGGTACGCTGCTGCACGCGATCGACTTCGGACCGTCGGCCCTCTGACGGCCGCGGATGGCGATTTTTCTCGACTCTTTTACCGTTTCATGTCACTTCCGCCCAGATGAAACCGGATATCAAGATCTGCGGCCTCAAGACGCCTGAAGCGGTGTTGCGCGCTGTCGAGCGCGGAGCCACGCATATCGGCTTCATTTTCTTCGAGAAAAGCCCGCGCAACATAGAGCCGGATGTGGCCGGAAAGCTCGCGGACCTGGTCCGCGGTCGCGTCAAGGTCGTAGCCGTGACTGTCGACGCCGATGACGAGACGCTGGAGGAGATCGTTGCGCTCCTGAAGCCTGATATCCTGCAATTGCACGGCAGCGAGAGCCCGGAACGCATCCTGTACCTGAAGGCTCTGTTTGGCCTGCCCGTCATGAAGGTGTTTTCGGTTCGCGACGCCGACGACCTTAAAAAGGTCGATGCCTATGAAGGCGTTGCCGACAGTTTCCTCTTCGACGCCAAGGCGCCGAAGGGCTCCGAATTGCCCGGAGGCAACGGCGTCAGCTTCGACTGGAGCCTGATGGACAGTCTTGACGATCACCTTGATTACATGCTTTCCGGAGGCCTGGACAAGGACAACGTCAGAACGGCGGTTCTGATGACCGGGGCGAGGGGGATCGACGTATCCTCCGGTGTGGAATCCGAGCCGGGCGTCAAGGATCTCGCCTTGCTCGACCAGTTTTTTGATGCGGTGCCCGACAAGCCGATGAAGACGGCCGGCACAGGGAGAATGATGTGAACCAGACGCCTAAGCCCAATTCCTTCCGGTCCGGTCCCGACGAGGACGGACGTTTCGGCATCTATGGTGGGCGCTTCGTCGCCGAGACCCTGATGCCGCTCATCCTCGAGCTTGAGGAACAGTGGAACCGGGCAAAGACGGATGCCGAGTTCCAGGCCGAGCTTGCCCATCTCGGAACGCATTACATCGGCCGTCCGAGCCCGCTCTATTTCGCCGAGCGCCTGACGGAAGAACTCGGCGGCGCTAAGATCTACTTCAAGCGCGACGAGCTCAATCACACCGGCAGCCACAAGATCAACAACTGCATCGGCCAGATCCTTCTCGCCAAGCGCATGGGCAAGACCCGCATCATCGCCGAAACCGGCGCCGGCCAGCATGGCGTCGCGTCCGCCACCGTTGCCGCCCGTTTCGGTCTTCCCTGCGTCGTCTACATGGGCGCGACCGACGTCGAGCGTCAGGCCCCGAACGTCTTCCGCATGAAGCTGCTGGGCGCCGAGGTCAGGCCGGTAACCTCCGGTCACGGCACGCTGAAGGACGCGATGAACGAGGCGCTGCGCGACTGGGTCACCAATGTCGACGACACCTATTACATCATCGGCACGGCCGCCGGCCCGCATCCCTATCCGGAAATGGTCCGCGAGTTCCAGTCTGTCATCGGCACGGAGGCCAAGGAGCAGATGATGGCCGCCGAAGGCCGCCTGCCGGACATGCTGGTCGCTGCCGTCGGCGGCGGCTCGAATGCCATCGGTCTCTTCCATCCCTTCCTGGATGACGAGTCGGTCCGCATCGTCGGCGTCGAAGCCGGCGGCAAGGGCCTCGACGGCGAGGAACATTGCGCCTCCCTGACGGCCGGCAGCCCGGGCGTCCTGCACGGCAACCGCACCTATCTGCTGCAGGACAGCGACGGACAGATCAAGGAAGGCCATTCCATCTCCGCCGGTCTCGACTATCCGGGCATTGGTCCCGAGCATTCCTGGCTGAAGGACAGCGGCCGCGTTGAATATGTGCCGATCATGGATGACGAGGCGCTGGCCGCCTTCCAGCTCCTGACCCGCACGGAAGGCATCATTCCGGCGCTGGAGCCGAGCCATGCGCTGGCCGAGGTGGTCAAGCGCGCACCGAAGATGGGCAAGGACCAGATCATCCTGATGAACCTGTGTGGCCGCGGCGACAAGGACATCTTCACCGTTGGCAAGATTCTCGGAATGGGCCTCTGATCATGACTGCACGTATGGACAAACGCTTCGCCGACCTGAAGGCGGAAAACCGCCCGGCGCTCGTCACGTACTTCATGGCCGGCGACCCCGACTACGAGACCTCGCTCGGCATCATGAAGGCGTTGCCGGAAGCCGGCGCCGACGTCATCGAGCTCGGCATGCCGTTCTCCGACCCGATGGCCGACGGCCCCGCCATTCAGATGGCCGGTCAGCGTGCGCTGAAAGCTGGCCAGACCCTCATCAAGACGCTGCAGCTCGCCCGCGATTTCCGCAAGACGGACAACGACACTCCGATCGTGATGATGGGCTACTACAATCCGATCTACATCCACGGCGTCGAGAAGTTCGTCGACGAGGCCATCGAGGCCGGCATCGACGGACTCATCGTTGTCGACTTGCCGCCGGAGATGGATGATGAGCTCTGCATCCCGGCAGTCGCCAAGGGTATCAACTTCATTCGCCTGACGACGCCGACCACCGACGACAAGCGCATGCCGCGGGTTCTGCAAAATTCCTCCGGTTTCGTGTATTATGTGTCGATGAACGGCATCACCGGCTCGTCCCTGCCGGATCCGTCGCTGGTTTCCGGCGCGGTGAAGCGGATCAAGAGCCACACCGATCTGCCGGTTTGCGTCGGCTTCGGCGTCAAGACCGCCGAGCATGCCAAGCTGATCGGCGCGTCCGCCGACGGCGTCGTGGTCGGCACGGCGATCGTCAACCAGATCGCGTCGAGCCTGACCAAGGACGGCAAGGCGACGGCGGATACGGTGCAGGCGGTGGCGACGCTGGTCAGCGGACTGGCATCTGGCGCGCGGTCGGCACGCCTTGTTGCCGCCGAATAGCGGGTGTAATCCGCATTTAGTTTGAAATTTCAGGAGCAAGAGCTTTGAACTGGATCACCAACTACGTCAGGCCGCGGATCAATTCCATGCTCGGCCGCCGCGAAGTGCCGGAAAATCTCTGGATCAAATGTCCGGAAACCGGTGAAATGGTCTTTCACAAGGATCTTGAGGAAAATCTCTGGGTCATTCCGGCGTCCGGCTATCACATGAAGATGCCGGCGAAAGACCGTCTACGGACGCTCTTCGACAATGGCCAGTACGAATCCCTGCCGCAGCCCAAGGTGGCGCAGGATCCGCTGAAGTTCCGCGATTCCAAGAAGTACTCGGACCGTCTGCGCGACAGCCGTGCCAAGACCGATGCCGAAGACACGATCAATGCCGGCGTCGGCAAGGTGAAGGGCCTGAAGCTCGTCGCCATCGTGCACGACTTCAACTTCATCGGCGGTTCGCTCGGCATTGCCGCCGGCGAGGCGATCATCAAGGCATTCGAGCGGGCGATTGCCGAGAAATGCCCCGTCGTCATGTTCCCGGCTTCCGGCGGCGCGCGCATGCAGGAAGGCATTCTTTCTCTCATGCAGCTGCCGCGCACGACCGTTGCCGTCAACATGCTGAAGGAAGCGGGTCTACCCTATATCGTGGTGCTGACCAACCCGACCACCGGCGGCGTCACGGCCTCCTATGCAATGCTCGGCGATATCCACTTGGCCGAACCCGGCGCCGAAATCGGCTTTGCCGGCAAGCGGGTGATCGAGCAGACCCTGCGCGAAAAGCTGCCGGAAGGCTTCCAGACTTCCGAATATCTGCTGGAGCACGGCATGGTCGACATGGTCGTCCGCCGGCACGATATCCCCGATACGCTGGCACGGCTCTTGAAGATCCTGATGAAAAAGCCGGTGGATGGCGTGCGCGAGGAAATTGACCGGACGCCTGCAAGCGCAGAACCTGCTCCCAAGGCAGAAGCCGCAGAATAATCGCGCGTTTGCTTCTTTTGCCGCATCGTTGGATGAGATTTCATGGACCAATCCGTGCGGAGTGAAGCCGAGAACGAAATCAACAAGCTGATGGCGCTGCATCCCAAGGGATTCGATCTGTCCCTTGACCGGATCACGCGCCTGCTGGATCGGCTCGGCAATCCCCATCTCAAGATGCCGCCGGTGATCCATGTCGCCGGCACCAACGGCAAGGGATCGGTCACGGCATTCGCAAGAGCGCTGCTGGAGGCAGCCGGCCTCAGCGTTCACGTCCATACATCACCGCACCTCGTCAACTGGCATGAGCGCTACCGCATCGGCGTGAAGGGCGGCAGCGGCCGTCTGGTCGAGGATGCGGTCTTTGCGGATGCGATCCGTCGGGTCGGCGAGGCCAATCGCGGCGAGACAATCACGGTGTTCGAGATCCTGACCGCCGTGATGTTCGTCTTGTTTTCCGAAGCGCCGGCGGATGTCGCCATCGTTGAAGTCGGCCTCGGTGGGCGGTTCGACGCGACCAACGTCATTCCCGAACCGGCCGTTTCCGTCATCATGCCGATCTCGCTTGATCACCAGGCCTATCTCGGCGACCGCGTCGAACTGATCGCCGCCGAAAAGGCCGGCATCATGAAGCGGCGCTGCCCTGTCGTCATCGGCCAGCAGCAGCATGACGAGGCTCTGGATGTCCTGTTGTCGACGGCGGAACGTCTGCATTGCCCGACAGCCGCCTATGGCCAGGACTATGTCGCCTATGAGGAATACGGCCGGCTGATCTACCAGGACGAATTCGGGCTCGTCGATCTGCCGTTGCCGCGCCTTCCGGGCCGGCACCAGTACGCCAATGCCGCCGCCGCCATAAGGGCTGTGAAGGCGGCCGGCTTTGCGCTGCCGGATGCCGTCATCGAGCAGGCGATGCAGTCGGTCAGCTGGCCGGGCCGCCTGCAGCACCTGACCAGCGGCGCGCTTTTCGACAAGGCTCCGGCGGGTTCGGAAATCTGGGTCGACGGCGGCCATAATCCGGGCGCCGGCGAAGTTATCGCCGAAGCCGTGGCCAATTTCGAGGAACGCCAGCCGCGGCCCTTGTTCCTGATCGCCGGCATGATCAACACCAAGGATCCGGTCGGCTATTTCCGCGCCTTCGAGGATCTGGCCGAGCACGTCTTCACCGTGCCGATCTTCGGCACCGACGCGCGCATCGATCCGGTCGTGCTGGCGGATGCCGCGGGTGAGGCGGGTCTTCTGTCGAGCCCTACAGCGTCGGTTTCCGAGGCCTTGGAGATGATGAAGCAGCATTTGCGCCCCGACGCTCCGCCGCCGCGAATCCTGATCGGTGGCTCGCTCTATCTCGTCGGCGACGTGCTCGCCGAAAACGGTACTCCTCCGACCTGAACTCGCAAAAAATCGGCAAAGAAAAAGCCCGGCGAAAACCGGGCTTTTCTCATGCCTGCAAATGAGGTCGCCTTAGGCGGCGCTGGAAATCCAGCTCGTCAGGGCGGTCTTCGGGGCGGCGCCAACCTTGATGTCGGCCACTTCGCCACCCTTGAACATGGCGAGCGTCGGAATGGAGCGGACGCCGAACTGGGCGGCCAGTTCCGGGTTTTCGTCGATGTTGAGCTTGGCGACCTTCACCTTGCCGGCGAATTCGACCGAAAGCTCTTCAAGGCTCGGAGCGATCATCTTGCACGGGCCGCACCATTCGGCCCAGAAATCCACGATCACGGGCTCTGCCGACTGCAGGACTTCGGCTTCGAAATTGGCGCTGTCAACTTTCACGGTAGCCATGTGGCTCTCCTTATCAAAGGGAATATGTTGGTACACATGTGACCCTGTGGGCCCGAAATTTCAATCCCCGATCTTTCACTTTGTCTTGAGCTCCGCAAGGGCGGAGGCTAGCTTCCCGCTCGGGATCACGTGGATAACTGCTTCTTCCGTGTAGACCAGCGCGCATTCGAAGCGCTTGCCCGGGTAGAGCGGCGCCAGGATTTCGCGATAGATGGCGAGCTGGGCGATATAGGCGGGCGAAACCGTCTCGACCGTCTCCGGCACCACACGATTAGTCTTGTAGTCGATGATGATCACCGTATCGCCGTCGACGGCGAGGCGGTCGATTCGTCCGGAAACGGAATAGTCACGGCCGTTGAGGGACAGAGTGCCCATGATCGAGACCTCGACCTGGGCCGAAGCGGCGAATGCTGCGGCAATGTCGGGATGGTCGATCACGGCGAGGATTTTCTCGACCGTCCTGTCTCGCTCCTCCTCATCCCAGTTTCCGGCCGCGCGCTCGAGATAGCGGATGGCCGCCGTCCGCCGTTCCGATGGCTCCAGTCCGGGAAGGACCTGCGTCAGCCGGTGCTGGATGCGTCCCTTTTCCAGCGCGTGGTTTTCGGCGGGCCTGTTGCCGAACAGCGGCGACAGCACCGGCGCGTCGCCCGTTTCGGCGTCGATGACCGAACCTGTCCCCGATGGGCTGAGCGGACGCGGGAGTGCCTTTATCGGCGGCAGGGGGCGGGAAAGCGCTGCCGGAAGGTCGCGGGTGCGTTCCGCCTTCTGCTGCTCGTCCGCCCTGTCGAAGGTCCGCTTGGGGGCGGCCGCGCGCCAGGAGTAGCCGTTCCATGTGGCACCATCCGGCCCGATGAATTCCGTTTCCCGGCATCGGCTGTCGTCCGCCGCAAGCGCGTTGGAGATCATCTCGTGCCAGATCCCCGGATTCTGGCGGATGCCGCGATAGCCGCAGACGATCAGCCGGTCGGCGGCCCGGGTCATGCCGACATAGAGCAACCGCCGGTATTCCTCCTCGGCCGCCGCCTTGGCCCGCTCGCCGTCTTCCTCGGTCAGCGAATTGCCGACATCCTTCGTCGCCGCCCAGACCGGCACGGGTGCGGCGCTGTCCGGCGTATCGATCATCCGGAACTTGGAGAGATGGCTGTGGCTGAAGGCCGCCGAACCGCCATCGACCAAGAAGACGATTGGCGCCTCCAGGCCCTTGGAGGCGTGCACGGTCATGATCCGCACCTCGTCGCGGCCCTTGTCCTGTTCGCGCTTGACCTCCGGCGCTTCGAGCTCGAGCGTCGAGAGAAACGCCTGCAATCCGGGAAGACCGTTCTGCTCCTGGTCGAGCGCGAAGGTCAGGAATTCGTCGAGAATGTCGCTGACTTCGGTGCCGAGCCGGGCAAGAAACTTTCGTCGTCCGCCATGCGCGGCGAGCACTTGCGCATAAAAATCGTGCACCGATAGCCGATTTGCGGCCGCGATGTGGGTCAAGAGGCTGTCTCGGACAGTTTCCAGCCGGGCGTCACCACTTGCCGCGCGTCGCTTCAATTCGCTCCAGGCGCTCTGGTTCTCCGCCCGCAGACCGCAGATCTCGAAGACGTCCGCCTCGCCAAGATTGAAGAGAGGGCTCTTCAACAGGGCGGCAAGCGAAAGATCGTCCTCGGGCAGCAGTGCGAAGCGTCCGAGCGCCATCAGGTCCTGGATGGCGATATGGCTGGTCAGCCGCAGTCGGTCGGCACCGGCGACGGGAATGTTGTAGGGGGATTTCAGAAGCCGCGTCAGCGCGTTGACGAAGCCGTCGCGCTTGCGCACCAGGATCAGGATGTCTCCCGGCCTGACACGGCGCGCCTTGCCGTCTTCGATGATCGTGCCGTCGGCAACCAGTTGACCGATATGGTGGGCGATTCGGCGGGCCAGGATGGCGGGTGGCGCGTTCTCCGGCGTCGAATCGAAGGGCGCGGTCCAGTCATCTTCCCTGAGCATCGCCTCGGTTCCGATCATCTCCCACAGATCGACGGCGCCGGGATGGCCACTGCGGTTGGAGCGGTGAATGATGTCGTCGCCGCCGGCGGCAAGACCGCGGGCATTCTCCGCCAGCGAAAACACCTGGTCGACTGCCGACAGCACATCTTCGGTCGAACGGAAGGACAGGGGCAGGCGGATGCCGGAAAAGACTCCCCCGCTCGCCGTCACCCGCTTCTGGGTGAAGGTCCGCTCGGCGGCAAAGCGCTCCGGTCTTGCGCCCTGGAAGGAGTAGATCGACTGTTTTTCGTCGCCCACCGCAAACAGCGTTCGCGTTCCGGGCCGGGACGTTTCGCCGGAGAAGAAATCGTCGCTCAGCGAGCGGATGACCTGCCACTGGATCGGGCTGGTGTCCTGCGCCTCGTCCACCAGAATATGGTCGATGCCCTGGTCGAGCTTGTAGTGGATCCAGGCGCTGATCTGGCTCTTGGTCAGAAGCGCCGCCGCCCGGTTGATCAGGTCCTCGAAATCGAGAAGGCTGCGCTCCTTCTTCAGGTCCTCGTAGTCGCCGAGCAGTCGTGTCGCGAGGGTAAGCGCCGCGCGTGTCGCCTGGAACAGCCGGAAGCGTTTCAGCCGGTCGCGGCAGTCGACCAGATGGCCGATGGCCTCGGTGATTGCCGTTTCCAGATGCGGCGCGGCTGCCAGCATCTTCTTGGTGGCAAGCGTGCTCATCGCCTTCGGATCGCCGTCCTTCTTCAGGAGGGCCGCTTCCATGAGGTCTATGCGTTCGGCAGGATCGGCGGTCTTGACGGCGCTCGCCAGCAGATCGGCGATCTCGCCGGCTTTGGATCCACCGACTTCACGGGCGATGTCGATGTAGAGGCTGAGGTTCGCGTCCGAAAGACCGGCCAGCGGCCAGAAACCGGCAAGGAGATCGGCTTCCGTCTCGTTCTCGGCAATTTGGAAGGCCCGGCGCAGCGCGTCCTCGGGCGTCGGTCCGGCGACAGCGACGAAATTGGCGATGGCGATCCGGTTGGCGACGATCTCGCCGAGCAGCGTGTCGAGACCGAACTCGTCGCCGACCGAGAGAACATAGGCGAAGGCTTCGGCGAGGTCGGCATCCTCTTCAGACGAAGCCGCCGTCAGCATCGCGCGCCGCGCATCGGCGAGCAGCACGCTCGCGGCCCGGTCGTCGAGGACGGAGAAATGGCCGGCGACGTTGGCTTCCAGCGGAAACTGGTGCAGCAACGCCTCGCAGAAGGCGTGGATGGTCTGGATCTTCAGGCCGCCGGGCGTTTCCAGCGCGCGGGCGAAGAGCTGGCGGGCGAGCGCCAGCTTGATCCGGTCCGGCCGGGCGCCCTCGATCCTTTCGATCCGTGATGCAAGCTCCTCGTCATTCAGCGTCGCCCAGGCGCCCAGCCGCTCGAACACGCGGTTCGACATTTCCGATGCCGCCGCCTTCGTATAGGTCAGGCACAGGATGGAGGAGGGGCGTGCGCCCGCCAGCAGCAGGCGGATCACCCTCTGCGTCAGGACATGCGTCTTGCCGGAGCCCGCATTGGCCGAAACCCAGGCGGAGCGGCCCGGATCGGCCGCAGCCGACTGTTGCGCGGTCGTCCAGTCGAGCCAGCCGGCCGGCGTATCGGGATGATCAGGCAGATGCTCACTCATCGCCATCCTCCCCCTGGCCCTCGGCGGTCGACCATTCCGCCACGCGGGCCAGATGGTCGTATTCGCCGCCATAGTCGTTCTGGCTGAAGGGCAGCAGCCGCGACACGAACCCGCGCTCGCCGGATCGCAGCACGGAGACGAAATTGCCGAGCTGGTGCAGGGCCTCGTCGGCCAGCTGTTCGGCGGATTTCGCCTTCGCCGGGTCGCGGGTGCTGAGCTCGTTGTTGACCTGCTGCACATCGAAGCGATCGCCGGGGCGTAGCCGTACATAGAGGAGGTTTTCGGCCGTCAGCGGCTCGACGTCCATGAACGCGCCGGCCCGAAGTGCAGCGGCCTCCAGCGCCAGCTGCGGATCGAGAAGGGCGCGCGCCTGCGACGGGCTCGGATTGGAGCCGGTCTTGTAGTCGATGATGTCGGCGTGGCCGGGGCCCTTGATGTCGATCCGGTCGGCGATGCCGGTAATGGTGATGCCGGCCGGCGCATATTGCATCGCCGCCCCGACTTCGGTGACGGTTCGGGCGATCTCGGTCTGTCGCGTAGCTTCCCATTTCAGGAAGGCGTGGGCGACCTCGCGAAACCGCGGCCGCCAGACGGCATCGATATGCGGCGGTAGCTCTTCCCGGTCGAAATGCTCGGAGATCAGCCTTTCCATCACGCTTTCCGCCTCGGCCGTTCCGGCTTTCGCGCCCGATTTGGTGAAGGCATCGATGATCGCATGGTAGAGCGTCCCGCGTTCGGCGGCGCCGGGATCGGCGTTGAAGGGATCGACGGGATCGAGTTTCAGGATGCGGCGGGCATAGATCGAATAGGGATCGCGCCGGAGCCGCGAGACCTCGGAGAAGGAATAGCGCACCGGCTGCAAGTCGGCGGGCGGCTTCGGTTCCGGCCGGGGTGCGAGCACCTGCTTCTCGCCGGTGTCGATCGCGCCGGCCCAGTCGCGGAACCGGTCGCCGCGTTCACGCATGTCCCGGATCACGTCCGGCCCGAGAAGCGCCTTCAGGCGTTGCAGCCACCGCGACGGAACGGTCGGTGCCGAACCCTGGCGGGCCGAACGGGAATAGATCAGCTTGCGGGTGCCGTTCGCCATCTCGAAATCATGGGCGTGCTGGCCCAGCCGCCGTTCGGGCGGCTCCAGGCCCATCCCGGTTTTCATGGTGCGCGACAGGAACGGATTGTTGGCGCTTTCCGCCGGCCAGGACCCTTCGTTCAGGCCGCCGAGCACGAGCGTGTCGACGCTCTGAAGGCGGGCTTCCAGCGTGCCGAAGATGAAGACGCGCGGGTGGCTCATGGCTTGCGGCTTTACCGCCGACCCGGCCGTCAGCGCATCCGCGATGTCGATCCATTGCGGCCCGCTGGCCTCCAGCTGGCCCTGCGCCTCGATCACTTCGCCGAGAAGGTTGGCAAGCGCCTGTCCCGCTTCGCCGGTCCAAAGCGCGGCAAGATCGCCGACCTCGTCTCGGCAGAGATTTTCGAGCACCGATCCGGTCCGCTCCGCCCAGGCGGACAGCGTGAAGCGATCGCTCAGCCCTCGCTCCCGGCCGCGCCGCAGGAAAGCGCTTGCCAGCGGTTCGACGGCCTCGGCCAGTTTCTCCGCGACGATCGCCGCATCCTCGATCGCCTGCCGCGGAATGGAGCGGCGCCATTGCGCACGGTGCCGGTCGGCTTTCTGTTCCTCCAGCCGCCTGGCAAGCAGCGGGCCGAGCAAGGCGATATCGCATTCGCCAAGACCGCCGCGCAGCGCGATCGCCTCGAGCGCCCTGACGGCCAGCGCCAGCCGGGCGGAAGGCATCTGCAGGCGGAGGAGCGGATGCTTGAGCAGGGAGGCGATCGCCACCGGATCGCCCGGCCGAAGCGTGGTTTCAAGGACCAGCCGCAGCAATGTCCCCTGCGGGGTCTGCGACAGCGGCGTGCCGGCCGAATCGTCCGCCGTGATGCCGAAGCGGGCGAGTTCGGAGACGACACGGCGGGCAAGTGTGCGGTCCGGCGTGATCAGTGCTGCCTGGCTTTCGCCGTGGACGCCGGGCTCCTCCAGCGCCAGTCGCAGGGCGATCGCGATCGCGGTTGCCTCCTCGCGCTCGTTCTGTGCTTCGATCAGGCTGACATCGGCAAAGGCTGCAGCCGTCTGTTCTGTTGCAATGTCCTCCTGCCAGCTTGCCCAGCGGTCAGTCGCCGATGCCGGCGTCATTGCTTGCGAGATCAGCCTCTGGCGTAGCGCAAGCGGTTCCTCGGAACCCGCAAGCGCGATGACTTCCGAGCGGGCCGTTCCGAGCCGCGAGAGAAGCAGCGCGAGACCATATTGTGGATGTCCGCGCAGCGTCGGATCCTGGAAACGTGGATCGTCGGCGGCCGGCGTCAGGCCCTGCCAGATGTCCTCGTCCATGGAGGTATCGAGGCCGGGCAGCACGACTGCGCCTTCCGGCAACCTGGCCACCGTGGCGATCAGCTCGGCCGTCGCCGGCAGCGAGCCCGTCGATCCGGCAACGATCACCGGTCCTTCGTGTCTTGCGCTCGCCAGCCGCTCGGCTTCGCCCCTGAGGATCGCGTTGCGGTGGCGGGCAGGGGAGGAGAGACTGAGTTCCTGCAGGCGCGCCGGCCAGAAGGCGGAAGCGATCTTCAGGAATTCGAGCGTCAACTGCCACCAATGGGCATAGTCTTCGGCGTTGAGCTTCTTGAGGTCGTCCCAGTCCCGTTCTTCCGTTTCGACCGAATCGATCAGCTCGGCGAGATCGCGGGCAAGCCAGATGGCGTCCGCCGGGCTGGCCGGAGCGACCAGCGGCGAATCGGAATGGATGTCGCGGATGACTTCCGGCAGGCGGTTGCGCCAGGACAGGATGAGCCGCGCAAGTTCCAGAAGCCGGGCGGTGCCGGGGATTGGCGGATCGAGGTCCAGCCGGTCGGGAACCGTTTCGTCAAAGAAGCCGGTGTCGTCGTCCGTCTCGCCGAGCGGACGGATGACCGGCAGGATGGCGGACTTGCCGCCGAGCAGGTCGACGAATTCCGAGCGCAGCACACGGGCGGCGCGGCGCGTCGGCAGGAAGATGGTAACGCGCGACAGGGCGAGCGGATCGGCGGGATCGTAGCGGAAGCTTTCGACCAGGGAGCCGTCGCACAAGGCTCGGGCGAGGGTTCGGAGAAACGGCAGGCCGGGCGGAATCGTAAGTATGCGCTGACGATGTTGTTCGGCCATGTCTTCAGTTTCCGCCGGCGATGCGCCGGATTGCGTCCTCCGCCTCCGCGATGGCTTCGGGTGTTCCGACCGTCAGCCAGTGGCCATCTAGAATGAGGCCGTAGAGCCGGCCTTTGGCGATGGCCCTGTCGAAATAGATGTTCAGGTTGAAGGCGTCTTCGGGTGCATCATCCAGCAGCGAAGGCCGCATGGCAATAGCGCCGGCATAGACGACGGGCGTCTCGCCGCCCTCGCGATGACGCGTCAGGCGTCCGTCGGCGGCAAGGTCGAAATCGTTCTTGCCGTTATGGCCGGTGGTGTCCTCGATCTTCACGCAGAGAAGCGCCATGTCCATGCGCTCCGGGTCGAAGAAACCGGCCAGCCGGTCAAGATTGCGGTCCTTCGTTCCGGGCGGAACGACCCAGAAGAGGTCGGCATTCATGACGAAGACGGGTGCGGCCTTGTCGAGGAGCTGCAGGCCCTTCTTCAATCCGCCGCCGGAGTTCATCAGCTGCTCGCGTTCGTCCGAAATGACGATCTCGACGTCCGTGCGGCCGCGGAGATGGCCTTCCATCTGGCCGGCGTGGTGATGGACGTTGACGACGGCCTTTTCGACGCCGGCGCCGACGAGCCTGTCCAGGACATAGTCGATCATCGGCGTGCCGGCGATCTTCACCAGCGGCTTCGGGATCGTCTCGGTGATCGGTCGCATGCGCGTGCCGAGCCCGGCCGCCAGCACCATGGCATTGCGGATCGGCGCCGCGCTCATGGTTCGGCCTCCATTCCGGCATCCAGGCACCATTTCTTCAGCCGCTGGAGGGCCGGATGCCTGAACACGGAATTGAGGTAGGAGAGCGTACGCGGCATGTGCTTCATGTAATACGGTTTGCCGTCGCGTTGCAGGAGGCGCACCCAGATGCCGGCGAGCTTGCAGTTGCGCTGCGCCGCCATGATCGCAAAGGCAGTCCGGAAACTCGCCTCGTCGAAGGAGGCAGAGGTGCGAAGCGACAGGTAATGCTTCAGCAGGCGATTGCTCAAGTCCGGCGTCATGTCGACGCGCGCATCCTGCACCAGTGAGGCGACGTCATAGGCCGTCGGGCCGATCATGGCGTCCTGGAAGTCGATGATGCCCACCCGGTCGGTGCCGGCGCGGTCGGCAAGCCAGATGATGTTGGGCGAGTGAAAATCGCGCAAGAGCAGATGTTTCTCCGCGGCCTGCAGGATCTCGATCAGTTCGTCCCAGATGGCGAAATATTCGTCGCGGCGCGCCGCTTCCAGCGGATGACCGCTCTTCCACGGCATATGCCAGTCGGGAAGCAGGCTGACCTCGATCTTCATGGCGGTCGGATCGAAATCCGGCACCCGGTAGACGGCATCGCCCACGGCAATATCCCGTTGAAAGGCCTGGTCATGAAGGCGTGCCAGGCAGGCGGCGCTTTCCATGTAGCGCTCTTCGATAGGCGCGCCCGTCTCGTCGAGAACGCCGTCGCGGCCCAGATCCTCCATGATCAGGATGCCGCTGTTTCTGTCCGCTGCCCTGATCTCCGGCGACGAGAACCCTGCCGCGTGCAGCGCATTGCCGATGGCAATGAAGGGCAGTGCGTCGGTGGCGAGATGCGCGACTTCGGCGTAGGGCTTGCCGTCGAGAACTGGGGGTCCCAGTGGAGGCTTTGGCCAGTCCATCAGCACCTGCGGCTCGCCATCCTCCGGATGGATGATCTCGTAGGCGCGAAAGATGGAGGCGTCGCCACTCAGGAACCGTCTTCGCGCGCTGCCGTGACCGTGCTGGCAAAGGAATTCGCGGATCTGCATGACACGGCGAATCCGGCTCATAATCTTGTCTGGGCCGGTGATGCTGACGGCGCGGCCGCTTCCCTCGTGTGAAAGCATCAGGTGAATGGCCGTCTCCGGCAGATTGCCACCGGCCATTTCCGGCCATTCGACGAGGGCGATTCCGTCTTCGAGTGCCTCTTCGAGGCCGAGTTCGAAGAGTTCGTCGGGATCGCCGATCCGGTAAAGATCGAAGTGGGCGACCGGAATCCGGATTCTGTAGCTCTGCACCAAGGTAAAGGTGGGGCTAGGCACCTCCAAGTCTGGATCGTCCGCCATCGCCCGGATGAAGGCGCGCGCGAGCGTCGATTTTCCGCTGCCGAGATCGCCGTGCAGCGCCAGGCAGTCGCCGGCCTTCAGCGCGAGGGCCAGGTCCTCGCCGAAAAGGATCGTCCGACTTTCGTCGGCGAGGTGAAGTGTGAAGGTGGCCTCACTCGGCTGCAAGTGTTTCTTCCGAACGTTTTCCGGAGGGAATGCGGCAGGTCACCGTCGTTCCCTTGCCGTCCGGGCAGTCGATGGAGACCGAGCCGTGGTGCAGGTTGACGAAGCTCTCGACGATCGACAGGCCAAGTCCCGCGCCGCTGCGCTTGCCGGTGCGGGCACTCGTCTGGAAGCGGTTGAACACGGCCTTGATCATTTCCGGCGGGATGCCGGGGCCGTTGTCGCTGACGGTGAAGACGAGATCGCCGTTGTCGCGCCAGCAATGCAATGCGATCTCCGAGCCATCGGGCGCGAAGTTGGCGGCATTTGCGAGAAGCTTCAGCATGATCTGCTTCAGCCGCTGGCGGTCGGCAACGAGCGTCCCGATACCGGGTTCGGCGCTGACGGCGAGCGTCACACCGCTCTCCTGCAGGCGCTCGGCGATGTGTTCCGACACTTCATCCAGAAGCTGGCTGATGTCGATATCCGCCATATGCAGTTCCATGATGCCGGCATCGACGGTCGCCAGATCGAGAATGTCGTTGACGATGGTCAGCAGCAGCGACGACGAGGTCGAGATATGGTCGATATAGCTTGCCTGCCGCTCGTTGAGGCCGCCGATCTCGGGTGTCTTCAGGAGATCCGTGAAGCCCATGATATTGGTCAGCGGCGTTCTCAGTTCGTAGGAGACGTGCTGGACGAAATCGTTCTTCAGCTGGTCGGCCTTGCGCAGGGCTTCGTTCTTCTCGGTCAGCGCCCGCTCGGCCCTCACGCTGTCGGTGACGTTGACGAAGGTCAGCATCGTCTGCGCGTTCGGCAGCGGTATGACGGCGTAGTCGAGGACCAGACCGGAATGCAGTTCCAGCGTGCCCTGCAGCGAAGGCCGTTCATCCTCGAAGCTGGTGATCATGTGGGAGAAGCGGCGCCAGCCGTCGACACCGTCATAGGACTGCGCACAGGCATCCTCGATGGCGCGGATATGGGTGCCGGGCGCGGCCTGCGCCTCGGTGATCGCCCAGAGCGCGCGGAAGGCCGGATTGGACAGCCGGATCTTGCCGTCCGGCCCGAACACCGCAACGCCTTCGGCCAGATGGTCGATGGTTTCGCCCTGCACCCGAACCAGCGTGTTGTAGCGGGTTTCCAGGTTGACCTGCTCGGTCAGGTTCTCGAACACCCAGGTCGCGCCGCCCTGCGGATGTGTCGTCGCAATGACGCGCAGCGTCTGGCCGCTCGGCAGATACCAGAGGTGCGATTGCGTGTCGAGCGACTGGTAGACGGACAGCGCCGCTTCCTTCCAGGCTTTCCAGCCGAGCTGCTCCGGCAGCTTGTCGGCGGCGCGCAGGCGTTCCAGGAGGTCGCCGTGATCGGGCTTGGATTCGAGGAAGGCGATGTCGAGGCCCCAGAGCTGGACAAAGGCCTGGTTGTAGAACTGCAGGCGCCGGTCGCCGTCGAAGATCGCGACCGGGGTCGCCAGCTGGTCGAGCGTCTCGGAATGCGCCTTCAGGGTCCGCTTCAGCTCTTCGCGCGCCGCTTCCTCGCCGGACACGTCTGCTGCAATGCCGGCCGTGCCGCCCTGCACCTTCACGTCGACGACGTCGAAGAAGGTCCGGTTGCCGTTGACGACGGTCGAGACACGGCCATGGAAGGGCGAATCGATGGTCGTGCTGGAGCGGATCTTTTCGCGTGTGACGGTGCTCAGGACTTCGCGGCTCTCGTCGATCGCCTGTTGCGGTGAAGAGGCGTCGACCGCTTCGGCATAGGCGTGGTTGACCCAGACGAGGCGACCGTCATTGTCGCGCTGCCAGGCGGGGAAATCGACCGAATCGAGCAGGCTCTGGAAGGTGGTGATGGAAGCCACGAGACGTTCGCGCTCGACGGAAAGCTCGGCAAGCTCGGCGCGCAGATTGTTGAGCGCCACGAAGCGGACGAATGCCCGGCCGCCGGACACGCGGCCTTGCGTTTCCAGGACCTCGCCGCGCTGGGTTTCGACCACCAGATCGAAGCTGTGCGCCTTTTCGCGCAGGGCTTCCAGCGCGCGCTCGAACTGCAGCGCCGCGTCCGGCTTCAGCCAGCGGCCAAAGGCCAGAAATTCGCGTTCCTGCTCCGGTGCGCCTGTCTTTGCCGGCAACTGGCCGAGCACTTCCGGGCGCTCGCCGGGACCGTCCCAGATCACGATCCGCCGGTTCTTGTCGGCGATCAGCGCCTCAAAGCGCGACAGCCGCTGCTTGGCATCGGAAAGCGCCGAACGGATTTCCCGGTTCTCGGTCTCCATGTTGCCCTTCTGCCGGACGAACCAGAGCGTGGAGAGCATGGCCGCGGAGATCGCGCCGATGACCAGAGAGAAGACGACGACTTCCGGAGAGGAAAAACGCGCGGCGTGGCCGGTCGCTTCCGTGGCGCCCTGCGCAAACGCAGATCCGCCGGCAGCGAAAAGCGCCGTGCCGGAAAGCAGGGCTTTCCTGAAGAAACGAGCCTTGTGCTGTTTTGCCGGCTGCAACCGCCCTGCGTCCCCGGCGGGTGTGCTGCCGCTGTCGTCAGGCCGTTTGTCCTGGCCTGATAAGATTACGTCCATTCCTGGTCCGTCTCCGTCCTTCGCGCCGCCTGTCGACAAGACATCCCCTCGCCACACCATTTCCCTGTGCCGAAATGGGGCGAATCATTACGAAATCACAATACTGCCTCTCAGAATCGGCGGGAAGCCGAAGGTCAAAAAAAGAAGCCGCGGCCGGAAATCCGGCCGCGGCAACTAAATGTAGCGTATTCTGGTACGGTGATCAGTATCTGTAGTGATCGGACTTGAACGGACCGGCCGTGGTCACGCCGATATAGCTCGCCTGCTCGTCGGAAAGTTCCGTCAGCTTGACGCCAAGCTTGTCGAGATGAAGGCGCGCAACCTTCTCGTCGAGGTGCTTCGGCAGCACGTAGACCTGGTTTTCGTAGTTGTCGCTCTTGGCGAAAAGCTCGATCTGGCCCAGCACCTGGTTGGTGAACGAGGCCGACATGACGAAGGACGGGTGGCCCGTGGCGTTGCCGAGGTTCAGCAGGCGGCCTTCGGACAGAAGGATCATGCGGTTGCCGGCGGGGAACTCGATCATGTCCACCTGCGGCTTGATGTTGGTCCACTTCAGGTTCCGGAGACCGGCGACCTGAATTTCGTTGTCGAAGTGACCGATATTGCCGACGATCGCCATGTCCTTCATCGCCCGCATGTGGTCGACGCGGATGACGTCCTTGTTGCCGGTGGTGGTGATAAAAATGTCGGCGCTGGAGACGACGTCTTCCAGCTGAACGACTTCATAACCGTCCATGGCAGCCTGCAGGGCGCAGATCGGGTCGATTTCCGTCACCTTGACGCGGGCGCCGGCACCGCGCAGCGAGGCAGCCGAACCCTTGCCGACGTCGCCGTAGCCGCAGACCACGGCAACCTTGCCGGCCATCATAACGTCGGTGGCGCGGCGGATGCCGTCGACCAGCGATTCCTTGCAGCCGTACTTGTTGTCGAACTTCGACTTGGTGACGCTGTCGTTGACGTTGATCGCCGGGAAGGGCAGCAGGCCCTTCTTCGACAGCTGGTACAGGCGGTTGACACCGGTGGTGGTTTCTTCGGTCACGCCGCGGATCGCGTCGCGCTGCTTGGTGAACCAGCCCGGCGAAGCCTGCATGCGCTTCTTGATCTGGGCGAAGAGGACTTCCTCTTCTTCCGAATGCGGGTTCGACAACACGTCCTCGCCGGCTTCGGCGCGGGCGCCGAGCAGGATGTACATGGTGGCGTCGCCGCCATCGTCGAGGATCATGTTGGAGAGGCCGCCATCGGTCCACTGGAAGATCTTGTCGGTGTAGGTCCAGTATTCCTCAAGCGTCTCACCCTTGACGGCGAAGACCGGAATGCCGGTCGCGGCGATCGCGGCGGCGGCATGGTCCTGGGTCGAGAAGATGTTGCACGAGGCCCAGCGCACTTCGGCGCCAAGGGCGACCAGCGTCTCGATCAGGACGGCGGTCTGGATGGTCATGTGCAGCGAACCGGAGATCCGCGCGCCCTTCAGCGGCTTCGATGCGCCGAATTCCTCGCGGCATGCCATCAGGCCGGGCATTTCGGTTTCTGCGATGTCGAGTTCCTTGCGGCCGAAATCGGCAAGCGCGATGTCCGCGACGATATAGTCTTTTTCCGTGCTCATCTAAGTCTCCTGGTCCTGAGGCGGCACGACCGCATATGCGGCAGCGAAAGGCCGGCTCTCCAACTCACGTATCAATACGAATTTGTTCCGCATGCGGTTTACCGCACTTCGGACATGATAGCAATAAGGATATAAAGAAGTCTTTATATGTCCGGCGCGGATCGCTAGATCTCTTCGCCGAAGCGGTTGCCGACGAGCGCCTCAAGCGCCTGCATGGCCTCGTCCGCCTGGTTGCCGTCGGCGGTGACGACGACGCAACAGCCGGGGCTCGCCGCCAGCATCATCAACCCCATGATCGAGGTGCCGCCGACCGTCATGCCGTCCTTGGAGACGGTGATCGCCGCATCGAATGCTTCGACGGTCTGGACGAATTTCGCCGACGCTCGCGCGTGCAGACCGCGCTTGTTGATGATCTGCAGTTCCTTGGTGATCGCAGCCATGGATATTGCGCCAGTTTCCGACTATTTGCCGCTCAAGACACGGCTGGCCACGTTGATGTATTTCCGGCCGGCATCAGACGCTTCCGCCAGAGCCTTTTCCATGTCGTTTTCGCCGCGAACGCCGGCGAGCTTGATCAGCATCGGAAGGTTCACCCCGGCGATGACTTCGACGCGGCCGCTGTCCATCACGGAGATTGCCAGATTCGACGGCGTACCCCCGAACATGTCGGTGAGGATGATGACACCATTGCCTTCATTGGCCTGATGGACTGCATCCAGGATATCCTGCCGCCGCTGGTCCATGTCGTCTTCCGGACCGATCGACACTGTCTCGATGAGATTCTGTGGACCCACGACATGCTCGACTGCATGCCGAAATTCTTCTGCCAGCTTGCCATGTGTGACAAGCACAAGTCCGATCATCTACAACTGCTCCTGTGGCACTCTGCATCCGCCGCGGGCCACAAATGGCCCGTTTCCCGCCGGTGGGTGCTCATCTTGTCGATCAAAAGCCGAAGTGCAAGACAAAAAAACAAAATCGGCGTCCGTCTGCAGGTGTTTCACGCGGTCCTGCTACAAATCGCCGGTGAGAGATTGTATTCGCACCAGCGGATGGCTTGCCTGCAACGGGATGCGCAGCAGCGGCAGTGACACGCCGTCGTGCACCGTCATCCTCTCGCCTTCCTCCGGCAGCCGTTCGCAGGCCATAGCGTCGACCGGCATGATCACGAGGCGCAAGATCGCGGCATCGATCGTCTCGACGGAAACGATGCCGCTTCCGCGCAATTCCATCCGGCCGGCGATGCTTTCCGGCGCCCGCGCCACGAGCCGCTCGCCAATGCGGCGGACCATGACCTGGTCGTCGGCTATCAGTGCGGTATAGAGACCCAGGCTGCGGCCCTCGGCCAGGCAGGCAAATGCCATGGACGACTTTCCCAACCCGGAAGGACCGACGAAAAGCAGGCCGGTGCGACCGGCGATGATCGCGGTTGCGTGGATGTTGGTCTCAGCGCCGGTCATTCTTCTCGCCGGTCGGCATGGTCAGGATGAAGCGTGCGCCGATGATCCGGCCGCTCTTCTCTTCGGTAACGTTTTCCGCCCTGAGCGAGCCGCCATGCGCCTCGGCGATCTGCCGGCTGATCGACAGGCCGAGACCGGAGTTCTGGCCGAAACCTTCGCTTTCCGGCCTGTCGGTGTAGAAGCGTTCAAAGATCCGGTCGATGTTCTCGGCCTGGATACCCGGTCCGTTGTCCTGCACCTGGATCACGCAGTCCGTCTTGCGCCGCATCAGCTTGACCGCGATGTGCCCCTCCGTTTCCGGAACGAATGACCGCGCGTTTTCGATGAGGTTCGTGACGATCTGGCCGATTCTGAGGTCATGGCCCTGGATGATGAAGGCATCCTTGCCGGTCGCGTGCCGCCGGTCGACCTCGAATGTCAGCCGGACGGCCTTCTTGGAGGCGCGGATCTGCCGGGAAACCTCGACGAGGTCGGCGAGTAGCTGCTCGAGGTTGACGTCCTGCGCATCCGTGCGCGCCAGTTCGGCATCCAGCCGCGAGGCGTCGGAAATGTCGCTGATCAGCCGGTCGAGACGGCGAACGTCGTGCTGGATGATCTCCAGCAGGCGTTCCTTTGATTGTTCATTACGGGCGAGCGGCAGCGTCTCGACGGCGCTTCTAAGCGAGGTCAGCGGGTTTTTCAGCTCATGGCTGACATCGGCGGCAAAGCTCTCGATCGCGTCGATCCGGTCATAGAGGGCCGATGTCATTTCCCGGAGTGCGATCGAGAGGTTGCCGATTTCGTCCTGGCGATAGGAGAAGTCCGGGATTTCCTCGCGCTCCTTCGCACCGCCCCGGCGCACCCGGATGGCCGCTGCCGAAAGCCGGCGCAGCGGATTGGCGATCGTCGAGGAGAGAAGCAGCGACAACACCATCGTCACCAGCGTCGTCACGCCGAAGACGCGCAGAATGGCCATGCGCTCGGCCTGCACGATCTTGTCGATGTCGCCGGCTTGCGTGGAGAGCAGCAGCACGCCGAGAACGGCCCGGAAACGCTGGATCGGCACGGCCACCGAGACGATCAGCTCGCCCTTTTCGGTGACGCGCACGACGGTGCCGCGAACGCCGGTCAACGCGTTCATCACTTCCGGATAGATAGATCCGTCACCGCCGGGGGTTTCCTTGTAGAGCGGCAGGTTGCTCGGCTGCAGCAGGCGGTTCACCCAGTTATAAAGCATCTCCCACCAGTCGACCTGCTCGGCCTCGACCGGCGGCAGGTCGAAGCGCAGCACCTGGCCGCGTGTGTAAAGATGGCGCGAATCGAGGATCAGGCTGGCGTCGGCATCGAAGATGCGGGCGCGGGTGCGGGTCGGCGAGATCAGCCGGCGGAGCACCGGCGCGACCCGTTCGGGATCGATCGGAAACTGCAGGTCCTCGTCGTTCGGCACCGGGGTGATGCTCTCGCCGGCCTGCAGTTCGAGCAGTTTCTTCGGATCGACGGTGATCGAATTGGTGTCGACCGATGCCGATGCCGAGACCGCCGCGGCGATGATCTCGCCCTGCGTCAGCAGGCTTTCCACGCGGGCATCGATCAACCCCTCGCGGAACTGGTTGAGGTACATGATGCCGCCGACGAGAACGCCGAGCGCGACGAGGTTGAAGAATAGGATGCGGCGCGTGAGGCTGGAGAAGACCGCGTTACCGAAAATCCGGCGGGTGAGCACAAACGGGCGCGACCAAAGCCGGCCGCCCCTGCCCGGGCGGCTGTCCCTCTCGAAATCATCGCCATCCGGCGTGGCTGCGGTTGTCAATTCCTCGGGCCGCTCCCGCGGCCTTTCGTCCGTGTTGCTGGCACCGGACAGTACTTCCGACATCAAAGAACCCCTTCGCCGCTCCGGCGGCCTGGTCGGGCTTACGCGGCTTCGCGGAACCGGTAGCCCACACCGTAAAGAGTTTCAATCATATCAAATTCCGTATCGACCATCTTGAATTTCTTGCGCAGCCGCTTGATGTGGCTGTCGATGGTGCGGTCGTCGACATAGACCTGTTCGTCATAGGCGGCGTCCATCAACGCATCGCGGCTTTTGACGACACCGGGGCGTTGTGCCAGCGAATGCAGGATGAGGAATTCGGTGACGGTCAGCGTCACGGCCTCGCCCTTCCAGGTGCAGGTATGGCGCTCCTGGTCCATCACCAACTGCCCGCGCTCGAGCGACCGGGCAAGCTCGGTCTGGCCGGGTTTCGCCGTTGCCGCGGCAGCGCCGGCCTCACGGCTTGCCGTGCGCCGCAGGATCGCCTTGACGCGTTCGACCAGCAGACGCTGCGAGAAGGGCTTGGTGATGAAATCGTCCGCGCCCATTTTCAGGCCGAAGAGTTCATCGATCTCCTCGTCCTTCGAGGTGAGGAAGATCACCGGAAGGTCCGACTTCTGCCGAAGCCGTCTCAAAAGCTCCATGCCGTCCATGCGCGGCATCTTGATGTCGAAGATGGCCAGCTGCGGCGGGCGCGCCAGAAGGCCGTCCAGCGCCGATGCGCCATCCGTATAGGTTTCGACGCGATAGCCTTCAGCCTCGAGCGCAATGGACACCGAGGTCAGGATATTGCGGTCGTCATCCACGAGCGCGATCGTCTGCATGCCAATTTTCTCCGCCATATGGGTCAATCCTCCGGCTGTTTCGACTAGGACGGAGGGTATGTGGGGATAAAGGTGGAACAAATTGTGGCAAACGGGAAGGGCAGGCGTCGATCCAGGTGTGGAATAAATGTTTTAACAGCCGGAAAGGGTATCTATTTTAACCGATTAAAATGGAATAGAAAATTTTTAAATCGATTAATATATTGATTACGTTGACTTTTTTGAGGTGCTTGGGTTGCCAGGCGAGAAAACAACGACTAATTGTCCGGAAAATTTTAATTCCGCAACTCGCAGCAAAGGAATGGAGCCATGGAGGAGAAAGGGATTCGCAACCCGGTAAGAAGCATCGCGAATATCGGCCTGGGAGATGCCGCGCATGTTTTTTATAATTATAGCGAACGCCAGCTCGTCGACGAGGCTATCAGCCGCGAGGAGGCCGTTCTGACGGCCGACGGCGCGGTTCGGGCCCTGACCGGCCAGCACACCGGCCGCTCCGCGAAGGACAAGTTCGTCGTCAAGGACGAGCACACCGCCGACAAGATCTGGTGGGACAACAACAAGCCGATGACGCCGGCCCATTTCGATCGCCTGCATCAGGACATGCTGGCCCACGTCCGCAAGAAGACCCTGTTCGTGCAGGATCTCGTTGGCGGCGCCGATCCGGAAAATGCCCTGCCGACGCGGGTCATCACGGAGCTTGCCTGGCATTCGCTGTTCATCCGCAACCTCCTGATCCGTCCGGAAACGGAAGCGCTCGAAGATTTCGTCGCCAAGCTGACGATCATCGACCTGCCGAGCTTCAAGGCCGATCCGGAACGCCACGGCTGCCGCACCGAGACGGTGATCGCCTGCGACCTGTCCAACGGACTGGTTCTGATCGGCGGCACGTCCTATGCCGGCGAGATCAAGAAGTCGGTCTTCACCGTCCTCAACTACCTCCTGCCGGAAAAGGGCGTCATGCCGATGCATTGCTCGGCCAATGAAGGCCCGAACGGCGACAGCGCGGTCTTCTTCGGTCTTTCGGGCACCGGCAAGACGACGCTTTCGGCCGATCCGTCGCGCACCCTGATCGGCGATGACGAGCATGGCTGGGGCAAGGCCGGCATCTTCAATTTCGAAGGTGGCTGCTACGCCAAGACGATCCGCCTCTCGGCCGAGGCCGAGCCGGAAATCTACGCCACGACGAAGCGCTTCGGCACCGTTCTGGAAAATGTGGTGCTCGACGAGAATGGCGTTCCGGATTTCAACGACGGATCGCTGACCGAGAACACCCGCTGCGCTTACCCGCTGCATTACATTCCGAACGCATCGGAAACCGGTCGCGCCAGCCATCCGAAGACGATCATCATGCTGACGGCAGATGCCTTTGGGGTGCTGCCGCCGATCGCCAAGCTGACGCCCGAGCAGGCCATGTACCACTTCCTGTCCGGCTACACCGCCAAGGTCGCCGGCACGGAAAAGGGCGTGACGGAACCGGAAGCGACCTTCTCGACCTGCTTCGGCGCACCCTTCATGCCGCGTCATCCGACCGAATACGGCAACCTGCTCAAGGATCTGATCGCCGAGCACGGCGTCGATTGCTGGCTGGTCAACACTGGCTGGACCGGTGGTGCCTATGGTGTCGGCAGCCGCATGCCGATCAAGGCTACCCGCGCACTGCTGACGGCAGCCCTGTCGGGCGAGCTGAAGTTGGTCGAGTTCCGCACGGATCCGAACTTCGGCTTCGCCGTTCCGGTTGCGGCCAGCGGCGTGGACACCAAGATACTTGATCCGCGCTCGACCTGGGCCGACGGTGAGGCCTATGACGCCCAGGCCCGCAAGCTGGTGACGATGTTCATCGAGAACTTCGCCAAGTTCGAGGATCACGTCAGCGGCGAAGTGGCCAGCGCTGCCCCGGTCCTCGCCATCGCGGCGGAATGATCTGAACAAAAAGTCTCGGGAGGACAGGACCCGGCCGCGATCGCTCGCGGCCGGGTTTTCATTTTGCCGTTGCTGTGGAATAGATCGGCCGGAAGGACGACGATCTCATGGCAAGCGCACCGCTCCACATCAACGACCATATCGTCATCGCCGGCTGGGAGCTGAGCGAACAATTCGTGCTGGCCGGTGGGCCGGGCGGTCAGAACGTCAACAAGGTGTCGACCGCCGTCCAGCTTTTCTTTCATCTGCAGGGCTCGCCCTCGCTGCCGGAGCGGGTCAAGGCGAATGCGGTGAAGCTCGCCGGCCGCCGCATGTCCAAGGATGGCGTGCTGATGATCGAGGCCAACCGCTTTCGCAGCCAGGAGCGCAACCGCGAAGACGCGCGCGAGCGATTGAAGGAACTGATTCTCCAGGCCGCCGCGCCGCCGCCGCCGCGCCGCAAGAAAACCAAGCCGACGAAGGGATCGATCGAGCGGCGGTTGAAGGCCAAGGCCGGACGGTCAGAGGTGAAGAAGCTGCGCGGCGCACCTGGGACGGATTGAGACCGGAAGGGGCTTGTAATTTGAGGCCTGCTCCATTCAACTGCAATGGCGTAAGAACCAGGGAGTGAAACGATGGGTCTGTTCAGCTTTATCAAGAGCGCCGGCAAGAAGCTTGGCATCGGCGGAGACGACGAGTCGCCTGACGCGGAAGCGGTGAAGAAGGAACTGGAGTCGCACGGTCTGGGCACCGACAAGGTGGACGTGGCGGTCGTCGACGACAAGGTCGTGCTGAAGGGCGAGGTCAAGGACCAGTCCATCTTCGAGAAGGCAGTGGTCGCGGTTGGCAACACGCTTGGCATCTCGTCAGTCGAAGCCGCCGATCTCAAGGTCGGAAGCGCAGACGCGGCAGAGCCTGTTTTCTACACGGTCAAGAAGGGCGACAATCTCTGGAAAATTGCCGAGCATCAGTATGGCAAGGGGAAGGGCGCCAAGAATACGGTCATTTTCGAAGCCAACAAGCCGATGCTGAGCCATCCGGACAAGATCTATCCGGGCCAGGTTCTGCGTATTCCGCCGCTGGACTGAGCCTATACCGGTCCGGATGAGGTCGCCTCATGCTGGTTTTGCCGAAAGGCATCCGACACATACCGAGCTATCTCGATCGGGAACGGCAGGAAGCCGTTCTCGCGGAAATCCGCGCGGTGGTGGCAGAGGCACCTCTGTTCGTGCCGACCATGCCGAAGACCGGAAAGCCGATGTCGGTGCGCATGACCAATTGCGGCCCTCTCGGCTGGGTGACCGACAAGGAGCGGGGATACCGCTACCAGCCGACGCATCCGGCGACCGGAAAGCCGTGGCCGGCCATGCCGCATTTGCTGCTGGATATATGGTCGGAGCTTTCCGGATATGCGCAGGAGCCAGAAGCCTGCCTGGTCAACTATTACACCGACGATGCGAAGATGGGGCTTCACCAGGACCGGGACGAGAAGGATTTGTCGGCGCCCGTCCTGTCGCTGTCGCTTGGCAACGCCTGCCTTTTCCGCGTCGGCGGCAAGAATCGCAACGACAGGACCGTATCCTTCCGGCTGGAAAGCGGCGACGCGGTGATCATCGGCGGCGAGGGCCGTCTGAATTTCCACGGGGTTGACCGTATTTATCCCGACACGTCGGGGCTGCTCAAGAACGGCGGACGCATCAACCTCACCATGCGGCGCATGAACCCTTGAGCCTCAGAGCTTTCTGAGCGCCACCTTCTCGACCAGATGATCCTTGCCCTTCTGCAGGATGAGATCGGCGCGCGGCCGGGTCGGCAGGATGTTCTGGTGCAGGTTTTTGAGATTCGTATTGGCCCACAGGCCCTCGGCGATCTTCAGCGCCTCGTCCGCGCCGATCGATGCGTAGCGGTGGAAGTAGGACGTCGGGTCGCGGAAGGCCGTGTCGCGCAACCGCATGAAGCGCTCCACGTACCAGGTGTGAATGAGTTCCTCGTCGGCATCGATGTAGATCGAGAAATCGAAGAAGTCGGAGACGATCGGCACCATCTTGCCGTCGGCGGGCAGGTCGCGCGACTGCAGGACGTTGATGCCCTCGAAGATCAGGATGTCCGGCCTGTCGATGGTGATGAACTGGTCCGGAATGACATCGTAGACCAGGTGCGAATAGCAGGGCGCCTTGACGTTCGGCCGGCCTGCCTTGATGCCGGAGAGGAAGCGCAGGATGGCGCCGATGTCGTAGCTTTCCGGAAAACCCTTGCGATCCATCATGCCATTGGCCTGCAGGTAGGCGTTTGGATGCAGGAAGCCGTCGGTGGTGATGAGATCCACCTTCGGGCTCGACGGCCAGCGGGCGAGCAATTCCTTCAGGATACGGGCAGTGGTCGATTTTCCGACCGCCACGGAACCGGCAATGCCGATGATGAAGGGCGTTTTGACGTCGGCCTTGAAGTTCAGGAAGCTCGAGCGCTGCTGGAAAAGCAGCTGGGAGGATTCGACATGGGCGGAAAGCAGCCGTGACAGCGACAGATAGATGCGCCGCACTTCCGCGAGATCGATCGGGTCGTTGAGCGAACGCAGCCGGTTCACTTCGTCGGCGGACAGCGTCAGCGGCGTGTCGGCCCTGAACTTTGCCCATTCGTCCGAGGTGAAGAAACGGTAGGGAGAGTACTGGCTCTCCTTGAAATGGTCGAGAAACTCAACCGACTCGGCGCTGTCCATGCGCGTCCTTCCCTTATCGGCTAGCCTTTTCCTGCAAGCCCGATTGCGCAGTCCGCCGTTCGAGCTCGGCCAGAACGTCCTCAAGCGGAATGTCTGCAATCTTCAACACGACCAGCAGGTGATAAAGCAAATCAGCACTTTCATCGACCAGATTCTTGCGGTCCTGGCTGATGGCGGCGATGACGGTTTCCACGGCCTCTTCGCCGAGCTTCTTGGCCGCTTTCGCCTGGCCGGCGGCGGCGAGTTTCGCGGTCCAGGACTCGTCGGGAGAGGCGTTCGCCCGCTTGGCGACGATCGCCTCCAGATCGGCTAGCGTGAAGGTGGTCATCGAACTCTCCTAATCGAGCCGCATGGCGATGCCGCTGTCGGACATATAGCGCTTGGCTTCGGCGATGGAATACGTCCCGAAGTGGAAGATCGAGGCGGCGAGAACAGCCGTCGCATGACCGTCCTTCACCCCCGCAACGAGATCGTCGAGCGTGCCGACACCGCCCGAGGCGACGACCGGAACGCGAACGCTGTCGGCGATGGTGCGTGTCAGCGCGATATCGTAGCCGCTCTTGGTGCCGTCCCGATCCATCGAGGTGACCAGCAGTTCGCCCGCGCCGCGCTCTACCATCTTGCCGGCAAACTCGACGGCATCGATGCCCGTCGGATTGCGGCCACCATGGGTGAAGATTTCCCAACGATCCGTTTCGCCGGCCTTGGAGACCTTCTTGGCGTCGATCGAGACGACGATGCACTGGTTGCCGAACTTGTCGGCGGCTTCTGCGACGAAATCGGGATTGTTGACCGCCGCCGAATTGATCGAGACCTTGTCGGCACCGCAGAGCAGCAGTTTGCGGATGTCGGCAATCGCACGAACACCGCCGCCGACCGTCAGCGGCATGAAGCAATGCTCGGCGGTGCGCCGGACGACGTCGAAGATCGTGTCGCGGTTGTCGGAGGAAGCGGTGATGTCGAGGAAGCAGAGTTCGTCGGCACCGGCGGCATCATAGGCGCGGGCCGATTCGACCGGATCGCCGGCATCGATCAGATCGACAAAATTGACGCCCTTGACGACACGGCCGTCTTTCACGTCCAGGCAGGGGATCACGCGGGCTTTGAGGGTCATCGGGCCAGTTCCTTCGCGTCACGGATCAGCTTCAGCGCCTCGGCCGGATCGATGCGCCCATCATAGAGCGCCCGGCCGGAAATCGCACCTTCGAGCTTGGAGGCATCGGGCTCCAGCATGCGGCGGATGTCGTCGAGCGAGGCGAGGCCGCCGGACGCGATCACCGGAATGGAGACGGCATCGGCGAGCTCCAGCGTCGAATCCCAGTTGATGCCGGTCAGGATGCCGTCGCGGTCGATGTCGGTGTAGATGATCGCCGCGACGCCGGCGCCCTCGAATTTTTTGGCAAGCTCGATGACGCCTAGTTCGGAGGCTTCCGCCCAGCCTTCGACCGCAACCTTGCCGCCCTTGGCATCGATGCCGACGGCGACCTTGCCGGGAAACTTTTTGCAGGCTTCGATGACGAGCTCCGGATCGCGGACCGCGACGGTGCCGAGAATGACGCGCGACAGGCCGCGCGACAGCCAGTTTTCGATGTGGTCCAGCGTGCGGATGCCGCCGCCGAGCTGGACCGGGTTCTTCGTCGCTTTCAGGATCGCGTCGACCGCGGCGCCGTTGACCGTCTCGCCGGCAAAGGCGCCGTTGAGGTCGACCACATGCAGCCATTCGAAGCCCTGGTCCTCGAAGGCTTTCGCCTGCGCTGCCGGATCGGGATTGTAGACGGTCGCCTGATCCATGTCGCCAAGCTTCAGGCGCACGCACTGGCCGTCCTTGAGGTCGATTGCGGGGAAAAGGATCATGGTCGGATATCCGTCTGTCAGGGCGCCCAGCGCAGGAAGTTGGTGATCAGCGCGAGGCCGAGCTTCTGGCTCTTCTCCGGGTGGAACTGAGAGCCGGCCATGTTGTCGCGGCCGACGAAGGCGGTCATCGGCCCACCGTAGTCGGTCGTGGCGATGACGTCCTCGGCGTTCTCGGCGGCCAGGTGGTAGGAGTGCACGAAATAGGCGTGCAGTCCGTCGGGACCGGTCGGAATACCGTCAAAGAGCGGGTGCGGGCGGTTGAGGTTCAGCGTGTTCCAGCCGATCTGCGGAATCTTCAACGCCGGATCGCCGGGAGTCATCTCCACGACGTCGCCCTTGATCCAGCCGAATCCCGTGGTGATCGTCTTTTCCAGCCCGCGCGACGACATCAGCTGCATGCCGACGCAGATACCGAGGAAGGGGCGGGCCTTGTTCTCGACCACGTCGACGATCGCCTCGTGCATGCCCGGCACGGCGTCGAGCCCTGCGCGGCAGTCGGCATAGGCGCCAACACCAGGCAGCACGATCCGGTCGGCGCTCGCCACGCGATCGGCCTTGTCGGTGAGGTCTATCTCGGCGGGGATGCCGGCTTCCCGGGCGGCGCGCTCGAAGGCCTTGGTGGCCGAACGCAGATTGCCGGAGCCGTAGTCAATGATTGCGACGCGCATGTTAGTTGCGTCCTCCTTCAGGATCATAAAAGCCGAACAGGCCTGGCTCGGATGCTCGCGGGCGGGTACTCGACGGCGGCATGGCCGGACGGGCCGCGGCCGGGGGCGGATTTTCGTCATCTTGTAAGCCGGCAAAATAGATCGCTTCCGCGTCGCCGAGATTGCGGGCTGTGACGATATCGCTGAGTTTCCAGCCATCGGCCTCGAGCAGCCGGATATAATGCATCCGGCCCTCAAGGGCCGCGACCAGCGAGACCGTCAGCAGAAGCGCAAGGCCCGCCCATCCGAAACCGCTGATGCCGAACAGCTGAAGCGCGACCATCTGCAAAACGAGGGCGATCGAGCCGGAGATCCACAGACGATGCGCGTAAAGCCAGAGCGCCGGCACCAGGAAGGCCGTGAGGCTGAAACTGTCGCGGATCACCTTCGTCAAGGCGTGATCCCTGTCCAGGCCATCCGGCGATGTCAGAACGATATAACTTGCCATTCGCTGTCCTACCCGGATTGTGGCAGGTTCAAACAAGCGTTCCCTTTGTCGAAGGAACGCGGCCCTGTTGGCGGGGGTCGATCTCCGTTGCCGTCCGCAACGTCCGTGCCACCGCTTTGAAGCAGGTCTCGGCGATATGATGGTTGTTGGCGCCGTAATGGTTCAGCACATGCAGCGTGATGCCGGCATTCTGCGCGAAGGCCTGGAAGAATTCGCGCACCAGTTCCGTGTCGAACGTGCCGATCTTCGGCGCCGAGAAGGCGACGTTCCAGACGAGGAAGGGGCGGCCGGACAGGTCGACGCCGGCCTTCGTCATCGTCTCGTCCATCACGAGGTCGAGCGAGGCGTAGCGGGCAATGCCGCGTCGGTCGCCGAGCGCCTTCGAAATCGCCTGGCCGAGCGCGATGCCGGTGTCCTCGACGGTGTGGTGATCGTCGATATGCAGGTCGCCCTTGACCTCGATCTCCATGTCGATCAGCGAATGTCGCGACAGCTGGTCGAGCATATGGTCGAAGAAGCCGACACCCGTCGAAATCTTCGCGGATCCCGTGCCGTCGATGTTGACGGATACGGAAACGGAGGTCTCGTTGGTCGTCCGCTTGACGCTGGCGATGCGGCCGGTTTCTGCCATCTCTCTGCTCCGACAAGGAAAATATCGCCGCTCAATAACAGGCGCACCGGCAAATATCCAGAAGGACCATCGCAAAAAGCCGCAGGGGACCGCTCTCCGGCCGCATTTGACCGCGCCGCGATTGCAATCGTGGCAAGGCGGCTTACATAGGCTCTCATATTCGGAACAGCAAAGCCGGTATCCATAGCGATGAACACCGGTACAAGGGTGTCATATGAGTGAACACAATCCGTTTGGAACAATGCACGCCACAACCATCATCACCGTACGCAAGGGCGACAAGGTGGTGATGGCCGGCGACGGCCAGGTCTCGCTCGGCCAGACCGTCATGAAGGGCAATGCCCGCAAGGTGCGCCGCATCGGCAAGGGCGGCAACGTCATTGCCGGTTTTGCCGGCGCCACCGCGGATGCCTTCACCCTTCTCGAAAGGCTCGAGAAGAAGCTCGAGCAGTATCCGGGCCAGCTGATGCGCGCCGCCGTCGAGCTCGCCAAGGACTGGCGAACCGACAAGTATCTGCGCAACCTCGAGGCCATGATGTTGGTCGCGGACGAAACCATCACCCTTGCCGTGACCGGCAATGGCGATGTGCTGGAACCCGAACACGGCACGATGGCGATCGGCTCGGGCGGCAATTACGCCTATGCGGCCGCACGCGCTCTGATGGGCACCGACCTTCCGGCCGACGAGATCGCCCGCCGCGCCATGGAGATCGCCGCCGAGATCTGCGTCTACACCAACAACAACATCATCGTAGAAACGCTCGACGCCGCCTGATCGGGGCAGGCGTCAACCTTGGGTGCGGAAGCCCCGCGCCTGTCTGAAAGAGGTTTTCATGACCAATTTTTCCCCCCGCGAGATCGTTTCCGAACTCGACCGTTTCATCATCGGCCAGCACGAGGCCAAGCGGGCCGTTGCGATCGCGCTTAGAAACCGCTGGCGCCGCCAGCAGCTGGAACCCGACCTGCGTGACGAGGTCATGCCGAAGAACATCCTGATGATCGGCCCGACCGGTGTCGGCAAGACCGAGATCTCCAGGCGCCTCGCCAAGCTCGCCGGCGCGCCCTTCATCAAGGTCGAGGCGACGAAGTTCACCGAAGTCGGCTATGTCGGCCGTGACGTCGAACAGATCATCCGCGACCTCGTCGAGGTCGGCATCGGCCTGGTGCGCGAAAAGAAGCGCGCCGAGGTGGAGGCAAAGGCCCACCAGAACGCGGAAGAGCGCGTGCTTGATGCCTTGGTCGGCGCGACCGCGTCTCCGGCCACCCGGGAAAGTTTCCGCAAGAAGCTGCGCGCCGGTGAACTGGACGACAAGGAAATCGACATCGAGATCGCCGAGACCGGCACCGGCGGCATGCCGGGCTTTGAAGTGCCGGGCATGCCGGGTGCCAATATTGGCGTTCTCAACCTGTCGGATCTGTTCGGGAAGGCGATGGGCGGCGCGAAAAAGAAGCTTCGTACGACCGTCAAGGCGTCCTATGGCGACCTGATCCGCGACGAATCCGACAAGCTGATCGACAACGAGGTGATCCAGCGTGAAGCGATCCGTGCCGTCGAAGACGACGGCATCGTCTTCCTCGACGAAATCGACAAGATCGCCGCCCGTGACGGCGGCATGGGCGCCGGCGTATCGCGCGAAGGCGTGCAGCGCGACCTGCTGCCGCTCGTCGAAGGCACGACCGTTTCGACGAAGTACGGGCCGGTCAAGACCGACCATGTGCTGTTCATCGCTTCGGGCGCCTTCCACGTGTCCAAGCCGTCGGACCTGTTGCCGGAGCTGCAGGGCCGCCTGCCGATCCGCGTCGAGCTGAAGCCGCTGACCAAGGAGGATTTCCGCCGCATCCTGACGGAGACGGAGGCAAGCCTCATTCGCCAGTACAAGGCGCTCATGGACACCGAAGAGGTGGCGCTCGACTTCACCGAGGACGCCATCGATGCGCTGGCCGATGTCGCGGTTCATCTGAACGCGACGGTCGAGAACATCGGCGCGCGCCGCCTGCAGACCGTGATGGAGCGTGTGCTCGACGAGATCTCCTTCAACGCGCCGGATCGCTCTGGTTCCGGCGTGACGATCGACCAGGCCTATGTCCGCAAGCATGTCGGCGATCTTGCCGCCGACACCGACCTGTCGCGCTACATCCTGTAGCGACAGGCAAAATAGCCGAATGCGCGCAAGGGCTTGAACCCGCGTCACGGCACTGTGACCGTTTGGCACTCGACAACGGCCTCTCCTTTTCTTTAAGGAGGGGCCGTCCCTTTTCATGCCGGAAGTTTGACGGCATAGAGTGTTGGTCGTGGCTTTCCGAGAAACGGAGCCCGTGGGACCAGCATCTGCTCAACGTTTACAGGACCATTCGATCGTGAAGCTTCTCCGCACGGTACTCGTGATTGCCCTGACCAGCTTTCCGCTTGCATCCCACGCCGCCGACATGGTGCCGCCGGGCAACCGTAATGCCACCCAGCCGCCGATCCCGGGTGCATCCGTCCGCCGGACCAAGGCCGGCCGGACCAGCTTTGATGACAAGTATGACAAGATCTATGCGCTGCTGTCTTCCGACCACAAGCTGATGAGCAAGATCAAGTCCACGGCCGCGGCGTACGGCATCGATCCGATACATATGATCGGCGCCCTCGTCGGCGAGCACACCTATAATGTCGATGCCTACGACCGGCTGCAGTCCTATTACATCAAGGCGGCTTCCTACGCCGGTGAGAGCTTCCGCTTCGCCTATAATGACGAGAAGGTCGACCATTTCGTCGACCGTCCGCAGTTTGCCGGATGCACGCCGGGAATGAGCTCCTACGACCTGTGGAGCTGCCGGGAAGATGTCTGGAATTCAAAGTTCCGTGGCAAGACCGTCGATGGCGAGAGCTTTCCGAACAACCGCTTCTCCGCCGTCTTCTTCCAGCCCTTCTACGCCGGGCAGACCTTCGGTCTCGGCCAGATCAATCCGCTGACGGCGTTGATGATGAGCGACATGGTCCACCGCGTCTCCGGCTACAAGAAGCTCGACGAGAACGATGCGGCCGACGTCTACAAGGCGATCATGGATCCCGACCAGTCGCTGGCCTACATGGCCGCGACCATCCGCACCGCGATCGACGATTACAGGAAGATCGCCGGCGTCGACATTTCCGACAATCCCGGCATCACCGCCACGCTGTACAATCTCGGGGCCTCCCGCGATCGCGCGCGCCAGCTGGCGGCAAAGCGGAAATCCGGCGGCAAGGCCTGGCCGGAAGAGAACTATTACGGCTGGCTCATCAACGACAAGCTGGATCAGTTGCAGGGTCTTCTGCGTTAGGGCGCCGGCGGGGCCGCGGGTTCCGGGTGCAGCAGGCCGCCCAGGAACAGCGCGACAGACGTGTCGGCAACCGTCTCGATTTCGGCCCGGCTGAGAGGCTCTCTCAGGCCGAGAACGATCTCCAGGTGAAGGTTCGACCGCAGCATGCCGATGAACTGCGTGGCCGTGTAGAGCGGATCGTCGATCTGAATCTCGCCGCGCGCGACTGCCGCGGACAATATTGCGGCCAGCCGCCGCGCGCCCTTCTTCGGCCCGTTTTCATAGAAGGCTTCGGCGAGATGCGGCAGCCGGTAGGCTTCACCGACGACGACGCGATAAACACCGACCATAACCGGACTCATGAACAGGCTGAGAAAGCGCAACGCGAACTGCCGCAGCGCGTCCTCGAGCGGCAGGTGGCTCGCGCCTTCGAAAGACATCTCGCTGGACGCTTGTTCGGCACATTGGGAAATCAGGGCGATGAACAGCCCCTCCTTGTTGCCGAAGAGTGTGTAGATGTTGCGCTTCGAGCCGCCGACCTTCTCGATCACGGCATCGATGCTGGCTGCTGCATAGCCCTGCTCGAGAAAAACCTCCGCAGCCGCGTCCAATATCGCCGCCCTGCGCTCGTCGCGAGCGGCCGGCATTTCCTCGTCTATGTCGTTCAAGATCTTGTTCCCCGAGACCCACCCCGGATCAAGGTAAGACAAGAGGCTGTTCCGGGTCAAACCGGGGAAGGGGTCTGGCGCTCCGCGGTCTGCGCCGGCTAACAGAGTGTCGACTTGGCGACCAGCGCCGCAATCCGGCGACGCGCCTCATTTTCGCTTCGAAAGGTCGAGAATGCATGCCGTTTCGTTCCGACGGTGTGGATGAGGGCGGGAAACACACCCGGACGCAACGCCAGAATTTCCTGATTGTCTCCCTCTCCGCACATCCAGCGGTCGGCGCCGGCGCGTACCCATTGTCGAGCGAAAGACAGCTGGTCGAGGGCGCGCTTGAACTCGGTCGCCGAATCAAAACGGTCGTGCGGATCGAAGCTGACCGCCTTTCTGACGATTCGCCTGATCCGCTCCGGCACGTAGTCGGCAAAACCGATCAGGTCCGCGATGTTCCTTCCCTTGTCCAGCGATTGCCGTGCGTCTGTCAGGATCTTGTGAAAGCTCGCCATGTTGTTGACGCTGCGCAGCAGCATCAGCCCGGCATCGAATATGTCCCAGGAGGGCGACGAGGCGTCCCCGGCGGCGGTTTCGGGCGGGATATAGGGCTTGTAGACGAGATCGGAAACCATCCGGCCGGTGGGCATGTGGAAGGCGGCACCGAAATCCGTCAGCTTGGCGGTGTCGCCGGACAGCATGACATTTTCGGCGCCGACATCGCGATGTACCACCCCTATGTTGTGGACTTTCGACAGTGCCGCCAGGATCTGCCGCGTATAGTCGACCGATTCCGCGACGGGAACGAAGCGTCTCGCGAGCGTGTCGGCAAGCGAGCCGTCGTCCATGAATTCCATCTCGATCATGGAGTATTGATCGTGCGGATGGAACGCCAGCGTATCCACAACATGCTCGTGGCGGCAGGCGGTCTGGGCCTTCATTTCGCGTTGCGCGGCCTCGCGGCCTTGCGTCTCTCCGCGGACGTATTTCATCGCAACGTTGCGACCGGATTGGCAATTGATCATCTGGTAGACCTCGCCGGTCCGGCCGATGCCGAGGCGCTTCACCACCTTATATGTCTCGAGAACCGTCTCTCCCTCTTGCAGAGACCGGGGAAGGCCGATGCTTGGAATTGGGGCAATTGCAGTCACGTCGCGGTCCTGTCGATGAACGATTGCGCAACGTGTCTGCCGGCTCCGTAAAGGAGATTGGCCCTCACGCAATAGCGAGGTCTGCCGGTTTGCGTCGCAAGAAGTACGGATTGGTAATAAGAATTACCATCTAATGGTAATCGCCATTACTAGTCAATCGTTTGATTAGTGATTTCGTTTCGTCAATGCGCGCAGCCCCGACCGGATCCGCATTCGCAATTGCGCCGGGATTGTTCGATTGACTGCGGGGGCACATGCCCTAACCTTGAGGCAAAGAGGAAGACATCCATGGACATGCGTCCCGACCCCTTCGAGCCACCAGCTCCCATTCCCAGGACCTCGCCGCCCGGCCGGCTGGAAATCATCAAGACGGTCTTCCGCAACCCGCTCGAACTCTGGGGCGAGCCGTCGTATACGCTGCCCTATATCGACGCGAAGTTTCTCAACCAGCGGACCCTCATCGTCAACGATCCCGGCCTGATCCGGCATATTCTCGTCGACAATGCCGCCAACTATCGCATGTCCACGGTCCGGCAGCTGATCCTGCGGCCGATCCTCCGGGACGGCCTGCTGACGGCAGAAGGTCCCGTCTGGAAGCGCTCGCGCAAGGCAATGGCGCCCGTCTTCACGCCACGCCATGCGCTCGGCTTCGCCAGCCAGATGCTCAGCCAGTCGGTCGCCTTCCTCGATCGCTACCGGTCCGAAGACGGCGAGGCAGTTCATCGCGATGTTGCTGTCGACATGACCGAGCTCACCTTCGCCATCCTGTCCGACACCCTGTTTTCCGGCGAGATCGCCAGCGTCACGGACGATTTTGCCGAGGATGTGAACCAGCTGCTCGCGACCATGGGGCGTGTCGACCCGCTCGATCTGCTGCTGGCGCCGTCATGGTTGCCGCGCGTCAGCCGCTGGCGCGGCCAGAAGGTGCTCGAAAAGTTCAGGGACATCGTTCGGCAGACGATGGAGGCGAGGAGGGCGCGCATGGAGACCGACCGGCAATCCGTGCCGGAAGATTTCCTTACGCTGCTGCTGGAAGCCGGCGGTCCGGACGGCCTCTCGGACGAGGAAATCGCCGACAACATCCTGACCTTCATCGGCGCCGGCCACGAAACCACCGCTCGTGCGCTGGCATGGACGCTATACTGCATTGGCAATGCGCCTGCCGTCCGCGAGCGGATGGAAGGCGAGATCGACGAGGTTATCGCAAGTGGTGCCGAACCGGTGACCTGGCTAGACCGGATGCCGAACGTCCGCGCCTCCTTTGAGGAAGCCCTTCGGCTCTATCCGCCTGCACCGTCGATCAATCGCGCGGCGATCGACGCCGACACATGGGTCGACGGCGACGGCAAGACACTGGAGATACCGGCGGGCATCACCATCCTCATCATGCCGTGGACGCTCCATCGCCATACGCTCTACTGGGAAAAGCCGCGCGCTTTCATGCCCGAGCGCTTCCTGCCGGAAAATCGCGACCGCATCGGGCGCTTCCAGTTTCTGCCCTTCGGTGCCGGCCCGCGCATCTGCATCGGCGCGACCTTCGCCATGCAGGAGGCGGTCATCATCCTGGCGACGCTCATGCACCGCTTCCGTTTCGACGTGCTGCCTGAGACGAATCCCTGGCCCGTACAGCGGCTGACGACCCAGCCGAAGGGCGGAGTACCGATGCGGATTACCGCCCGCTGACAGCGCGAAAATCACACTTATTCCAAAATGGAAAAAATCCTTGGAACTTTTGCAAAATTGACATCGAGTCTTTCCGGTGCAATTTGGCACTATCGCCAAGAATGCCGAAAATCGGCGCGTAGCCGCTGCTGGGAGATTACCGCATGAGCCGGATTGAAAAGAACGGATTGTCGATCGATAAAGCCCTCCATGACTTTCTGGTCGACCAGGCATTGCCTGGGACCGGGGTCGATGCGGAGCATTTCTTCTCTGCCTTTTCGTCGATCGTCCATGATCTTGCGCCGAAGAACCGGGCTCTCCTGAAGAAGCGCGACGATCTGCAGGCCAGGATCGATGACTGGTACCGCCAAAACGGCGCGCCGGTCGACATGGCCGTCTACGAGGGCTTCCTGCGCGAGATCGGCTATCTGCTGCCGGAAGGTCCGGATTTCTCGGTCGAGACGAAGAATGTCGATCCCGAAATCGCCTCGATCGCCGGTCCGCAGCTTGTCGTGCCGGTCATGAACGCCCG
The DNA here is from genome assembly GCF_052908375.1 of Rhizobium sp. PAMB 3174. Classification (NCBI taxonomy): domain Bacteria; kingdom Pseudomonadati; phylum Pseudomonadota; class Alphaproteobacteria; order Hyphomicrobiales; family Rhizobiaceae; genus Rhizobium; species Rhizobium sp. PAMB 3174. The sequence goes on along the minus strand of NZ_CM128608.1, from coordinate 3,608,276 downwards.
CTATGCGCTGAACGCCGCCAATGCGCGCTGGGGTTCGCTCTATGATGCGCTCTATGGCACGGATGCGCTCGGCGACCTGCCGACGGGCAAAGGGTACGATTCGCAGCGCGGCGCGCGTGTCATCGCTTGGGCGAAAAGCCTCCTGGACGAGAGCGTGCCGCTTGCCGCAGGCAAATGGGCCGATGTTACGGGGTTCGAATTCGAGAACGGCGCGTTGATCGTCGACACCGAGGCCGGACAGACCGGCCTTGCCGACCCGTCGCAATATGTCGGCTTCAAGCGCGAAAGCGACACGGCCTACCGCCTCTATTTCAAGACCAACAACCTGCACACGCTGGTCTTCGTCGACCCGGACAGCATGATCGGCAAGGACGATCCGGCCCATATCGCCGATGTCGGCCTCGAATCGGCGATCACCACGATCATGGATTGCGAGGATTCGGTCGCTGCGGTCGATGCCGAGGACAAGGTCACCGTCTATGCTAACTGGCTCGGCCTGATGCGCGGTGATCTGACCGAAGAAGTCTCCAAGGGCGGTAAGACCTTCACCCGCAAGCTGAATGACGATCTCGACTATCTGACGCCTGACCATCAGAAGGCGACACTGAAAGGCCGCTCACTGATGCTGGTGCGCAATGTCGGCCACCTGATGACCAATCCGGCGATCCTCGACCGCGACGGCAACGAGGTGCCGGAAGGCATCATGGACGCGATGATTACCGCCCTGATCGCCCTTTACGACATCGGTCCCGATGGCCGCCGCGCCAATTCCCGCGAAGGCTCGATGTATGTCGTCAAGCCGAAGATGCACGGCCCGGAAGAGGTCGCTTTTGCCTGCGAGATCTTCAGCCGCGTCGAAGATGCGCTCGGGATGGCCCGCGACACCATCAAGATGGGCATCATGGACGAAGAGCGCCGGACGACGGTCAACCTCAAGGAATGCATCCGCGCCGCTAGGACCCGCGTCGTCTTCATCAACACGGGCTTCCTCGACCGAACCGGCGACGAGATCCACACCTCGATGGAAGCCGGGCCGATGATCCGCAAGGGCGACATGAAGCAGGCGGCCTGGATTTCGGCCTACGAAAACTGGAACGTCGACATCGGCCTCGAATGCGGTCTGTCCGGCCATGCGCAGATCGGCAAGGGCATGTGGGCGATGCCGGATCTGATGGCGGCCATGCTCGAGCAGAAGATCGGCCATCCGAAAGCCGGCGCCAACACCGCCTGGGTGCCGTCGCCGACGGCCGCGACCCTGCACGCCACCCACTACCACAAGATCAACGTCGCCGACGTCCAGAAGAAGCTTGCCGGTCGGGACCGTGCGAAACTGTCCGACATCCTGTCCGTGCCGGTTGCTTCGCGTCCGAACTGGACGCCGGAGGAAATCCAGGCCGAACTCGACAACAATGCGCAGGGCATTCTCGGCTACGTCGTGCGCTGGGTCGACCAGGGCGTCGGTTGCTCCAAGGTGCCGGACATCAACAATGTCGGACTGATGGAAGACCGGGCGACGCTGCGCATCTCCTCCCAGCATATGGCCAACTGGCTGCATCACGGCGTCGTGACACAAGAACAGATCGTCGAGACCATGAAGCGCATGGCGGTCGTCGTCGATGGCCAGAATGCCGGCGACCCGGCCTATGTGCCGATGGCGAAGGACTATGACGCCTCGATCGCCTTCCAGGCCGCTCTCGACCTGGTTCTGAAGGGCCGCGAACAGCCGAACGGCTATACCGAGCCGGTGCTGCACCGCCGCCGCCTGGACCTGAAGGCCCAGGCCGCCTGACGATCGCAAAAGTTCAAACGAAAAAGCCGCCGGGAGACAATCTCACCGGCGGCTTTTTAGTCTTTGCGGAAGCGGCAATTACTGCTGCACGATGACCTTGGTGTTGCGGCCGGGCGTGACGCGCGAATAGAGGTCGATGATGTCCTGGTTCATCAGGCGGATGCAGCCGGACGAAACGGCCTTGCCGATCGAGTTCCATTCAGGCGTGCCATGAAGGCGGAAGAGCGTGTCCTGGCCCTGGTCGTTGAAGAGGTAGAGCGCGCGTGCACCGAGCGGGTTGCTCAGGCCCGGGCCCATGCCGTCCTCGACATACTTGGCGACTTCCGGCTTGCGCACGGCCATTTCCTTCGGCGGATGCCAAGTCGGCCATTCCTGCTTCCAGGCGACGTAAGCGTTTCCGGACCAGGAGAAGCCCTGCTTGCCGACGCCGATGCCGTAACGAACGGCCTTGCCGCCGGGCAGCACATAGTAGAGGAAGCGCGAAGGCGTATCGACAATGATCGTGCCCGGCTTTTCGCTGGTGCGATAGCTGACGATCTGGCGATGGAAGCGTTCCGGCACCTTCGAGATCGGGATCGCCGGCAGGGTGTAGCCGGAATCGGTAACCGAGCCGTAGGAATTGGTGAAGATCTGGGAGGTTTCGGTCGTCGTTCCACCTGTCTCCGAGGTGGTGGAGCACCCGGCTGCGGCAAGGGTGGCAGCCAGGGCGAATGCGGTCAGGGCGGTGCGAAAGCGCATAGGGGTCTCGTCTGGTAAGGAATCTGATTAATACGGCTTCGCCAAAATCGTCGAGTATGGTTTATTTTCTGTTAAACCGAGTTTTTCGAGCGACCGTACGCGCTAGACTTGGTAGCGCCCCCCAAATTGAAAGTGAATTGCATTTTTGCAACAATTTCAAAAGAATCAACATTACGTATACGTGAAGTGAGCGCATGGCGATACTCGACATCCACAACGACAATCCGCTTCTTGACGGTCGCCAGTCCGATCGTGCGATGCTGGTGCGCAGAGGGGTGCAGATCCTGATGCACGAAATGAGACTGGCCGTGCTTCCGGAGCTTTCGCTCGCCGGCGGTCGGCGCGCCGATCTCATCTGCCTTTCGGACAAGGGCGACATCACCATCGTCGAGATCAAGACCTCGATCGAGGACTTTCGGGTCGATCGCAAATGGCCCGAATATCTCGACCACTGCGACACCTTCTATTTCGCCACGCACAAGGGCGTGCCGCTGGATATCTTTCCGGAGGCCTGCGGTCTCATCCTTTCGGACGGCTATGGTGCGCACATTGTGCGCGAGGCATCCGAGAGCCGCCTTGCGGCGTCACGGCGCAAGGCGATCACGCTCAACTTCTCCCGCACGGCCGCCGAAAGGCTGATGCGGGCGGAATGGGCGGCGGCAAGGACGCCGACAGGCGAGTAACGCTATTTCGGCGCGCGCTTGGCCAGAATCCGCTGCAGTGTGCGGCGGTGCATGTTGAGCCGGCGGGCGGTTTCCGAGACGTTGCGCTCGCACATCTCGTAGACGCGCTGGATATGCTCCCAGCGCACACGATCGGCCGACATCGGATTTTCCGGCAGTTCGGCCTTCTCGCCGGGACGTTGGGTCAGGGCGGCGTAGACGTCATCCGCGTCGGCCGGCTTGGCGAGATAATCGACGGCGCCGAGTTTCACGGCATTCACCGCCGTGGCGATGTTGCCGTAGCCCGTCAGCACGATGATGCGTGTGTCGTTGCGCTCCTTGCGGATCGCCTCGATCACGTCCAGCCCGTTGCCGTCGCTCAGCCGGAGGTCGATCACGGCATATTTCGGCGCATGGGCGCGGGTCTTGGCAATGCCTTCGGAGACCGTTTCCGCCATTTCGACGGCGAAGCCCCGCGTTTCCATGGCGCGCGCAAGGCGGCGAACGAAAGGACCGTCGTCATCGACGATCAGCAGCGAGGCATCCGGTCCGATGGGATTGTCGTTTATGTCCGGATCGACGTCGGTCCCGGCGGGTAGGCTCATGTCTTTTTCACTCATGTCCTGTGGTCCTGTTCACATCGCGTGCCACAAGTAGGCAATTTCAAACGTCTATATGGTGTCTTTGCCGCACGGGTAAAGTTAAATTGCCGCTTTCGTTTCCATCAGATAGCGCGGCCAGCTGACGATGATGCGGGCGCCCGGGTCGTCTTCCGCCTTGTTTTCGAACCTGAGGCTCGCCCCCGACCGCTCCAGAAGCGTCTTGGCGATGAACAGGCCGAGACCCAGGCCGCCGGCAATGTCATCGCGATTGCGGCTGGTGACATAGGGCTCCCCGATGCGGGCGAGGATGTCCGGCGGATAGCCTTCGCCGTCGTCTTCTATGGTGATCGAAATGCGCGCCGCATCGTGTTCGACGGTAATCGTCACCTCGGTTTGCGCATAGTCGACGGCATTCTCCACCAGATTGCCGAGCCCGTAGGTAATGGCGTCGTTGCGTATCCCCGTTGGTTCCTTGGCGCGCTCGCTCTTTTCCACGACAATGATGTCGACGCCGGCGTCGCGGTGCGGCGCTATGACCTCCTCGATCATCGACGACAGCGGCAGGTTGCGCATATGCGTGTCGCCTTCGGTCGATAGCGTCGTCAGCCGGCGAAGAATGTCCCTGCAGCGCTCGCTCTGGCTTCTGAGCAACATCACGTCCTCGCGCAGCGGATCGTCCTTGGCCAGCCCCCGCTCCATTTCCTTGGCGACGACGCTGATCGTGGCGAGCGGCGTCCCGAGTTCGTGGGCGGCGGCGGCGGCAAGTCCGTCGAGCTGGGACAGGTGCTTCTGCCGCTGCAGCACCAGTTCGGTTGCAGTCAGCGCATCGGAGAGCTCGGTCGCCTCGCGCGAAACACGGTGGGTATAGAAGGCTGCGAAACCCATCATTGTGGCAATGGCGCTCCAGACGGCAAGCTGCATCACCGGATGCAGCGCGATCTCCTCGCCCGGCATCCATGGCAGGGAGAAGGGCGAAAAGGCAAGGATCGTTGTCGCCGCCAGCGCGATCACGATCAACGCCATCGAATGCCGGATCGGCTGCGAGGCGAACGAGATGACCACCGGCACGCAGATCAGCGGCGCGAAGGGGTTGGCCAATCCGCCGGTGATGAAGAGAAGCGCCGAAAGCTGGATCAGGTCGAAGCTGAGGACGATCAGCGTCGCGCGCGGCGTCAGGCGGTGCGCCGCCGGAAACCCGAAGGTCAGGTACATGTTGAGCCCGGCAAGGCTGGCGATCAGGACGGCCGCCATGACCAGCGGGATGTCAAACCCGAGGGCGAGCGACACGAGCGCGACGGTCAGACCCTGGCCGCAGATCGCCAGCCATCTCAGCCGGATGAGCGTCTGCAGGCGAAGGCGCCGGCTCGAATGATCGTCGGATTGCTTCATGCCCTTGTCGGAAAGCTCGTCCACTGTCTCAACTGCTGTCATGGGACCTCATTTAGCACGGGGTTTCGCACGTGTCGTCGGCAAAGCCTCCGCCGGATTGTCCGGCCAGACATGCTTCGGATACCGCCCGCGCATGTCCGCGCGCACGTCCCGCCACGACCCGGCCCAGAAGCCCGGCAGGTCCCGCGTCGTCTGGATCAGCCGGTGCGCCGGCGACAAGAGCTCCAGCAGAAGAGGTATACGGCCACCGCCGATCGTCGGATGCGTGGTCAGGCCGAAAAGCTCCTGGACGCGGATCGAAAGCACCGGCTCCTCGCCGTCATAGCGGATCGGATGGCTCTGCCCCGTCGGCGCTGTGAAATGCGTCGGTACCAGCCGTTCAAGGTCAGCCTTTTTCTCATAAGGCACGAGCGACAGCAGGCCTTTCGCCAGGTTGCCTGATGAAATGCCGTCGAAACTCGTGACCCCGGACTGGAAGGGGATGAACCAGTCCTCAAGCCGCGCCAGCAGTGCCTCGTCGTCCATCGCCGGAAAGCTCTCGTCACCGCTCTTTCTGAGAAAGGCGATCCTGTCCCTGATCTGGATCGCGTCCTTGC